>NZ_WVQX01000007.1:0-238631 GCF_013110595.1 Ruegeria sp. HKCCD6428
CGCCATCTGCGCGTCGGTTCGTCAATAAAGATCGCTCATGTCTCCCCTCCGTTCTGGGAGCCGTGAGTCACGCAGCGCAGCGAAAATCAATGCATCCTGACCCTAGGAGTTAACTTAGAACTTGTATGGAAGTATGTCGCCCAGCAAAAAAACAGTAAACGGATAGAATATTTGGCTGAACCCGATCAGGTAACTCATAGTCAGTTTGAACTGACGAGTTATTTCCCGGTATCAATCCGTCGATGTCTACAGGCCATTCGAAACTAGCCACCACTTTGGCGGGTATGTTGGCGGGTAGCTGGTAAAAACCGCCATTTTTCCGATGAATTCAAAGGAAAATGGCGGACCGAGGAGGATTCGAACCCCCGACCCCTTGATTCGTAGTCAAGTACTCTATCCAGCTGAGCTATCGGTCCGCGTTGGTGAGGCGGTGTTTAGACCTGCTGCCCGAGACGTGCAAGCCGATTCTTCAAAAAAAAATCAAAAAGTCATGTCCCCGCGCGGAAGGCTGATTTCAAAGACTGTTCCCTCGGGTCCGGTCTCTTTCAAAACCAGATCCCCGCCATGGCCGCGCACCAGCTCCTGCGAGATTGCCAGCCCCAGACCCGAGCCACCCTTTCGGACCCCGCCCTGGAAAGGCGTGAACAGGTTTTCGCGCGCCTTGGGGGGAAGACCCGGCCCCGTGTCGCGGATTTCGATGCACCAAGCATCGTCGTTTTCACACCCCGCAATGGTAACCCGTCCAGGTTTTCCGGAGGCAACCAGAGCCTGTCTCGCGTTGCGCACGAGGTTCATGATGACGCGGTACAATTGTTCGGGGTCGGCGCGGGCCACAAGCGCGTCCGGCACTTCGTTCACGATTTCGACGCAGGCATCGGCGACGGCGAGTTGTTCGCTGGCCGCGACATCCGCCGCGATTGCGCGGATCGGAACCATAGTCAGAGTGGGCGCGGGCTCTTCCGCGCGGCCAAAGGCCAATGTGCTTTCACAAAGGGACACGGCCCGGGTGATGGAATTCACCAGTTTCGGCGCCATCCGCCGCACCAGCGGATCATCGCTGGCCTCGATCCGATCGGTAAACAGCTGCGCCGACGTCAGGATATTGCGCAAGTCATGGCTGACTTTGGCTACGGCCCCCCCAAGCTGCGCCAGCCTTTCCCGCTGTTTGAGCGCCTGGGTCAGGTCCGTTTGCAGCATCTTCAGTGCCTCCTCGGCCTCTCGCAGCTCCGTCACCTTCGAATTCGGCGAGATTATGCCACGCGCGTCCTCTGGCGCACTGGCATAGCGCTGCATGTAGCCGACGACGCTTTTGATGGGCCGCACAAGTACGACGCGTACGGCGAGAAACAGGAAAAACGCCGTGATGATGGAGATCACAAAGGACAGACCGAGAATACGCAACCCGTAGTCAATCATCGCCGTTCGCAACGGTATGCTGTCCATGGTGACTTCGATCAGAAGGCCTGCCCCCTTGACCGGTTCTCCGATGACCCGGATGACTTCGTTTTCGGGTTTGAGAAAGCGGCTGATCGCATCCCGGATAAGAATCCAGGGGCTTGCATCCCGCAAATCGAACGTGCCGGCGATTGGATCGGGAATCGGCGACGACAGCATCAGTTGCCGAACCTCATCCCGTCGCAATACGACATTGTAGACGCCTGCGTTTGCCAGCAGTTCCGCCTCAAGATCTTCGGCCAGCATATCATCCGCCAGCAAAGCCAGCGAGGCGATCTGCGCGCGTTCGAGCCTGTTCAACAGAAAGTCCTCGCGGAACCGGGCGATCGACGGGACAAAGATCAGAACCTCGGCCAACATGACGAAGACCGTCGTCAGGATCAGAAATCGGCCCGAAAGCGAGTTCAATTTGCGCCCCTCCTCAGGTCAGGGAATCCAGCGCTGGACGAACCTGACCACTCGTTTAACTGTCTGATTCTCAAACAGCCTTGGCGAGAAATAAGCACCCGCCACACGTTTGTTAAGCTCTCCGATCGTCGGATAGGGTGAAACCATGGCGGCGATCTGCCCCATCTTCAGGTTATTGGCCAAAGCCAACGACCACAAGTTGATCAACTCACCCGCCTGATGCCCGACGATTGTGGCGCCGACGGGTCGGCCTTTCACGACCATGACCTTGACGAAGCCTTTGGTTTTGCGCTCGGCAATCGCCCGGTCATTGTGGAGATAGTCAAAGCGGGCGATTTCGAGCTTTTTACCATGCGCCTCGCGGGCCTGAGCTTCGGTCAGTCCGACCTGGGCCAGCTCCGGGTCCGTATAGGTGGCCCAAGGAATATGTTCCGTTTTCGCCCTGGACGGCAGTCCGAACAGGGCCGAACGAATGATGACACCTGCATGATACCCTGCAACATGGGTGAATTGCAGGCCACCGGCCACATCTCCGATCGCATAGACGCAGCGATTGGTCGTGCGCAGCGCGTCATCCGTTCTGAGGCCTGTTTTCGTGCGTTCAATTCCGGCTGCCTCCAGGTTCAGACGCTCGATATTGGCTTTGCGACCGGCAGCGATCAAAAGATGAGAGCCCCGGTGAATTTCACCGTTTTCGGCAACGACTTCCACAGCGCCCTCTGTTCCGCGCACCTGCGCGATCATGGCGTTTTCCCGGATGTCCACGCCTTCACTGCGCAGGGTATCCAGCACCACGGAGGCAGCCTCGGGATCGTCTTTGCCCAAGGCTTTGAGCCCTTCGACGACCGTCACCCTGCTGCCGAGGCGTATATGGGCCTGCGCCATCTCCATCCCGATCGGGCCGCCCCCGATGATCAGCAGGTGATCTGGCCGCTCTCTCAAGTCAAAGATGGTTTCGTTCGTATAGTAGGGCACCGTGTCCAACCCCGGAATCGGCGGCACCAGCGGTGATGAACCGGTCGCGATGACGATGCGACGTGCACAGATGACATGATCCCCGGCCTGCACCTTTTCAGGGGATAAAAACGTGCCATATTCGCGGATGACCTTCACTCCGAAGCCTTCGAATCGCTGCTGACTGTCCATCGGTTCGATCTGCGCGATCACATCATGAACATGATCCTTTACTGCGGCGTAGTCGACCTGAGGGATTGTATCAGCGATGCCAAAACGAACGGAATGCGCCTGAGCATGGGCCGCTTTGCCACTTGCGATCAGCGCCTTCGACGGGACACAGCCGAAATTCAGGCAATCCCCGCCCATCTTGTGCCCTTCCAGCAGGACAACATCCGCGCCCATCTGGCTGGCGCCCGCAGCGACGGACAATCCTCCGGACCCGGCGCCAATGACCAGGAGATCGGTTTTCAACTCTTTCATGGTTCAGGTGCCTCTTTTCGCGCGCAGTGCTTTGAAAACGATGGGCAAGGCGGCCAATACGCACAACCCTGTAATCGGCCCGATCACGAACGGTTCCCACAGCAACGAAACATCAGGCGTTTCCCCACGGTCGAATACACCGCCCAAACCGACCCCGATCCACGTGTACACGATACCTCCGGGGATGATGCCCAGCGCGGTCGTCAAAAGAAAATTGCGGAACTTCACACCGACCAAAGCCGGCACGAGATTGGCAACAAAGAACGGCACCACCGGCACCAGACGCAGCAGAAACAACACCGAGATTTCGTTTTCCCGCAGACCGTCCTTCAGTTTCCTGACCGTGCCTTCTGATGATTCCAGGCGCGACGTCAGGGATTCGCCCAAGCCCCAGCGCGCCGCCAGAAAGATCGCCGACGCACCGATGGTGGCGGACACGACATTGAAAACGGTTCCCGCAAAAAGACCGAAAAGAAAACCGCCCGTCATCGAAGCCACCGCGGCACCGGGCAGTGAAAAGGCCACTATGACGACATAAATGGCGACAAAAGCGGCTGCCATGACCCAATAGTGACCGACCCGCCACGCCAGAAGCGCCTCGCGATTGTCCCGCAAGGTCTCGAAAGTCAGGTAATCCCCAAGCGTGAAAAAGCCGACAACGGCAACGCTCAGGATTACAAGCAACGGAATGTGGCGCGCGAAACCATTGCGCGGCGCCTGGCTCGTGTCGGACATCAGATTTTCCGGTTCTTTGTGCTTCATCTTGTGCCCAAGATGCGCTGACTGACGGGCCAGCAACAGGGGGATCACGGGGCCTTGATCTTTGTGGCACCGAATGTGAGAGATTTCGGCGATAAACGGGTATTTTGAAACCTTTTGCCGTAGCCGGTAACAGAATTGTTGCAAAAGCTGCGAAAACCTGGCCGTTGGGGTTTGACTTACCCCCCGCTTGGCAGTAGAGGACGGGCTTCGAACACCACGGGCAGGCGAATCCGCGCCGCACCCGACCGCATAGATTGGAGACGGAGCGATGAAACGCACCTATCAGCCTTCGAACCTGGTTCGCAAACGCCGCCACGGTTTCCGCGCGCGCATGGCCACTAAGGCCGGCCGCAAGATCCTGAATGCACGCCGCGCACGCGGCCGCAAATCGCTGAGCGCGTAAACCGCTCACCGATCAGGTTATGAACATGACGCCGCCGGAGGCCCCTGAGGTTGGTAGGAACCACCCCGGGAACAAGCCCCCGGCGGCGTCCGTTTGTGCATCTGCACCCCTGACCGTTCTCAAGAAGCGGTCCGACTTTCTGAAAGCGGCGCGTGCCCGCCGACAAGGCACGTCTTCGATGATGGTTCAGGCCCGCAAGCGCGCGCCCGGCGAGGGCGTCGGGATTCGCGTGGGCTTCACTTGCTCGAAAAAAGTGGGCAATGCCGTGGCCCGCAACGGCGCCAAGCGCCGTCTGCGCGAAGCCGCGCGGGCCGTGTTGCCCGAAGCCGGCCGCGACGGGTGGGATTACGTCCTGATCGGCCGCGCCGAGGTTACCGCCAACCGCCCCTATGACGCACTGTTGGACGACCTGCGCTATGCGCTCCGCAAGGTGCATGCGGCCGAAAAATGACCTTCCTGTCCCATATCGTCGCCCTGCCTGTTCGGGCGTATCGGCTGATCTTCAGCCCATGGGTCGGTTTCAACTGTCGCTACCAACCCACCTGTTCCGCCTATGCGCTTGAGGCGCTGGAGAAACACGGGGCGGTCAAAGGATCCTACCTGGCCGCTCATCGGATCTGCCGTTGCCACCCTTGGGGCGGCGACGGATACGATCCGGTACCTGACGACAAGCATAACGACCCTTCGTCCTGACCCCTCGTCAGACTTGACCGGCAAGTGCCGCGCCTGAACAGTTGGACCAGTCCAACCCGAGGTCCCGATGAAATCCCCAGCGCGCGATACCCTGCCAACCCACGATGTCCTGAACCAACCGCCCGCGCGCGGCGGCACCGATCTTTGGCTGTCCGATCCGGTCCTGCAAGACGCAGCAAAGACAGCGGGCGCGCGCGCTTTGGAACTGGCGGCATATGGCAAAACACTCGGAACCGAAGAAACGCGGGAACTGGGTCGGGAAGCCAACCGGCATCCGCCAGAGCTGCGGCTGTTCGATCCCGGCGGCAGACGCCTGGACGAGGTGCGCTTTCACCCGGCCTATCATCAGATGATGCAGATCAGCCAATCGGCGGGCTATGCCGCACTGGCCTGGGATAGACAGCCCGGAGGGCACGCGACCCATGCGGCGATGGTCTATTTGGCCGGACAGGTCGAACCCGGGCATTGCTGCCCGATGACCATGACCTATGCAGCAATCCCTGCACTGGCCGCCAATGAACACATTGCCTCACTCTGGCAGCCAAAACTCATGGCCCGCCACTATGATCCTTCGAAGAAACCGATCGGTCAAAAGACCAGCGTGACGCTGGGGATGGCCATGACCGAGAAACAGGGCGGTTCGGACATACGCGCTAATACGACCATTGCGACCCGCGACGGGGATCACTGGCGCTTGCGCGGGCACAAGTGGTTCTGTTCCGCGCCAATGTCGGATGGGTTCCTGACACTGGCGCAGGCGCCCGGCGGGTTGACCTGTTTTCTGGTGCCCCGCTGGCTCGAGAGCGAACGCAATGCGATCCACCTGATGCGTCTGAAGGACAAGCTGGGCAACAAATCCAACGCATCTTCGGAAATCGAGTATCATGACGCGCTGGCCTATCAGTTGGGCGAAGAAGGCGCGGGCGTGCGCACCATACTGGAAATGGTGCACCACACGCGGCTTGATACAGCCATGGCGCCGGCCGGGCTGATGCGTGCCGCGCTCAGCGCAGCGCATCATTGGGTGGAACACCGCAGCGCATTTCAGCGCCGATTGATTGATCAACCGCTGATGCAAGCGGTCCTGTCCGACCTTGTTCTGGACTGGGAAGGCGCAGTGACTCTGGGAATGCGTGTGGCGCAGGCATTTGACGGCCAGACACCCGAAGACAAGGCCTTTGCCCGGATCGGCGTCGCATTGGCCAAGTTCCTGAACAACAAGCGCTGCCCGGTCGTCGTCGTCGAAGCGATGGAAGTGCTGGGCGGCATGGGGTACGTCGAAGACACGCCCTTGCCCCTGATCTATCGTGAAGCGCCCCTGAACAGCATCTGGGAGGGGTCAGGCAATGTGATCTGCCTCGATATCCTGCGCACCCTGGCGCGTGAGCCGCTGGCCGCCGAGGTTCTGGGGGCCGAGTTGGATGCGGTGAGAGGCACGGACAGAAGTTATGACGCAGCTCTGACCGCGCATCGCAGCCGCTGGCCCGGTCCGCCGCCCGAGGCCGAAGCGCGCTGGTACGCTGAACGTACGGCTCTGCTGCTGACAGCCTCGCAATTGCTGCGCCATGCGCCCGGCGCTGTGGCTGATGGCTTTGTTGCCACACGTCTTTCCGGTGACAGCGGCCGCATTCCCGGAGCAGTAGCCGGGTTGGATACCGGCGCCCTGCTGGCGCGGCTTGGCTGACCCGCCACTTGCCCGGTTGCGCCATCTGCTGTAGGGGCAGCGCATGTTTGATGATGCAGACGATATCCACCCGCTCTTTGCTGGCGCGCCCTCGACCACCGAGTTCAAGAAACTGCGCAAACGCATCGTGCGCCAGACCCGCGAAGCGATCGAGCAATACGGGATGGTGGACCCCTCCGCCCATGACAAGACCGGCACACCGCCGCGTTGGCTTGTCTGCCTGTCGGGCGGCAAGGACAGTTATACGCTGCTGGCCGTCCTCTACGAACTCAAATGGCGCGGATTGCTGCCCGTCGATCTTCTGGCTTGCAATCTGGATCAGGGACAACCCGGATTTCCGGCAACGGTCCTGCCAGAGTTTCTGGACCGCATGGGTGTGCCACACAGGATCGAGTACCAGGACACCTACTCTGTTGTGATGGACAAGGTCCCGCAGGGCCGAACATATTGCGCCCTGTGCTCGCGACTTCGCCGCGGCAACCTGTATCGCATTGCCCGGGAAGAAGGCTGTTCCGCCGTCGTGCTGGGCCACCACCGCGACGATATTCTCGAAACGTTTTTCATGAACCTCTTCCACGGAGGCCGTCTGGCCACCATGCCACCGAAACTGGTGAATGAAGAGGGAGATCTTTTTGTCTTCCGCCCGCTTGCCCACGTCGCCGAAGCCGACTGCGAGAAATTTGCCAAGGCCATGCAATATCCGATCATCCCCTGCGATTTGTGCGGCAGTCAGGACGGGTTGCAACGGCAGCAGGTCAAACAGATTCTCGATCAATGGGAAAAGAACAGTCCAGGTCGGCGTCAGGTTATGTTCCGCGCGTTAACAAATGCACGCCCGTCGCACCTTCTGGATGCGAAACTCTTTGATTTTGTTAATCTTTCCGTAAACTCTGACGAAAAAGCGGAAAATTTGGAAGAAATACCGCTGCTGCGTTAACGACTGACTCAGACTGGTTTCCTAGGCTCGGCATACCATTCATGCCCAAGGTCAGGACCCGATGCGGAATCATCCTTTCGTCGACCGTATTATTGAAGCTTTGAGAAATGTGGCATACGGCCCAGCCGTTCTTGCCTTTGTTCCGGCAACAAGCCTGGGGGCGTTCTGGCTTGGCGGTGAACGCGCTTTGGTCGCGGTGGCCCTGGGCTTGCCCATGATGATTGCCGGTATAGGCGCAATAGCACCCAGCCCGGCAGACAGGAAACGGCAACAGGGTGGCCTGCTGCCGAATGACCAGTTCGAAACCGTTCTGGCAGAGGTGCTCTCGGATAGTCGCCGCAAAGGTGAAACGTCGGCCTGTTTCGCTGTGATCCTGGACGACTATACGCAAATACTTGAACTGCATGGCCAAGCAGCAGCAAACCATGTGGCACAGCAATTCTGCTCTCGTGTCATGTCCATGATCCGCGCCAGTGACTCCGCGACCCGGATCGATGGAAACAAGATGATGGTTGTTCTGCACCCGGCGCAACAGCTTGATCTGGAAACCTGCATTCAGATGTCGGGACGAATGCAATCCGCGGTCGAAGACCCCATCATGCTGAACGGAACCGGAGTTTACTTGTCCTGCTCTATCGGTTTCTGCCTCAGCAGCAATGTCCCCGACGGCACCGCGACGGATTGGTGCAACGCTGCAAACAACGCGCTGCAAGAAGCACAGCAAAACGGGCCGTCGACGATTCGTGCCTTTTCGTCCGAAACACGTCGCCGGGCTCAGGTCAGAACCAATCTGCGCAAGGAATTTGATGCGGCGCTGGAAAGCGGTGAAATTCGTCCATGGTTTCAACCGCAGATCTCGACGGATACCGGGCGCGTGTCCGGGTTCGAGGCTCTGGCCCGCTGGGAACACCCGAAAAAAGGAGTGCTGGGTCCCAATGTCTTTCTGCCCTTTGCCGAACAGGCGGAGTTGATGGGCAAACTGGGGCAGGCGATGCGGCATCACGCCTTTTGCGCAATGCGCGAATGGGATCGCGCCGGTCTGACCGTACCACGCATCGGCATCAACTTTTCGTCGGACGAATTGCGTGACCCGGGGCTGATCGACCGCCTGAAATGGGAATTGGATCAATGCGATCTGACCCCGGACAGATTGGCGGTCGAAGTATTGGAGACCGTGTTTTCCAGAGGGCCGGATGACGTAATCACCCGCAATGTCACGGGCTTGGCCGCGATGGGGTGCTGTATCGATCTGGACGATTTCGGCACAGGGCATGCCTCGATCGCGTCAATCAAGCGGTTCAACGTGTCCCGGATCAAGATCGACCGCTCTTTCGTGACAAAGGCGGACCAGGACCCAAGCCAGCAGCAGTTGGCCAGCGCAATTCTGACCATGGCAGAACGGCTGAACCTGGAAACGCTTGCTGAAGGTGTTGAAACGCCCGGAGAACACGCCTTGATGGCGCAATTGGGATGTGACCATGTTCAAGGGTTTGGCATCGGCAAGCCCATGCCTTTCGAAAAAACCGAGGGCTGGATCACGTCTCATCGCAACAAGGTCGACGGAATGCCCAAAATCGGGCGGCAAACCGGCTGAAGAACCGGAAACTGCGCCACAGAAGACCAATCCGTGACGAAATGACGAGCGATTCCGCTTGACCTTTGGGCCTGCACTCTGTTGAACCCTGCGGGTGTCTTTCACTGCTCAAGGTGGCTGTCCCAGATGGACGATCAGAACAAGAATCTCATCCTCGCAACCGCGCTCAGCTTTCTCGTGATCCTGGTCTGGTTCGTGCTGTTCCCCCCGCCGGAACCCACACCAACCACGGAACAGGCTGAAATCGCCAGCATCGAAGGGAATGAGGTTCAGACGCCCAGCGCCGCTGATACCGGTACGGTCGGCGAAGCAACTGCAAGCGCCACTGAAGCCGAAGCCGAACCCGAGGCGCCCCGCGTCAGCATCGACACGCCCCGCCTGACGGGCAGCCTGTCGCTTGCCGGTGGCCGAATTGATGAGCTGTCGCTGAAGGATTACAAGGTTTCACTGGCCGAGGATTCTCCGATCGTCGAACTTCTGTCCCCGGTTGGAAGTGACTCTGCCTATTATGCGCTTTATGGCTGGGCCCCCGGTGCGGGCCTGTCGGTAGCGGACGTTCCCGGCCCGAACACTCTTTGGACGCTTGAGCAGGGCGAAACTCTGGGTGTTGACACTCCGATCACGCTGGCCTGGGACAATGGAAACGGCCTCACCTTCCGCCGCACCATTGCCGTTGATGAAGACTATATGTTCTCGGTCACCCAGTCGGTCGAGAACACCACGGACGCTGAGGTCGGCATGGCCCCCTACGGCATTCTGGCACGCCACGGTATAGGCGAAGACGGTGACCTGCCGGGCCTGAAGAACTTCTTCATTCTTCACGAAGGCGTCATGGTCATGGCTGACGGCGTTCTGGATGAGATCGACTATGGCGATGTGCGCGATTTCGATATCGACCCCAATGAACGCGCACAGGCCGAGGTCTATCAGGTCAAAGAAGGCGGCTGGATCGGGTTTACGGATCACTACTGGATGACCACCCTGATCCCGGCCGAGGGTTCAGCGTTCAAGGCCGCTGCCAAATACGATTCACGTCGTAAAATCTATCAGACGGAAACAGTGCTGCCGACGCTGACGGTCGCGCCCGGTACGACGGAAGAGGTCACGACCAGACTGTTCGCCGGTGCCAAGGAATGGGAAACCATCCGGGAGTATCAGGCGGAAGGTGTTCAGAAGTTCATCGACAGCATCGACTGGGGTTGGTTCTACTTCCTGACCAAGCCGATCTTCTGGCTGCTGCACAACATCAATGCCCTGATTGGGAACATGGGGTGGTCAATCATCGGCCTGACGCTGATCATCAAGGCCATCCTGTTCCCGCTTGCCTTCAAGTCATACGTCTCGATGGCGAAGATGAAGGAATTGCAGCCGCAAATGGAAGCCCTGAAAGAAGCCGCAGGCGATGATCGCCAGAAAATGCAGCAGGGCATGATGGAGCTGTACAAAAAGGAAAAGGTGAACCCTGCCGCAGGCTGCTTGCCAATTCTGTTGCAGATTCCGATTTTCTTCTCGCTGTACAAGGTTATTTTCGTGACGATCGAGCTGCGTCAGGCCCCATGGTTCGGCCCGTTCCAGGACCTGAGCGCGCCGGATCCGACGTCGATCTTCAACTTCTTTGGCTTGCTGCCTTGGGCCGCACCTGCACCCGAAAGCCTGATGGCGCTGATCTTCATCGGTATTCTGCCACTGCTGCTGGGTATTTCGATGTGGTTGCAGCAGAAACTGAACCCGGCGCCAACCGATCCGACGCAGGCCATGATCTTTGCCTGGATGCCTTGGGTCTTCATGTTCATGCTGGGTGGTTTCGCCAGTGGTCTGGTCGTGTACTGGATCGCGAACAACACGATCACGTTCACACAGCAATATCTGATCATGCGCAGCCAGGGCTATAAGCCGGATGTATTCGGAAACATAAAGTCCGGTTTCAAGCGGACGCCAAAAACGGACAACAAATGAGCGGAACGGTCTCAAGCCTTTGGCGCCACCCGATCAAAAGCCATGGGCGAGAAGCCCTGAGCCAAGTCACACTCATCCCCGGGCAGACCATGCCCGGGGATCGCGTTTGGGCGGTCGCTCATGAGGCCGCCAAAACCGATGGTTCGGAATGGGCACCCTGTTTCAATTTCAGCCGCGGTTCAAAAGCGCCTCAGTTGATGGCCATTTCGGCCGAATTGCAGGGCGACCGGGTTACATTGCGCCACCCGCAGCGACCGGATCTCGGTTTTGCGCCGGACACCGAACAAGAGGCTTTTCTGGACTGGGTAAAGCCACTTATGCCGGCGGACCGGGCCGCATCTGCCCGGATCGTTCGGGTTCCGGGGCGCGGTATGACGGACAGCGACTTTCCATCGATCAGCCTGTGCAACATGGCATCGCATCGCGCAGTCGAACAGAAACTGGACCGGACTCTGTCCATTGTTCGATGGCGCGGCAATATCTGGTTCGAAGGTCTGCCGTTATGGGATGAGTTTGACTGGCTGGGTCGTGACGTGCGCATTGGCGAGGCCGTGCTTCGCGTCCGCGAACGGATCACGCGATGTATGGCCACCACCGCCAATCCCGAAACCGGTGAGAGGGACGCAGACACCCTGCGCGCCCTGAACAGTTGGGACCATCAGGATTTCGGCGTTTACGCCGAGGTAGTCCAGGGTGGCGAAATCCGCGTCAACGATGAGGTGCAGCTGCTATGACCGCGCTTCCCTTCCCCCTGGCCGAAGACCCGGATGAATTCGCCCAGGAGCGAGGCCGCAAACTGTTTGCAGGCCCGTCCGAGTTCGTCAAAGGCGTTGTCGCCATGAATGGCCTTCCCGCCCCTGACCGGTTGGAAGTCTGTTTTGCGGGGCGTTCGAACGTGGGCAAATCCAGCCTGATCAATGCCTTGACCGGCACGAAGGGTCTGGCCCGCGCATCCAACACGCCTGGCCGCACGCAAGAGATCAACTTTTTCACCCAAGGCCCTGAACTCTATCTCGTGGACCTGCCGGGCTATGGCTATGCAAACGCCCCGGTGAAAGTGGTCGAGAAGTGGCAGAAGCTGCTGAAACAATATCTCAGCGGGCGCCAGACACTGCGCCGCGCCTTTGTCCTGATCGACTCGCGCCACGGGGTAAAACCGGTCGATGACGAAATCATGAAGTTGCTGGACACCAGCGCCGTGACATTTCAATGCGTTCTGACCAAGGCAGACAAGGTCAAAGCCAAGGATCGCGAGAAGGTGCTGGAGCAAACCCGGGCCGCGTTGTCCAAACATCCCGCGGCATTTCCGGAAATCGTGCTTACCTCTTCCGAAAAGGGTGACGGCATCGCGACCCTGCGGTCCATCATTGCCCATCTGGAATAGCTTCGCCCTTGGCAGCGTGGGGCAAAGGTCCTAACACGGTTTTCCAGAAGGACTTTAGCTATGAAGACACGAGATATGAACCGGGACTGGATCGCCACCGCAGCCACACTCAACAGTGCCCTGCCCTATCTGCAGCGCTATGATGGAGCCATCGTGGTCATCAAACTTGGCGGACACGCCATGGGCAGCGATGAGGCGATGGAAAGCTTTGCCCGGGACGTGGTTCTGATGCGCCAGGTGGGTGTGAACCCGGTGGTCGTCCACGGCGGTGGTCCGATGATCAATGCAATGCTGGGCAAGTTGGACATTCAATCCGAATTCGTGAACGGCAAGCGAGTGACCGACAAGGCCACGGTTGAAGTGGTCGAAATGGTTCTGTCCGGACTCGTGAACAAGCGCATCGTACAGGCGATCAATGATCAGGGCGGATCAGCCGTGGGCCTGTCCGGCAAGGACGCAGGCCTGATGGTCTGCGATCAAACGGATGCGTCGCTGGGCTTTGTCGGCACCCCTGCCGAGATGAATCCGAAGATCCTGCATGATCTGTTTTCACATGACGTAATCCCGGTCATCGCCCCGCTTGGTGCAGGCCGCGACGGTGAAACATTCAACGTCAATGGTGACACGGCAGCCGGAGCAATCGCTTCTTCGCTCAAGGCAGACCGTCTGTTGCTGCTGACGGATGTTTCCGGTGTCAAGAACGCGGCGGGCGATGTCGTGACCGAACTCAAGGCCGGTCAGATAAGGGAAATGACCCGCGAAGGCACCATTGCAGGCGGTATGATACCCAAGACAGAAACCGCACTGGACGCCCTGCACAGCGGCGTTCGGGCTGTCGTCATACTTGATGGGCGCGCACCCAATGCCGTGCTGCTGGAGCTGTTCACGGAACATGGGGCCGGGTCGCTGATACGCCCGGACTGATCCCCGCAAGAGAGGAGGATGAGACATGACACATCTTGCACAGCCTTCCTCTGATCCTGACGCGACGCCTTATGAAAAGGTTGAAAACGCCGCCCGTGATGCTGGATTGTTGGTCATGGGAGCGCTGCATCCTCGCCACGTTGCAGCCAAAGACCTCGAAACCGGCACGCTGATCCTGTTGGGGGCCGGGCCGGAATTCTGGCCCGTACTAAAGGCCTCACCGGAATGGCACCAGGCCGACCCCGTTGACCGATGGTCGCAAAGGATCGTCGGTCAGATGGCCGAAAGGCTCGGCGCACAGGCGTATTTCCCGTTCGGCGGCCCTCCGTACACGCCATTCATTGACTGGGCGCTCAAATCTGGGCGGACGTTCAGCAGCCCGGTCGGGGCATTGGTGCATGATACCGTTGGGATGATGATTTCCTATCGGGGCGCACTGCATTTTGCCGAAGAGTTCGCCATCCCGGCCCCTTCCGGCGTGTCGCCTTGCGAAAGCTGCGCCGCGCCTTGCACGACGACCTGTCCGGTCAGCGCGCTGAACGCGCAGGAGTTCTATGATGTCGCTGCATGCCACGACCATCTGGGCACCGCTGAAGGTCAAACCTGTATGGCGGGCGGGTGTCTGGCCCGCCTAGCCTGCCCTCTGAGCGCGGGCGCAGGACGCGACCCGGAACAATCGGCCCATCACATGAAAGCCTTTCATCCGTCATGACCCGAATTCTGATCCTGACACGTCATGCGAAATCCAGCTGGGATAGCCCGGGTCTTGGCGATCATGACCGCCCGCTGAACAAGCGTGGACGAAAGTCAGCCCCGGCCATCGCTGCTTGGTTGCGTCACCACGGTTGGTTGCCGGATGAAGTCCTAAGCTCTACATCAACTCGCACCCGCGAGACATGGGATCGCATGGGTTTGCAGGCCGATAAAGTCAGCTTTCACAGCGCGCTCTACCACGCTGATTCAAAGGTCATGCTGCGAGAGCTTTCAGGTGCTACGGAACCGGCGGTATTGATGTTGGGCCACAATCCCGGGATCGCCGATTTTGCCAACCGTCTGGTGCGACAACCGCCAAATCATACACGCTTTTTCGATTATCCAACCTGTGCAACAACCGTCATGTCGTTCGACTTAAACAGCTGGGCCGAGGTCCGATGGCAAACCGGGACGGTGCTGGGGTTCACCATCCCGCGTGAGTTGATCGAATAGAAAAAGGCGGGGCAACACCCCGCCATAATTCTTTCAGCCTTTGTGCAGGTCAGTGACCCAGAATCTGGCTCAGGAACAGTTTGGTCCGCTCGCTTTGCGGGTTGTTGAAGAACTCTTCGGGTTCGTTCTGCTCCACGATCTGACCGGCATCCATGAAGATCACGCGGTTGGCGACCTGACGGGCAAAACCCATCTCGTGCGTCACGCACAGCATGGTCATGCCTTCCTCGGCCAGTTCGATCATGGTGTCGAGCACCTCTTTGATCATCTCGGGGTCCAGCGCCGATGTCGGTTCATCGAACAACATGATCCGTGGCATCATGCAGAGCGAGCGGGCGATCGCCACACGCTGCTGTTGACCGCCGGAAAGCTGACCGGGAAACTTGTCAGCCTGCTCGGGGATTTTCACCTTTTCCAGGAAATGCATCGCCCGCTCTTCAGCCTCTTTCTTGGGCGTCTTGCGCACCCAGATTGGGGCCAGCGTACAGTTTTCCAGAATGGTCAGGTGCGGGAACAGGTTGAAGTGCTGGAACACCATTCCGACCTCGGAGCGAATCTTGTCGATGTTCTTCAGGTCATTCGACAGCTCGATACCGTCCACCACGATCTTGCCTTGCTGGTGTTCTTCCAGCGCGTTCAGGCAGCGGATCAGGGTGGACTTGCCCGAACCCGACGGGCCCGCGATCACGATCCGCTCGCCCTGATTGACGGTCAGATTGATGTCGCGCAGCACGTGGAAGGACCCGTACCACTTGTTCATGCTGTTGATTTCAATGGCGACCTCGTCGCTCACCTGCATCTTGGAGCGGTCGATTTCGCGGTCGATTGCAAGTTCAGACATGTGTTGAACTCCTTAACGATGATCTGTGGCAAGGCGACGCTCGAGCCACTGAGAATATTGAGAGATGCCGTAGCAGACGACGAAGAACAGAAGCGCGGCAAAGCCCAGAAGCTCCCAGTAGACGCCGTTCCATTCGGTCGACGCCAGGATGGGTCCCCGGATCATGCCCACCAGATCGAACATCGAAATGACCGAAACCAGTGTAGTATCCTTGAACAGGCCCACGGCCACGTTCACAATCCCGGGGATCGAGATCTTCAGCGCCTGCGGCAGGATGATGAGCCGCATCGCCTGCGGATAATCCAACCCAAGACTGTCTGCGGCCTCGTACTGCCCGCGCGGAAGCGCTGCCAGACCGCCGCGGATCACCTCGGCGATATAGGCGGACGAGAACATGGTGATCATGATCACCACGCGCAGGAACAGGTCGACCGTGCTGTCAGGCGGGAAGAAATAGGCCAGCATCACCGAAGCCACGAACAGCAGCGTGATCAGAGGCACGCCGCGGATGAACTCGATGAAGATGACGCAGACCCACTTGATCAGCGGCATGTTCGACTGTCGCCCCAAGGCCAGTGCGATCCCAAGTGGTACCGACAGCGACACACAGGTTACGCCCAGCATCATGTTCAGCATGAAACCGCCCAAGTCACGGCTGGGAACGGCCGTCAGCCACGCATTCTCTGATGCGCCTTCCGGGATCAGGGCCCCTCCGACGTTCCAGATGACCAGTGCCGTCACAATTGCGCCGAAGAACCCGGCGGCAAAGTTGTTGTTGCCCAGCTTCTGGAAGACACCACCGGCGGCTATGCAGCCAACTAGTGCAACCAGAGGCACGAGGATCGTGCCACCCCAGATCAGCCAGAAAGCCAGGAAGGGATAGACCGCAGTGAACAACAGCATCTTGCGAGGCAAGTCAAAGAACAGCACCGGCGCAATCGCCACCAGCATCAGAACAAAGGCCAGGTTCGGCCGCCAATAGGCATCGACGGGGTACTTGAACCCATAGATCAGCTGAGGCCAGCGTTCCGTCAGAACCGCGAAACAGGCTCCGGTCTTGTCCCCCAGAATCTCGCGGCATTCCGCGAGCGAGTTGGCATTCCACACTCCGTTCAGAATCCATGGCAAGGTATTCTTGAGAAGAATGTAGATCAGGATCAGCGACAGAACTGTCAGGATCGAGTTGACGACCCCTGAGAACAGATTCTCGCGCAGCCATTTGATGACGCCGGTCTCATTTGCCGGCGGCGGTGAGGGCGGGATGGTGCCTTCGGCCACGAAGGCGATCGGGTTTGTTGCTTGATCACTCATGGCTCAGCGCTCCTTCAGCTTGACGGAAGCGTTGTAGATGTTCATCCCCGTCGAAATCAGCAGCGAGGCCGTGAGGTAGAACAACATCAGCAGCAGAACGCATTCAATCGCCCGGCCGGTCTGGTTCAGGGTAATACCACCCAGTGTTGCGGTGATATCCGCATAGCCAACGGCAATCGCGAGAGACGAGTTCTTGGTGATATTCAGATACTGCGAGATCAGCGGCGGGATGATGACCCGCAATGCCTGGGGCAGGATGACCAGTTTCATGATCCGTCCCTGACGCAGGCCCAACGCGGCGGCCGCCTCGGTCTGACCTTTGCTGATCGCCTGAATACCCGCACGCACGTTTTCCGCGATAAAGGCACCGGTATAGATCGACAGGGCAAACCACAGCGCAATCAGTGGACCACCGGCATTCAGTCCACCGCTGAAGTTAAAGCGCTTCAGCTCGGGGACATCCCAAGTCAGGCCCATGATGATCATCAACAGCACAAAAGGCACCAGCCAGATTGCCAGTTTCGGCAACAGCGTCGCGGGGCGCTCGCCAGTTTCTTCCTGCTTCTTGGTCGCGCGTTTTTCGACTTCGCCACTAACGAACCACGATCCGATCAAGACGGCGATGACCAGCAACCAGTTCAGGGCTGTCGATGCAAACAGGCCATTGGCGAACTCGGGACGGGGAAAATAAATGCCTCTATTGGTAAAGGCGAAGGACCCAAACAGCATTGAAGACGTCGGGTTTTCCCCCCGGAACGCGCTGGGCGCCGGCAGCACGGCCGTCATGATCGTGAAGATGATGATGATCCAGATCAGAACCGGGATGTTCCGGAAGATCTCGACATATACTGCCATCAGCTTCGACACGAGCCAGTTGTTCGACAGTCTCAGAACACCCGCGATCACACCGAAAACCGTTGCGGTGATACAGGCCAGGAAGGCCACGAGCAGTGTGTTCAGCAAACCGACAAGTGCCGCGCGTGCATGCGATGACTGACTGTCATATTCAACAAGACGCTGGTTGATGTCGTACCCGGCGGAATCGCCGAGGAAAGCATAGGAAATATTGAGCCCTGCGGCCCTGAGGTTCTGGATCAGGTTGTTGCCCAGATACCAGATGGAAAGCGCAATGACGATGGCCGCAATCACCTGAAATGTAAGAGAGCGATAGCGGGTATCGTTTATGAGCATAGACAACCGAAAATCAGCTTTCGGTGGGTCAGTCATAGTCGACATATTTTGGGATCCCCGTGGCTTGCGAGCTGTTTCATTTCGGCGAGGTTTTCCCCGCTCTGCATCTGCCCGCAGCAATTTATTGTAGAAGAGGGCGCAGGTTGCCCCGCGCCCTCTTCCATTGATGCCTTAACGGAACGGCGGCGAGTACAGCAGGCCGCCTTCGGTCCACTGTGCGTTCAGGCCGCGCGCCAGGCCGATCGGTGTTTCTTCACCGATGTTCTTGGCGAAGATTTCACCATAGTTGCCGCCAGCTTTGATCGCTTTGGCCGCCCAGTCGGCGTCCAGACCCAGCATTTCACCCAGAGTGCCTTCTGTACCCAGCAGGCGGTTGATTTCCGGGTTGTCGGTGCCAGCGCTCAGTTCGTCGATATTTGCCGAGGTCACGCCCAGCTCTTCAGCCGAAATCAGTGCGTTCAGGGTCCAGCGGACAACGTCGCCCCACTCGTGGTCGCCATGACGGACCAGCGGGCCCAGCGGCTCTTTCGAGATGATTTCGGGCAGCAGGATGTGCTCGTCCGGCGCTTCGAAGGTGGCGCGGGTTGCGGCGAGGCCCGATGCATCAGTGGTGTAAACGTCACATGCACCAGCCAGGTACTGCTGCTGCGCTTCGGCGTTGGTTTCGATCGGAACCGGCTCGTAGCTGATGTTGTTGGCACGGAAGAAATCGGCTAGGTTCAGCTCGGTGGTGGTGCCGGTCTGGATGCAGACACGGGCGCCGTCCAGTTCCTTGGCCGAGCTGACGCCCAGCGCCTTGGGAACCATGAAGCCCTGACCGTCATAATAGTTCACACCGGTGAATTCGAACTTCAGGTCGACGTCGCGGCTGAAGGTCCAGGTGGTGTTTCTTGCCAGCATGTCGATCTCGCCCGAGGCCAGAGCGGTAAAACGTGTCTTACCAGTGGTCGGAACGAATTCAACGGCGTTGGCGTCACCCAGAACGGCAGCAGCAACGGCGCGGCACAGCGATACGTCAAAGCCTTGCCATTCGCCATTTGCGTCGGGCGCAGCAAAACCAACCAGACCGGTGGTCACACCACAATTCAGCTTGCCGCGTGCTTTAACGTCGTCAACGGTCCCTGCCATGGCTGCGCCAGCAGCAAGACCGGCAATCGTTGCCGCGCCCAAGATTACGGATTTTTTCATTTTTACCTCTTCCTGATTTTCCGCCTCGTCCGAGACGGCTCTGCCCGGCAAGTGGATGCCGGATAGGTTACCCCAAAGGTGTCTCCCCTTTAGTGGCACTGAGTTTGGGCGTATTCATAAACAAACGTCAAGGGCCGGATCATCGAAATCGATGGATCAGGCCCCAAGCTGTTTACAGATTTGCTCAAAAAACCGGAATTTAGGATCAAACCGATAATTCAAAGAAGCGTTTGGCATGCATAAAGGCTGCTTTCTTGGCCTCGGCAACCTGATGGGCTTCTTCGTCATGGCCCCATTGTTCAATTTGCCAGGTTTCATCCAATCTTGAAATGCGCCATATTTCGTCCGGATTGCGCCAATTCATGGCGGCCGCAAAGCCAAGAATCAATGACCCCGACAAGCTGACAAGATCGTGAAAAGCGGCCAGTTGGAACGCATCCAGCCCGTGCACCCGAGAACGCAATGTCGCCAGGGCGGATTCCGGCTGCGGTTGATGCAGGACGCCCGCAACCGGAACCAGACGGGCAGACAGCGCGGTCTCGGCCCAATCCAGGGCGGGGTCCCATTCGGCGCTCTGACGATCCTGCAACTCCTGCGGGTGGGTTGCGCGATAACACAATAAATCGGAATCGCCGTAATCGGCCAGCATGTCGGCCACTTCCCCGTGCTGGATGCGGACTTTGTCAATCGCTGCATTTGCAGAACGGGTGAACGGCATCATGGCAGGATCAACTTCTTTTTCCTGCGCGTCCCATTCCCCTGCCACCGCTTCGGCCATGGGGCGGGTTGGCAAGATCAGGTCTGCTTTGGCGGGTGTTTTGACCCTGCGGCCATCCAGTTCGACGGTGAAGCCGCCATCAACCGCGGCAACGGTGCTGTCCTTCCAGAAGCGTTTCGGTTTCCAGTCACTCATCTTTCAATTCCACATCCCAGCCAGCGCATTGGGCAACTGGTCAAAGGTTTCGATAATGCAAGAAGCTGCGGTCAGAGCCGATCGGTCATGATAGCCCCAGATGACGCCGATGCCGCGAACACCGGCGGCCGCGGCCATATCCATGTCAAAGCTCGTGTCGCCGATCATCACTGCGCAGGCCGGATCGACCCCGGTTTCCGCCAATGCGGTCTGCACCATGGACGGATGCGGCTTTGACGGGTGGTGATCCGCGACCTGCCGGGTCACGAAATACGGTTCCAGCCCGTGGGCTTCGATCAATGCGTCCAACCCGCGCTGCGACTTGCCGGTTGCCACGCCAAGAAGCACTTCGGGCACGGCATGCAACGCTTCAATCGCCTCGCGCGCACCGGGGTACAGCGGCGAACTTGCCGCGCCCAATTCAAGACGATGGGCGTGATAGGCCTCTTTATACCCGTCGACCAGATCGTTCTGTACCGAAAGAGGCTGTTCCGGCGCCAACCGGGCGATGGCATGCGGCAGCGACAAGCCGACGATGGACAGGATCGCCTTTCGCGTCGGAACCGGCACGGAGGCGGCCTGAAAGCTGGCGGTCATGCAATGAACGATACTGCCCTGACTGTCGACCAGAGTACCGTCGACGTCGAACAGGACCAGCCGCAAGGGTGCGCTCATTGCAGCGCCTCAAACGGGTCGTCGGCCGCCAGATCCTCGCTCCATCCGAACGTGTCCCAGCTGTGCTTCATATGCTCGGGCAAGGGCGCCGTCACGGTCACTGGTTTCCGCGTCACCGGATGCAGGAAGGACAGTCGCCGTGCGTGCAGATGCAGCTTTTTGCTGATGATCCCACCCAGTTGCGCGCCCCATCCGTCGCCAAGGTTTTCCTGACCCGAACCGCCGTATTTTCCGTCGCCGATAATCGGATGTCCGATTGCGGCCATATGCGCCCTCAATTGGTGCGTACGTCCAGTGATCGGCTCCATCGCGACCCAGGCGGCGCGGCCGGCAACTCGATAGAGTGTTGCGTAATGCGTATGCGCGCGTTTCGCGCCCGGAGTGCTGTCAATTTCGTTCATATGCACGGGGATCATCTTTTCACCCTCGCCGTGCTTGCCATGACCGGGCGCCTTGACAAGGCCGGTCTTGATCTCACCCAGGTACGGCGTTGGAACTCCGGCAACCAGCGCCCAGTAGATCTTGCGCGTATCACGGTGACGGAAAGCGGCCGTCAAACCCTTGGCGGCCTCACGCGTGCGTGCCAGCAGCAGAACACCTGACGTGTCCTTGTCCAATCTATGAACCAGCCGAGGGTTCTCGTCATAGCCGAACCGCAGCGCTTCGGACAGGCTGTCAACATGCCTTGTCTGCCCGCTGCCGCCCTGCACCGGCAGACCATGCGGCTTGTTCAGCGCCAGAATGTGATCGTCGCGGTAGATCACGCAAGATTGGATCATCTTGGCATCCGCATCCGAGATGTGATGCTTGACCTCAGCCGGTTTGTGATCAGCGTCCGGCAAAGGCGGCACGCGAACCACCTGCCCTGCCTCCAGCCGCGTCGAGGCCTTGGCGCGGCTTCCGTCAACACGCAATTCTCCCTTGCGGCACATCTTTTCAATGCGCCCCTGGCTGACATGCGGAAACAGGCGGCGCAGCCAGCGATCCACGCGCTGGTCCCCATCCCCTTCAGCGACTGTAATCATCTGCACGCCACTCATGCCATTACCCCTTGTTCCGCGCGGGTGATCCGCCCAGATTGCGTATTTATCCGTGTCCCAGAAATCATGGGCGTCTGTCGCGCGCAACGCGGCAAGAGTCAAGGTATCTGGCTCTGGATCTCAGATGTTCGAGAAGTCGCCGTGCCGCCCTGCTCCGTCCCGAAAACGGGTCGCACCAGCGGTTCCTTCGCGGCGAATGGCATCCAACCCGTTGGCCCATTCAACCTTCAGCGCGTCACGAACCGGCATTCCACGGGTTTCGATGATCGACCGGCGGTCTGCCCGAACGGCCTCTTGCGGGAAACGGGCGATATCATGTGCCATGTCTTCAGCCGCCTTTCGTGCTGTGCCATGCGGAACGACCTTTTCCGCCAGCCCAATCCTGTAACACTCCTCCGCCTCGACCTTGCGCCCGGTCAGAGCAATCTCCAACGCCTTGCCCTGCCCCACCAGACGCGGCAACCTGACCGAACCACCATCCATCAGGGTAATCCCCCAGCGGCGGCAAAACACACCCAAGTAAGACGTTTCCGCCATGACCCGGATATCGCACCACAAGGCAAGCTCCATTCCTCCGGCCACTGCCGCGCCCTCTATCGCGCCGATGACAGGTTTCGAAAGCTCCAGCCGCGACGGCCCCATGGGCCCCAGCGTTGACGGGGCCGAACCGATGGGAAAACCATGTTTGTCGAAATACGCCTCGCGCCGTTCGGGATCGGCCAGCGATGCGGCAAGTTTCAGATCCCACCCTGCACAGAAATTGCCACCTTTACCCCAGAATACCGCAGCCTTGGCCGAACTGGCCTCGAAACTCAGAAATGCCTCAACCAGAGCCTCGGCATGTTTCGTATCAACGGCGTTCCGCGCATCCGGCCTGTCGTGAATGACGGTCCAGACATCTTCGGATTTTTCGATTGAAACCGGCATATCAAGTCCTCCCCTGCAAGCGTTGACCCAAGGGAAGCGTCCAACTTCAATCCTGTCGCCTGTGACGCCGCGGAACCTTTACGACTGACCCTGCGTAACTAGCTGTTCCGCTGTGTCCGCAGCTTGGCAAAGTAATCGAGGCGTTTCTTTAGCTCACGCTCGAAACCGCGCTCGACCGGCTGATACAACACCGGGCGTTTCATCGTCTCGGGGAAGTAGTTCTGACCGGAAAACCCGTCCTCGGCATCATGGTCATAGGCATAGCCCGCGCCGTAACCCTGATCCTTCATCAAAGAAGTCGGCGCGTTCAGGATATGCTTTGGCGGTGGCTCGCTGCCGGATTGCTTGGCCAGCCGCATTGCCGCCTTGTAACCGACATAGGCGCCGTTGGATTTTGGCGCCAGGGCAAGATAGACCAGCGCCTGAGCAAGCGCCAACTCGCCCTCGGGTGAACCCAGACGTTCGTAGGTTTCCCACGATTGCAAACAAATGGCCTGCGCCTGCGGATCGGCCAGGCCTATGTCCTCGACCGCCATGCGTGTGATCCTGCGCGCAAGATACCGCGGATCTTCGCCCCCGGTCAGCATGCGCGCGAACCAATACAGGGCCGCATCGGGGTCAGATCCGCGCACCGATTTGTGCAGGGCCGAGATCAGGTTGTAATGCTCATCACCGGATTTGTCGTATTTTGCAGCCCGCCGCATCAAACGCGTTGACAGCGCGTCGGGGGCCAGCGGCGCGTCCACCTTCCACGCCGAAACCTGTTCGATCAGGTTCAGCAAAGCCCGACCGTCGCCATCGGCCATCTCTTGCAACGCATCGCGGGCGGCAGGCGTCAATGGCAACGCGTGGCCCAACTCTTTCTCAGCCCGCTGGGTCAAACGCTCCAGATCGGCAAGGCTCAGCCGTTCCAGCACCAGCACTTGCGACCGGCTGAGCACAGCGGCATTCAGTTCGAATGACGGGTTCTCGGTGGTTGCGCCGACCAACAGGATTGTCCCGTCTTCCATATGGGGCAGAAACCCATCTTGCTGAGCCTTGTTGAAGCGGTGAATCTCGTCCACGAACAACAAGGTGCCCTGCCCGTTCTGGCGGCGTATCTTCGCGGCCTCGAAGACTTTCTTCAGATCCGGCACACCGGTAAAGATCGCACTGATCTGAACGAAGTGCAGATCGGTTTCCTGTGCCAACAGCCGTGCAATCGTGGTCTTTCCAACTCCGGGAGGGCCCCAGAAGATCAGGCTGGACAGACTGCCTGCCGCCAGCATGACACCCAGAGGGGCCTCGGGGCCCAGCACCTGCTCCTGCCCGATCACCTCGGCCAGGGATCGAGGCCGCAACCGGTCAGCCAGAGGCCGGTGAGGAGAAGCGGCAGGTTCTGCCGCCCCGGTATCGAACAGATCACTCACAGGTCACAACCGGAACCGCAAAGAGACGGACCGCCCCCCGCGCACCAGACCTATCTGCACGTAACGGCCCGGATCGGTCAGCGCGGTCTCAACGTCCCGAGGGCGATGGATCTCATCGGCATTGATGCTTTCAAGAATATCACCGGTTCGCAAACCCGCCCTTCCGCCATACGGGCCGGGATCCACCACGACGACACCGGTCAGCGACAGCGACAATCCCATCCTGGTGATCACCGCGGGATTGACCCGGGACACCACCAACCCCGGAAGAACGGTTCTGTCATTCAACGTCGTTTCTTCGGCGGCCGGAACATCGGGGGCTTTGATAAGCGCCACCTCGACATCTTCACTTTGGTCGCCGCGCAGACGGGTCAGAACCGAGGTTCCGCCCACTCCGGCGACCGACATCCGAAACTTCATCTCGGCGGGTGAATTGACCTCGTCCCCGTCCACATGGGTTACCACGTCTCCCACTCTGAACCCTGCGTCGCGCAAAGGGCTGAGCTCATGCAGATCAGAGATCACAACGCCCAACGGGATGGCCAGGCCAAGGGATTCCGCGATATCCGCGCTCATGTGTTGACCCGACATTCCCGCCCACGGGCTGACGAAGGTTTCGTTTCCCTGCTGCGCCTGCTTGAGGAATTGCGCCACCAGATTGGCGGGGATGGCAAAGCCTATTCCGTTTGACCCACCCGATCGGGTCAGAATCGAGGTATTGATCCCGATCAGCTGGCCATTCACATCGATCAGCGCCCCACCGGAGTTGCCCGGGTTGATTGCCGCATCCGTCTGGATGAAATATCCGCGGCCATTTCCGGTTGCCGTGCCCGTGCGCGCCAGCCCCGAGATGATGCCGGACGATACCGTCTGCCCCACCCCGAACGGGTTTCCGATGGCCAGCGCCAGCTCTCCAACCTCGACCTGGTCGGAATCGCGAAGGGTCAGGTAGGGCAGGTCTTCGGCCTCTTTCAAACGCAGGATCGCAATATCGCTTTCCTCATGGCCCAGCACAACCTCGGCCGAAAACTCGCGCCGATCGGTGGTCACGACCCGGATCTCGGTCGCGGATCCGACCACGTGATAGTTGGAAACAACATACCCATCGTCAGACAGGATAACCCCGGAACCCAACGAGTTTTGAACCCGCTGACGTGGTTCGCCAAACCCCCGGCCAAAGAAATCCTGAAAGAACGGGTCCGAGAAAAACGGGCTTGCCCGGCCCTGCCGGACGATCTTGGCATAGATGTTCACAACCGCCGGCGATGCCTGTTTCACGACCGGGGCAAATCCCAACGAAATCTCGGCCTGTGACTGCGGAACTTTCGTTTCGGCCATTCCTTGCGTCGCGCAGGTCAAGGCAACAAGGGTCAGCATTACGCGGATCATGGTGGCTCCGTTTTTTGCGATTGGCCCAGATATGCTGACACAAAATCTGAATTGCAAGTCGGCGGTCGGGTATGCCCCGCAACATGTCGGACATGCCATAACGAAAAAACCTCCGCCCGGTTTCCCGAACGGAGGTTCGACCGTGACCTTGGGTCAGATCTTATTCTTCGTCTGCTGCCTCTTCGGCGGCAACGCGGGCTTTGTCAGCCGCACCTTTGGCGTCCAGATCACGATCAACGAATTCGATGATCGCCATCGGGGCCATATCGCCATAGCGGAAGCCAGCTTTCAGAATGCGGACATAACCGCCCTGACGCTCGGCGTAGCGGGGGCCCAGAACTTCGAACAGCTTGGCGACGTCTTTGTCTTCCTTCAGCTGTGCTGCGGCCTGACGGCGGGCGTGCAGGTCGCCGCGCTTGCCCAGAGTGATCAGTTTTTCAACGATCGGGCGCAGTTCTTTTGCCTTGGGCAGAGTCGTTTTGATTTGCTCATGTTCGATGAGCGAGCCAGCCATGTTCGCAAACAGCGCCTTGCGGTGCTCATGAGTACGGTTCAGGCGGCGGTAACCACGTGCGTGACGCATTTTCTAGTTCCTTCTTTCGCGTTTTGCTTTGTCTGGCCGGCGATGCGTGTCACCGGCTCTCCTTGGGGCGGGAATGCCCATATGGTCCCCGGATATTCCCACTTCGGGCCGGGCATTGGGGAAGACGCGCTTAGAACGCGTCTTCGAATTTCTTGGCCAGATCTTCGATGTTGTCCGGCGGCCAATCCTCGACATCCATGCCCAGGTGCAGGCCCATGCCGGACAGCACTTCCTTGATCTCGTTCAGCGACTTGCGGCCGAAGTTCGGGGTGCGCAGCATCTCGGCTTCGGTCTTCTGGATCAGATCACCGATATAGACGATGTTGTCGTTCTTCAGGCAGTTTGCCGAACGGACCGACAGTTCCAGCTCGTCCACCTTCTTCAGCAGCAGCGGGTTGAACTCCAGACCATCGTCTTCGTCCTGGCGGCTTGCCGATTCCGGCTCGTCGAAGTTGACGAAGATCGACAGCTGATCCTGAAGGATACGAGCGGCAAAGGCCAGCGCGTCTTCCGGCGTGATCGAACCGTCGGTTTCGATTTTCAGAGTCAGTTTGTCATAGTCCAGAACCTGACCTTCACGGGTCGGCTGAACGTCATAGGCGACCTTTTTGACCGGCGAATAGATCGCATCAATCGGAATCAGGCCGATGGGTGCGTCTTCGGGCTTGTTCTTCTCGGCCGAGACATAGCCCTTGCCGGTGTTGACGGTCAGCTCCATGAAGAGGTCAGCGCCATCGTCGAGGTGGCAGATGACGTGATCGCGGTTCAGAACCTCGATGCCGGCGCTTTCGCTGATGTCACCCGCAGTGACGACCGCGGGGCCCTTGGCATTGATCGACAGGCGCTTGGGGCCTTCGACTTCCATGCGCAGGGCAACCTGCTTGAGGTTCAGGATGATGTCGGTGACGTCTTCACGAACGCCTGCCACGCTCGAAAACTCGTGCAGGACGTTGTCGATCTGGACGCTGGTGATGGCCGCCCCTTGCAGCGAGCTCATCAGGACGCGGCGCAGGGCGTTGCCCAAGGTCAGACCAAAGCCACGCTCCAGCGGTTCGGCAACCAGGGTGGCCTGACGTGCAGGATCATTGCCCGGCTTGGCTTCCAGCTGGGTCGGCTTGATCAATTCTGCCCAATTCTTGTGGATCATGTAATCCCTCCATTCCTGTCCGCGCCCCATGACCAACAAGGTGCAGACGCCCGAGGTTCAAAATGACGTGCTGGGGCCGTGCAGAAACACAGCCCCAGCTAAATTCAAAATCGCTTAGACGCGACGACGCTTCGGCGGGCGGCAGCCGTTGTGAGCAATCGGT
This sequence comes from Ruegeria sp. HKCCD6428, assembly GCF_013110595.1. Classification (NCBI taxonomy): domain Bacteria; kingdom Pseudomonadati; phylum Pseudomonadota; class Alphaproteobacteria; order Rhodobacterales; family Roseobacteraceae; genus Ruegeria; species Ruegeria sp. HKCCD6428. The sequence goes on from NZ_WVQX01000007.1 coordinate 27,621, forward strand.
GTCACGTCGCGGATCGACGTGATGTTGAAGCCCACGGCAGCCAGCGCGCGTAGTGCCGATTCACGGCCCGAACCGGGGCCCTGAACTTCGACTTCCAGCGTCTTGACGCCATGTTCCTGCGCCTTCTTGCCTGCGTCTTCCGCAGCCATCTGAGCGGCGTAGGGGGTCGATTTCCGCGACCCCTTGAAGCCCATGGTACCGGCAGACGACCACGAGATGGCGTTGCCCTGTACGTCCGAGATCAGGATCTTGGTGTTGTTGAAGGTCGAATTCACATGGGCAACGCCCGATGCGATGTTCTTACGCTCTTTGCGCTTAACGCGAGTCTTGTCACGTGCCATCGGTCAGACCCTCCCTTATTTCTTCTTACCAGCGATGGCCTTTGCGGGGCCTTTGCGGGTACGAGCGTTGGTGTGGGTACGCTGACCGCGAACCGGCAGGTTGCGGCGGTGACGCAGACCGCGATAGCAGCCCAGGTCCATCAAGCGCTTGACGTTCATCTGAACTTCACGACGCAGGTCACCTTCAACGGTGAAATTTGCATCGATGTGCTCGCGGATGGCCAGAACTTCGGCGTCGGACAGTTCGTTGACGCGACGGTGCGCTTCAATGCCCACGGCTTCGCAGATTGCTTTGGCCGAGGTGTTTCCGATACCGGTGATATATGTGAGGGCGATAGGTACCCGCTTTGCAGTCGGGATGTTTACGCCGGCAATACGTGCCACGTGTCACTTTCCTTTTCGTTGCGGTTCCGTAACTCCAGAACCTTTTTTCACAACGCTTTACCGTGGCAGTGTGGCCAGAGGGTTCAGCATTATTCGAGGTGGTCGGGGCGGTTGGGACGAATCCCGCACGCGGTCTTGATTCCCTTTAGGGATGGGGGTCGATATGGGCTTTTGGCGGTGCCGTCAAGCCCATATTGAAATCAGTCGAGAATGGCCTCGATCGACGCCGTGACTTCTTTGATGTCCGCCAGCCCGTTCACGGGGCGCAGATCGCCCTTGGCGTAGTAATAGCCAATCAGCGGCGAGGTCTTCTTGTAGTATTCCATCAACCGCGTGCGCAGACTGTCTTCGTTATCGTCGGCGCGACGAACGAAGTCATTTTCCTTGCCGCAATTGGTACATTTGCCGTCAACTGGGATCGGCTTGGTCTTGTCGTTATAGACCTCACCGCATCCGCCGCAGGTTGACCGTGCGGTAATCCGTTCCACCAGAGCATCGTCATCCACGCGCATCTCGATCACGGTATGCAGGGACTGGCCCAGCTTGGTCAGCAGAGCCGACAGCGCGTCGGCCTGCGCCAAAGTGCGGGGGAAGCCGTCAAAGATAAAACCGGCGCCCTTTTCGGTGGTCAGTTTCTCTTCAATCAGGCCGATCACGATCTCATCGGTGACCAGCTTGCCCGCGTCCATGATCGCAGCAACCTTCTGGCCCATTTCGGTTCCGCTGGTCTTGGCCTCGCGCAGCATATCGCCGGTGCTGAGCTGCACCATCCCGCGGGTCTCTACCAGGTGACGCGCCTGCGTTCCCTTGCCTGCCCCCGGGGGGCCCAGAAGAATGATGTTCATCGACGAGCAGCTCCCTTTCTGCCGCGTTTCTTGCCTTTGCCGCGCAGCTGGGACTTTTCGATAAGCCCTTCATATTGATGCGCCAGCAGGTGGCTCTGGACTTGCTGGATCGTGTCCATAGTCACAGAGACGATAATCAGAACCGAGGTGCCACCGAAATAGAACGGAATAGCAAACTGACCCCGCAGAATTTCGGGCAGCAGACAGACCGCGGCCAGATAGGCCGAACCCAGAACCAGCACGCGGTTGACCACGTATTCCAGATACTCGGCGGTTTTCTTGCCGGGCCGGATGCCGGGCACAAAACCGTTCTGCTTTTTCAGGTTGTCCGCCACATCGTCCGGCTTGAACGACACGTTGAACGTATAAAAATAGGCGAAGAACACGATCATCGAGGCAAAGAACAGAAGGTAAAGCGGCTGTCCGGGGCCGAAATTGGCCAGCAGCCACGACATGACCGGCCCGTTGGCAGCACCGGACGAGAAGGTCGAGATCGTGACAGGCAGCAGCAGCAGCGAGCTGGCGAAGATCGCCGGAATAACACCCGCAGGGTTGACCTTGACCGGCAAGTGGCTTGAGCCGCCTTCGTAGACTTTCATACCGGCCTGGCGGCGCGGATACTGAATGTGGATCTTGCGCAGGGCGCGCTCCATGAACACCACAAAGGTGATGACCGCGATGACCATGACGATCACGCCAACGATCACGGCGGGGCTGATTGCACCGCTGCGGCCGCTTGCAAAGAACTGCGCCAGAGCTGCCGGAACTTCGGCAATGATGCCGACGAAGATGATCAAAGAGATACCGTTGCCGATCCCGCGTGCAGTGATCTGTTCACCCAGCCACATCAGAAACATTGTGCCGCCAACCAGCGTGATCATGGTCGACATGCGGAAATAGAGCCCCGGATCAGTCGCCAGATCGCCCGATTCCAGCGAAACGGCCAGACCATAAGCCTGAACGGTGGCCAGAGCCACGGTGCCGAACCGGGTATACTGGTTGATCTTCTTGCGCCCCTGCTCGCCCTCTTTCTTGAGCTGTTCGAGCGCGGGAACCATGGATGTCAGAAGCTGAACGATGATCGAGGCCGAAATGTAAGGCATGATGCCGAGGGCAAAGATACCCATCCGCCCCAGCGCCCCGCCGGTAAACATCGAAATCATGCCGCCGATGCCCTGCCCCGCCTGTTCCATGAATTCGCGCAAAGCTGCTCCGTCAATCCCCGGCACCGGAATAAAGGTGCCCAGACGATAGACAATCAGCAAACCCAGCGTGAACAGGATGCGGTTGCGCAGATCGGTGGCCTTGCCCAAAGCAGCCCAGCTTGTGTTGGCTGCCATTTGTTCTGCTGCTGATACCATAAATCGGTCTCTCTTATGCAAACGCCGCCCGGAACCGTTTTCCGGCTCGGACGGCGTCTTGGAAAACTCTGAGGTCTATGTAAGCGGGTCTTTGCCCGCTCACAAGCGATTACTCTGCCGCAGCAGCTTTTGTGACCTTCAGTGAACCGCCCGCTTTCTCGACTGCCTCGACGGCAGATTTCGAAGCACCGGTCACTTCCAGGTTCACCTTGGCGCTGATTTCGCCTTTGGCCAGAACGCGGATACCGTCCAGCTTGCGGCGCACCAGACCGGACGCAACCAGAGCGTCTTCGGTGATCGCAGCCGAAGCGTCCAGCTTGCCGGCGTCGACGAATTTCTGGATCAGACCCAGATTGATAACGGCGAATTCCTTGCGGTTCGGCTTGTTGAAGCCGCGCTTGGGCAGACGCTGGTACAATGGCATCTGGCCGCCTTCGTAGCCATTGATGGCCACACCCGAACGGGATTTCTGGCCTTTGATACCACGGCCACCCATTTTACCTTTGCCGGAACCCGGACCACGGCCAACGCGGGTGCGTTTCGGGCTGGCGCCTGGATTGTCGCGCAGTTCGTTCAGTTTCATGTCGCTTCTCCTAAGCCGGATATGACCCCGAAGCGTGATGGGCCAAACACGGCATTTCTTGGTTTTGATTCTCGTGGCGGAAAGCCACCGCAGGCGTATAGGCCCGATAACCGCACTTGACAAGCCTGTAGATTGCCCTGCGCCCCGGGATGCCGGCATGAGGTCTTGAGCCCAGTGTTACGCAAAGGGCACCTCTGCCGGCCTTTGACCGAAAAGTGACCGTAAAATGCAGCGCCTCTAAGAAAAACCGCTTGCTATGTCGGGGTGGTCGTCTATCCGGTGGCCTACAAACACTAGACTGGCAGGCGTATGACTGAACCCTCTCTCTCGCTCCGCGACAAGCCGGAGACCACCGCCGCACGTGACTGGGTAACAACGCTTGCCAAATATCGCGAACCGGACCAAATGCGCAGCGCTTTTGAGCTGGGCGTAAGCATTATCCCCTTTTTCGGACTGTGGGCATTGTCCTGGATGTCACTTTCAGTCAGCTATTGGCTGGCTTTTGTGATTTCCGCCCTCAATGCGGCCTTTCTGTTGCGCTTGTTTGCCATCCAGCATGATTGCGGGCACGGCGCGTTCTTCAAAAACCGGGCCGTCAGCGACTGGATCGGGCGCGGCATCGGAGTTCTGACACTGACACCATATGATGTCTGGCGGCGCACGCATTCTACGCATCACAACAGTTCCGGCAACCTGGACAAGCGCGGGATGGGCGATGTCCACACCCTGACCGTGGCTGAATACCGCGCCAAAGCACCACTGAACAGGTTCTGGTACCGCGTGTACCGGAACCCGATTACTCTGTTCGTGCTTGGCCCTGGCTATCTGTTTTTGTTTCAAAACCGCCTTCCGCTGGGTCTGACAGACAGCGTCAGGTTCTGGGTCAGCGCGATGGCGACCAATCTTGCGATTCTGGTTGCCCTCGTGGCCATCTACTATTTTGGCGGGCTGATGCCGATGTTGCTGATCTTTCTGCCGTCGACTCTGATTGCCGCAACGGCCGGAGTTTGGCTGTTTTATGTACAACACCAGTTCGAGAACACGCATTGGGACGCGGATGCAGACTGGCAACTGCATGAAGCGGCGCTGCACGGAAGTTCGCACTATATCCTGCCCTCAGTGTTGCAATGGTTCAGCGCCAATATCGGCATCCACCATGTACACCACCTCTACAGCCGCATTCCGTTCTACCGCCTGACCGAGGTGCTGCGCGATCATGAAGAACTGGCAAACAGCAACCGGATGACCATCCGGGAAAGCCTCGCCAATGCGCGGCTTCACCTGTGGGACGAGAAGAACCGTCGCCTGTTGTCCTTCGCCGAGGCCCGCGCACTTTATGGGTAACGGGCATGCCCGGCGCTTTCGTTTCTGGAATCGAAGCGCATGCCTTGCGTCAACGGCAGGCGTGTGGCGCGGGATAGCCTCTATCCATCACGACGACTTTCTCGGGCGCGATTTTGACAAAGAATGCGCGCGTCACAAACCGGTATTCAACCGGTGCAAACGCAGGCGCGACTAAGGTGCCTTCATCCGGATCTTGGCTGGCTTGATCGCCCGCGCCTGGACGGGAAAGCGATCGCGATTGACGCAAGCCGCATCGCGACCTGCATTGCAGTGAAAAAGGCGGTGACCATCTGGTGACATGAACACCACTCTGCACGACATCAGTGATAACTAGGATTGACCGTTCAACCTGTTCGTCGATGCTGGGCAAGGCTGCAGCACCGTGAAAGAAAACTAGCCTCCCCGGGCCTGTGGACACGGCGGAAATCCCTCATGCCTTTGCAGAAATCAAACAAAATCCCTTGTCACACCCCCGCCCCGATGCCATATGCAAAGTGCTTACGTTTTTCTATTCGACCTACTGTCTCCTTCATCGGCAGTCAGTCTATCGATACAGACCGACGACGCCAGGCTGCCGCAACTCCGTGGGCAGCACTCAAACAGGAGACACGGATATGCCAGCAGGCACCGTAAAATGGTTCAATACCACCAAAGGCTTCGGCTTCATCGCACCGGAAGAAGGCGGCAAAGATGTATTCGTACACATCTCGGCTGTCGAACGTTCGGGCCTGACCGGTCTGGCCGACAACCAGAAAGTCACGTACGAGCTGCGCGCCGGTCGTGACGGCCGCGAAAGCGCCGACAGCATCCAGCTGGCCTGAGCTTGATTTCGGGTGAGGGGATTCCCCTCGCCCCTTTCCCGCCACCACCTCGGGTGGCAGGCAGGACACATCACGTCCACGTGATGCCTGCCCTAGAATTGACCAAATATCGTATCATGATGAAATTGGTTTCAGTTTCATTGGTCATTCGACGAGGGTTTCGATGTTTACACGCCGTATTTTTCTGGCCGGAACAGCAGCAAGCATGTTGCCGGGCATCGCCAGCGCCAAAAAAGCGGTCGAGTATGATCCGACACCGCAATTCGTGCGCATCAAGAAACAGTTCGTACCTGGTCAGCTGCTGGTCGCGCCCCGGTCGTTCTACCTTTACTACGTCACGGAACCTCGCAAAGCGATCCGCTATGGATGCGGCGTCGGAAAAGCGGGGTTGGAGTTTACCGGCACGGCCACCATCGATGTGAAAAAGGAATGGCCGACCTGGCGCCCGACCGATGAGATGATCGAACGTGATCCCGTCGCTTACGCCAAATTCAAGGACAATGACTATGTCCAACCCGGCGGCGGAGATAACCCGCTGGGCGCGCGCGCGCTGTATCTGTTCCAGAACGGTGTCGATACCTATTTCCGCATCCACGGCACGACGCAGCCGCAGACCATTGGCCGGGCGGTGTCCAACGGGTGCATACGAATGCTGAACGAGCATGTGATCGATTTGTACAACCGGGTCCCGATCGGAACCGTTGTCACGGTCGTCTAGGTGCCCATGGATGGGCGCCTATTCCGCTCGACCCGCCTGATCAACCAGCTTCAGAACGGACGGCCCCAGTGATTCAACGATCTTTGCCACCCCATCCGCGTTTGGATGTATTCCGTCCGGCTGCATGAACTGCGATACCGCACCGGGGTCGCCCTCGGCCGCAAGACCTTCAAAGAAACTGGCGGCGAAGAGGACGTCGAACTCATTTGCCAGGTCTGGGTACATTCCGTCGAAAGCTTGCTTGTAATCGGCCCCGTAGTTGCCCGGCGCCTGCATACCGATCAGCAGAACCGGTACATTCGTGCCCCGCGCCACGTCCAGGATCCTGCGCAGATTGGCCTTTGATACGGCAGGGTCGATCCCCCGCAGCAGGTCGTTGCCGCCAAGGGCAACGATCATGCCATCCACATCCGGTGTCAGGGTCCAGTCCACACGTGCGGCCCCACCCGCCGTCGTGTCACCCGAAACGCCTGCGTTGATGACGCGGACATCCGCGCCCTGCGTCTGCAACCAGCGTTCAAGCTGTGGAACAAACCCGCTTTCCTCCACCAGCCCATAGCCCTGAGTCAGCGAGTCCCCTAAAGCCGCAATCACCACTTGTTCGGCTGTGGCCGCAAAACCGCACCACGTGAAAAGGCCTGCCATCAAAGCCTTGCGCAACGTGGTGATCGCTCCATATCCCAAAAGACCGCTCCTTTTTCGGGTAGACCCATGACGACTGCTGTTCTCGCCCTCCAAGATGCCGCTTTGTCCCTGGATGGCAATGCCGGGCGGGTCGATATCCTGCATGACATTACTTTGACTGTGAACAAAGGCGAGACGCTGGGGCTTATCGGGCCTTCTGGCTCGGGCAAGTCTTCGCTGCTGATGTTGATGGCGGGGTTGGAACAGGCGACGCACGGTCAAATCATGGCGCTGGGTCAAGACCTTACCGACATGGATGAGGACGCTCTGGCCCGGTTTCGACGCGACAGTATGGGGGTGGTGTTTCAGAACTTCCATCTGATCCCGACAATGACCGCGCTTGAAAACGTGGCAACCCCACTGGAACTGGCAGGGCACAAGGATGCGTTCGACCGGGCCGAGCAAGAGCTGGACGCCGTTGGCCTGTCGCACCGTCGCGATCATTACCCGGCGCAACTGTCGGGCGGAGAACAACAACGTGTTGCCTTGGCGCGAGCATCTGCACCACGTCCCCAAATCCTGTTGGCTGATGAACCGACCGGGAACCTGGACGAAACCAACGGGGCCGCAATTGTTGATTTACTGTTTGGTCTGCGCCGGAAATATGATGCAACCCTAGTTCTGGTGACACACAGCCATTCATTGGCCGAAAGATGTGATCGGGTCGTTCGGTTGCGTGACGGCAGGATCGCCGAAGAGACCCGGCAGGAGGCCGCGGAATGAGCCTGCGGATGGCCGGGCGGCTCGCCCGCCGCGAGCTACGCGGAGGCCTGAGCGGTTTTCGGATCTTTCTGGCCTGTTTGGCGTTGGGGGTCGCAGCCATTGCGGCCGTCGGGTCGGTGCGGCAGGCCATACAGGCTGGGCTTGCGCAAGAAGGGGCCTCGCTGCTGGGGGGCGATGCCGAACTTGAATTCACCTATCGTTTTGCCGATGAGGCAGAGCGCGCCTGGATGCAACAGACATCCGTCCAGATGTCCGAGGTTGTCGATTTCCGCTCGATGGCCGTTGTGCCCGGCGCGACAGGTCCGGAACGAGCGCTGACTCAAGTCAAGTCGGTCGACAACGTGTACCCACTTGTCGGCTCGGTACGGCTGGAACCCGAGATCCCGCTGGAAGACGCCCTGAACGGTAGCTCCGGCTTGCCCGGGGCGGTGATGGAACCTGTGCTGATGGACCGGCTCGGGGTGTCCGTCGGTGATCGGTTTTCACTTGGGACGCAAGAGTTCATCCTGACGGCTGCCTTGCTGGACGAGCCCGACAGCGCGGCGGATGGGTTTGGCCTTGGGCCGCGCACTCTGGTGCGAACCAAGGCGTTGCAGGCGTCCGGTCTGCTGGAACCCGGAACACTGTTTTCAACAAAGTACAGGATGATCCTGCCCCGGAACGCAGATCTTTCGGATGTATCCGCAAGGGCTGACGCGGCATTCGAAGGCACTGGAATGCGCTGGACGGATGCACGCAACGGTGCCCCCGGGATATCCGAGTTCGTCAATCGCCTGAGTGCATTTCTTGTCCTTGTCGGGCTGTCCGGGCTTGCCGTCGGAGGCATCGGCGTTTCTGCCGCCGTGCGTGCTTATCTGGGGCAGAAGACGGAAACGGTTGCGACTCTGCGCACCTTGGGGGCCGATCGCGCCACCATTTTTCAAACCTACATGATTCAAATTGGCGTTCTGTCCGTCTTCGGGATCGCGATCGGCCTGACGCTGGGTGGATTGGCGCCGCTTGTTCTGGCCCCGCTGCTGGAAAGCCAATTGCCGGTTCCAGCAGTGTTTTCGCTGTATGCACAGCCGCTGATCGAGGCGGCAATATACGGTCTGCTCACAGCGTTCCTGTTCACCCTTTGGCCATTGGCCCGCACCGAAGATGTGCGCGCCGCGACGTTGTTTCGCGACGCGCTGAGCTCGGCCCGCCCCTTTCCACGTCTGATTTACGTCGTGGCAACCGGTGCCGGGCTGTTGTTGCTGATCGCCCTGGCATCATGGTTCAGCGGCTCGACGCGGCTTACTGTCTGGACCGGCGGCGGGCTTGTCGGTGCACTGGCGCTGTTGGCCCTCGCCGCTTATGCCATTCGCAAACTGGCCCGGGCTGGGACTTCGTTGGCCCGCGGGCGACCCACAGTCAGATGGGCGTTGTCGGCCATCTCGGACCCACGCGAAGGTGCAGGATCTGTGGTTCTGTCACTGGGGCTGGGCCTGTCGGTGCTGGCTGCGGTCGGGCAGATCGACGGGACCCTGCGCAACGCCATTTCGGGCAACTTGCCGGATGTTGCGCCGTCGTACTTCTTTGTGGACATCCAGAAAGATCAAATGCCCGGCTTCACCGAACGCCTGCAAAACGACCCCGCGGTCAGCCGCATTGAAAGCGCGCCGATGTTGCGCGGGATCATCACGCAGATCAACGGCCAGCCCGCTCAGGACGTGGCCGGAGATCACTGGGTGCTGGAAGGGGATCGCGGCGTGACCTATTCGGTTCAACCGCCGCCGAACGCACGCCTGACCGCAGGGGAATGGTGGGCCGAAGATTACGCAGGTGCACCCCAGGTCAGCTTTGCCGCAGAAGAAGCCGAAGAGATGGGCCTGAACCTGGGCGACCAACTGACCGTCAATATCCTGGGGCGTGACATCACGGCAGAGCTGACGTCCCTGCGCGAGGTGGATTTCTCTACCGCGGGAATGGGCTTTGTCATGTCGATGAACCCCTCTGCGCTGGCCGGTGCGCCGCACAGCTTTATCGCGACGGTCTATGCCGAAGAACAGGCCGAGGCGGCCATCCTGCGGGATCTTGCAGGCCAGTTCCCCAATATCACGGCCATCCGGGTGCGCGACGCCATTGATCGTGTCTCGGGCCTGCTGGCGGGCATCGCCGCAGCAACCTCGTACGGTGCAGGAGTATCGCTGCTGACCGGATTTCTGGTTCTGATCGGCGCTGCGGCGGCAGGCGAACCTGCCCGCAGATACGAAGCAGCGATCCTCAGGACATTGGGTGCAGATCGTGGCCGTATCCTGCGCAGCTTTGGCCTGCGATCCGTTCTGCTTGGGACCGCTGCGGGTTGCGTCGCGCTGTTCGTTGGCATTCTGGGCGGCTGGGCCGTTGCCACCTACATCTTCGACACAGAGTTCACGGTCATCTGGTCATCGGCCTTCGGCATCGTACTGGCCGGGATAGGCGTCACGTTATGTGCTGGGCTGGCATTTGCCCTGCGTCCACTTTCGGTGCGTCCGGCGCGCATATTGCGAGCGAGCGATTGAAATCAGCGCACGCAGGCCACGGGCTGCAAGAGCCTCAGCAGCGGATCATTGTCACATACCAGCGCATCCAGGGTAACATCGTCCAGGGACGCATAGAACACCTCTGCCGCGTCCTGAAGCGCAAGCCTCAGCCGGCAGGCATCCGTGAGCGGGCACGTGTTGTCAGCGTCGGCGAAACACTCGGCAATGGGCAAAGCCCCTTCAACATGCCGGAACACCGCACCGATGCGTATCTGATCCGCAGGGCGCGCCAGCGACATGCCACCGTTTCGACCGCGCTGCGTGCTCAGATAGTTCAGCTGGCTCAGCTGATTGATCACCTGCGCCAGATGGTTTTCCGAAATGTTGCACACTTCGGCGATTTCGGATTTCGTGACCAGCCTGTCCGGGTGAGCTGCGCAATACATCAACAGGCGCACAGCGATATTCGTCCTTTTGGTAATCCGCATGAGGGCCTCCCTAAATTCAAGATGCAACCTTATTGCATGTCCGGGAAAAAAGCGGTTTGACATACATCAATCGACCCAAAGGACACTTCTTGGATGGCCGACCCCTATTTCTTTGGCTATGGCAGCCTCGTGAACCTCGCGACGCATGATTTCCCCGATCCGCGCCCCGCGCGACTGAAGGGTTGGCGGCGGGCCTGGCGGCATACCGATCTGCGACCCGTGGCGTTTCTGACTGCCGTGCCCGACCCGAAGTCAGAGATCGAAGGTATGATTGCGCATGTTCCCAATAATGACTGGGCCGCGCTGGATGAACGGGAATGGGCGTATGACCGAATTCCCGCAACGCAGTCGGTTTCACATCCCCTGACGCACGACGTCGAAATAGCTGTCTACGCCGTCCCGCAGGATCGGCACAACCAGCCCAGCAATCACCACCCGTTGCTGCTCAGCTATATCGATGTTGTCGTGCAGGGTTACTTGCGGGCATTCGGCGAAGACGGCGCGGATCGATTCTTTGAGACGACAACAGGCTGGGACGCCCCGATCGTGAATGATCGCGCCGAACCGCGTTATCCACGCCATCAGCAACTCAAACCTGTCGAACGTGATTTTGTCGATGACCGCCTGACAAGATTGTCGGTTCGGTTCGTACAGCCGGCATAAAAAAAGGGCCACGCCGATGACGTGGCCCAGAAAATTGGTGTGCCACCACGTTAGCCGCGCGCGCGGATCACCTGTAGCAACGGCATCAGCGCAGCCATTTCCGGGCCGCGCTCCATGCCGGTCAACGCTTTGCGCAGTGGCATGAACAGGCCTTTGCCCTTGCGACCGGTTGCCTCTTTCACGGCTTTGGTCCAAGTGCCCCACGTGTCACCATCGAAGGGACCTTCGGGCAGCAAAGCCATCGCCTGGGCAATGAATTCCCGATCTTCATCGGCGATCAAGGGATCGGCCCCGTCACGGCACAGCTCCCACCAGCCCTTGAGATCGGCCAGGGTGGTGATGTTTTCGCGGGCCATAGCCCAGAAAGGTTCTGCCAATTCATCTGGAACACCGGCATCCGCAACGGCACTGGCCACCTCGGACAGCGGCAGCGATTGCAAATGCCTGGCGGTCAGCGGGAACAGGTCCTGTACATCGAACTTGGTCGGCGCGGCGCCAAACCGGTTTACATCGAACCCTTCGATCAGCTCGGCCATTTCCGAGCGCAGCTCAACCGGATCAGACGAGCCCAGACGCGCCATAAGGCTCAGCAATGCCATCGGTTGCACACCCTGTTCGCGAAGATCGCGCAAGGCCAGCGTGCCCAGCCGTTTCGACAATGCCTCGCCCTGCGGACCAGTCAGCAGAGAATGGTGGGCAAAGCGTGGACAACGCCCGCCCAGCGCCTCGATGATCTGGATCTGCGTCGCCGTGTTGGTCACATGGTCCGAACCCCGTACAACATCCGTCACGCCCATTTCAGTATCATCCACAACCGACGCAATCGTATAGAGAACCTGACCATCGCCACGGATCAGAACCGGATCGGAAACCGAAGCCGCATCAATCGAGATGTCGCCAAGAATGCCGTCATTCCATTCGATACGTTCATGATCCAGCTTGAAGCGCCAGACGCCGTTGCCACGTTCGGCGCGCAGCTTCTCTTTCTCGGCCTCCGACAGGTTCAGCGCAGCGCGGTCATAGACCGGCGGCTTGCCCATGTTCAGTTGCTTCTTGCGTTTCAGATCCAGCTCGGTCGGCGTTTCGAACGCTTCGTACAAACGACCCATCGCGCGCAGCTTGTCGGCCGCTTCGGCATAGCGGTCCAGACGGTCCGACTGACGCTCGACCCGGTCCCAATGCAAACCCAGCCATTCCAGGTCCTGCTTGATGGCATCGACATATTCTTCTTTCGACCGCTCGGGGTCGGTATCATCGATGCGCAGGATAAACGTACCGCCTGCCTTGCGGGCAATCAGATAGTTCATCAGGGCGGTGCGCAGGTTGCCCACATGGATGTAACCGGTGGGCGACGGGGCGAAACGGGTGGTTGTCATGGGTGTCTCCTGTTGGCGCGGCTCTTGTCACATGGGGGCGTTTTTGTCCAGCCGCCGCTTGATCCATCAGGTGATTCAGAAAGGTTTCACCGGCCACACCCTGTCGAGGTCGTCCAGTCCGGCGCGAATGAGTTCGCGCAAAACGCCCGTGTCGATATCCGCCAGTTTGTTGACGTAAAGACAGGACTTGCCCAACTTGTGCTTTCCCAATCTGGCCATGAGATCCGCAAAATCTGCGTAACCCGGCATGATGTAAATCACCAAAGCTGATTTGCGCGGCGAAAAACCGGTTGCCAGAAAGACCCCTTCACGACCCGATTTGTAGCGATAGTGGTAGCGGCCATACCCGACGATCGACGGGCCCCACATGACCGGGCTAAACCCGGTGGTGGCGCGAAACAATTTGTCAAGCTGGTGCGCGTCTTCAGCACGGCGCGCCGGTTGAACCGTTCTCAGGAAATTCTCGACGCTTTGATCTGTCGGAACTGTCTTGTTGTCTGATCGCGCCATGAACAAAAATTAACACGTATTATTCATCCATGCACCCCATCTGAATGGCGTATAAACTGGCAGGAGACTCTCGACGCCCTAACTGCAACAATGATGTCCTGACAGGGAGAACGAAGATGACAATAAAACTTTCACGCCGCGCCGCTTTGGGAAGTGCCGCCGCCTTGCCGTTTGCAGCTGCGGCCGCACCGGTTCTGGCCGCCAGCCCGGAAACCAAAGCAAACTCGACAATCGCCAGGTCATTTCATATTGGCGATTTCACGGTCACGACCCTGCTGGATGGCAGCTTTCCACGCGACGGAGCCAAAGAGATTTTTGGGGGCGGAGCGACGGACGAAGAATTTGCCAAGGTTTCGGCTGAAAACTTCATTCCGGCAGACGTCGCACAGTTTTTCTTTACCCCCTCACTGGTCAACACGGGATCAGAGCTGGTTCTGTTTGATACCGGTCTGGGGCAAGGTGGCATACAGGCCGCGCTGGCAGATGCGGGCGTGACCCCGGATCAGATCGATGTGGTCGTGATAACGCATATGCACCCTGACCATATCGGTGGCATGACCACCGAAGGCGCGCCCACCTTCGCCAATGCGCGCTACGTGACGGCTTCTCCGGAATATGATTTCTGGGCTGCGCAGGACGCAGGCAATCGTGTGGGCGATCTGGTCGCTGAAAAAGTCACACCTTTGGCCGAGAAAATGACCTTTGTCGAAGACGGGGGCGAGGTTGCCTCGGGCATTACCGCAGTGGCCGCTTATGGCCACACACCGGGCCACACGGTCTACCATTTGGAAAGCAACGGGCAACGTCTGGTGCTGACGGCGGATCTGGCCAACCACTATGTCTGGTCTTTCGCCAATCCAGAATGGGAAGTCCGGTTTGACATGGACAAGGCCGCAGCCACTGCCGCACGCCGCGATGTTCTTGGCATGCTGGCTGCCGACAAGGTGCCTATGGTCGGCTATCACATGCCCTTCCCCGGCGCCGGGTATGTTGAGACCCGTGGAGAAGGCTTTCGCTTTGTCCCGGTTAGCTACCAGATGATGGGCTGAGCGTTCAGTACCCCGGATCCGGCCGCACTATTGAACCGTCACTGAACCGCGACAAGCGAAAGGCGGCCGGGTCCACGCAAGCCGTTGTTTCGGCAACCAGATCAGCCATCAGCCGCCCCGCCCCGGGGCCGATTCCAAAGCCATGGCCTGAAAACCCCGTGGCAATGTACATTCCCGGCAGATCATCCACGCCCGAGATGACGGGAATCGCATCCGGCGTCACATCGATCATACCTGCCCAGCTTTGTACGATCTCGCCTGTTTGCACAGCGGGGTATCCCTTGCATGCACTGGCCCAGGCGCGTCGCAACGTTTTTTGAGACGGCTCAGGGTCTAGGATCCGGCACTTTTCGAACGGCGTCACATCGGTTGGCAGCCATCTCCGGTCCTGTTGTGCTTCGATCGTCCAGCGTTTGGACAGGCGAAAGCGCAGAGATTTCCACTCCTGCACAAAAGCCGGCAGAAACTGCATCGCCAATCGAAAGCTGTCCGGCACGATGTCCACGGTATTCTCATGGCCGGAGGCAATTGTGTAACCGCCATCGGCCCGTTTTCGGATCGCAAAGTCATCCGACCACAACGACGTCTCGGGCCCCTCTGCGACGGGGGATGTGCGCAGGACCGTATTCAGAACCTTCAGCTGCGGCAGTTCGATCCCCGCATTGCCTGCAAACAGGCGCGACCACGCGCCCCCGGCCAGAACGACGCGGCCGCTGGCAACTTTGCCGCGCTCGGTGAAAACACCGGCGATACGTCCAGCCTGAACGTCCAAACTGCGCACGGCGCAGTTCGTCATGATCACCGCGCCCCGAGCCCGCGCAGCTTCGGCAATGGCGGGGGCTGTCCATTGAGGTTCGGCACGACCGTCCTGCGGCATGTACAAAGCGGATTCAAAGCCCGATTGGTTGCCGTGCAAAAGGTCTGCCAACTCACCGCCAAAAACCATCCGCGCGCCGGTCTGCAATCCTTCGACATGGTGCAGCCAACGTTCCATGTTGCCGGTATCCCGCCTGCCGGATGCGCCAAAAAGGATACCGGATCGGGTGTAACCTGTCTTGCGGTCCAGCCGGTCATCGAGCGTCTGCCAGATGCGCAACGATTCCTGCATCAGGGGTATCTCTCTTGGGTCCCGCATCCCAAGACGGACCCAGCCCCAATTGCGTGAACTTTGTTCGGCTGCAATCTGCCCTTTTTCGCACACAAGAACCGAAGCGCCCCGCTCTGCCAGTTCCAATGCGGTTGAAACGCCGATGATTCCGCCGCCGATGACCACGACATCAACGGTTTTGGGCAGGGCAAGATCAGGTTCTACAGGAGTCGGTTTGGGCGCGGTCATCAATAGGCCTTACTCTGTCGCTTGGACCGCTATGGAGACCAAAAGACAAAGCATGGGCAATACAAACTGCCACCGCAACATAAGATTTTCGGCATCTGTGACCCAGACGCCTGAGGTTAAAAGCGCGGGCCGAAGGTTACGCTGCGCCGGACAGTTCCGCCCATTTCTGGCGCAAGATCGCGGACAACCGGTTTTCCTTCAGCGCCGCTTGCGCGGATGCGTCTTCCTGAGGAAGCAATTGCGGAAACTCTGGCCGCAACATGGCCGCTTTCTGATCTTCCGACTGCCGCTGCTCATTCAACAGATCGGCAATTGCTGCATCCAGCTTTTTTTCATCCAATTCTTGCGGCGGAGATTCCATTGTGCGCCATTTCAAAGGCGCATGAAGCGATTTTTCATAATCCTCGTACATTTTAACACCAAACCATTCACTCAGACATCCAACCCCGGATACGCTGCGTTCGCCACATTCGGCCCTCGCCATCAACGACAATGCGTCGCATCCGCCCCACATTGGGCAACTTCCAAGCAAAAATGTGTCAGAAAAATGTCACCCAAGCAAGCCAGGGATGGCCTTTTTCGCCCGGTTGCACGGGCTTTGCCCCTCGATCAGGGAACAATGCAAAGCACCGAAACTTCACTGTTTCCGATCTGACGAGTTTGGCTTCGATTTCAGTGACGATCACGCCAGCGATTTACGATCGGGTACCGCCGGTCCAGCCAGAATGCCCGCTTACTCAAGCGCGTGCCCGGAGCGGACTGGAACCGTTTGTACTCGCTGATATAGATCAGGTGCTCGACCTTTCGCGCGTCCGCCTCGTCAAATCCGGCGGCGACGCAATCCGCGATGGAGCCATCCTGATCGACCAGAATGTCAAGTATCGCGTCCAGTACGGGATAGTCCGGCAGGCTGTCACTGTCCTTCTGATCTTCGCGCAGTTCGGCGCTGGGGGGTTTGTCGATGACGGACGGGCGAATGACCTCTCCGTCAGGCCCCATCATCCAGTCTCGATTGTTGGCGTTGCGCCAGCGGCAGGTTTCGAACACGCGGGTCTTGTACAGATCCTTGATCGGGTTGTAGCCGCCATTCATGTCGCCATAGATCGTGGCATAGCCCACCGCAACCTCGGACTTGTTGCCGGTGGTCAACAGCATTTCACCAAACTTGTTCGAGATCGCCATCAGCAAAAGCCCGCGCAGGCGCGACTGAATGTTCTCCTCGGTCAAGCCTTCGTCCAACCCCGCAAATAGCGGAGCGAGCGTGTTGGTGACGGCAGCCCGGCTTTCCGAAATCGGCACATGGTCATAGTGCACACCCAGCGCCTTGGCGACGGCTTCGGCATCGTCCAATGACGCTTGGCTGGTATATTCCGACGGCAACATCACGCAGCGAACATTGTCGGCCCCGATGGCATCCACCGCGATGGTCGCCACCAACGCGGAATCGATCCCTCCGGACAGTCCCAGAACTGCCTTTTTGAAACCGGTCTTGCCCATATAGTCCCGCAGGGATTGCACCATCGCGCGGTAATCCTGCTCCCACACATCCGGCTGGGGCACGATTTCTGCCGGCACAATGCGCCAGCCATCATCGCCGCGCTCAAGATCCACCTGAGAAACCACTTCGTCGAATACCGGCATCCTGAAGGCCAGCTCTCCGCCCGGGTTGAGACCGAAGCTGGCGCCGTCAAAGACCTGATCGTCCTGCCCGCCGACCATGTTCAGGTAGATCAGCGGCAGGCCCGTTTCGACCACGCGCGCGACCATATGGTTCAGACGTACATCGTATTTGTTCCGGAAATAGGGCGACCCATTGGGGATCAGCAGAAACTCGGCCCCGGTTTCCTCAAGCGTTTCCGCCACATCCGGGTGCCAGCCATCCTCGCAGATGGGACTGCCGATCCGGAAGTTGCCAACCGAATACGGACCGCCCAGAGGACCGGCATCATACAGGCGTACTTCGTCGAAAACAGTCTCATTCGGCAGGTGGTGCTTCAGAACCTTGCTGGTGATCCGCCCCCCCTTCAGGATCAGATAGGCATTGTACAACTTGCCATCATCGACCCACGGACCACCCAGGGCAATCGCGGGCCCATCGGCGCATTTCGCCGCCAGAGACTCGACCGCATCCATGGCCGCGCGATGAAATACCGGCTTCAGCACCAGATCCTGCGTGTTGTATCCGGTGATGAACATCTCGGGGAACGCCACCAGATCGGCCCCCGCCGCCTTGCCCTGTTCCCACGCGGCAACGACCTTGGCCGCATTGCCGTCGATATCCCCTAAGGTCGGGTTCAGTTGCGCCAGAGTGATGCGGAAACGGTCGGCCATGCTGCCCTCTTGCCTCGTCAGTCCTATTGCCATTTAGCAGATCATCGCGCGAGTAAAAGGCCAATGCGGCAAAACCCGTTGCCCTGCCCGCGACGGTACCCTAGTTTTGCGCCCAGGGATGCAACCAACGATGATCCGGCAGGCAGGACCAAAATGAACGTGATCCGAAACTCAATTGGGGCTGTGGCCATGAGCCTGGCAGCTGCGACCGCTTTTGCACAGGACGGCACGATTATCGTCAAGGATGACGAAGTGGGCGGCGTCTACGAGGGCACTTATGAGAATGGCCTGCGCCACGGGACGGGTACGTATCGGCTGCCCAACGGGTTCGAATACACCGGCCAGTGGGTGGAAGGCGAAATTCAGGGCCAGGGCGTCACCAAGTACCCGGATGGATCGGTTTATGAAGGCGCGTTCGTCAAAGGTCAGCCGGAAGGGCGCGGCAAGATCGTTTACGCCAATGGCAGCAGCTATGATGGAGAATGGTCCAACGGATCCATCAACGGCACGGGCGTCGCTGAATTTGCCAATGGCTCGCGATATGAGGGTGAGTTCAGGAACGCACAACGGCACGGCAAGGGAAAACTGACCTTTCCCGACGGATATGTCTACGATGGCGACTGGGTGGACGGTCAGCGGCAAGGCAAGGCCACGATCACCTATGTCGATGGCAGCGTTTACGAAGGCGATGTCAACGCCGGCTTGCGCGATGGCACGGGCACCCAGACAATGCCTGACGGAATGGTATACGAAGGCGAATGGACGCAGGACCAGATCACCGGGACAGGTCGCCTGACCTATGCCAATGGCGATGTTTATGAAGGCAAGCTTGTGCAGGGGCGCCGTCAGGGCAAAGGCAAAGTAACTCACGCGTCAGGGGACGTCTACGAGGGCGATTTTGTCGATGATCGCCGCCATGGCACAGGCACGTTCACCGGAACCGATGGTTTTGTGTACACCGGCGACTGGAACCAGGGTCAGATAGAAGGCCTGGGTGAGCTGACCTATCCCGACGGTTCGGTCTATGTGGGCGATTTCGTGGCCGATCTGGCGGAAGGAAACGGCCGCATCACCTATCCCGACGGCTCCACTTACGAGGGTGAGTGGATCGCCGGCGTCATCGAAGGCCAGGGTACGGCGACCTATGCCACCGGCATGATCTACAAGGGCCAGTTCAAAAACGCGCAAAGCCACGGCAAGGGTGTGATGACCCGCGCGGACGGTTCGATCTATGACGGAGACTGGGTCAACGGGGTTCGTCAGGGAAAAGGCAAGGCGACCTACTCTGACGGCACGGTATACACCGGGGATTTCGTGAACGGTAAGCGCCACGGCAAAGGAGAAATCGTGACCCCTGCCGGGTTCAAGTATGTCGGCGACTGGTCCGAAGGCAAAATCAACGGCGAAGGCATAGCGACCTATTCGAACGGCGACGTCTATGAGGGCAACTTTGTCGACAACAAAAGGCAGGGCAGCGGAACCATGCGCTATGCCAACGGGCAAGAAGAAACCGGTATCTGGGAAAACGGTGTTTTGCCAAATCAAACCCAGGACCAGCAGGGCGGCGTAGACGCTCCGGCACAGCAGACAGACCCGGACTCAGAGACGGCACAGCCAGATCCGTCTGGCGAATGATCGCTCACCAGGGAACTGGTTTTCCGGCCCAGTCAAAGAACCCACCGGTATCCGCCGGGCGCAACCCGCCGATCACGGACATCAGGTTGCGCGCGGCTTCACCGGGTTCAACGGCAGGATGCCGTCCCAGATATTTCCGAGTAAACTCTGTCTTGACCGTGCCGGGATGCAGCGCAACACATATCGCCTGTTTATGGGTCCGGGCCAATTCAATTGCCGAAGTATGGACGATTTGATTGACCGCGGCCTTGGCCGCGCGGTAGCTGATCCAGCCGCCCATCCGATTGTCGCCAATGGACCCGACCCGCGCGGACAATACAGCAAATACGGAACGCCGATATCGCGGCAACAACTGATGGGCCCGGCTTAGCACCAACGCCGGACCAACGGCATTCAGAGCAAACTGGTCCATCATTGCCCTTGCCGAAACAGATCGAATGGTCTTTTCGGGCGCATTGCCTGAAATTTCCAGCGCCCCGGAAGCGACGAGAACAAGATCGAACGGGCCCGATAGGCGATCAAGCATCCGGCTTGCTCGATCTGGCTCCATCAGATCGAACCCCTCGACAGAGCGCGAGAGGCACGTCACCGCAACGCCCTGTGCCTCCAATTGCTCGCGTACGGCCGCACCAATCCCGCCGGACGCACCAATGATCAAAGCAGTATCCATCTGCGACCAGCTAGCGGCATGGACGGATCAATCAAGGGACGGGAATTTCCAACCCCGTACACCGCAACTTGTCGAAAATTGGTTCTTTTCATTCCCGGCGGCGTCTGTATAACCTCAAACCCATGATCAACTGCGCAGATATCCCTTTTGCCAAAGCCGCCCCTCACGGCGCGGTTCTGCGTGGCCTACTGATCCTAATCCGCCTCTGAGCGTGCCATCCGGCGCGCCCGCTCAGAGGAGGACGCCAGCGCGCCAACAGGCTTTAGGACAGACAAGAAAGAGATTCCCATGACCAACGTGACCGACCAAGACCGCGTCTTGATCTTTGATACCACTTTGCGCGACGGCGAGCAGAGCCCCGGCGCGACCATGACCCACGACGAAAAGCTCGAGATTGCCGAACTGTTGGATGACATGGGCGTCGACATCATCGAAGCGGGTTTTCCGATCGCATCCGAAGGTGACTTCAAAGCGGTGTCCGAGATCGCACAACGATCGAAAAACAGCCGCATCTGCGGTCTGGCCCGCGCCAATTTCGCCGATATCGACCGCTGCTGGGAGGCGGTCAAACACGCGGAACAGAACCGCATTCACACATTCATCGGCACCTCTCCGCTGCACCGCGCCATTCCGAACCTGACACAGGACGAGATGGCTGACAAAATTCACGAAACGGTCAGCCACGCGCGCAACCTGTGCGAAAACGTGCAGTGGTCGCCGATGGACGCGACCCGGACCGAGTGGGATTACCTGTGCCGCGTCATCGAAATCGCGATCAAGGCCGGGGCAACCACCATCAACATCCCCGACACCGTGGGATATACTGCGCCTCTGGAATCCGCTGACCTGATCAAACGCCTGATCGAAACGGTTCCGGGCGCAGATGAGGTGATCTTCGCCACCCATTGTCACAACGACCTCGGCATGGCGACAGCGAATTCGCTGGCGGCGGTCATCGGTGGCGCACGCCAGATCGAATGCACCATCAACGGCCTGGGCGAACGCGCCGGCAACACCGCCCTGGAAGAGGTCGTAATGGCTATGCGCACGCGCAATGACATCATGCCCTTCCACACCGGGATCGACACGACCAAGATCATGCATATCTCGCGCCGGGTCGCTACGGTGTCGGGCTTCAACGTTCAGTTCAACAAGGCCATCGTCGGCAAGAACGCGTTTGCCCACGAAAGCGGCATCCATCAGGACGGCATGCTCAAGAACCGCGACAATTTCGAGATCATGCGCCCCGAGGATATCGGCCTGTCGGGCACATCCCTGCCTCTGGGCAAGCACTCGGGCCGCGCGGCTCTGCGCGACAAACTGGAAACGCTGGGCTTTGAAGTTGGCGACAATCAACTCAAAGACATCTTCGTGCGGTTCAAGGATCTGGCGGACCGCAAGAAAGAAGTGTTCGACGACGATCTCATTGCGCTGATGACGTTGGACGAGGCGGACGACTATCTGCAATTGGTGTCGATGAAAGTCACCTGCGGCACCGGCGGGCAGGCGGAATCGACGGTTGAGCTGGAAGTCGACGGCAAGGACGTCATCGCAACTGAACATGGCGACGGGCCGGTAGACGCGACCTTCAAGGCAATCCGTGCGATTCACCCCAACACGGCCCGTTTGCAGCTGTATCAGGTTCATGCGGTGACCGAAGGCACCGATGCGCAGGCCACGGTTTCGGTCAGGCTGGAAGAAGATGGCATGATCGCCACGGGTCAGTCGGCGAACACGGATACCGTCGTGGCTTCGGCCAAAGCCTATATCCACGCGCTGAACCGCCTGATCGTGCGCCGGGAAAAGACCGGCCCGGGCGCGGATGCCCGCGAAATCAGCTACAAAGACCTGACCTGATCCAAAGTGGCGCGGTGAGGGGCTCCCGCACCTGCGGTTGCCCGGCTGCGCCGAGCACCCTTGCAGCTTTGGGCCCGGCAGCGCGCCTGCGGCGCGCTGCCGGGCCCAACATATTTGACTGCATCTCTGATGCAGGCAAACAGGGCGGGAGTATCGGTTGCATTTCTTTGGCTGACCTCAGAGGCTTGCAAATAGCTGCGACAGGCGTGTCGTTTCTTCCTCAATGCCGAATGGTGCGTTCAGAATGAACATCCCTGATCCCACCATCCGATGCCCCTCGCGCACCGGTGGAAATGTCACCTCATGACAAATAGCCTTGGGGAAGTTTTGCGCTTCAAGCGTCACGATCATCCGTGCGTGGCGTTTGTCCGACAACACCGGGTACCACAGCGCGATCACCCCGACATTCCATTTCCGGTGCAGTTTGGCAATCACTCCGGGCAGTCGATCGTAATCGGTCTTCACCTCATAGCTTGGGTCAATCAGCAAAAGCCCCCGTCGCGGCGTCGGAGGCATCAGGGATTGCACCAGTTCAAACCCGTCCTGCCGATACACCTTCGCCCCGAACGGTGACATTGCCAAAGACAGCGCGGCATGTTCCTGGGGGTGCAGCTCGGCAAAATGCAGACTGTCCTGATCCCTCAACAGATGTGCTGCAATCATCGGCGACCCCGGATAGGCCGCGTCGCCGTGCCGGGCCTGTATGTTTTTCAGAACCCGCGCCATCGGATGCCCGGGGCCGAACCACCCTTCTCGTTTCGCGCGCTCGATTCCCGCCGCCGCCTCGCCCGTCCGCATGGATTCGTCCGCGTCCAACTGGTACAGCCCCCGCCCGGAATGCGTTTCGACATAGCTGAGCGGCTTGTCCTTCTGCGTCAAATAATTCAGCACCCAGGCCAGCAATGCGTGCTTTTGGACATCAGCCAGATTCCCGGCGTGGTAAATGTGTTGATAAGAGAGCATTTTGCCTTCTAAAGTCCCATTCAATAAGGCGGAAAGGTGCTGATTGTCGCGGAATCAGCCCTTTTACCGGGCGTGATGGCACCCTATAAGTCATCCGTCCCGGAACCGTCGAGTCGCGGGCAGTAGAAAAACCGACATACAGGATCAGGGGAAACATGGGGATCTTTGGCAATCTGGGCGGCCTGTTCACAGCGGACATGGCCATCGACCTTGGAACGGCGAACACGCTGGTTTACGTCAAGGGGCGCGGTGTCATCCTGTCTGAGCCTTCGGTCGTAGCCTATCACGTCAAGGACGGCGTGAAGAAAGTTCTGGCTGTCGGCGAAGATGCCAAGCTGATGCTGGGCCGGACGCCCGGTTCGATCGAAGCCATCCGCCCCATGCGCGAAGGTGTGATTGCTGACTTCGATACAGCCGAAGAAATGATCAAGCACTTCATCCGCAAGGTTCACAAGCGTTCGACTTTCTCGAAGCCCAAGATCATCGTCTGCGTCCCCCATGGCGCGACACCCGTTGAAAAGCGAGCGATCCGTCAGTCGGTTCTGTCCGCTGGTGCCCGCCGCGCCGGCCTGATCGCCGAACCGATCGCCGCCGCCATCGGCGCGGGCATGCCGATCACCGACCCGACCGGCAACATGGTCGTCGACATCGGCGGTGGTACAACCGAAGTGGCGGTTCTGTCGCTGGGCGACATCGTCTATGCCCGCTCGGTCCGTGTTGGTGGTGACCGCATGGATGAAGCCATCATCTCGTACCTGCGTCGCCAGCAGAACCTGCTGGTCGGTGAATCCACTGCCGAGCGGATCAAGACGACAATTGGCACGGCGCGGATGCCTGATGATGGCCGCGGCCAGTCGATGCATATCCGGGGTCGTGACCTGTTGAACGGCGTACCCAAGGAAATCGAGATCAGCCAGGCCCAGGTCGCCGAGGCGCTGTCGGAACCCGTCCAGCAGATCTGCGAAGCGGTGATGACTGCGCTGGAAACCACTCCGCCCGATCTGGCCGCCGATATCGTGGACCGGGGCGTGATGTTGACCGGCGGTGGCGCGCTTCTGGGTGATCTGGATCTGGCCCTGCGCGAACAGACAGGCCTGGCCGTGTCCATCGCGGACGAAAGCCTGAATTGTGTGGCTTTGGGCACCGGCAAGGCGCTAGAATACGAAAAACAGCTGCGCCACGCGATTGACTACGAAAGCTGAGGCGCGCACCTTTCAGGGGGCAGTCTGAATTCGGCACGAGCAGCACGGGAAGGTAACCTGTGGCAAAAGACCGATCACAGCGCGATGACTACACGACCCCTCTGCGCCGCTTGTTGCTGGGGATCGTCATCCTGTGCTTGCTGGGCATCTTTCTAGTCTGGCGGATCGACAGCCCGCGCGTCGAGCGGTTCCGCGCGCAGGTGGTGGACGCAGTCGTACCGTCGATGGATTGGGCCATGGTGCCGGTGACTGCCGCTGTGAACCTTGTGCGTGATTTCCAAAGCTACCAGCGTCTGAGCGAGCAGAATCGCGAGCTGCGCAGCGAACTGCGCCTGATGCGTGCCTGGAAAGAGGCCGCACTGCAATTGGAGCAGGAAAATGCGCGGCTGTTGGATCTGAACAATGTCCGCCTCGACCCGCGCCTGACATACATCACGGGTGTTGTGATGGCCGACAGCGGGTCACCCTTCCGGCAGTCCGTCCTGTTGAATGTGGGGGAACGCGACGGGATCGTTGATGGCTGGGCCACGATGGATGGCATCGGGCTGGTGGGCCGAATTTCCGGCGTCGGGCCAGATACGGCTCGGGTGATCCTGGTGACGGATGCCACCAGCGCCATTCCGGCAACGATTCAGCCTTCTGGCCAGACCGCGTTGATCAAAGGAGACAATACTCCGGCCCCAGTGGTCGAATTCCTGGAAAACCGAGAGCTGGTCCGCCCCGGTGATCGGGTGATCACATCCGGCGACGGTGGCGTTTTTCCGGCAGGCCTTTTGATCGGCCAGATCGCCGCGGATCCGGGCGGCCGTCTGCGCGTTCGCCTTTCAGCGGATTTTGAACGGCTCGAGTTTCTTCGCGTTCTGCGCTTCCATTCGCCCCCGCCAATTCAAGATCCGGGTGGGATCGTCGGGCCAACTCGGCCCGAAACTGCGCTTGTACCGGATGAGGTCAGCGATGGATAGGCCCGCCTCATACAACTGGGCAATGCGCGGCCTTTACGTTGCGCTGGCCTTTGTCGTGCTGTTCATGCACTTGCTGCCGCTCGATGCGCAACCGGATCGCTGGCCTTTTCCTGATGTGTTGGTTGCGCTGACCTTTGCCTGGGTATTGCGGCGCCCCGATTATGTGCCCACCGTGTTGGTCGCGTTTGTCATGCTGATGGCGGATCTGTTGCTGCAACGCCCGCCGGGCCTTCTGGCCGCGCTGGTGGTGTTTGGCACAGCCTATCTGCGCTCTGCCGCTCCGGGTATGAAGGACACCGGATTTGTCGGTGAATGGATGTCCGTCGGTGTGGTGATTGCCATGGTGTTTTTGATCAACCGAGTCGTTCTGTCGATCTTGTCGGTGCAGCAGGCCGCTTTGTGGCCAGTCGTGATTCAACTTGTGCTGACAATCGCCTTCTACCCGATCATCGTGCTGTTGAGCCAAAGCGTATTTGGCGTCCACCGCCTGTCTGCTTCGGATGCTGGAGCCGTAGGGGGCGGAGCATGAAACAACGCAAACCCAAGTCGCAGGGCCTTGCCTATAAACGCCTGCCACGCCGGGCGCTGCTGCTGGGCGGTTTGCAGGCGGCTTTTATCGGCGGGCTGGCCGCACGGATGCGTTTCATGCAGGTGGATCAGGCCGACGAATACCGCCTGCTGGCCGAAGAAAACCGCATCAACATTCGACTGATCCCGCCAACCCGTGGACGTATCTATGATCGCAACGGGCAGATCATCGGTCAGAACTCACCATCCTATCGCATCGTCATCGTGCGTGAAGACGCAGGCGACGTCGACAAGGTGATTGCCAAATTGTCGGAACTCATCCCGCTGAACGACGATGAGATCGAACGCGCCCGGACCGAAATGCGCCGATCAGCGCCGTTCCTGCCGGTCACTCTGGCGGATCAGGTCACTTGGGAAGACATCTCGAAAGTCGCAGTCAATGCCCCGGCCCTTCCGGGTGTGACGCCCGAGGTCGGTCTGACACGGCAATACCCGCGCTATGAGGATTTCGCCCATATCGTCGGCTATGTCGGCCCGGTCAGCGACTACGATCTCAGCAAGCTCGAAGACCCCGAGCCGGTTTTGCGAATTCCCAGGTTTCAGATTGGCAAGGTCGGGTTGGAAGCCAAGCAGGAAACAGCCCTGCGTGGCAAAGCCGGCGCAAAGCGTGTCGAAGTCAATGCCACAGGGCGCGTCATGCGCGAGCTGGACCGGCAGGAAGGTCAGCCGGGTGCGGACTTGCAATTGGCGATCGATGCCGACCTGCAACAATATGCGCAAGCGCGGCTGGCAGGTGAAAGCGCGGCTGCAATTGTTCTGGATTGCGAAACCGGGGACCTGCGCGCTGTCAGCTCTACACCCAGTTTCGATCCTAATCTGTTTGTGCGCGGTATCTCGGTCGCTGATTATCGGGCATTGACGGGGGACAAGTATCGCCCTCTGGCCAACAAGTCCGTACAAGGCACTTATCCTCCGGGGTCGACGTTCAAGATGGTCACCGCATTGGCCGCGCTGGAGGCCGGCGTGATAGGCCCTGGAAACACAGTGTATTGCCCCGGACATCTGAAGGTCGGCAGCCGCAGGTTCCACTGCTGGAAGCGCGGCGGGCATGGTACGGTCGATCTGAACCTGTCGCTTAAACGCAGCTGCGACGTCTATTACTACGACGTGGCTTTGCGGGTCGGGATCGACAAGATATCCGAAATGGCCCGTACATTGGGGCTGGGCGTCAAGCACGATATTCCGATGTCGGCGGTTGCCGCTGGACTTGCCCCCAACCAGGAATGGAAGCAGCGGACACACGGTCAGGATTGGCTGGTGGGCGACACGGCCAACGCGTCCATCGGGCAAGGGTTCATGCTGGCATCACCGCTTCAACTGGCCGTCATGACGGCTCGTATCGCCACCGGCCGATCTGTGACACCGCGCCTTGTACGATCGATCGACGGTGTCGAGCAGCCTTCGGGCGCAGGGGAACCGCTGGACATCAACGCCTACAATCTGGAACAGGTGCGCAAGGCCATGTACTCGGTCTCGAATGATCGGCGGGGGACGGCCTATCGCAGTCGCATCATCGCAGACGAGTTCCGCATGGCCGGCAAAACCGGCACCAGCCAGGTCCGCAACATCACTAAGGCCGAGCGTGCCGCCGGCGTTATACGCAACGAAGACCTGCCATGGGAACGTCGCGACCACGCCTTGTTCGTCTGCTTCGCGCCCTATGACAATCCGAAATACGCGGTTGCCGTGGTCGTTGAACATGGCGGCGGCGGGTCCAAGGCGGCGGCACCGGTCGCCCGCGATATCATGCTTCAGGCGCTCTATAACGGTACTCCGCCGCTTGAAGCATATCCGGTTGCCGACCGCGAGCGCATCAAGGAACAGCAAAAACGGCTCGAGGGCGACCGTCGCCCCAAAGCGCGTCCCGATGGAAAGGACCGCGCATGAGCTATCTTGAATATGCCGTGAAATCCACGCCGTCGGGGTTTCGGAAATTCCTGTACATGAACTGGCCGCTGACCCTGTTGCTGATCAGCACGGCCAGCGCAGGGTTCCTGATGCTGTATTCGGTTGCAGGCGGGTCGTGGACACCCTGGGCAGAACCGCAGATGGAGCGGTTTGGGCTTGGCCTGATCGCGATGTTCATCATTGCTTTGGTTCCGATCTGGTTCTGGCGCAACATGTCCGTGCTGGCCTATCTCGGGTCGGTTGCGTTGCTGGTCTTCGTGGAATTGTTCGGCACCATCGGCATGGGTGCGCAGCGTTGGATCGACCTTGGGTTCATGCGCCTGCAACCCTCAGAAGTCATGAAGGTGGCCCTGGTCATGGTTCTGGCGGCATATTACGACTGGCTGCCATCGCACAAGACGTCGCGCCCTCTGTGGGTCTTTATTCCCGTGGCCCTGATTGTCCTACCAACCCTGCTGGTTCTGAAGCAGCCGGATCTCGGCACGTCGATCCTGCTGTTGGCTGCCGGTGGCGGGCTGATGTTTCTTGCGGGTGTCCACTGGGCTTACTTTGCAGCCGTCATTGCCGCCGTCGTG
The DNA here is from genome assembly GCF_013110595.1 of Ruegeria sp. HKCCD6428. Classification (NCBI taxonomy): domain Bacteria; kingdom Pseudomonadati; phylum Pseudomonadota; class Alphaproteobacteria; order Rhodobacterales; family Roseobacteraceae; genus Ruegeria; species Ruegeria sp. HKCCD6428. The sequence goes on from NZ_WVQX01000007.1 coordinate 56,024, forward strand.
GGCCTGATCGCCGCCGTGTTCAACAGTCGCGGGACCGAATGGCAGTTGCTCAAGGATTATCAGTTCCGCCGGATCGACACGTTTCTTGACCCTTCTACCGATCCTTTGGGTGCCGGATATCACATCACGCAATCCAAGATCGCCCTTGGTTCCGGCGGCTGGAACGGGCGCGGTTTCATGCAGGGTACGCAATCCCGGCTGAACTTCCTGCCCGAGAAACACACCGATTTCATCTTCACCACCCTCGCAGAGGAGTTCGGGTTTGTCGGTGGCATCACGCTCTTGATTCTCTATGCCCTGATCCTTGTGTTCTGCATGGCGACCGCACTGGCCACCAAGGATCGGTTCTCGTCACTGGTTACTCTGGGCATCGCGCTGAACTTCTTCTTGTTCTTTGCCGTCAACATGTCGATGGTGATGGGCATGGCACCGGTTGTGGGCGTCCCTCTGCCAATGGTCAGCTATGGCGGATCGGCCATGCTGGTGCTGATGGCCGCGTTCGGCATCGTCCAAAGCGCTCATATCCATCGTCCCCGCTGATCTGAAAGGCCCCCGATGCCCGTAAACGTTCTGTTTTCCGCGCGCCCTGCCCTGTGGCCCGTCTATGAACCGCTGCTCACTCGATACCTTGCGGAAGCCGGCGTTGAGGCGCGGCTCGGTACGGAATTTGACCCGGATCAGGTCGATTACGTTGTCTACGCTCCGAATGGCGGGTTACTGGATTTTTCGCCCTTTACACGCCTGAAGGCGGTTCTGAGCCTCTGGGCCGGGGTTGAAAAGATCGCGGACAATGACACGCTGACCGTCCCCTTGGCGCGAATGGTGGATCACGGGCTGACGCAGGGTATGACCGAATGGGTGGTGGGCCATGTGCTGCGCTATCATCTGGGAATGGATCGCCACATCACCATCCAGGATGGCGTCTGGGCCCCGGATGCCCCGCCTTTGGCGCAAGAGCGCAAAGTGTGCATTCTGGGCCTCGGCGCATTGGGCGAAGCCGCGGCCCGCGCCCTGGCCTCGCTGAATTTCACGGTCACAGGCTGGAGCCGCACCGCCAAGGACATCCCCGGCGTAACCTGCCTGCATGGTCCTGACGGTCTGCGTGAGGCGCTTTCCCGGGCCGAGATACTGGTTCTGCTACTGCCTGACACCGCTGCCACCGAAAACGCGTTGAATGCTGAAACGCTGGCCCTGCTGCCCAAGGGCGCGCGGATCATCAACCCGGGTCGCGGACCCCTGATCGATGACGATGCGCTGCTGGATGCCTTGAACGCGGGTCAGGTCGGTCACGCGACGCTGGATGTGTTCCGGGTCGAGCCCCTGCCCCCCGATCATCCGTATTGGGCACATCCGAACGTGACGGTGACCCCTCATATCGCGTCCGAGACCCGCCCGGTCACGGCCGCGCAGGTCATTTGCGAAAACATCCGGCGTGGCGAAGCCGGAGAGCCCTTCGTGCACCTGGTGGATCGCGCTTTGGGCTACTGATTTCAGGCCGCGATCAGACCGCGGCCTTTCAACAGGGCGTCAACCCCCGGCAATCTTCCCCGGAACGCCAGATACAGGTCTTCTGCCTCGCGCGAACCGCCAGTGGACAGGATGTTGTCCTCCAACGCTTTGGCGCGTTCGGGGTCAAAGGCACCTCCCGCCTCTTCAAAGGCGGCAAAGGCGTCGGCATCCATCACTTCGGACCACATATAGCTGTAATACCCCGAGCTGTAGCCATCGCCTGCGAAGACATGCGCGAAATGCGGAGTAGCGTGGCGCATTCCAATGGCCTTCGGCATCCCCAACCCGGCCAAAACTTCTGACTGTTTCGCCATCGGATCTGCCGGCGCCTCGCCATCGTGGAAGGCCAGATCAACAAGGGCCGAGGCGACATATTCCACCGTCTGGAATCCCTGATCGAAATTGGCCGCTTTCAGCACCTTTTGCAGCATTTCCTGCGGCATCGGCTCGCCCGTTTCCGCATGGGTCGCAAACTCGGCAAGAACCTCGGGCACTTCCAGCCAGTGTTCGTAAAGCTGGCTGGGCAACTCTACGAAATCGCGGGCCACGGACGTGCCCGAGATGCTTTCATATGTCACGTTGGACAGCATCTGGTGCAGGGCATGGCCGAATTCATGAAACAGAGTCCGCGCGTCATCATAGGACAGCAGGGCGGGATCCCCCTTGGCAAAGTTGCAGACATTGATGACAACCGGTGTCTGCTTCTTTGGGAATTTGGCCTGCGCCCTCATCGCGCTGCACCAGGCACCTGACCGCTTGGACCCTCGTGCAAAGTAGTCTCCGATAAATACGGCAACATGCTGCCCGTCGCGGGTAACGTCCCAAGCCCGGCAATCCGGGTGATAGAGGGGTACGTCCAACGGTTTGAATTCCAGCCCGAAAAGCCGGTTGGCGCAGGCAAACGAAGCCTCGATCATACGATCCAGTTGCAGATAGGGTTTCAACGCGGCCTCATCCAGATCATGTTCCGCCTTGCGCCGCTTTTCAGCATAGTACCGCCAATCCCAGGCTTCCAGCGGGCCGTTGATGCCGTCTTCCTGCATCATCTGCGTCAGAACATCCGCGTCGGCGTCGGCGCGGGACTTGGCCGGTTCCCAAACCTGCATCAACAGTTCGCGCACCCGATCCGGCGTGCGCGCCATCTCGGTTTCCAGCTTGTAGTCGGCGAACGTGTCATAGCCCAGAAGCTTGGCACGTTCTTGGCGCAAGGCCAGTATCTCGGCCGCGATATCTCGGTTGTCTGTCTCGCCCCCATTGGCACCGCGTGCGGCCCAGGCGCGATAGGCTTTTTCACGCAGGTCCCGGCGGGGCGAGAATTGCAGAAACGGCACGATCAGCGACCGTGACAAGGTGACCACCGGCCCCTTGGCTTTCTTCTCCTGCCCCGCGGCACGCGCCGCGTCCACGACGAAATCCGGCAGGCCGTTCAGATCCTCTTCGGTCAGATCCATGTACCAGTCCCGCTCATCCGCCAGCAAGTTCTGGGTAAACGACGTGCCCAGCGACGCGAGGCGCGACTTGATCTCTTGCATACGGGCGTCTTCGTCCCCTTCCAAAGCCGCACCGGCACGCACAAAGCCCCGGTGGGTCAGCATCAGCACACGCGCCTGTTCCTCGGTCAGGTCAAGATCATCGCGCCGTGCCCATAGGTCGGCCACACGCTTGAACAGCGACTTGTTGGAAGAAATGCCCGAAAAATGCGCCGAAAGCTTGGGGGAAAACGCGCGTTGCAGTTCTTCCCGCTTGGGGTTGCTGTCCGCGCCCGCAATCGTGAAGAAGACCGACAGAACCTTGTCCAGTTGCCCGCCCGCAGCCTCGAGCGCCTCGATCGTGTTGGCGAATGTGGGGGTATCCGGATTTGCCGCTATCGCGTCAATCTCGGCGTAATGCTCTTTCATCGCCTGCTCCAGTGCCGGCGAGAAATCATCATCCGAGATATCGGAAAAAGGGGCGATTTCAAACGGTGTAGTCCAGTTGGACAGGATCGGGTTGGTCATGCGGATCTCCTTTGATCCCATAGCTATGTCGCCATGGCCGGGTGGTCCAGAACAGCCATCCCATGTGAAGAAAGGTTAATCGTTTCTCATGCCACAAACGGGGCAATCGTCCCGGCGGATCAGAACAATCTTGCGGCTTTCACCGTACAGCGCGTCATAGATCAGCATCTCGCCGCGCAGCGCCATGCCGGCGCCCGTTATCACCTTGATCCCCTCGACCGCCATCATTGATCCGACGACGCCCGGCAGCGGGCCGATCACGCCGGCCTCGGAACAGGACGGGGCCAAACCGGGGGCCGGGGCCTCTGGGAAGATGCACTGATAGCAGGGGCTGCCATTGGCCGGGTCAAACACACTCAGTTGACCTTCCCACTGCGACAAAGCCCCCGAAATCAGCGGTTTGCCCAGCGCGACGGCGGTTCGGTTTGCCAGATACCGGGTCTCAAAATTGTCGGTTCCGTCAAGAATCAGATCGAAGTCTGCAAACAGGTCGGTGGCGATTTCCTCGCTCAAGCGGCGGTGATAGGGCAGAACAACGACGTTCGGGTTTTGCGCCTCCATCGCCTGCTGCGCCGAAAAGACCTTGGGCATTCCAATATCCGCGTCCCGGTGAATGACCTGTCGTTGCAGGTTGGCATTCTCGACAACGTCATCGTCGATGATCCCGATCGTGCCGACACCCGCAGCCGCCAGATATTGCAGCGCAGGTGCACCCAGACCACCTGCGCCGATCACCAGTACGCGGGCTTTTTTAAGTTTTTTCTGACCGGGCCCACCCAGTTCGCGCAAAACGATATGGCGGGCATAGCGGTCCAGCTCGGCCTCGGTAAATCGGTCCGAGGGCATGTCGGGCTCCGGTTCCGAAGTTGAAACTGCGCGGTTACGCAAGGCTTTGAGTATTCTGCCATACAGCAAAGCCAGCGCCGCGAAACCCACGAGGATTAGCCAAAGCGCCGCAGACCCACCCGTTGCTTCGCGAAGAGGGTGCCCATCCGGCAAGATCAGATGGGACAGTATGACGCCGGCCAGCAACACACTCACGGAAACCACCCGCGCTTTTTTCGACGTGCCGGCGATATAACCGACACCCCAAAGCCCCGCAGCCAGGATGAAAACCAACAGCATCAGCCGCGCCCGGTCGAGCCGAAACCGCCAGCCCCGCGATCGGTTTCGCCCAGAGCCTGAGCCAGTTCAAACGTTGCCTGCACCACCGGCGCGACCACAAGCTGCGCGATACGATCTCCGTGGGCGATCTCGAACCGTTCCTGTCCCGCATTCATCACGATCACGCCCAAAGGCCCACGATAGTCGCTGTCGATAGTGCCCGGCGTGTTGGGCAGTGTAATCCCATGCTTCAACGCAAGGCCCGAGCGGGGCCGAACCTGCACCTCATACCCTTGTGGGATTTCAATGCGCAGGCCGGTCGGCACCAGCGCCCGCTGACCGGGGTCCAGCGTAATCGGCGCGCCGCCGGGCAGATTGGCACGCACGTCCGCGCCGGCCGCCCCCGAGGTTTCGTAAGAGGGAAGCGCCACGGCGGGGTCTGCCCCGTCTTCGCGGATCACCCGGATTGCAACCATGCCCTTGCCTTTCCTTCAGCCTGCCAACGCGTCCGCGATTTTCGCCGCCAGACGCCGGGCAACTTCGTCTTTACCCATACGGGGCCATTCCTCGGCCCCGTTGTCCGAAATCAGGGTGACCGCATTTTCCGACCCGCCCATAATGCCTGTTGCAGGGCTGACATCGTTTGCGACGATCCAGTCGCAGCCTTTGCGCAGACGCTTGGCCGTGGCGTGTTCAATCACATTGTCCGTCTCGGCCGCAAAGCCGACAACCAACGGCGGACGGTTCGCGCCCATCCCGGAAACACGTTTCAGAATGTCCGGGTTTTCGGCGAATTCCAGTACCGGCAGGCCATCGCGACTTTTCTTCAGCTTCTTGTCCGACGCGCTGGCGACACGCCAGTCCGCGACCGCAGCCGCGAATATTCCGGCATCGACGGGCAGAGCTGCATCAACTGCATCAGACATCTGTTGCGCGGTTTCGACAGGTACGACCCGCACACCCACCGGGGGCGGCACGTCTGCCGGGCCGGTCACAAAGGTCACCTCGGCCCCCAATTCCGCCAGCGCCCGGGCCACGGCGGCACCTTGGGCCCCGGACGAACGGTTGGCTATATACCGGACCGGATCTATCGGCTCATGCGTCGGGCCGGACGTCACCAGCACCCGCCTGCCCGCCAAGGGCCCCGCAGACAACCGAGCCTCAACCGCCGTGACAATTTCCAGCGGCTCGGACATGCGCCCGGGGCCGTATTCGCCACAGGCCATGTCGCCTTCGTTCGGGCCCACAAAGCGCACGCCATCCGCTTGCAGCTGCTTCAGGTTTCGCTGTGTTGCCGGGTGGGTCCACATGCGCACATTCATCGCGGGCGCACACAGAACGGGCGTGTTCGTGGCCATCAGAAGGGTCGAGGCCAGATCGTTGGCCAGCCCTGCGGCCATCTTGCCCATCAGATCCGCCGTTGCGGGGGCCACAACGATCAGATCCGCAGAGCGGGACAGTTGAATATGCCCCATCTCGGCCTCATCGGTGAGGTCAAACAGATCGCGATAGCCTTTTTCACCTGCCAGAGCCGATACGGACAGCGGTGTCACAAACTCTTCCGCAGCGCGCGTCAATACAGGGGTCACGTCCGCGCCACGCTCGCGCAACCTGCGGATCAGGTCCAGCGATTTGTAAGCCGCGATTCCGCCACCGATAATCAGCAGAATGCGTTTGGATGACAGCATGTTCAGCCCTTCCCGTCCCGGTCGGCCCCGACATTAGGCAAGGCCCGCAGGTAGTTCCAGCGATTAATTCTGAACCTGAAATGCCGCACAGGGGTCTTCGCGCTCGGCCGTGGGGCTATCAATCACGATATCGAATTCTCCGTCGATCGCTCCATCCTCGGACTGTCCGACGGCCACGACTTTCCAACCAGGTCTGAGGCGCGCAAGATAGGTCGGTATGCCCCGATCCTTTCGCGCATGACCGTTTCCGGTGATCACGGCAACCGGACCCCCGGTTTCGTCCATCGCACGGACCACGGCACGGGCCAGCACAGCATCGCGCAATCTTTGGATCGCCACCATCTGGGGCAACATTTCAGCCGGAAGCGCATCGCAATGCGCCGCCAACTGGTCGGCCTCGCGCGCGGCCTGTTCTTCGGGCGATAGAGGCACCGTCAGGCCATAACGCGCCGCGTCTGCACCCAACGCCGTGGCGGCCCCGCGTTCCATCGCGGCACGCGCGGCAGCACGCGGAACCATGGCCCCGTAAACCGGCGCGCCTGACGCCTCGAACACCGGATAATACATGCTGAGCGGAGGCCAGCCACTTTCAGCCCATTTCAGAATGCGGCTCAGCTCCTCTGGGTTGGACACAGCTTTCTGCGCGAGCCTTTGCGCGCCCTCTTCGGTGACCATCTCCCAGACGACGGCCGAGGGTGAAACAGCCTCGAGAGCTTCGGCCTGCACCAGATGATGCGTCGGGTTGTCGTGAACTTCTCCCAATATCACGACATCAGCATCCCGCATCACGGACATTGCATCAGCGGGAACAAGTCTTTCTGCCAGCCCCGGTCGCGTTGCCGCAACCGTAAGACCAAGAACACACGCAAGAATCGCAAACTGTTTCATGCGAGGAAGTGTTGCACCTCGCGCGACTGGGCTTCAAGGTTCTTGCGCATCTTCGCAAAGGCTGCGGCCTCAAGCTGTCGCACACGTTCTTTGGACAGGCCCAGCTCTGTTCCAAGGCTTTCCAGGGTTCGAGCGGGGTCTCGCAGCTTGCGCTCGCGCACAATGAAACGCTCGCGATCATTCAAGGCACTCATCGCCGTCAACAACCACTTGCGCAATTGTTCGGTATCATGGCTGTGCTCAACGGCCTCGGCTGCCTGTTCGCGGTCATCTTCCAGGGCATCGATCCACTCGCGCCCATCCTCATCAGCGGACTGAACCGCATTCAGCGAAAAATCAGAGCCGGACAGGCGGCCTTCCATCATCTCAACGTCGCGCAGCGGCACGCCGATTTCCGTGGCGATCATCTGATGCAACTGATGACGGTCCAGTTCCTGACCTTCGGTGGCGGCTTCCCGTTCCAGCCGGGCCTGAACACGGCGCATGTTGAAGAACAGCGATTTCTGAGATGAGGTTGACCCGGTCCGAACCATCGACCAGTTCCGCATCACGTAATCCTGAATGCTTGCCTTGATCCACCAAACGGCATAGGTCGAAAAACGCACGCCGCGATCCGGATCGAACTTGTCCGCGGCCTTCATAAGGCCAAGGCCCGCTTCCTGAATGAGATCATTCATCGGCGCGCCATAGCGCTTGAACTTGGCCGCCATCGAAATCGCCAGACGCATGTAGGCGGTGATCAGACGGTGCAACGCCTTTTCATCACGCTCATCACGCCAGGCATAAGCCAGTTTCAGTTCAGTTTCCGCATCCAGCAACTCGGCCTTCATTGCTTGCCGGGACATCGAAAAGTCCGTCGCATTATCCAGTGCCATAAACCTCTCCCCTGTTTGCAGGTACTGGTCAGACTTGCCTTGCCGACCTATGACCTTTACGCAAAACAGCACCAATCGGATCAACTATAGGTAAGTATTGTGTCGCCGGATTTAACCTTGGTTCTGGGCGGGGCCGCGTCGGGCAAGTCGGTTTTCGCCGAAGAACTGGTTGTTTCTCGGGGGAAAAGCCAAGTTTACCTTGCGACATCACAAGTGTTTGATGACGAGATGCGCCAGAAGGTCGAGCGCCATCTCGCGCAACGCGGCGACGGTTGGACCACGATTGAAGAGCCCTTCGATCCGGGGCCGGTTCTGGCCACGTTGTCGCCCGATCAGATTTGCCTGATTGACTGCGCCACCATGTGGCTGAGCAACCACCTGTTGGCCGAAACCGATCTGGAAGCCGCACAAACCGCCCTGCTTGAAGCATTGCGCGCATGCCCGGCGCAAATCGTGATGGTCTCGAACGAAGTTGGCTACGGCATTGTCCCGGACAACGCCCTGGCCCGGCGGTTTCGCGAAGCCCAGGGGCGGCTGAACATCGCGCTTGCAGCGCAGGCCGATCTGGTGGTGCAGATCACCGCCGGGTTGCCTTTGGTTCTGAAAGGACAATTGCCGTGACGCGTCTTCACCTTGTCCGACACGGGCCGACACATGCGAAAACCATGGTCGGCTGGTCCGACCTGCCCGCTGACCTGAGCGATACAGCCGCACTGAACCGGCTGCACGACCATTTGCCGCCCGAGGCGCTTGTGATCTCGTCCGATCTGTCACGGGCAGTTGACACGGCAACGGCCATCCAAGGCCAACGTCAACGTCTTCCTCATCACCCGGGCTTGCGGGAAATCCATTTTGGTCGCTGGGAGTTGCGCGGATTTGCCGAAATCGAAGCCGAAGACCCGGAACTGGCCTTTGCCTATTGGGACAACCCTGGCGATGTCCGCCCGCCGCAAGGTGAAAGCTGGAACGAGGTCCGCAATCGGGTCGACGCAGCGATCGACACGCTTGTTTCAGCACATTCAGGCCGCGATCTGGTCATCGTTGCGCATTTCGGCGTTATCCTCACCCAGGTACAGCGCGCCCTTGATCTGGATGGACAACAGACTTTTTCATACCGAGTCGACAACCTGTCGGTGACGGATATCCTGATCGACGCAGGCAGGTGGTCCGTCGGTACAATCAATCACCTTCCGTGAACAGACCTCGCACAAATCACTGTTTTACCGGGCTGTGAACCTGCGGCATCGTCTGCGTATGACGTATGATTTGTATATCGGCGACCGCCTCTTCTCCAGCTGGTCAATGCGTGGCTGGCTGATGCTTGAGAAATTCAACCTGCCCCATAGAAGCCACATGATTGGCCTGTATTCGGGCACCATGGCACAGGATATGGCTTCCCTGGCTCCAGCGCGACTTGTACCTGCCCTGCGCCTGCCGGAAGGAACTGTGGTCGGCGAAAGCCTGGCCATGGCCGAAACCCTGGCCGAGCGCCACCCTGATGCCGGGTTGTGGCCATCAGATCCCGCCGCCCGGGCAACCGCCCGCTGGCTGTGCGCCGAGATGGTGGCAGGGTTCGGTGCCCTACGAGGCGAATGCCCGATGCAATTGCTGCATGTCTGGCAGGGTTTCGACCCATCGGATGAAACACTGGCAGATCTGGCGCGTATCGAAACACTCTGGGACCATGCGCGCACAGTGTCCGGTGCGGAACAAGGCCCGTTGTTTGGCACGTATTCGCTGGCGGACGTGTTTTACACACCTGTCGCAGCGCGGATCATTGGATATGGACTGCCAGTTTCAAGGGCCAACCGGACCTATTGCCTGGACCTGTTGTCAGGCCCCGCCGTCAGACAATGGCGCGCAATGGGCCTGACCGTCAGATACGACCCTTTTCCCTATCGTCAGGACTTGCCGTCCAAGCCCTGGCCGATCGGAGGGGTTTCAACCGCCAAGCCGGTCTCCGGCCCGTCAATCAACCAAGTTTGCCCCTATTCCGGCAAACCCGTCGTGGAGTTTTTGGAGTTGGACGGCAAATGCTGGGGCTTCTGCAATCCGTTCTGCCGCGACAAAACCGTTGCAGATCCCGACGCGTGGCCCAAATTCGCTGCCTTGCGCGCAACCGTTAACGACTCTTAAACCACAACCATGGCAGCAACGTCCTGTTAACCAAGAACAGGACTGCCATGGTTGCCCGCGCCCACACTGTTGCCTTTCAAGGGGTCGAAGCCCGCCCGGTCGAGGTGCAATGTGCCGTATCGCCCGGCTTGCCGGCCTTCTCCATCGTTGGCCTTCCCGACAAGGCCGTATCCGAAGCCCGCGACCGTGTCCGCAGCGCGCTGAGTGCGATGGCCATCGCCCTGCCCTCGAAACGAATTACGATCAACCTGTCTCCTGCGGATCTGCCCAAGGAAGGCAGCCACTTCGACCTGCCCATCGCAGTCGCGCTGTTGTCTGCGCTCGAAATCATCCCGGTCGATGCCGCCGAAGGAACGGTTGCACTGGGAGAGTTGTCGCTTGATGGCTCTTTGGTGCCTGTTGTCGGCGCCCTGCCCGCAGCCATGACGGCAGCGTCCGAGGGCCGCATGTTGCTATGTCCCAAAGCCTCCAGCGCCGAAGCGGCATGGGTCGACGCCACTCAGGTTATCGGCGCGGATTCCCTTGGTGATGTTGTCCGCCATTTCTCGGGACAGTGCCCTTTGCCGGCGGCACAACCCGGCGAGGTGAATCTGACGCCCAGCGTGCGGGATCTGCGCGATGTAAAGGGACAGGAACGCGCCAAGCGCGCCCTGGAAATCGCGGCAGCCGGACGTCACCATCTGATCATGATCGGTACGCCGGGATCGGGCAAATCCATGCTGGCTGCACGGCTTCCGGGCATCTTGCCTCCGCTCACGGCGGTCGAAGCGTTGGAAACTTCGATGATCCAGTCCCTGTGCGGGTTGCTGGACGAAGGCGGCATCAACCGCACCCGTCCTTTTCGGGAACCGCATCATACGGCGTCGATGGCAGCCATTGTCGGCGGCGGCAAAGGCGCCAAGCCCGGTGAAATCTCATTGGCGCATAACGGCGTGCTGTTCATGGATGAGTTTCCCGAGTTTCCGCGTACGGTTCTGGAGACCCTGCGCCAGCCAATAGAGTCCGGAGAAGTCATGGTGGCGCGTGCCAATGCCCATGTGAAATACCCTTGCCGCTTCATGCTGGTGGCCGCCGCGAACCCGTGCAAATGCGGCTACCTGACGGATCCATCGCGCGCCTGCTCTCGCGCACCCGGCTGCGGCGAGGATTATCTGAACCGTATCTCGGGGCCCCTGATGGACAGGTTCGACCTGCGGATCGAAGTTCCGCCTGTGGGCTTCACCGATCTTGATCTGCCCCCTTCCGGCGACAGCTCGGCGACAGTTGCCACGCGGGTTGAAAACGCCCGCGCCATACAGGCAGACCGGTTTCGGGGAATGCCAGAGATGCGTCAGAATTCCGACGCCGAAGGCAAAGTTCTGGAACAGATCGCAACACCCGATGCAGAAGGAAAAGCAGTTTTGCTGAAGGCGGCTGATCGGTTCGGCCTATCGGCCCGTGCCTTTCATCGCATTCTGAGGGTGGCGCGGACGATCGCCGACCTGGACGGCTCAGCCGACATCCGCAGGCCACATGTCGCAGAGGCGCTGAGCTTTCGCATCAGCGCCCGCGTGATGGCTTAGATCTTGGCTTCAATCGCCTGCCAGATCTTTTCGGCAATGTTCACGCCGTCGAACCGTTCCAGCTCTTGAATACCGGTGGGCGAGGTCACGTTGATCTCGGTGAGATAGTCGCCAATGATGTCGATCCCGACAAAAATCTGCCCTTTTTCCTTCAGCAACGGTCCGATGGCGGCGCAGATCTCCAGATCACGCTCTGACAACCCGATCTTTTCCGGGCGTCCGCCCACATGCATGTTTGACCGCGTTTCGCCCGCGGCCGGCACCCGGTTGATTGCGCCAACCGGTTCACCGTCCACCAGGATCACCCGCTTGTCGCCATTGCTAACATCCGGCAGGAATTTTTGCACGATCAGAGGCTCGCGCGAGAACCCCGTGAACAGCTCGTGCAGAGAGGTCAGGTTGCGGTCATTGGCATCCAGTCGGAACACGCCCGCACCGCCGTTGCCATAAAGCGGCTTTAGGATGATATCGCCGTGCTTTTCCTTGAACGCCTTGATCGTTTTTATGTCACGGGCAATCGTTGTCGGCGGCGTCAGGTCAGGGAAATCCAAAACCAGCAGTTTTTCAGGATAGTTCCGAACCCAGAACGGGTCGTTGACCACCAGCGTTTGCCCTTTCAGTCGGTCCAGCAGATGGGTGGACGTGATGTAATGCATGTCAAAGGGTGGATCCTGACGCAGCCAGACCACGTCGAAATCGGCCAGGTCAACTTCACGTTCGGGGCTCAGAACCGCCGGATCGCCGGCGACCCGCTGCACGGTCATGTCATGGCCGCGCGCCGTGATACGACCTTCCTGATAGGCCAGCTGATCCGGCCCATAGAAAAACAACGAATGACCGCGCGCCTGCGCCTCTTCCGCCAGACGGAATGAGCTGTCGGCGTTGATGTCCACGGCCCCGATCGGGTCCATTTGAAAGGCGATTTTCATGGCGTGTCCCTCAGTTTCACGCAAGATACATGGCCCAGCAGGCCTGAGGGTTCAATGGGGCTTAGGCGTGACCGAAGGCGTTTTCGATGACTTGAACCGCGCCAGTACCATCTACCAGTGCCGCGTCAAATCGGACATTGGTCAATTGCCCACCCGGTTCGTTTTCCAGGTATTGCGCGGCCGAGGCACAGATTCGGTCAATTTGTCTTTGGCTGATCCGGGCTGCAGCATTTTCGAAACTGGAGCTTTTCTTGACCTCGATGAACACTAGCCCATCGCCGTCCCGCGCAATCAGATCGATTTCACCACCGGCACCCCGCCACCGATGATGCGCAATTGCAAACCCCCGGCGCTCGTAGTCCGAGGCGACCCGAAGCTCGGCCGACTGCCCCGCCTGGTAGGAAACCGAGCCCTGAATTGCACGCCGCCCCATGTCATCCCTTTCCCAGTTTCAGAGCTTTCTGGTAAATTGGACGGCGCGGCAGATCATACATTTCTGACACAAGATCCGCTGCGTCCCTGACCGAATGAGTTTCCAAAGCTCGCTTCAAAGCCTCTTCTACGTCGGATTCGTTAACACTTTGCGAATGGCTACGGTCAACCAGCAGAACGATCTCACCCTTGACCGGTTTTTCCTGAATTTCTGCCGCCAGATCGGCCAGTCTTCCACGGCGAATTTCTTCGAACTTTTTCGTCAGTTCACGGCACAAAGCCGCCTGACGGTCTGCCCCCAGGCATTCCGCAAGATCTGCAAGGCTGGCCGAGACGCGTTTTGGGGATTCATAGAACACCAAGGTGCCTGGTATGTTTTTCAAAGCCTCAATCCGGGTCCGGCGTGCGCCCGATGCATTGGGCAAGAAACCTGCGAAAAAGAATGAATCCGTTGGCAGGCCCGCCAGGGTCAGCGCTGTTATGGCAGCGGATGCCCCGGGCGCACAGGTCACCATATGCCCGGCTTCGGCCGCCTGCTTGCCCAGATCATATCCCGGATCAGCGATCAGCGGCATACCCGCCTCGGATGCATAGGCGACCGATTGTCCCTGTGCGAGGGCATCCATAAGTCTGACACGCGCCCCGGCGCCGCTGTGATCATGGTAGGCTTGGATATGCCGACCCTCCAGGGGGATGCCATGGATTTCCATCAACCGCCGCAGGCTCCGGGTGTCCTCCGCCGCTATCACATCGGCCGAGGCCAGAACATCCAGCGCCCTGAGCGTAATATCGCGCGCGGTTCCGATCGGAGTGGCAACAAAATACAGGCCCGCAGCCAATCTGATCTTTTGGAAATTCAAAGCTGGACCCTCACAGCGTGACGTTTATTATCGCGGCTCAACAGAACAGAAGCATTCACAGCCGCCGGATCAGGGAGTTTTCATTTAGATGTTTACCGTTTGCAAGCCCGTAAGCAAGCTGGCGAAAGCCGCCATTGCCCTGACGACCGCAGCATTTCTGGCCGCTTGTGAGCCGGGCGGCGTTGGGGGTGGCCCTTCGATTGACACGTCGAATCCTGTTCCGGTTGCTTTGCTGGTTCCCCGCTCGGGCGACGCCGCGCTGGCGCAGAGCCTTGAGAATGCGGCCCGTATGGCAATGTCCGATCTGCCTAACGTCAAAATCGACCTGCGTGTTTACGATACGGCAGGAAACCCGACCACGGCGACAGCGGTGGCCCAGCAGGCCGTTGCCGAAGGCGCCAAGATCATTGTCGGCCCTGTTTACGCCCAGGCGGCAAACGCTGCCGGACTGGCCGTACTGAACAATAACGTGAATGTTCTTTCGTTCTCGAACAACACCAGCATTGCGGGTGGCAATGTATTTGTACTTGGACCGACCTTTGAAAACACCGCCAACCGGCTGGTGAATTATGCGGGCAGGCAAGGCAAAACGAACACGGTTATCGTGCACAGCAATGATGCCGCGGGGCAAGTGGGGCAAGCTGCCATCGCCAATGCTCTGGCAAACAGCCGGGTCAACAATGCGGGAACGGTCGGATACGACCGGTCGCAACAGGGTGTCATCAACTCGGTTCCCACCATCAAGGCCACCGTCGATTCGACAGGGGCGGACTCGATTTTCATGACGGCAACGACAGCGGGTGCCTTGCCACTTTTCTCGCAATTGCTGCCTGAGGCCGGCGTTTCTCCGGCGACGACACAATTCATCGGTCTAACCCGTTGGGATATCCCCCCGCAAACGCTGGAGCTGCCGGGCGTGCAAGGGGGATGGTTCGCCCTGCCCGACCCGTCAAAGGCCCAAGCCTATCGTCAACGCTATAACGCGACATATGGAGAAGCCCCTCATCCGATCAGCGGTCTGGCCTATGACGGAATAGCGGCGATTGGTGCTTTGGTCAGCCAGGGCAAATCCAATGCGCTGACCGGTGCTGCCCTGACCCAAAATGCCGGTTTCCAGGGTGTTGGCGGTATCTTCCGCCTCCGCCCGAACGGCACCAATGAACGCGGCCTTGCCGTAGCGACGATTCAGAATAAACAGGTGGTTGTGATTGACCCTGCCCCGCAAAGCTTCTCTGGTGCCGGTTTCTGAGCGATCGGGCGAGACCATGGCGCCGGATGGCGCGCTAATTTGCCCTGCCGAAAACATCTTTGACAGCGTCAGCGTCAATGATGCGCTGGCCGAGGTGTTCGAGACCAGCTCTGACAACAGCAAAATGCGTTCTGAAACAGTGCGCATCCTGCGTGACGCTCAGAAAGCGGGCCGTAAAGCCATTGCCGATGCCTTCAGCGAGCGTCCGTTCGACGCGCGCGCGCTGACCCGGTCCTATACCTACCTGACGGACCAGCTGGTCGGAACCGCGATGCTGGTCTCCAGCACGCGCCTGCACCCGCTTGCGACGCCAACACAAGGTGAAAAGATCGCCGTACTGGCCGTTGGCGGATACGGGCGCGGTGAAATGGCGCCGTCTTCGGATGTCGATCTGCTGTTTCTGACCCCGTACAAAATCACCGCCTGGGCCGAGAGCGTCATCGAATCGATGCTTTATATCCTTTGGGATCTCAGGCTCAAGGTCGGGCATTCTTCGCGCACGATCAAAGACTGCCTTCGGCTGGGCACCGAGGATTTCACGATCCGCACGGCAATGCTTGAACAACGCTATCTGGCGGGCGACAAGGCGTTGGCCGACGAGCTTGAGCGACGCCTGAAAACCGAGCTGTTCAAAGGAACCGAGCGGGAATTCATCGAAGCCAAACTGAACGAACGAGATGAGCGGCACCTGAAACAGGGAGAGCGCTACAAGGTCGAACCCAATGTGAAAGAGGGCAAAGGGGGGTTGCGCGACCTCCAATCCCTCTACTGGATCGCAAAGTACATCTATGGCGTTCAGGACGTGGCCGAGCTTGTGCCTTTGGGTCTGTTCACCCCGGAAGAGTTCAAGACTTTCGTTCAGGCCGAAGAATTTCTTTGGGCTGTTCGTTCGCATTTGCATCTGGTGACGGGTCGCGCCACCGAGCAACTGACTTTTGACATGCAGGTCGAGGTTGCCGCGCGCATGGGCTATGAGGATCACGCCGGTCGCCGGGCGGTCGAGGTGTTCATGCAACGCTATTTCCGCGAAGCCACGCGTGTGGGCGAGTTGACGCGGATTTTTCTGACGAAGCTTGAGGCGCTGCACGTGAAAGGCGCACCTTTGCTGGAGCGTATTTTCCGCAGGCGCCGGCGGGTCAAAGCGGGATACCGGGTTGTTCACGGTCGTCTGGACGTAGCGGACCCTGACAAATTTCTGTCCGACAAGGTAAACCTTCTGCGCCTGTTCGAAGAAGGCTTGCGAACGGGAATGCTGATCCATCCGGATGCCATGCGTCTGGTGGCGGCAAATCTGCATCTGATCGACGACGAAATGCGCAATGACAAAGAAGCGCGGCGCATCTTTCTTGACCTGATGCTAAAACACGGCAACCCAGAGCGAGCCTTGCGGCGGATGAACGAACTGGGTGTACTGTCCGCCTTCCTGCCCGAGTTCGAGCCCATCGTGGCCATGATGCAGTTCAACATGTACCACAGCTATACGGTGGACGAGCATACCATCCAGTGCATCGTGAACCTGGCCCAGATCGAACGCGGAGAGCTGATCGAATCGCTGCCTCTTGCCTCTTCGATTCTGAAAGGTGGGGTCAATCGCAAGGTGCTGTATGTTGCCCTGTTGCTGCATGATATCGCGAAGGGGCGACCCGAGGATCACTCGATCCTTGGGGCACAGATCGCGCGCAAAGTGGCACCAAGACTGGGCCTGAACAAAGCAGATTCGGAAACGGTCGAATGGCTGGTGCGCTATCACCTGCTGATGTCCGACATGGCACAGAAACGTGACATTTCAGACCCCCGCACAGTGCGTGATTTCGCCAAGGCAGTTCAAACCGTCAAACGGCTAGACCTGTTGACCGTTCTGACCGTCTGCGACATTCGCGGCGTGGGGCCGAACACATGGAACAACTGGAAAGCCACGCTTTTGCGTGCCCTTCACGCTGAAACCAAGCGCGCGCTGGAAACCGGGATGGAGGACCTCAACCGCGCCAATCGCGGCGCCGAGGCAAAGAAAGCCCTGCGCACCGAACTGGCAGCCTGGTCCAAGGCCGACCTCAAATCCGAGACGGGGCGCCACTACGACCCGTATTGGCAGGGTCTCAATCTGGCCACACATGTCGAGTTTGCGAACATGCTGCGTGCGCTGGAACAAAGCGGCGACCCCGGCGCGATGGAGATCCGCCTGCAACCGGACGAGGATCGCGACGCAACCCGAGCCTGTTTTGCCATGGGCGACCACCCCGGTATCTTTGCCCGCATTGCCGGCGCGCTGGCCCTGGTCGGCGCGAATGTCGTGGATGCGCGCAGCTATACGACCAAAGACGGCTATGTCACCGATGCATTCTGGATTCAGGACGCCGAAGGGCACCCGTTTGAAGCCTCGCGCCTGCCACGTCTTACGCAGATGATCCACAAGACGCTGCGCGGCGAAGTGGTTGCGAAGGAGGCGTTGAAATCACGCGACAAGATCAAGAAACGCGAGCGTGCCTTCAACGTTCCAACGCATATCACCTTCGACAATGACGGTTCTGAAATATACACGATCATCGAAGTGGACACCCGCGACCGTCCGGGTCTGTTGTTTGATCTGACCCGGACCCTCGCTGCAGCGAATGTCTACATCGCCAATGCCGTGATCGCGACCTATGGCGAACAGGTGGTCGATACGTTTTACGTCAAGGATATGTTCGGCTTGAAATATCATTCGGAAAGCAAGCAACGTGGGCTTGAGGCCAAGCTGCGCAAGGCGATCACCGAAGGCGCCGAGCGTGCGGCCTCATGAAGCAAATCCGTTTGTTTTCAGGCCTGTTCACGGTCGGCTTCTGGACGCTGGCCAGTCGAATACTGGGGTTCCTGCGGGAAATTCTGCTGACCGCCTTCATCGGCCCCGGGCCGGTGATGGATGCTTTCGTCGCGGCCTTTCGCCTGCCGAACATGTTCCGCCGCTTTTTCGCCGAAGGTGCGTTTAACGCGGCTTTTGTGCCCATGTTCTCGAAACGGCTGGAGGCGGACGAGAACCCCCAGGGGTTCGCGCAGGATGCGTTCAACTTGTTGGCCGTGGCCGTTCTGGCGCTGGTCGGGCTGGCCATGGTTTTCATGCCGGGTCTGGTGTGGCTGACGGCCGAAGGGTTCCATGGGGATGAACGTTTCGAGCTGGCCGTGGACTATGGCTATATCGTGTTCCCGTATATCCTTTTCATGTCCTTGGCGGCGTTGTTTTCGGGGGTATTGAACGCCACCGGCAGGTTCGCAGCGGCCGCAGCGGCACCTGTTTTGCTGAACATCTTTGCCTGCACCGCGCTGATCACCGGGGCCATCTCTGGCGGTGAGGTGATACGATGGCTGATCTCGGTCATTCCGGTCGCCGGCGTCGCACAACTGGTGCTGGTCTGGGTGGCGACCGAACGTGCAGGTATCCGTATCCGCCCCGGCCTGCCCCACCTGACGCCCGAGATGCGCCGGATGGTCCGCATCGCGGTTCCCGCCGCCTTGGCCATGGGGGTCACCCAGGTCAATCTGGTGGTCGGACAACTGGTGGCATCAAAGACCGAAAAGGCCGTGAGTTGGCTGTTCGCCGCAGATCGCCTGTACCAACTGCCTTTGGGCGTCGTCGGAATCGCCATTGGCATTGTCCTGCTGCCCGACCTGTCCCGCCGCCTGCGCGCCGACGACAAGGAAGGGGCCCGCAACGCGTTTTCCCGCGCCGGGGAATTCATGCTGCTGTTGACGCTGCCCTCTACCGTGGCGTTCCTGATCATCCCGAACCCGCTGGTTTCGATACTGTTCGAACGGGGACAGTTCAGCCCCGAGGATACCGCTGCGACAGCTCTGGCGGTCGCAATTTATGGCATCGGTCTGCCTGCATTCATGCTGCAAAAACTGCTGCAACCACTTTTCTTTGCGCGCGAGGATACGCGTTCCCCGTTCCGCTATGCGGTGGTCGCAATGGCCGTGAACGCGGCATTGGCGTTTGGCCTTTTCCCGCTGGTGGGTTGGATCGCCCCTGCGATTGCCGCGTCAACTGCCGGCTGGGCCATGGTTGTTCTTCTGGCGATCGGGGCACGTCGCATGGGCGAAGAAGCGCGTTTCGATGACCGTTTCAGGGCACGTGCGGGCCGGATCGTTCTGGCCTCGGTCGGTATGGGCGCGGTTTTGTTTGCGTTGATCCACTTCTTGGGTTGGACGCTGGACATTCCCGGCTGGCGCTATCTTGCGCTTTTGGTCCTGATCGTGGTCGCCGCCGTCTCGTATTTCTGTCTTGGTCATGTCCTGGGAGCGTTCAAATTGTCAGAGTTCAAACGCGCCTTGCGCCGGGCCTGATCAATCGCGGCGGATGCGCCCGACGATCCGGGCCCAGGCCCCCGGCGCCACCAGAAATGACATGCCAAAGCCAGTGGCAAACCCGCCCAGATCGGCGACCCATTCCGCGTTTCCGCCGAAGATCAGACCAAACAGGAACTGAATGCCCATCAGAACGGCGATCAGTTGGAACGCCCTTGCCTGATTTGCCCCCACAAGCGACAGTTTGCGCCACAACAACCACGTGAATGCTCCGATCAGGCCATAAACAGGTGGAAACCCTCCGATCAGGGGATAGCGCGGGTCCAACAAAACGGCATAACTCAACGCGCCGCCAATCCCCGAGACGACGAAGATCAGCAGCATGGGGACACCACCGAAAACCTCACCAACCATTTTTCCCATCGCCAGAACGAAGACACTGACAAAAATCGCCTGCGTAAAGTTGGCGGATACAAAGGGATAGGTCACGAACCGGACCAGATGTTCGAACGGCCAACGCCCGTTCAGCACCATCCAATCGAAAATATCCGCCGAGAAGGCATAGTGCTGTATCGCGTCCAGACGCCAGCCCACTGCCGCCGGCCCTCCGATCAAACCGCGCGCTCCCAGCGTGAAGGCCAGTTCGACGCCGATGATGAACAGAACCAGCGCCACCACAACAGGCGGCAACGGGTTTACGGCGGGTGTGTAATGCTCACTGCTCATCGGGCTGGCCTTTCGCGGCTGTTGACGTCCCTTTGCCTCATGGGTAAGCGACGGGGGCTGATTTTTCCAGACAGGAGTTCCCTTTGATGACCGAGACCCAGTTCACGCCCCGCGTGTTTTCCGGCGCACAGCCTTCGGGTAACCTGCACCTCGGCAATTATCTCGGTGCGCTTCGGAACTGGGTGAGAATGCAAAGCGAGGAATTTGAAACCATCTATTGCATGGTCGATCTTCATGCAATCACGGTCTGGCAAGATCCAATCGAGTTGCAGCACGCAACGCGGGAGCTTTGTGCCGGTTACATCGCTTCTGGACTAAACCCCGAAAAATCGATTTTGTTCAATCAAAGCCAAGTGCCGGAACACGCGCAACTGGCTTGGATATTTAACTGTGTTGCTCGTATGGGTTGGATGCAGCGCATGACCCAGTGGAAGGACAAGGCCGGCAAGAACCAGCAGAACGCTTCGCTTGGCTTGTTTGCCTATCCTGCTCTGATGGCTGCGGACATTCTAATCTATCACGCAACCCACGTACCGGTCGGGGAAGACCAGAAACAGCATCTTGAGCTGACTCGCGACATCGCCATCAAGTTCAACAACGATTTCGGCGTCGATTTCTTTCCCGTCACCGAGCCGGTGATCGAAGGTGCGGCCACACGGGTCATGAGCCTGAGGGACGGATCAAAGAAGATGTCGAAATCCGATCCTTCTGACATGAGCCGGATCAACCTGACGGATGACGCCGAAGCGATTGCCAGGAAAATCCGCAAAGCCAAGACCGACCCTGATGCTCTGCCGTCAGAGGCCGAAGGGCTCGAGGACCGCCCCGAGGCGCGTAACCTGGTCAATATCTACGCGGCCCTGAACGATCAAACCATCGAACAGGTTCTGTCCGAAGTAGGCGGCAAGCAGTTCGGTGAGTTCAAACCGATGCTGGCCGATCTGGCAGTGGCGAAACTGGCTCCGATCTCGACCGAAATGTCACGCCTGATGGGGGATCAGGCCGAGATTGACCGGATTCTCGCCCGCGGCGCCGAGCGCGCACGTGAAATCGCTGCTCCGATCCTGCAAAAGACTTACGAGATCGTTGGCATGGTCGGCGCCGCATCACGCTGATTGCACTGGACCTTCGCCTGACGCCCTCCTAGGGTTTGCCTGAATCAAAGGAGGGCGTCATGGCAACCGGCACGAACATCCGGACCTATTTTCAAGGCCAATGGCATGAGGGGGACGCACCCATCATGCGCGCGGCGGATCATGGCGCCTGGCTGGGATCTTCGGTCTTTGACGGCGCGCGATATTTTGACGGCGTGGCCCCGGATTTGGAGGCCCATTGCGCACGGGTGAACCGGTCAGCCGAAGCCTTGATGCTGACGCCGACCATGACGACCGAACAGATGGTCGAGTTGGTACGCGAAGGGTTGCAGGCCTACAGCCCGGACACAGCCGTTTACATTCGTCCGATGTACTGGGGGATCGACGGTGACAGCACGGCAATAGTCCCGCAGGAAAACAGCACCGGTTTTGCCATCTGCCTGGAAGAAATCCCAATGGCCCCCGAAACCGCGTCGGTCACTCTGTCGACCACGCGCTTCCGCCGCCCGGTTCTGGAAAGCGCGGTCGTAAACGCCAAGGCCGGGTGCCTTTACCCCAACAACGCCCGCATGCTGCAAGAGGCGCGCTCGAAAGGCTTTTCCAACGCTTTGGTGGCCGATGCGATGGGGCATGTGGCGGAAACGGCGACGGCCAACATCTTCATGGTGAAGGATGGCGAAGTCTTTACACCGATCCCGAACGGAACCTTCCTGGCTGGAATTACCCGAGCACGGCATATCAAAAACCTGCGCGCAGATGGAGTAAAGGTCCACGAAACGGTTCTAAGCTTCGAGGATTTCCACGAGGCCGACGAGGTCTTCATGTCCGGCAACATGAGCAAGGTCACACCGGTAACTGCACTGGAGGATACGCAATTTCAGGTGGGTCCTGTTGCTCGCCGTGCCCGCGCGCTCTATTGGGATTGGGCTGCAAGCGAACGCTAGCGCAAAGCCTCAGGCTTGCCCGAGTTGCCAGCGTGCGATCGGTCGGGCATGATCCCGGAAACCTAAAGAGGATACCCATGCGTAAGTTCCTAGTCGTTCTGGATGACAGCCGCGAATGCCTCAACGCGATGCGGTTCGCCGCGATGCGGGCTGCCCATACCGGAGGTGGTGTGACGGTCCTGTCTGTCATCCCGCCCGACGAATTCAATCACTGGATCGGTGTGGCCGAAACCATGCGTGAAGAAGCCCGCGAACGTATCCACGCGCATTTCGAAGTGTTTGCCAAATGGATGCGGGACAAGCAGAACGTGGAACCGGAACTGGCCATTCGCGAAGGCGATCCCGTGGCACAGATCATCGAACATGTTCAGTCCGATCCCGAGATTGGTGTTCTTGTACTTGGGGCAGGGACCGACAAGAAAGGTCCTGGTCCGTTGGTGACTCAACTGACGAAGAATTCGGGTAGCCTGCCGATTCCGATCACGATCGTTCCGGGCAATCTGAGCAAAGAGAAACTGGAAGAAATAACCTGAGGAGCGGCGATGGCGAAGACGATACAGTTCTGGTTCGAATTCGCCTCGACCTATTCCTACCTCAGCGCGATGCGGATCGAAGCGGCCGCGCAAGACAAAGGCGTTGACATTGAATGGCACCCGTTCCTGTTGGGTCCGATTTTCGCGGATCAAGGATGGCGCACCTCACCTTTCAACCTGTATCCGGCCAAAGGGCGGTACATGTGGCGCGATATGGAACGTCTGTGCAAGGCGCGCGGGCTTCCTTTTGCAAAGCCTGATCCATTTCCGCAGAATTCGCTCAGGGCAGCACGTCTGGTTCTGGCCATCGAGGATCATCGGGAACGGGCGGCGTTTGTTCGGGCCGTCTTCAGCGCCGAATTCGGCGCCGGGCAGAATATCTCCGAGGACAGCGTACTGGCCTCCTGCCTCGACGAGGCAGGGCTGCGCAGCAGCCTGATGAACCGTGCAGGGGACACCGACATAAAACAGGCCCTGTTCGAACAATCTGCCCGCGCCAACGCGCTTGGTCTGTTTGGTGCACCAAGTTTTCTGGCCGGGGAAGAGTTGTTCTGGGGCGATGACCGTCTGGATGATGCACTAGAATACGCTTCCACAATTTAGAATCGTTCCAAATCTTGACTTCCCGTGCGCCTGCGCGCATATCAGAAGCACATCAGACGGAGCGCCCTCATGTTCATCCAGACCGAATCCACCCCCAATCCGGCCACGTTGAAATTCCTGCCCGGCCAAACGGTGCTGGAAGCTGGAACAGCGGATTTCCCAACTGCGGAAGCGGGCGAAAAATCCCCTCTGGCCAAACGCATATTTGCGGTCAACGGTGTGACTGGCGTGTTTTTTGGCAACGATTTTGTCACCGTTACCAAATCGGACGACGTTCAGTGGGACCACATCAAACCGGCCATTCTTGGCGCGGTGATGGAGCATTATCAATCCGGCCAGCCTGTTATGGGCGCAGATTCCGCCGGGGCCTCGGGCCATGCCGAACACTCTGGAGAGGACGCTGATATCGTCAATCAGATCAAGGATTTGCTGGACAGCCGTGTGCGTCCTGCCGTGGCTCAGGATGGGGGTGATATCACGTTCCACGGGTTTGATCGCGGCGTCGTCTATCTGCACATGCAGGGGGCCTGCGCGGGTTGCCCGTCTTCGACATTGACCCTGAAGATGGGTATCGAAAACCTTCTGCGCCATTACATTCCGGAAGTGACCGAGGTTCGCCCTGTTGCCGTCTAACCCGACTATTCTGGCATTTGACACATCGGCAGCGCATTGCGCGGCCGCTTTGTTGCGCGACGGCGAAATCGTGACGTCCCGTGCCGAAGCGATGTCACGCGGACAAGCCGAACGATTGATTCCGCTGTTGGAAGACGTTCTGGCGGAAACCGGATGTGATTGGGCCGGTTTGGACGCGATCGGCGTTGGGATAGGGCCCGGGAACTTCACCGGCATCCGTATTTCGGTTTCGGCCGCGCGGGGTCTTGCACTTGGGCTGGAAATCCCTGCGGTCGGAGTTTCCGGCTTCGATGCCTTGCGTGAGCTGGCTGAAGGCGGGCAGACACCGGCGATCCCTGCCCCGCGCGACCAGGTTTATGTGAAAATGCCCGGTGCCGATCCGTGTCTCTTGCCTCGGGCCGAAGCGGAACTTGGCAGTCCGTTGTATTCCTGCTCTGACCCTGCCTTGCTGGCACAAGCCATCGCCCGGCTGGCCGCGCGGCGCTGGGATCGTACCAGCTTGCCGCCTGCACCTTTGTACGTAAGGCCCGCCGACGCGGCTCCGTCCAGCGATACCCCCCCTGTTCTGCTGAACGAATGACACCGCACGAGATGGCATCGACCCACGCCGCAGCGTTTTCGCAATCGCGCGGCTGGACAGAAGATGAATTCGCCGCTCTTCTTGAAAACCGCTTTACTCATGCCGTCGGAGATTCCCGGTGCTTTGCACTGTTTCAGGTGATTGCGCGCGAAGCCGAGTTGCTGACAATTGCGACCCACCCTTCGTTTCAAAGGCAAGGCCTGGCACTTCGACTCATGCAGGAATGGCATGATCAAGCGATCGATTTGCAGGCAACGCGTGCCTTTCTGGATGTCGCGGCCGACAACATTGCGGCCATTTCCCTGTACAATCGATGCGGATATCGGCAGTGCGGGCTGCGCAAGGCGTATTATGCGCGCGAAACGGGCCAGAAAACTAATGCACTCGTAATGGAATGCCGCCTGCCCCTACGGCAATCGCCCGTTTTTTAGACCATTTGGTCAGAATTCAGTTGACCATGGTGGTTGCAAACCCCCTTAATACCCGCCATCACAACAGTTATGCTCGCTAAAAGTGGGTGAACGGGGCTAATCTGACCCTGTGCCAACAAAATAAAATTGGGAGACTGAAATGACCCTGATGAAATCCTTGATGGGTGCTGCCGCTGCCGTCGCAATGTCAGCCGGAGCGGTTCTGGCCGAACCGGCGGTGATCTTTGACCTGGGCGGCAAGTTCGACAAGTCCTTCAACGAGGCCGCCTATAACGGCGCGCAGCGCTGGGCGAATGAAACCGGCGGCAAGTATCTGGAAATCGAAATTCAGGCAGAACCGCAGCGCGAACAGGCCTTGCGCCGGTTTGCGGAATCCGGTGCAAATCCGATCATCACCATGGGGTTCGGAATCGCCGATGCCCTGGCCGCTGTTGCAAGTGATTACCCCGACACCAAATTCGTCGCTGTTGACGTGACTTGGCTGGACGCTCCAAACATCCGCCAGATTGGCTTTGCCGAGCACGAAGGGTCCTACCTGGTCGGCATGATGGCCGCCATGGCGTCGAAATCCGGCACCGTTGGTTTCATCGGAGGTATGGACATCCCGTTGATTCGCCATTTCGGATGCGGCTATGCCCAGGGCGCTAAGGCCGTGAACCCAGACATCAATGTTGTTGCCAACATGACAGGAACAACGCCTGCTGCCTGGAACGATCCCGTAAAGGGTTCAGAACTTACAAAAGCACAGATCAGCCAGGGCGCTGATGTGATTTACGCTGCGGCCGGCGGAACCGGCGTTGGCGTTCTGCAAACTGCGGCTGACGAGGGCATCCTGTCGATTGGTGTGGACAGCAACCAGAATCACCTGCACCCAGGCAAAGTTCTGACTTCGATGCTGAAGCGTGTGGACGTCGCTGTTTATGAAGCGATGAAAGCAGGCGAAAACGTTGAAACCGGCGTTTTCATCATGGGGCTGGCCGAAGATGGGGTCGGCGTTGCCATGGATGAAAACAACAAAGAGCTTGTTTCGGTTCGCATGAGCGACGCCGTAGACGAAGCCCGCAAGGCGATCATCAACGGCGACATCAATGTTGTAAGCTATTACGAGAACGACAGCTGCCCGGCACTGCAGTTCTGATAACGCGCGGGGCGGGAGAGTGCCTTCCGCCTCGCCACCCACTTCGCCATCCTGGCGGACAGCCGGATGGGTTTCTCGGCAGTTGAGGGCAAGACATGACCGTCCCAGCCATTGAGCTCAAAGGGATATCCAAAGCCTTTGGGCCAGTTCAGGCCAACAAAGACATCTCGATCAGCGTTGCACCCGGTACGATCCATGGGATTATCGGTGAAAACGGCGCAGGCAAATCCACGTTGATGAGCATTCTCTTCGGCTTTTACAAAGCCGACAAAGGTGAGATCTGGATCAATGGGACCAAGACCGACATCCCGGACAGCCAGGCGGCCATCGCCTCGGGCATCGGGATGGTGTTCCAGCATTTCAAGCTGGTGGAAAATTTCACCGTTCTGGAAAACATCGTACTGGGCGCCGAGGATGGCGGGTTGCTGGCGCCATCACTGGCAAAAGCCCGCAAAGAGCTGAAAGAGCTCGAGGAAGAATACGAACTGTTCGTCGATCCCGACAAGCGTATCGACGAGATCGGCGTGGGGATGCAGCAGCGGGTCGAGATCCTGAAGGCGCTGTACCGCAAGGCCGAAATTCTGATTCTGGACGAACCGACCGGCGTGTTGACCCCAGCCGAAGCCGATCAGCTGTTCCGCATTCTCGACCGACTGCGGTCCGAGGGCAAAACAGTCATCGTGATCACGCACAAACTGCGCGAGATCATGGAAAACACCGACACGGTATCGGTTATGCGGCGCGGGCAAATGACGGCCACGGTCAAAACATCCGAGACCAGCCCCGAGGAGCTGGCCGAGCTGATGGTCGGCCGCAAGGTTCTGCTGCAAGTCGACAAAGTGCCCGCGACGCCCGGCAAACCCATTCTCGAGATCGAAAATCTCAGCGTTTTTGATTCGGCGGGCGTTGAACGGGTCAAAAACATCGACCTGACCGTGCGCGCAGGTGAGATCGTCGGCATCGCCGGCGTGGCCGGCAATGGTCAATCCGAACTGCTGGAAGTTCTTGGTGGAATGCGCCCTGGGCAGGGCTCGATCAAGCTGAACGGCGAACCGCTGGCACTGAGTGGAGCCGGATCAGATGGTCAGGCCCGCCGCGCGCAACATATCGCCCACGTGCCCGAAGACCGGCAGCGCGAAGGCCTGATAATGGACTTCCACGCCTGGGAAAACGTGGCCTTCGGATATCACCGCGACCCGGCCTACAAACGCGGCATCTTCATGGACAACGCGGCGTTGCGCGCCGATACCGAAGCCAAGATCCAGAAATTCGACGTCCGCCCGCCCAATCCCTGGTTGGCAGCCAAGAGTTTCTCGGGCGGCAACCAGCAGAAAATCGTTGTCGCGCGCGAGATTGAACGCAACCCTGACCTGCTGCTGGTCGGGCAACCCACGCGGGGCGTGGACATCGGCGCCATCGAGTTCATTCACAAACAGATTGTCGCGCTGCGTGATCAGGGCAAGGCAATCCTGCTGGTATCGGTCGAGTTGGAAGAAATCTTCTCGCTCTCGGACCGGATCGCGGTGATGTTTGACGGACATATCATGGGAGAACGCCTGCCCCATGAGACAGATGAAAAAGAACTGGGCCTTCTGATGGCCGGTGTTGCGGGAGAGGCCGCGTAACATGGAAAAAATGCCTAAATGGGCCGATGTCATTCTGATCCCGCTGATCAGTCTGATACTGGCCGCAATCCTTTCGGCGCTGGTCATCCTCGCCATCGGCGAAAACCCTGTCGAAGCCGTCAAATTGATGGTCACCGGTGCGCTGGGGTCGACCTATGGCTGGGGCTATACGCTCTATTACGCGACCAACTTCATGTTTACCGGTCTTGCGGTGGCCGTCGCTTTCCATGCCCGTATGTTCAACATCGGGGGCGAAGGCCAGGCGATGCTGGGCGGGCTGGGCGTGGCCATGGTCTGTCTGTATGTCGACTGGCCGCATTGGAGCATTGCCTTGCTTGCCGCCTGCGCGGCATCGATGCTGTTCGGCGCGCTCTGGGCAGCCATTCCGGCCTATCTTCAGGCAAAGCGTGGCAGCCATATCGTGATCACCACGATCATGTTCAACTTCATCGCCGCTGCTTTCCTGAATTACATGCTGGTCAATGTCATGCGCCCCCAAGGGTCGCAGGACCCGGCCACCGCGCGGTTCTCTGAAAGCGTGCATCTGCCCTCTTTCCAGGAGATGTTCTCGACCGCAGAGAACGTTGTTTTCCGCGGCGCCCCTGCGAACATCACCTTCTTCATCGCGTTGCTTGCCTGCGTGGTTGTCTGGGCGCTGATCTGGCGCACGCGTCTGGGTTATGAAATCCGGGCTTACGGCCATTCCGAGACCGGCGCTGTCTATGCCGGTATTTCACCTGTGCGCATCACGATTGTCGCGATGCTGATTTCCGGCGGGCTGGCAGGGCTGATGGCCATCAACAATGTCATGGGCGAAGCCGAGCGACTTGTTATGAACTCGACCGAGGGCGCGGGTTTCATTGGCATCGCCGTGGCTCTGATGGGGCGTTCACATCCGTTTGGTGTGTTTCTGGCCGCGCTCTTGTTCGGATTTCTGTATCAGGGCGGTGCCGAGCTGGCGCTGTGGGCTTCGATTCCGCGGGAACTGATCGTGGTCATTCAGGCCCTGGTCATCCTGTTCACCGGCGCATTGGACAACATGGTGCGAATGCCGCTTGAAAAACTTTTCCTGGGTATGCGGAAGAGGGCTGAGTGATGGAATTTTTCGTAACCCTCATTCAGGTTCTGGATTCGACCATTCGCCTGTCCACGCCACTGCTGCTTGCCTGTCTGGCCGGTCTGTTTTCGGAACGGGCCGGGATCTTCGACATCGGCCTCGAAGGCAAAATGTTGATGTCAGCGTTCTTTTCGGCTGCAATCGCAGCTGTCACAGGGTCGGTTTGGCTGGGCCTGCTGGCTGGTATCGCATCCTCTTTGTTGCTGTCGGGCCTGCACGGGCTGGCGTCGATCACCTTCCGGGGCAACCAGTTGATATCGGGCGTGGCGATCAACTTTCTGGCCTCGGGCCTGACCGTCCTGGTCGCGCAAAGCTGGTTTCAGCAAGGTGGTCGTACACCGTCCCTGTTTGGCGGGGGCCGGTTCGAACCGATCAACTTCCCATTCGCCGAGTCCCTCAGCGGTGTGCCAATTGTTGGTCCCATCTATTCCGAATTGCTCTCGGGCCACTCGATCCTGGTGTATGTCGCGTTCCTGATGGTTCCGGCCACCTGGTGGATTCTGTATCGCACCCGGTTCGGTCTGCGCCTGCGGGCGGTGGGTGAGAACCCGGCCGCAGTGGACACCGCCGGTGTCTCGGTGGTTGGCTTGCGGTTCGCCGCTGTCGCCATCTGTGGTGTGCTGTGCGGTATTGCAGGCGCCTATCTGGCTACGGCCTTGCAGGCAGGGTTTGTCAAGGAAATGACCGCCGGTCGTGGCTTTATCGCCTTGGCCGCCCTGATCTTTGCCAAGTGGCGCCCGTGGCATGCCATGTGGGCCTGCTTGCTGTTCGGTCTGCTGCAAGCGATCGCGCTGCGGTTCCAAAACATCGACCTGGGTGGCGTCGTGATTCCCGTGCAGGTGATGGACGCCCTGCCCTATATCCTGACGGTGGTGATTCTTGCCGGCTTCGTCGGCAAAGCCATCCCACCTCGGGCAGGCGGAGAACCCTACGTCAAAGAGCGCTGATAAGGCCAGTTCCGAACAGAGCTTCAGTCCTGTTCGCTGCGGAGCGGCATGCAGAGTTGATTTTGCATGCCGCAACCGTTCTAAGAGGGTATGAGTGTGCACCTTCCTGCAAACTGGCAGTTGTCCGCAACCCGATCAGCGCAAACAGGCAGGTCTGGTCGTATGTGCCGATTAGTCACATTCAATTTTTTAAATATTTAGGCGAATGCGACGCTATGGCGTTGCGCCTCTCAACTCAGTGCGACTAGAAGAGCCCATGCAGATATACCTTCCCATCGCCGAAGTCTCAGTAAACGCCTTTCTCTTGTTGGGGTTGGGCGGCATGGTTGGCATCCTGTCCGGAATGTTCGGCGTCGGTGGCGGCTTTTTGATGACCCCGCTGCTGTTCTTCATCGGTATTCCGCCGGCGGTGGCTGTTGCTACCGAAGCCAATCAGATCGTCGCATCATCTTTTTCCGGAGTTCTGGCACATTTCCGACGAAAGACCGTGGACCTCAAAATGGGAACGGTATTGCTGGTTGGCGGGCTTGTTGGGGCCGCTTTGGGCGTGGTTGTCTTCAACTATCTCAAAAGCCTGGGTCAGGTCGATCTGCTGGTGACACTCTGTTACGTTGTTTTTCTTGGCGTCATTGGCAGCCTGATGTTTGTCGAAAGCCTGAGGGCACTGCGTAAAGCCAAGAAAGGCGGCGCGGCCCCTGCCAAGCGCCGGCAGCGGGGCTGGGTCCATGCCATGCCCTTCAAAATGCGTTTTCGCACCTCGGGCCTGTATATCTCGGTCATCCCGCCGGCCTTGGTCGGTCTGTGCGTTGGAGTTTTGTCGGCGATCATGGGCGTTGGCGGCGGCTTTATCATGGTCCCTGCCATGATCTACTTGCTGGGTATGCCGACCAAGGTCGTTGTCGGCACGTCGCTGTTTCAGATCATCTTTGTGACAGCCTTCACCACGATGCTGCACGCCACCACCAACTATACGGTTGATGTTGTTTTGGCGGTCTTGTTGCTGGTGGGCGGCGTCATTGGCGCCCAGATCGGAACCGTGATCGGAGCCCGAATGCCGGCGGAACAATTGCGCGTGCTGCTTGCCGCTCTGGTGCTGGCCGTATGTGGCAAGCTTGCACTTGATCTGCTTATCGAACCCGCCGAGCTCTACTCGCTTGGCAACGGCGGAGGGCACTGAGGATGCTGCGTTCGCTTATCGCCGCCCTGTGCTTGTTCTGCACGCCCGCTTCGGCAGCGGAAGAACAGGTTGTTCTTGGTCTCAGCCAGGACCGGGTTGCCATCACCGCGACATTCGACGGATCGGAACTTTTGATTTTTGGGGCTATCAAGCGGGAAACCCCAATCCCTTCCGGCCCTCCGGTCGAAGTCATCGTCGCGGTTGCGGGTCCGTCCGAGCCTGTCACCGTGCGACGCAAGGAACGCAAGCTTGGGATCTGGGTGAACACCGACAGTGTTCTTGTCGACCTTGCACCCAGCTTTTACGCCGTTGCAACCAGCGGACCCTTTGACGACATCCTGTCCGACACCGAAGACCTGCGTTTCCGGATTTCGATCGAACGCGCGATCCGCTCGGTCGGTGCCGCGATGCATATCCGGGGCGCACAGGACTTTGCAGACGCCGTAATAAGAATTCGAGAACACGAACAACTGTATTCGATCCGCGAAAACACCGTAGCAGTGGACGAACAGACCCTGTTCCGCACCTCGATCGATATGCCCGCCGACCTGACCGAAGGCGATTATTCCGCCCGGATTTTTCTCACCCGTGGCGGAGAGGTCGTCTCGCAATATGAAGCGATCATTGATGTCCGGAAAGTCGGTCTGGAGCGTTTTTTGTACAATATGTCCCGCCAGCAGCCCGTCTGGTACGGCCTGATGTCGCTGGTCATAGCGATTGCGGCAGGCTGGGGCGCCTCGACAGCCTTCCGGCTGTTGCGAGAAAAGTAACCGTCACCCCCGGCCGATATAGGGCATGGTCGTGGCCATGACGGTCATGAACTGCACGTTGGCCTCGGACGGCAGGCTTGCCATATGCAGGACCGAACACGCGGCGTCTTCCACGGCCATCGTCGGGTCTGGTGTCTCGCCCGCGGCTTGCGCCGCGTCCACAAGGCCCTGAACCATCTGCGTGCGCGCGTTTCCGATATCGATCTGCCCGCAGGCAATTCTAAAGCGACGCCCATCCAGCGAAAGGCTGCGCGTCAGCCCTGTAATGGCGTGCTTTGTGGCCGAATAGTGTACCGAATTTGGGCGCGGAACATGTGCCGCTATCGAGCCGTTGTTTATGATCCGGCCGCCCTGCGGGTTTTGGTGACGCATGATTCTGAAGGCTTTGCGCGCGCAGAGGAACATGCCGTTCAAGTTCACGTTGACGCTTTGATACCAATCGTCCAGAGCGATCTCGTCGATCGTACCGCCCGGCGCAAAGATTCCGGCGTTGTTGAACAGAACATCCAGCCGCCCGGTGCGGTCTGTAAAAGACCGAAAAGCCCGTTCAACCGCATTCGGGTCGGTCACATCCGCAGGCAGGACGATGGCTGCCTGATGCTCTTTTGCCAGAGCTTCCAGCTTGTCCTTGCTGCGCGCCAACAGCCCGACCGTCCACCCTTGGGACAAGAACAGCAGGGCCGTTGCCCGGCCGATACCTGAACTGGCACCCGTTACGATGATGGATTTCATGTCTCTTCCGCCTCCAATGTCAGCGAAGCTGCCGGAATCGCCCTCAAGTCATCCACACGCAGGGGGTGCGTGGGCTTTGACAGGCGATTGCGCACCACCCAGATCAAACGCTCTTGCGCCCGCGTGATCGCGACATATGCCAAACGTTTCCACAATGGCTGTCCGGCCTCGGTCCGGCCCATGCGAGCGGCGGCATAGAGATCCGGAGCGAACACCTGAACCGTATCCCATTGTGACCCTTGCGCCTTGTGGATCGTAACGGCCGCCCCGTGCAAAAAGGTCGCCCCCATGCGGGCAGCGAAGGGAATAAAAGGCTCTTCCTCGTCAGGTTTTTCGATCTGAACGATCGAGGCGGCACTGACCTGAGGGTCTTCGGCCCCCATCACGTGAAGACGCGAGAAACCCGGCTTTCGTCCCGGCCCCAGATATACCACCTGAGCTCCTTTGATCAGCCCGCGCGCCTCAAGGTCCAGCCGTTTCTTGCGATGTTTCAAGGGCAATTCGATCCCATCACAAATAAGCGGTTCACCTTCCAGCAATTCCGTATCCGGTGCGCCGTGAACTTGCCTGAAGGCCTGTATCAAACGAATGCGCGTGGCGTTGCGCCAGACGAGAACCGGGCTTCGGGCCATCAGATCGACCTCAACTCGCTGGCCCCAGACAACCCGATCATCCCGACGGGCTGTTTCTTCGATCAGTCGCTCGAAATCCTCGAAGCCCATTGCCGGGTCAGCCAGCGCATGCGCAAGATCCAGAATTGGATTGTCTGCATCCTGGCGGTGCACGCGCTGAAGTGTCAGCTTCCTGGGCTCGGGCAATGCCTCGAACACCATGCTGCCAGACTGATTTACCGGTGCCAGCTGAGCCGGATCGCCGAACAACAGAAGGGTCGGGAAAATCTCTTTGAGATCATCGAACTGGCGGTCATCCAGCATCGACGCCTCGTCGACGAACCCGATATCCAGCGGTTCGTCACGGCGCTTCCACCCGGTGATGAAATCCGACCCTCGCAAACCGGCGGCGGCCAGCGCCCCGGGGATAGATTTGTTGTTTTGATAAAAAGCAGCTGCACGATCCAAGGCTTCATCCGTCAAACCTTCGATATCGGGGCGTTCGTCATTGCCGGCCAGCCATTCCGCGATACGCTCGTATTCCGGATCATAGACCGGCGTGTACAATATGCGGTGAATCGTGGTCGCAGGCACGCCGCGCAATCGCAGAACGCTTGCAGCCTTGTTCGTCGGGGCCAGGATGGCAAGGCTGCGCTTGTCTTTCGATTTGCGGCTTTCATAATCGCCGGACACGATCTGAACACCCGTCTCTGCCAGTGCCTTGTACAGCTCGGCCAACAGCAGCGTTTTGCCCGAACCAGCCTTGCCGATCACGGCCATCACACCTGATTTTCCTGCGCCTGGCAGTTTCAGAAGGGCATCATCTTCGAGATCAACACCTGCTGCCCGCAGCATCTCGGCGATGCTGTCATACGCGGCGGCCTGATCATCTGAGAACGTTACATTCGGCAAGGACATGGCGCGACCCTACAGGGCCGCGCCGACCACCACCAGATGTGGATTAGCGTTTTCCGACACTTAAGCGGACAGGGCGAACCGGTGCTGTTTCTTCGGCCCGAATGCGGCCTTGAACCACATCCGAGACAGGTCGCGCGGGATGCCCGCACGCTCGGCCACCCGGTTGCAGTCGTCCGCGGAATAGGGCCACAATCCGACTGAAATCTGATCGCGCCCGCTGCCCTGGGTTCCCAGAACCTCGGGCGAGGACCCGATCAGGCGATAGATTCTGATCATCCTTGCATCGAATACGCCGGCGATATGCGTCAGGCCGAAACCTTCCATCATTTCACCGCCGCTCAACATGATGGCGCCGGCAGTATGCGGGCTGGCTGTTCGGGACAGGCAGAACCGGGTGACTTCCCAGATCAGGGGGCTGCAAATCGGCTTGCCGCCATTCAGATGACCAAAAACCTCATTGATCATCACCCGACCGGTCGTAGGCAATACACGCATCGACCCTCCGTGGCTGCCATCCGGCTCTTCCCAGATGACATAAAGCGGATTGAGATCATCGTATTCGTCCCGTTCTTCGCCCTTCTCGTTGACGTGGACATCCCACCCCAACCTGGTCTTGAACTGATCCGCACGATCTTTGAACATCCCCTCTGCCAGAGTCGGAAATCTGTGTAACTCATCGGCATATAGATAACGCAACATGACTTGTTCCCCTTGTCGTCCTGTGCAGGAACGAAGGGAGTACAGAGTCGTGGTTAATTTTGCGTGTGGAGGCCGTTCGCCTCTTAAACCACTATTAATCCCCGGCTGAGTGCCGTGGCGATTGCGTGGGTTGTGTTATGTGCGCCCAGCTTTGAGCGCGCGCTTTCAATGTAAACGCGCAACGTATGCTCGGAAATCGTCAGGGAATGGGCCACTTGGGCGCGGCTGTATCCCAACGCCAAAAGTGTGATCGCGTCGATTTCCCTTGGCGACAAGCTGCGCGGGCAGTCCGGCTGCCTGTCTTTTTCAAACTCCAGCGCCTTGCGATTTATGTAATGCGCAACAAGAATCAAATCACGCCCGTAAGCCGAGACAAAGTTCTTCCAGGTTTGATCATCACAACTGTGGTTGACCGTGAACAGTGCGAACTGACCATTTGGACCCCGAATTGGGATGGAATACCCCTGATTTCCAACGCCATGGTTTTGCGCATCCAGAAGGAAGGCCTTTGCCACCTTGCCGGACCAATCCAACGACTTCCAGTCAACCGGATGAAACCGCTGGAAACACCCCAAGATCACAGGGTCGATACGGTGATAGTTTTTTTCCCTGTAGCGCTCATCCCAGGCGTCTGAATAGGTGGTGTAGCCGTATTGATCTCCGGCACCGTCAACCCAGTGATACGTCAGGTGCTCGACCTTCAACGCGTCCCGCAAACGCTCAGCTACGGCGCTGAGTTCTTCAAGCGTGTTGGTGTTTTCCAAATCCTGAAGGATTTGACCCAAATCGACCTTCGTTGCCATCCGCGGGCGCCTGTACCTCGTTCTTCAAGGACGCAATCTCGGCAGCCGCGATCAGTCTTGTGTCATCAAGCTGCTCTGCAAGCGCGCTCAAACCATTCGCAACGGCGAAAGCATTGAGATCCGACAATACGTCCAATATCCACTCATTTTGCGCCATCAGGGTCTCTCTGAAACAGTTAACGAAGGGTTAACACAACCATAACATGTATGATCTTTTTCAGCCTATTCGCCGGTTTCTACTCCCCAAAAATAGCGATGGGCAAAAATGCAAGCATTTGAAAGATCGTCAGAGGCCCGAAAAACGCAAAACACCCGCGAACCAGCAAGGTGATTCGCGGGCGTTTTTTTTCTACAACCCTGGCGGGTTGTTAGCCTGCGTCCAGGACTTCCTCGAGGGTACGCAGACCCGTACGCGGCGCCTGAACAAGAACGGACATATTGCCCGGCTTGTGCTCGTTCCGAAGCATTTTCATATGGGCCTCGGGCAGGTCATTCCACGTGAACACTTCGGACATGCAGGGGTCAAGGCGGCGCTCGACCATCAGCTTGTTCGCGGCTGCCGCCTGCTTGAGATGAGCAAAGTGCGAGCCCTGCAAACGCTTCTGGTGCATCCACATGTAGCGCACATCGAATGTACAGTTGAAACCCGATGTTCCGGCGCAAATCACGACCATACCGCCTTTTTTCACAACGAAGGTCGACACTGGGAAAGTGCTTTCACCCGGGTGTTCGAACACCATATCGACATTGTTGCCTTTGCCGGTGATGTCCCAGATCGCCTTGCCGAATTTGCGGGCCTCTTTGAACCATTCGGCATATTCCGGTGTGTTGACCGTGGGCAATTGACCCCAGCAGTTGAAGTCACGACGGTTCAGAACGCCTTTGGCGCCCAGACCCATAACGAAATCACGCTTGCTTTCGTCTGAAATCACACCGATCGCATTTGCGCCTGCGGTGTTGATCAATTGGATCGCGTAGGACCCTAGACCGCCCGACGCACCCCAGACCAGGACATTCTGACCCGGTTTCAGATCGTGCGGTTCGTGGCCAAACAGCATCCGGTACGCGGTTGCCAGCGTCAGGGTGTAGCACGCCGCTTCTTCCCATGTCAGATGCTTGGGGCGCGGCATAAGCTGCTGTGCCTGCACGCGGGTGAACTGGCTGAACGAGCCATCCGGTGTTTCATAGCCCCAGATCCGCTGGCTGGGCGAATACATCGGATCACCGCCGTTGCATTCCTCGTCGTCGCCGTCGTCCTGGTTGCAGTGGATCACAACCTCATCGCCAACTTTCCAGCGCTTCACCTTGTCGCCAACGGCCCAAACGATGCCCGACGCATCCGAACCCGCGATGTGGTAGGGTGCTTTGTGGCCGTCAAACGGGCTGATCGGCTGCCCCAGAGCGGCCCAGACGCCGTTGTAGTTGACCCCTGCGGCCATAACCAGAACCAGCACTTCGTTGCTGTCCAGGGTCGGAACATCCACAACTTCCTGCTGCATGGCGGTGTTCGGCTCACCATGACGTTCTTTGCGGATGGCCCAAGCGTACATTTGCTTTGGGACATATCCCATGGGCGGGATTTCACCCATTTCATACAGATCTTTTTCAGGTGCCTCGTACGACGCGATACCACTTTCGGTGTCCAAAGCCATGCCGGCCTCCTCTGTTCAGTGCCTTTGCCGCGACGCAGAATCGCGCGCTTCACAGACTGGAATATTGGGCGCTGAGTAATATTGCAACCGTTTTTGGCGCCATATTGTAATTTTATGACCCAGCGGCTGCAGAAAGTTATTTTGCGGACGCAGAAATTCGGTCACCTGAATCCGCCGGGACGGATGCGGCGTAATAGTCCAGAAGATCGCCGCGCTGACCTGATACGGACAGCATGTTCCCCTGTCGGTTCAGAATCCGGCGTTCAACCAGTTGATCCAAAGCATTTGATATGGCCTGCGAATTGTCCTTGGTCTGCGGATCATCGCGCTCCATCATCTGTCGGATTTGTG
Organism: Ruegeria sp. HKCCD6428; assembly: GCF_013110595.1. NCBI lineage: Bacteria > Pseudomonadati > Pseudomonadota > Alphaproteobacteria > Rhodobacterales > Roseobacteraceae > Ruegeria > Ruegeria sp. HKCCD6428. The sequence continues at coordinate 93,615 of NZ_WVQX01000007.1, forward strand.
ACAGCACGTCTTCTTCGGACATCGGGCCCTTGTCGCGCACCAGCAAACAGGCCGCTGGTGCCGGCACAAGCGGAATAGCATGCTGGATACGTTGCATCAGCGCCCGGGCCAAATCCGTCATCATGTCGTCGCTGCCCTTGGCCCGGAATTCTCTCAGAGAGATCGGCCTGCCGTATCGGACGGACGCCAGACCGAACCGCTTGTATCGGCCGATCAAACGACGCCAGATCTGTTTCACTATCCAGCGCGTGATGACGCCGATCCGCGCGCGAAACCGCCGCTCTGTTCCAAGTGCCGCGCGGGTCAGGATGGTATCTTCCAACACACGGTCGTAATTCAGGGCAACCGGGACAAACACCACATCGCGCCCCTGTGGCGACGTTCCATCCATAATGTATTTGAGCAGTCCAAGCTTGGGGCGCGCAATGGCCCCGGTCAGGCTCAGCCCGCCTTCTGGAAACATGGCTTGAGTTACGCCGGCTTCGGTTGCGTGGCGCACATAGGTGGACAGAACCTGACGATAGAGTTCGCTGCCGGACTTGCGCCGGATAAAATACGCCCCCATCGCCCGGATCAATCGGCTGAGCGGCCAGACCCGGGCCCACTCTCCTACAGCATAAGACAGTGCAGAATGTCGGGCTGCAAGATACGTGACCAAAACGTAATCCATGTTGCTCCGGTGGTTCATGACAAAGACAACCGTAGCTTCGGGGTCAATGTTCCTGACGGATTCTTCGTCCTGGTAGCTAAGCCGTACCTCGTAGAATGTGTTGCTCAGCAAGCGGGCCAACCGGATCGCAAAGCTGAAATAGGCGAAGGCCGAAAATGACGGAACGATCTCTCGGGCATAACGACGTGCCTGCTCCGAGGCGACGGCCTCGGGCATGCCGGTTTCACGGGCATGTTGCTGAACCGCCTGGCCGACCTGCGGATCATAAATCAAGCGCTGGATCATGTCGTGTCGACGCGCCAACTTGAAGGGCTGGATTGGGCGTTGAAGGCGCTGGTTCAGGCGCGCCACCGCGCGTTCCAACCTGCGACGGAAAAACCAGCGGACGGACGGAAACAGGAAATGCGATGCAAAAGTGACCATGGCAAAGACCACGATCAGCACGAAAAGCCAAAGCGGAAGTTCCACGGTTTGCGTCATGGCGGCAGATTGCCACCAATCACAGCTGCCCACAATCTGAACAATTGCGGCATGCCGCAACGCAGCGAATTGACATGTCCCGAAAATTGCGCTTTAGAACCTCAAGACGAAATTTTATTGCCCACTGAAACGCGAGGCCCCGCTATGACGCAGACGCAGAAAGATCGCCCCTGGCTCATCCGAACCTATGCCGGTCATTCCACGGCCAAAGCCTCGAACGCGCTTTATCGGGGGAATCTTGCGAAAGGCCAAACCGGCCTGTCCGTGGCCTTCGATCTGCCCACGCAAACAGGCTATGACAGCGACCACACTTTGGCCCGCGGTGAAGTCGGCAAGGTCGGTGTGCCGGTCTGTCATCTGGGCGACATGCGGGTTCTGTTCGACCAGATCCCGCTTGAGCAGATGAACACCTCGATGACGATCAACGCCACTGCGCCATGGCTTTTGGCGCTTTATATCGCCGTCGCGGAAGAGCAAGGCGCGGATGTATCCAAACTACAGGGCACGGTTCAAAACGACCTGATCAAGGAATACCTGAGCCGCGGCACTTATGTTTGCCCGCCCAAACCGTCGCTCAAGATGATCGCGGACGTAGCCGAGTATTGCTATACCAATGTTCCGAAATGGAACCCGATGAACGTGTGCTCGTATCACCTGCAAGAGGCGGGTGCGACGCCAGAGCAGGAACTGGCCTATGCCCTAGCCACTGCCATCGCCGTGCTGGACGAATTGCGCCCACGTGTACCTGCCGAGGATTTCCCGGCGCTCTGCGGTCGGATTTCCTTCTTTGTAAATGCTGGCATCCGCTTTGTCACCGAAATGTGCAAAATGCGTGCCTTCGTGGATCTTTGGGATGAGATCCTGCAACAACGCTATGGCGTTGAAAATCCGAAATTCCGTCGATTCCGCTATGGCGTGCAGGTGAACTCTCTGGGTCTGACCGAGCAGCAGCCCGAAAACAACGTCTATCGCATCCTGATCGAGATGCTGGCCGTAACCCTGTCGAAGAATGCCCGAGCCCGAGCGGTGCAGTTGCCCGCCTGGAACGAGGCGCTGGGTCTGCCGCGCCCGTGGGACCAGCAGTGGTCGATGCGGATGCAGCAGATCCTGGCCTACGAAACCGATCTGCTGGAATACGACGACCTGTTCGATGGCAACCCTGCTGTCGATGCCAAGGTCGAAGAGCTGAAAGAAGGCGCGCGGGCCGAACTGGCCAACCTGGATTCGATGGGCGGCGCGGTCGCTTCGATCGAATACATGAAGTCCCGACTGGTAGATTCCAACGCTGAACGCCTGAACCGGATCGAGCGCAACGAAACCGTTGTTGTCGGTGTGAACAAATGGATCGAAGGCGAGGCATCACCGCTTCAAACCGAAGACGGTGGCATCATGGTTGTTGATCCTGCCGTGGAACAAGAACAGATCGACCGCCTAAATACGTGGCGCGCAGAACGGGACGAAGCGGCCGTAACCGCGGCCTTGGCCGCGCTGCGCGAAGCGGCTCAGACCGGGGCAAACATCATGGAACCGTCCATTGCCGCCGCAAAGGCCGGCGCGACGACGGGCGAATGGGCCGAAGAGATGCGCAAAGTCTATGGAACCTATCGCGGCCCAACCGGTGTTTCCGGGTCTGTTTCGAACAAGACCGAAGGGCTGGACGACCTGCGTGCCGCTGTTGATGCCGTCAGCGACAAGCTGGGCCGGCGTCTGAAGTTCCTTGTAGGCAAACCCGGACTGGACGGCCATTCCAACGGTGCCGAACAGATCGCCTTCCGTGCCCGCGATTGCGGTATGGACATCAGCTATGAGGGCATTCGCCTGACACCAGAAGAAATCGTCGCGGCCGCCAGCGAAGATGATGCGCATGTCATTGGATTGTCGATCCTGTCTGGCAGCCACCTGCCACTGGTCAAAGACGTCATGGAACGTCTGCGGCAGGCGGGGTTGTCTCATATCCCAGTCGTGGTGGGTGGCATTATTCCGGACGAAGATGCCGAAAAACTGAAATCCATGGGTGTGGCCAAGGTCTACACCCCGAAAAACTTCGAACTCAATTCGATAATGGGCGATATCGTTACTCTGGCGGATCCTCGGAACCTCGCGGCAGAGTAAATTAGCTTAAAGGCACTTTTTCTCCTGTTTCCGTCTCTGAAAAATTCGGGATGGAATAAGCTGATATTTGGAATTACGGTGCGCGCTCATGTGCACCGTAATTATTATCTGATGGAGAAGAATGATGGGGATCAATCTTGAGAATATGCCACGCAAAGACCTTTTGGCTTTGCGCAATGACATTGAAAAAGCTTTGGTCAGGGCAGAAAAACGCGAACGTCAGGAAGCTTTGAAAGCCGCAGAAAAGGCTGCGGCAGAATTCGGCTTCTCTTTGTCTGAGCTGTCCGGAGAAGCGTCGCGCAGCGTTAAGCCAACAAAAACAAAGGCTAAATACCGCAACCCGGAAAACCCAGATCAAACTTGGACCGGTCGCGGCCGCAAGCCTCAATGGGTGCATGACGCGCTGACCGCAGGCGTGGATATTTCTGATCTGGAAATCTAATCTGAGCGTTTTTGAAAATGACAATTCATATTGGCGCCGAAAAAGGCGAAATAGCTGAAACCGTTCTTTTGCCCGGTGATCCCTACCGGGCGAAATGGGCGGCCGAAACGTTTTTGGACGATGTCAAACAGGTCAATAACGTTCGGGGAATGCTCGGCTTTACCGGAAACTGGAAGGGAAACCCCGTAACAATTCAGGGAAGCGGCATGGGAATGCCGTCTCTTTCCATTTATGTAAACGAGTTGATCCGCGATTACGATGCGAAAACCCTGATCCGCATCGGATCCTGCGGGGGGATGCAGGACAGCGTCAAAATTCGTGACGTTATTCTGGCCATGACATCAACCACGCTGAGCACGCCGTCGCGCGGCATCATGAAAGAGCTCAACTTTGCACCCTGCGCCGATTGGGGGCTGCTGCAAGCTGCCGCCACCGCGGCTGCCGCCAAGGGAACGCCGACCCATGTTGGTGGAATTTACTCGTCAGATGTCTTTTATGACGAGCGTCCAGATCTCAATGAACAGATGGTGCGTCACGGCATTCTGGGGGTCGAGATGGAAGCGGCCGAACTCTATATCCTGGCGGCGCGCCACAAGTGCCGCGCTCTGGCCGTTCTGACTGTTTCCGACCACCTGTTGACCGGAGATGCTCTGCCATCGTCAGAACGTGAAAGCAGCTTTGGTGAAATGGTGGAAATCGCGCTTCAGGCTGCGTTCCCCAACAGCTGATGGTGGGCAGGCACGAGGAAACGGGCGCCTGCCGTTGCTAACGCCCGTGCGAGCGATCATAACCATTGCTCGCAGGGCTATCCCACCCCTTCAAATCACCACTGGCAGGAGCGAACACCTCCACCAGCAAGGGGTGGCATGCAGCCGTGTCCGAGGAATGTTCCGAAGAACAATCCCCGCCCGGGCAGGCGCTGAGGTTGCCCAGCAAATCAATCTCGGCAAAAAATTCCAGAAAATCTCCGGGGCGCACGGGTGAGGCTTTCATGAAGTACTGACCCGTGTCGCGGGTGAAACCGGTACACATGAAGACGTTCAATACGTCGTGCACCGCGGGTTCGGCTTCGGCCAGCGGAATATTGAGGTGATCCGCAAGCGCGCGTGTCAGGTTGGAATGGCAACAATGGTGGTATTGCGTACCGGACAAAAGGTTGCCCGTATACGGATCGCATCGCGTACCGATGACGTCATGAACCGACCCCCCATAGGAATCGATCCCGTACCACTCCAGCGTATCCGCAATAATCGTGGCCATCGGGCGTAGATGAGGAAAACTGGACCACATCCGCTCTCCGGTGGTCAGATGCGTGCCATGCAGCGCCCGGGTTTTTCCGGAATAGAAGCGTTCCGAAAGGTCGTTTCGGTTCCAGAGGTTCAGATCGCCAACCTGCGGCCCCTCGACGGAAGTGATGCGAAAGAAATGGCCGGCAGGCACTTCAAAACAACGCGCATCGCGTGGCGGCACCAGCACTTCGCCCGTTTTGCTTGCGCGTGCGCGAAGGGACTTCATCCAAGGTACATCCGGTCGCGGCAATGCCTCGTTCGGGTAACAGATGACAGGGGCGACCGCGCGACGGGCTTCGGCATTTTCGGGCGGTTGTAGAGTGTTTTCTGAAACGGTCATGCCGGGCAGAGTGGCGCATTATTCAGCCCTCGGAAAGCCCTATCTTTCAGGGGTCACGCGCCTTCAAGCACCGCAATGGTTGGTCCAGTGCAGTTATTTCGGCACCGCAGAAGCTGCACCGCCAGATGCCGTGGCTCTTGTCCTGCCGCCACCTGCAATCACGTGTCAGCCCGGAATGGCGCGAGCGCCAGAGGAAATAGGCAAACACGCCGGCCGCCAGAAGAAGCAGAAGAACAGGCATCCCTCTGCTTTGCCGATAAACCGTCAGTTTGCAAGCCTTGCCGCCTGTATCAGGCTGCGTTTGCGTATTCGAAAAGCTCTGGTTCCTTGTCAGCCTTCGCAGGTTCGGGCGTGTAATAGGCCCATGCCTGTTCAAGCAGTTCCAGCGCGTCTTGGGCGTCGGTTTTCCGTTTGGATGTGTCTTTGCTCATTGGAGTGATCCTGACTAAAGCTCATCACTCCTCCCTGCCCAAAAAATAAGGCAATGCAGCCGGGGCTGCATCGCCTATTTATGCAAGATGGACATGCGAAAATCGCAAATCGGGCCTGTGTTTAGACCGCGCGCTCGACCATCATCTTCTTGATCTCGGCAATCGCCTTGGCCGGGTTCAGACCTTTCGGGCAGGTCTTGGCGCAGTTCATGATGGTGTGACAGCGGTAGAGCTTGAACGGATCTTCCAGCTCATCCAGACGTTCACCAGTGGCTTCATCCCGGCTGTCGATGATCCAGCGATAGGCGTGCAGCAAAGCCGCGGGGCCAAGATAGCGGTCGCCATTCCACCAGTAGCTGGGGCATGAGGTCGAGCAGCTGGCGCACATTACGCATTCATAAAGACCGTCCAGCTTCTTGCGATCTTCGATGGACTGTTTCCATTCTTTCGCAGGGCGATTAGTCTTGGTTTCCAGCCACGGCATGATGGACGCATGCTGGGCATAGAAATGAGTCAGATCAGGGATCAGGTCCTTGACCACCGGCATATGCGGCAGCGGATAGATTTTCACATCGCCCTTGATCTCATCCATGCCATAGATACAGGCCAGCGTGTTGATCCCGTCGATGTTCATTGCGCAAGATCCACAGATGCCTTCGCGGCAAGACCGGCGAAACGTCAACGTCGGATCGATCTCGTTTTTGATCTTGATCAGCGCGTCCAGCACCATCGGACCGCACGTATCCATATCAACGAAATAGGTGTCGACACGCGGGTTCTGCCCGTCATCGGGGTTCCAACGATAGATCTGGAACTTGCGCACATTCGTGGCGCCGTCCGGCTTTGGCCAGGTCTTGCCGGTGGTAATCCGGGAATTCTTGGGCAGGGTCAGTTGAACCATGTCAATTCTCCATTCAGCACAAGGCCGCCTTTCAGCCTGTCCGGGCGCATTCAGACGCCCCTCGGTTATAATGCCCCCAATGGGCGATGTTCACGTCGAAATCCGGCGAAAGCCAATCCGCAAAGCTTTGCGGATCGTCCCGGTCGATATCAAAGCGCAGAAAGCGCGGGTTGTCGTCAAAGAAAGCTTCGACCTCGGAATGGTGCACGTCATACATATGCGCCCAGCCCCGTTTTATCTCGTCGGCCGTCTGTCCATTGGCCTTGCAGCATCGCTCTAGGTACCTACCGCCGGAATGGTTGGCACGTGATGCGATCCAGTCATCGCGATTGCGCGTGTTCAGCAAGAAATAGGCGTCGGGGTAAGCCGCGTGCAGTTCTCGAAAGAACCGCGCGCCGTCCAGCATGAAGCGCGAATTGACAAAGGCGATATCGGTGAAGGCCCGAACGGCACCAAACCCATCCAGCGGTCTGCGCCCCATGGCAATATTGGTTACCATGCGATGTGCAAGGTTTAGACCCTGTTCATCTTCCCAATGCACCGAAGGAATCCCGCTGTTCTGAAACAGCTTGTGAAACGAGGTCGTCGCACAGCGGTTCAAGCCGATCAGGATGATCTTGGGATCGCTTTGCCCGGATTGGAGTTTCTCGACCGTCATTGCAAGCACCAGCAAAGCATCTGCCGCGATGCGCCTGGAATTTCACCATGACTTGCGCTTTTTTGAACGCCCTTCCGGCATGTGACAGGATCAAAAGCGGCTTGTTTGGCTTCCCAGGTCGATATGGTGCTTGCGCCAGTCACACGTTCAACTCCGCTCGAACACTTTGAACGCGGCAAAGCTGTTCTTTGAGGCATGCGCATGCCCTTTGACGGCAAACGGGTTCTCTTCTTCACAATAGAGCTGCCAGCCGGGCATGAATTCTTCAACCCACAGGGAATACGGGCGATGGCGCACATGCTGGTTGGAAGGGTTCTGGTCAAAATCAGACGAATAGATAACGACAAAACGCTTTGCCAGCCCGAACAACCGCCGCATGTAGTTCTCGAAAACGCTGTCTTCGGTCAGATGATAAATGACATCCAGCGAAAGAGAAACGTCATGCGGCTTAACCTCGGAATCGGCGTTTTTGAACACCCAATTAGGGCGGGATCGAAAAACTTCGTTGCAGCGACGAACGCAGAGGTCCGAGACATCAAGACCGGTATATTTCGGGATATCAAACAATTGCGCCTGATTTCCGTCGCCCGATCCCAATTCTACAACCGAGTCCACGCCTTCCATCTCGACCATCGTGTTGATGAAATTCGCTTTGTAGACGGCAAGACGCCCGTAAGACCCCGCTCCCGAGGTCTTGCCGCGCTCATATCGGCGTTGCCAATAATCGGTCGAAGAAAACTCTGCCATCTCGCCCCTGTTCCTGACCAGCCTTTAGAACGTCCGCGCTTTGGGCGCGATTTTCTGCAAGCTGATACCGCCTTGGTCCTCGGTCGTCAGCGGATCAACGATGACCGGACGATAGCTGAGCTCAACCTTGCTGCCCTCAACCCGGCTGACCGTGTGAACACGCCAGTTTTCGTCATCACGCTCGCTGAAGTCCTCATGCGCGTGGGCCCCTCGGGATTCCTTGCGGGCCTCGGCGCCGACGATGGTGGCAAGCGCGTTTGGCATCAGGTTGGTCAGTTCAAGGGTTTCCATCAGATCGCTGTTCCAGACCAACGAACGGTCTGTGACCTTCAGGTCGTCCATCTTTGCGGCAATCGCCGTCATCTTCTCGACGCCTTCGGCCATGGTCTTGGCGGTTCGGAACACGGCCGCGTCCGCCTGCATGGTCTTTTGCATCTCAAGCCGAAGATCGGCGGTTGGGATTGAACCGCTGGCGTTACGCACCGCATCAAAACGGTCAAACGCCCTGTCGACCGACGCCTGGTTCAGAACCGGGTTGGGGGATTCGGCGTCGACAACCTTGCCAGCCCGGATCGCTGCCGCCCTGCCAAAGACCACAAGGTCAATCAGCGAGTTCGACCCCAGTCGGTTCGCACCGTGGACCGAGGCACAACCGGCTTCGCCAACGGCCATCAAACCGGGAACGACCGCAGTCGGATCCTCGGCAGTCGGGTTCAGAACCTCACCCCAATAGTTCGTGGGGATACCGCCCATGTTGTAATGCACGGTGGGCAGAACCGGGATCGGTTCCTTGGTGACATCCACACCCGCAAAAATCTTGGCGCTTTCCGAGATACCGGGCAGGCGCTCTGCCAGAGCCTCGGCAGGCAAGTGGCTGAGGTTCAGGTGAATGTGATCCCCTTCGGCCCCTACGCCACGTCCCTCGCGGATTTCCATGGTCATCGAGCGCGAAACGTAATCGCGCGGTGCGAGGTCCTTGTACTGGGGCGCATAGCGCTCCATGAACCGTTCACCTTCCGAGTTTGTCAGGTACCCGCCCTCGCCGCGCGCGCCTTCGGTGATCAGACAGCCCGAACCGTAGATGCCGGTGGGGTGGAACTGAACGAATTCCATATCCTGCAAGGCCAGCCCAGCACGGGCCACCATGCCGCCGCCATCACCGGTGCAGGTATGGGCCGAGGTCGCACTGAAATAGGCACGGCCGTAGCCACCCGTAGCCAGCACCACCATCTTGGCGTTGAAGACATGCATGGTGCCATCGTCCAGCTTCCAGCAGACGACACCCTGACACTGACCGTCTTCGGACATGATCAGGTCGATGGCGAAATACTCGACATAGAACTCGGCGTTGTTCTTCAGCGACTGCCCGTACAGAGTATGCAGGATCGCATGGCCGGTCCGGTCGGCGGCTGCGCAGGTGCGCTGTACCGCAGGACCTTCTCCGAATTCAGTGGTGTGTCCACCGAAGGGGCGCTGATAGATCTTACCCTCTTCTGTCCGGCTGAACGGAACGCCATAGTGCTCCAGCTCGTAGACCGCCTTTGGCGCCTCGCGGGCGAGGTACTCCATCGCGTCGGTATCGCCCAACCAGTCCGAGCCCTTGACGGTATCGTACATGTGCCATTGCCAATGGTCGGGGCCCATATTCGATAGCGACGCGGCAATGCCACCCTGCGCGGCCACGGTATGAGAACGGGTTGGGAAAACCTTGGTCACGCAGGCCGTACGCAGGCCTTGTTCCGCCATACCCAATGTTGCCCGCAGACCGGCCCCACCGGCGCCGACAACGACCACGTCATATTCATGCGTTTCGTATTCGTATGCAGCCATTTCTTTCAGCTCCGGGAATTAAAGGGCAATGCGCGCGATGGCGAAGATGCCGGCCGCGGCCGCACCGTAGGACAGGCAGGTCACCAGAATGATCAGGACCTTCTCAAGCGTGCCGTGAACATAGTCCTCAAGCATCACCTGCGCACCGTCTGCGAAGTGTTTGAAGCCAACCGCCAGCGTCAGTGCTGCCACGATGGCCGGGAAGGGCCGCGAGTAGTATTCAAGTACCACGTCAAACGGCTGACCCAGAACCGGGCCGAAGGTGAAAACAAACAAAGGCACAAGGATCAGCAGAGCCACCGAGCTGACTTTCATCGCCCAGAAATGAGCGGTGCCGGATTTCGCCGAGCCGAGGCCAGCGGCGCGTTTGCGGTCGGTCAGATAACGCATGTCAAGCCTCCAATCACGCGACGATGACAAGGGTCAGAAGGGTCAGCACGACCGATCCGATGACAACGGCCCAGCCCAGCTTTGTCGCTGTGGGAAGGTCCAGCCCAATCGCATTGTCCCAGATCAGGTGCCGTACACCGGCCAGCGTGTGATACCAAAGACCCCATACGGACAGAGCCATCACCAGATCGCCAAGCACCGAAGTAATCACTCCGTTCGCAACGGCGAAGGCCTCGGGCGACGTTGCTGCGGCCAGAAACCACCAGACGATCAGCAGCGCCGCCAGCAGAAGCGCGTTTCCAGTGATGCGTGTCAGGATGGATGTGACCGACGTCAGCTGTGGACGATAGATCGACAGGTGCGGCGAAAGTGGGCGGTTGCCCCGATTTACATCGGCCATGGCGGCTCCTTTTCGGTTGGCTACCGAACGTTTTACTGTTTTTTGCGACACTGTCACGTGCTGCGGGTGCAAAAACCACTAAATTCAGCGCAATTTGACGGATTATTCCGGTATGTGATCACACAAAATATTGTCGTGATCACATTTAACATTCCCCTTCATCAATGTTAGCGATTTCAAGACCAAAGGCATGTGATCACGAATCTCCTGACCGTCATTTCAGGCCCGCCGTTTGCTGCGTCACTTCGCGCAGCAGTTTCTTGCGAATTCGCTCTGGGTAGTCCGCGAAGCCCGAGGCCGAAACGACAAAAGCGCCTTCACCCACGATGACATTCTCAAAGAAATAGGCCGTCAGGTCCGGTTCACTTTCTTCGATGGCCAACGCATTGACGACAATGCCGCGGTTGCGCAAAGCCGCGTGAACTTGCGTCGGTTCGACGCCTTCATTGGATACGCCGTCCCCGGACAGATCGATCAGTCGCCGTTTGCAATCGGAAACGGACTCAAATGCGTCCAGCGTCGTGTGCAGCGCCTCGCCAATCGCTGTCGAGAAGTTCCGCCAGATGCGTGGATCTTCGGCAACCTGATCGGCAAAACGATCCAGCGCCGCGAAACTGTCAACTCGGGTCCAGGGGATCGTGACCTGCTGGCGCGACGACCCGGTCCATTGCACCAGCATCAACTGCGCCTGACCACGAACCAATGCCTCGGACACGATCGGGTCACGCAGACCAGCGGCCAGCCCGTCCATCTGGATACGAAACTCGCTGGCGTCGACAGAGCCGGAAACGTCAACCGCCAGGGCCAGCGCCAGATCGCAGGCCTGAGCCGCCGGCGCCAGACAAACGCTGGTCAATATCGCGCGCAGAATATGCATGTTGCAAGCCTAGCACGGCTTGCACGCGAATGGCTCACATTACCGTCAGCACGCCTATTGCGGCATGAGCGCCCAATAGTCGAGGTCCAGAAGCACATCCGGCAAATACCGGCCCTCGTCATTCTTCAAAACGAACGGATCGCCACCCTTTGTCGCCACCAGACGCAGGCGGATCGCACCCACGCCGGGAACACCGGTTTCTGCCTTATCCAGAACTTCGGACCAGGCCTTGATCGTGTCGCCCGCGAAACACGGGTTGGCATGCGCGCCGCCATTCAGGCCGACAATCATCTGCGCGTTCGCAAGCCCATTGAACGACAATGTCCGCGCCATCGAGATCACGTGCCCGCCATAGATCAACCTGCCTTCCGGGCGGAACGTCAGGTCGAAATGCACCTTGGCGGTGTTCTGCCACAATCGCGTGGCCAGCATGTGTTCGGCCTCTTCCACGGTGACGCCGTCCACGTGGTCGATTTTCTCTCCGATTTCATAATCGCCCCAACGATGCGCTTCACCGGCCAAAGCGAAATCGTAATTCGAGAAATCCAGACCTTCGGGCACGATCAGATCCTGGGGCGTCAAGGCCTTCTTCAATTCGGGAACAACCGTTTCGGGCGCTGGCGCATTCACGTCTGCCTTGCGCACCATCACCCAACGGACATATTCGATGACGACTTCGTCCAATTGGTTCAAACCACGGGTGCGGACCCAGACGACACCTGTTTTCCCGTTGGAATTCTGTTTGACGCCAATAACCTCGGATACAGATCGCAGGGTATCACCGGCATAGACGGGTTTCAGCCAGCGGCCTTCGCCATAGCCAAGATTGGCAACCGCGTTCAAAGAGACATCCGGAACCGTTTTGCCGAACACCAGATGAAACGCCGCCAGATCATCAAGCGGACTTTCCGGTAAACCGCAATCCCGGGCAAATTCGTCCGAGGAATACAGCGCGTGACGCGCGGGATAAAGCGCGTGATACAAGCCGCGTTCGCCCTCGGTCACCGTGCGCGGCACGGCGTGTTGCAACACCTGCCCAACGGAATAATCCTCGAAAAATCGGCCCGGATTTGTTTTTACCATTACTGCTGTCCCAGTTTCATGTCGGGGGAATAGTCGGCTTCGACCTCTTTGGTCACAGCCTGCGCACACCGCATTACATTGTTGGCTGAGTCAAAGGCATAGGACGGGTCGCCGTGCAGCTCCCATCCCTTTGCCAGCGCATCTGACACCTTGTGGCAGAAGGCTGACGTGTCTTTTTCGGTCAACAAACGATAGAGTTTCGCCATGGGTCAGGTCCTCATGTGCCAAACGGAGACGGACCGACCAGGCCGTGGATATATCCGATAATCCCCAGCAGCACGATCGACGCCACAAAGAACATCGCATCCTTGCCAAAGGTTCCCGATTCACCGGGCGTCCAGTCGGGTTCGGCCTTGTTGATCACAACAACTTCGACCACGGCCCATGCCAGAAGACCGCCGAACAGGATGATCGAGGCCAGATCTCCGTTCACCAGCAAATGCGCAAAGGCCCACAGCTTGAAACCACCCAGCATCGGATGGCGAAACTTGTTCAGCACCCGGCCTTTGGTGCCCGCGGGGCTCATCATGAAGATCGCGATCAGAACCAACAGATTATTGACGTGAATCAGAAAGGTCGGCGGTGCCCAGACATAGATGAAGTCGGTCATGCGATAGCCGAACACCATCAGCAGGATCGACGCGACCAGCGCCAGGGCAACCACCCCCTTGCCCCCGTCGCCCATCGCGGCTCGGCGTTCAGGCGCCACACGTTTGAACAGATGTGCGGCCCACCACAGCGCCACGCCTAAAATCAGAAGAACAAAGCCCATGCTGGCTTACCCCGCTTGCAAAGCTGAAATCGCCTCTGCTTTTGCCAGAATTTCACGGGCCGTTGCAACGTGCAGGTTTTCAACGATCTTGCCATCCACGACGGCAACACCCTGCCCTTGCGCTTCGGTCTCTTCGAATGCCGAAATTTGGCGACGGGCCAGATCGATCTCGTCATCTGATGGTGCGAATGCTGTGTTGGCCACATCGACCTGGGCCGGATGGATCAGTGTTTTGCCATCAAAGCCCATGTCGCGACCCTGCGCACACTCGGCGGTTAGACCCTCGGCATCCTTGAATGCGTTGTACACGCCATCGATGATGATCAGCCCTTCGGCCTTGGCGGCCAACAGGCACAGACCCAGCGAAGTCATCATCGGCAGGCGATCGGGACGAAAGCGAGTTTGCAGCTCTTTGGCCAGATCGTTTGTGCCCATCACGAACCCGGCCATCAGCGGATGCGCGGCGATCTCGGCAGCGTTCAGCATTCCGCGCGGCGTTTCCATCATGGCCCAGATCGGCAATTCTCCGGTGATCGCCGCCAGAGCATCCACGTCAGCCGCCGAATTCACCTTGGGCAACAGGACAACATCGGCATCCATGTCGCGCACCGCCTCGGCATCGGCACGCCCCCATTCGGTGTCCAGCCCATTGATCCGGACGATCTTGACCCGCGCACCATAGCCCCCAGCGGCCAAGGCCCCTTTCAGCGTTTCGCGAGCGTTTTCTTTTTCGTCCGCTGCAACTGCATCTTCCAGATCGAAGATGATCGCATCCACAGGCAAAGAACGGGCCTTGTCCAGGGCCCGGTCCCTCGAGCCAGGAATGTAGAGAACCGAACGATAGGGGCGCAGACGAGGATCCATGGACCACTCCTATTGAAATAAAGTTGCGCGGAATGGGACATTTTTTGCAGGAAAGTTCAAGCACAAAATCGCCGCACCGCAGCAAACCCGACGCAACGTGCGTTCCCTTAACCGGATTTCGTCCCTTGCCACCCACCCTGATCGGCAGTTGGAATCAAAAAGGGGTACGGGATGCGAAAGACGGTGTTCAAGATGACGATGGGGCTTGGGATCATGGTCCTGGCCGCGCAACATGTGCATGCTCAGGGTCAAAACTGTGCGCCCAGAGAAGCTGTACTGGAACGGTTGCACGAGGCCTATGGCGAAACGCGCAGGGGTTTGGGACTGGCCCGGAAAGGCGCCGTCATGGAGCTTTTTGCCTCGAACGAAACCGGCAGCTGGACGATCACGGTGACGTTGCCCAACGGGATCACCTGCCTTGTGGCTTCTGGTCAGGCTTTTGAAGAGGTGGCCGAGGCGCTGCGACCCAATGCCTGATCAGGTAAGCGCGTCCCAGATCAGCTTGCTGCCGGTGAGTGTCAGCAGCACATAGGCAAGCCCGAAGAACAGGCGTTCGGACAACATGAAATGTGCCCGGACGCCCAGCCATGCCCCCAGGATCGCAAAGGGTGCCAGCAGCAAATCCGCCCATAACGTCTGCCATGTGAACATACCCAGATAAGCATAAGGTATGAATTTCGCGATATTGATCACCCAGAAAACCAGTACCGTACTGGCTTGAAATTTCGTTTTCGTCAGGCGTTGCGACAATAGATAGACCGCTGCCGGGGGGCCACCGGCATGGCTGACGAAACTTGTGAAACCCGCGACCAGCCCGGCAAACAAACCGGAAGACGGCGGCAGTCGCCTGGCAAACCCGCGCACCCACCCTTTCGACTGCGCGATGTGCCAGATTACGAACCCGACCGAGATGCCACCAATCAGCAGACGCAACAGATCATCATCTGTTGCACGATAAAGCCACGCACCCATCGCCACACCGGGCACGGCGCCAAGGATCAGCAGACGGGAATCCGGCCAGCTCCACCGCCTCCAATAGGGACCTAACGTGGCCACGTCGATCACCATCAAGATCGGCAGCATCAGGGCCAAAGCCTGCCCGGGCGTCAGGATCAAGGCCAGAATCGACGACGAGGCAAAGGCCACGCCGGAACCGAAACCGCCCTTTGAAATACCGGCAAAGATCACGGCAGGGATCGCCACGGCAAAAAACATCAAGTTCAATTCGAACATGCGACAGTCCCGGTTTTGGCTTGTCTCAAAGGCCGTTTAGCGCAATCAAAGCAGGGCCTGCAAACAGTATGCGGTTGTATGCCACGTCGCAGAACTCTTGCCTATTGACGTTTTAACGACTAGCACAACCGCGATTTCAATACCGACCGGATATGGAGAAATTCCAAATGGCCAGACCCAAGATTGCGCTGATCGGCGCGGGGAACATCGGCGGCACGCTCGCACATCTCGCAGCTGTCAAAGAACTGGGTGACGTTGTCCTGTTTGACATCGCAGACGGGCTGCCTCAGGGTAAGGCGCTCGACATCGCTGAATCCGGCCCTTCGGAAGGGTTCGACGCCTCGATGAAAGGCACCAGCGACTATGCCGATATCGCTGGCGCGGATGTTTGCATCGTGACCGCAGGCGTGGCCCGCAAACCGGGCATGAGCCGCGATGATCTGCTGGGCATCAACCTGAAAGTCATGAAGTCGGTTGGTGAAGGCATCGCAGCCCACGCACCCGAAGCGTTCGTTATCTGCATCACCAACCCGCTGGACGCGATGGTCTGGGCCTTGCGCGAATTCTCGGGCCTGCCGCACAACAAGGTCTGCGGCATGGCAGGGGTGCTTGACTCGGCGCGCTTTGCACACTTCCTGTCGGAAGAGTTCAACGTCTCGATGCGCGACGTCACCGCCTTCGTTCTGGGCGGCCACGGCGACACCATGGTGCCGTCGGTCCGTTACTCGACCGTTGCCGGCATTCCGCTGCCTGATCTGGTCGAGATGGGCTGGACCACGCAAGAGAAACTGGACGCCATCGTGCAGCGCACCCGTGACGGCGGCGCCGAAATCGTTGGCCTGCTGAAAACCGGTTCGGCCTATTACGCGCCTGCAACGTCGGCGATCGAAATGGCCGAAGCCTATCTGAAAGACCAGAGGCGCGTTCTGCCCTGCGCGGCCTACTGCAACGGCGAACTGGGTGTAGACGGGCTCTATGTCGGTGTTCCGACCGTGATCGGCGCAGGCGGCGTCGAGCGTATCGTTGACATCAAGCTGAACGAAGACGAGCAGGCAGGGTTCGACAACTCGGTGAACGCCGTGAAGGGTCTGATCGACGCGTGCAAGGGCATCGACAGCTCGCTGGCGTAAAACAGCCCTGAACTCCGAATAACAGACCGGCCCGTTTCAGGGCCGGTTTTCTTTTGGTCCGCGCATGTCCCGGTCGCGAATGTTGGCGCAAACGCCGCAAATCCCTTTTTTCGAATGTGATTTTCTGACGCTGCGCAGTTTTTTCGAATCGTTTTGCCACATCAGAAATTTTGTGATCACACCCTAAAATCCCGTGATCACAAATGTTGAAAATCTTCGCTAAAAACCTATCGAGCATCAAAAAACCCTTTAAACTTGCCCGCTAGACACCCCTATAACGATTAAACGCAGTCAGACGGGACAGTTTCGATGAACATTCACGAATATCAGGCCAAAGCCCTCCTTCGCAGCTATGGCGCACCGGTGTCCGATGGTCGCGCCGTGTTGCGCGCCGAAGAAGCCAAAACCGCAGCAGGTGAGCTGGACGGCCCGCTCTGGGTTGTCAAAGCACAGATCCACGCGGGTGGTCGCGGCAAGGGTTCGTTCAAAGAGGCCGACGCCGGTGAAAAAGGCGGTGTTCGTCTGACCAAATCGGTTGAAGAAGCCGCTGAAGAAGCCAAAAAGATGCTGGGCCGTACACTGGTCACGCATCAGACCGGTCCGGCAGGCAAGCAAGTCAACCGCATCTATATCGAAGCAGGCTCGGGCATTGAACGGGAACTGTACCTGGCCCTGTTGGTAGATCGCCAAACCAGCCGCATTTCCTTCGTCTGTTCGACCGAGGGCGGCATGGACATCGAAGAAGTGGCCGCCGCAACGCCCGAGAAAATCCTGTCCTTCTCGGTCGATCCGGCCACCGGTTACATGCCGTATCACGGTCGCCGCATCGCCTTCTCGCTGGGTCTGGAAGGCCCGCAAGTCAAGCAATGCGTCAAACTGATGAGCCAGCTCTATCAAGCCTTCGTCGAGAAGGACATGGAGATGCTGGAGATCAACCCGCTGATCGTTTCCGACAGCGGCGATCTCAAGGTGCTGGACGCCAAGGTCGGCTTTGACGGCAACGCGGTCTACCGCCACCCGGATATTGCCGAACTTCGAGACACGACCGAGGAAGACCCCAAGGAACTGGAAGCGTCGAAATACGACCTGAACTACATCGCGCTGGATGGTGAGATCGGCTGTATGGTCAACGGTGCCGGTCTGGCCATGGCCACGATGGACATCATCAAGCTTTATGGTGCCGAGCCTGCCAACTTCCTCGACGTGGGTGGCGGCGCCACCAAAGAGAAGGTGACCGAAGCGTTTAAGATCATCACCTCGGACCCGCAGGTCAAAGGCATTCTGGTCAACATCTTCGGCGGCATCATGCGCTGTGACGTGATCGCCGAGGGTGTCGTGGCCGCGGTGAAAGAGGTCGGCCTGAAGGTTCCGCTGGTCGTGCGTCTGGAAGGCACGAATGTCGAAAAAGGCAAAGAGATCATCAACACCTCTGGCCTCGACGTGATCGCGGCGGACAACCTGAAAGACGGTGCCGAAAAGATCGTGAAAGCGGTCAAGGGTTAAGCTTGTTCAAGTGGGGCTGGCCTCGGGCCCGCCCCATCGCGGCTAAAACCAAGCTGAAAAGCATTGCCGCGCAAGGCCGAAAGAAGCAATCGATCTGATGACCATCCCAATCTTCCTCATAGGCTTGGAACGCGCCACAGGGCGGGCGCGTTTGATGGAGCAGGAGCTGCAAAAGGCAGGCCTGTCGGCGACGCGCCTCAATGCTGTTGATTGCGACGCCGCCACCCGTGAGGATTTCCTGCGCGACTGTCGGGCCGAAGGGCCGTGGGGCTATTTCCATACCAAGGACATGGCCTGCACCCTCAGCCATGCCAAAGCATGGGAGGCGCTGATCGCCTCGGGCGCGGAACAGGCGTTGATCCTTGAGGATGATGTGTTTCTGACACCGGAACTGGCAGACTGGCTGAATGATGCCTCATGGTGGCCCGCAGATGCCGATATCGTCCGGTTCGAACGCTGGCGCAGCACGAAGCTTTACGTGGCACTTGGACGCAAGCGGTTGTCCCATTTGGGGCGGGAACTGCGCCTGATGCGCTCGCGCCATCCCGGTGGTGCAGCTTATGCGCTGACACGCGAAGCGGCCCGGCACTTCCTGGCCCAGAAACCCTTTGACATTACGCTGGATGGTTTGTTGTTCAACCCTTCCGCCTCGCCGGCGGCGCGCCAGATCAACATCTATCAGGTGATCCCGGCCATGGTCGAACAGGGCAACGAAGCGCCCGGCGAATACAATATGGGTGCGCCGCGCGCGCGGCCAACAGGCTGGCCCCTGATCCGGCAAAAAGTAAGGCGTGGCATCGCTGAAATCAGCAGCGGCCTGCGCACGACGGCCAACCTGGCCCTGGGACGCGCCACGCTCGAGAAAATTACCTATGCGCCGCAGGTTCTGCCGGCGACTGAACCCAATCAATCCAACACCGCCTAGAGAAAGGGACAAAATGGCAGTCCTCATCGACGAAAACACCAAAGTGATCTGTCAGGGCTTTACCGGCTCGCAGGGTACATTCCACAGCGAACAGGCCATTGCCTATGGCACCAAGATGGTCGGCGGCGTCACCCCCGGCAAAGGCGGGATGGAGCATCTGGGCCTGCCCGTGTTCAACTCGGTCCACGAGGCCAAGCACGTGACCGAAGCCAATGCCAGCGTGATCTATGTGCCGCCGCCGTTTGCTGCGGATTCGATCCTCGAAGCGATTGATGCCGAGATGGAAGTGATCGTCTGCATCACCGAAGGCATCCCGGTGCTGGACATGATGAAGGTGAAGCGCGCGCTGGAAGGCAGCAAATCCCGCCTGATCGGCCCGAACTGCCCCGGTGTGATTACACCCGACGCCTGCAAGATCGGCATCATGCCCGGCCATATCCACAAGCGCGGCTCGGTCGGCGTTGTGTCCCGCTCGGGCACCCTGACCTATGAGGCCGTCAAGCAGACCACCGATGTGGGTCTGGGCCAGTCCACCTGCGTGGGTATCGGCGGCGACCCGATCAAAGGCACCGAGCATATCGATGTGCTGGAATGGTTCCTGGCCGATGACGAGACCGAGTCGATCATCATGATCGGTGAGATCGGTGGCTCGGCCGAGGAAGAAGCCGCGCAGTTCCTGGCGGATGAGGCCAAGAAGGGCCGCAAGAAGCCGACCGCCGGTTTCATCGCAGGCCGCACAGCCCCTCCGGGCCGTCGCATGGGCCACGCAGGCGCGATTGTCGCCGGTGGCAAAGGCGGCGCCGAAGACAAGATCGAAGCCATGCGCTCGGCCGGTATCGTCGTGGCCGAAAGCCCCGCCCAGCTGGGTGAGGCTGTGCTGGAAGCGATTGGGTAAGTGACCAAGAACCGGGCATATGCTTTTGGGGCAACGCCCGGCTCGGGGGTGGGCGAGACGCGCCCGCCCATCAATCCTGAAGTTTGCCTTTGGCAATTCCGGGCGGAACAGTAACGATGGGACCAAAGCAAGCCATATCGACCGGCATCCGAAAGACATTTGTCTTTTCGGGCAGAGCGTCGCGTTCTGAGTTTTGGTGGTTTGCCCCTATTGCAATTGTTTTGCCGATCTCCGCCGCATTACTGTTTGACTGGAGCATTCTCGTAAACTGGGGCACCTCGAGGCTTTTGGTGATCACCGCCGCGTCTTTGCCCCTGCTTTCGGCAATGTGCAGACGGCTGCAGGATACTGGCGAAGATGGGCATCAAGCGCTCTATCCGTTCGCAACAGTATTTTTCGTTTGGCTGGGGTATCATGTCCTTCTTGGCTTCGGGTTGCTGATCGGCGGACCGATTCTCCTGTTTCTTCTGGTCATCTTTCTTTTTGTTCCAGTGTTCCTAATTGCGATAGTGACAAGCGCGCTGGTTGCGTCCAATGTTATCGGGTTGATGCTGGTTGCTTCCGACCCAGACAAAAACCGATTTGGGGTGCCGCGTGAAGAGGGCTTCGCATGACCTTCTCCGACGCCATACGCACCTGTTTCTCCAAGTTTTTCACCTTCTCAGGTCGTGCCTCGCGGCCCGAGTACTGGTTCTTTTTCCTGTTCATCGTGATCTGGAACATCATCGCCGGGATCATCGACTGGCAGTTCTTCACTCAGGTCGCGATCACCGAAGGCGATGAGGTGAAATCCGTCACCGCAACGTCCTCGGCTCCGGTGCAGAGCATCGTCGGCCTGATCGTCTTCTTCCCGCATCTGGCCGTTGCGTGGCGGCGGATGCACGATACCGGGCGCAGTGGGCTGTACGCTCTGCTGCCGATCCTGCTGGTCCTTGGGGCCTTTGCCGTCCTGATCTTTGGTATCGGGATCGCCTCGAGTTTCCAGCATGGCGGAACGCTCGACATTTTGTTTACCCGCGCAACATTGCTGATCGTCATCCCGACACTTATCGTTCTGGTGGTGTCGCCCCTCCTGGTGCTGTGGTGGCTGACCCGCCCCAGTCAACCAGGCACCAATCAATACGGTCCCAACCCACATGAGGTAGCCCAATGACCGAACACTCGCCCAATACTGCCTTTCATGCCTCGAGCTTCATGCAGGGGCATAACGCCGAATACCTGGAACAGCTTTATGCGCAGTACACCAAGAACCCCGGTGCGGTAGACGCTGCCTGGGTCGAGTTCTTCAAGGCCATGGGCGACGCCGCGCCTGATGTGCAGCGTGAGGCCGAAGGGCCTTCGTGGGCGCGCACGGACTGGCCTCCGATGCCGGCCGATGATCTGACCGGTGCGCTGACCGGTGAGTGGGCCGAGATTGACGCCAAGGCCGCAGGCAAGAAGATCAAGGAAAAGGCTGCCGACAAAGGTGTCGAAGTCAGCGATGACCAGATCAAGCGTGCGGTGTTGGACAGTCTGCGGGCACTGATGCTGATCCGGGCTTACCGGATTCGGGGCCATCTGGCCGCCAATCTGGACCCGCTGGGCATGCGCGCGGCCAGCAATCATCCGGAACTGGATCCCAAAACCTATGGCTTCACCGATGCCGACATGGACCGCCCGATCTTTATCGACAACGTTCTGGGGCTTCAGGTCGCCTCGATGCGACAGATCGTCGAGATCGTAAAGCGGACCTATTGCGGCACCTTCGCGCTGCAATACATGCATATCTCGAACCCGGAAGAAGCCGCGTGGCTGAAAGAACGGATCGAAGGGTACGGCAAGGAAATCCAGTTCACCAAGGAAGGCCGCAAAGCCATCCTGAACAAGATGGTCGAGGCCGAAGGCTTTGAGAAATTCCTGCACGTCAAGTACATGGGCACCAAGCGCTTTGGTCTCGATGGCGGTGAGGCGCTTATTCCGGCGATGGAGCAGATCATCAAGCGCGGCGGCGCGCTGGGTCTCAGCGACATCGTCATCGGCATGCCGCACCGGGGCCGTTTGAACATTCTGGCCAATGTGATGGGCAAACCGTACCGCGCCATTTTCAACGAATTCCAGGGCGGCAGTTTCAAACCCGAAGACGTGGATGGCTCGGGCGACGTGAAATACCATCTGGGTGCTTCCAGCGACCGCGAGTTCGATGGCAACAGCGTGCACCTGTCACTGACTGCGAACCCGTCGCATCTTGAGGCGGTGAACCCTGTGGTTCTGGGCAAGGTCCGCGCCAAGCAGGATCAGTTGGGCGACACGGACCGCACCAAGGTCATGGCCATTCTGCTGCACGGGGATGCGGCCTTTGCCGGACAGGGCGTCGTGGCCGAAGGTTTTGGCCTGAGCGGTCTGCGCGGGCATCGCACCGGCGGGACAATGCATATCGTGGTGAACAACCAGATCGGCTTTACCACCGCGCCGCATTTCTCACGCTCCAGCCCGTATCCAACGGATATCGCGCTGATGGTCGAGGCCCCGATCTTCCACGTGAACGGGGATGACCCCGAGGCGGTTGTTCATGCAGCCAAGGTGGCGACCGAGTTCCGCCAGAAATTCCACAAGGACGTGGTTCTGGATATCTTCTGCTATCGCCGGTTTGGTCACAACGAGGGCGACGAGCCCATGTTCACCAACCCGATCATGTACAAGAAGATCAAGACGCATAAGACCACGCTGTCTCTGTACACGGAACGCCTGGTCAAGGATGGCCTGATCCCCGAAGGTGAGATCGAGGATATGAAAGCGGCCTTCCAGGCCCATCTGAACGACGAATTCGAGGCCGGTAAGGACTATAAACCCAACAAGGCCGATTGGCTGGATGGGCGCTGGTCGCATCTTGACAAGAACAAAGACGAATACATGCGCGGCGAGACGGCGATCACGCCCGAAACCATGGCAGAAATCGGTGGCGCCTTGACCCGCGCACCAAGCGGATTTGCCATGCACAAGACGGTTGGTCGGCTGCTTGAGCACAAGAAACAGATGTTTGAAACCGGTAAAGGCTTTGACTGGGCCACTGGTGAGGCGCTGGCTTTCGGATCCCTGCTGACCGAAGGGTACCCGGTACGCCTGGCAGGTCAGGACGCCACGCGCGGCACCTTCAGCCAGCGCCATTCGGGGTTCATTCATCAGGAAACCGAAGAACGGTACTACCCGCTGAACAACATTCGCGCAGGTCAGTCGCAGTACGAAGTGATTGACTCGATGTTGTCCGAATATGCTGTGCTCGGGTTCGAGTACGGATACTCGCTGGCCGAACCAAATGCGCTTGTTCTTTGGGAAGCCCAGTTCGGGGACTTCGCCAACGGCGCGCAGATCATGTTCGACCAATTCATCAGTTCGGGTGAATCGAAATGGCTGCGGATGTCCGGCCTGGTCTGTCTGCTGCCGCACGGGTTCGAGGGGCAAGGCCCCGAGCATTCGTCGGCAAGGCTGGAGCGGTTCCTGCAAATGTGCGGTCAGGACAACTGGATCGTGGCAAACTGCACCACGCCTGCGAACTATTTCCACATCCTGCGCCGCCAACTGCACCGGACATTCCGCAAACCGCTGATCCTGGTGACGCCCAAATCACTGCTGCGCCACAAGCTGGCGGTCAGCACCGCCGAGGATTTCACCACCGGATCCAGCTTCCACCGGGTACTGTGGGATGATGCCCAGAAGGGCAATTCCGACACCAAGCTGGTGGCGGATGACAAGATCAAACGCGTGGTGATGTGTTCCGGCAAAGTCTATTTCGACCTGCTGGAGGAACGCGATGCACGCGGCATCGACGACATTTACCTGATGCGGATCGAACAGTTCTATCCTTTCCCGGCGCATTCTCTGATCAACGAGCTTGAACGGTTCAAGAATGCCGAAATGGTCTGGTGTCAGGAAGAGCCCAAGAACCAAGGCGCATGGACCTTTATCGAGCCCAATATCGAATGGGTTCTTTCCCGGATCGGCGCGAAACATACCCGTCCGGCTTATGTCGGTCGCGCAACCTCGGCCTCGCCCGCAACGGGCCTGGCCAGCCAACACAAAGCCCAACAAGAAGCGCTGGTTAACGAAGCGCTGAGCCTCGAAGGAAAATAAGCGATGACGATTGAAGTTCGTGTTCCCACGCTTGGCGAGTCGGTCACCGAAGCCACTGTTGCAACATGGTTCAAAAAGCCCGGTGATGCGGTCGCCGTGGATGAGATGCTGTGTGAGCTGGAGACTGACAAGGTGACGGTCGAAGTGCCCTCTCCCTCAGCTGGCGTGATGGGTGAGATTGTGGCCGGCGAAGGCGACACGGTTGGTGTCGATGCTCTGCTGGCGACGATTGCTGCCGGTGAAGGTGCAGCCGCGCCTGCCCCGGCAACAGCCGCAGCAACTCCCGAGGCCGCACCCTCTGCATCGGGCGGGTCGGTTGACGTGATGGTGCCCACGCTTGGCGAATCCGTGACAGAGGCGACTGTTTCGACCTGGTTCAAGCAAGTCGGCGACAGCGTCGCGCAGGACGAGATGCTGTGTGAGTTGGAAACCGACAAAGTCTCGGTCGAGGTACCCGCGCCGGCTGCGGGTGTTCTGGCGGAAATCGTCGCGCTGGAAGGTGCAACCGTTGATGCAACCGCAAAGCTGGCAGTCATCTCGGGCGCGGCCGCAGGCGCAGCCCCTGCACCGGTTGCTGCTGCGGCGGCTCCTGCTGCGGCAAGTCCCGGCAAGGATGTTGCAAATGCGCCGTCTGCCGAAAAGGCGATGGCCGAGGCCGGGTTGTCAGCCGATCAGGTCACCGGCACCGGTCGCGATGGTCGCATCATGAAGGAAGATGTCGGCAAGGCGGTCGCGACTGCTTCGGCCCCCGCACCTACGGCGGCTGCGCCGGCACCCGTTTCTCAGGTTCCGCGCGCACCGGTTGCTGCCGAAGATGAAGCCCGCGAAGAGCGTGTACGCATGACCCGTCTGCGTCAGACCATCGCCAAGCGCCTGAAGGATGCGCAGAACACCGCCGCGATCCTGACCACCTATAACGAGGTGGACATGACCGAGGTCATGGCCCTGCGCAATCAGTACAAGGACCAGTTCGAGAAGAAGCACGGTGTGCGCCTGGGCTTCATGTCCTTCTTCACCAAGGCCTGCTGCCATGCCCTGAAAGAAGTGCCCGAGGTCAATGCCGAGATCGATGGCACCGACATCGTCTACAAGAACTTCGTTCACATGGGCGTTGCTGCCGGCACGCCGCAGGGTCTGGTGGTTCCGGTCATTCGCGACGCGGACAGCATGACCTTTGCAGCCATTGAAAAAGCCATCGCCGAAAAGGGCAAGCGCGCCCGCGATGGCAAACTTTCGATGGCCGAGATGCAGGGCGGTACCTTCACAATCTCGAACGGTGGTGTTTACGGCTCGCTGATGTCCTCGCCGATCCTGAACCCACCGCAGTCGGGCATTCTGGGCATGCACAAGATCCAGGAACGGCCGATGGTCATCAATGGCGAGATCAAGATCCGCCCGATGATGTATCTGGCGCTGTCCTATGACCACCGCATTGTTGACGGCAAGGGCGCGGTAACCTTCCTGGTTCGCGTGAAAGAGGCGCTTGAAGATCCGCGCCGCCTGCTGATGGATCTTTAACCATGGCGACACATGTACTCTGGCAGGCCGATGTGGCCGATTTCGACGCCTGGCTGAAAGTGTTCCGCGAGGACAAGCCGATGCGCAAGGCCGCGGGTATCCGCGACCTGCATGTCTGGCGCGATCCCGATCAGAAGGACCATGCGATCGCGATGTTCGAGGTGATCAACCTGGACAAGGCCAAGGCATTTTTCGGATCCGAGGAATTGGCAATGCACCATGAACGAGGCGGCATTGCGCATATCTCGATCAAGCTGCTGGAACCTGTTTGACAATAGATATTCCCGACCCGCCAGATCGGGTCGGAAAAGCGCCGGATCGTCCGGTCGGTTTAGGAGAATGTAATGGCAAACTATGACGTCATCGTAATCGGCGCCGGACCCGGCGGCTATGTCTGCGCGATCCGCTGCGCTCAACTGGGTTTGAAAACCGCTGTGGTTGAGGGGCGCGAAACGCTGGGTGGCACTTGCCTGAACGTGGGCTGCATCCCGTCAAAAGCTCTGCTGCATGCCTCGCACCAGCTTCATGAAGCCGAACACAACTTTGCCAAGATGGGCCTGAAGGGCAAAAGCCCTTCGGTCGATTGGAAACAGATGCAGATCTATAAAGATGAGGTGATCGAGGGCAACACCAAGGGCATCGAGTTTCTGTTCAAGAAGAACAAGATCGACTGGCTGAAAGGTTGGGGCTCGATCCCTGCGGCCGGCAAGGTTCAGGTTGGCGATGAAATCCATGAAACCAAGAACATCATCATTGCGTCAGGCTCCGAACCGTCCTCGCTGCCCGGTGTCGAAGTGGATGAGAAGGTGGTGGTGACCTCAACCGGTGCGCTGTCTCTGGGCAAGATCCCGAAGAAAATGGTGGTGATCGGCGCGGGTGTGATCGGTCTGGAACTGGGTTCGGTGTACAGCCGCCTGGGTGCCGAGGTGACGGTGATCGAGTTCCTCAAGGAAATCACGCCGGGCATGGACCCGGAAGTACAGAAGACATTCCAGCGTATCCTCAAGAAACAGGGGCTGAATTTCATCATGGGTGCCGCGGTGCAGAAAACCGAAGCAACCAAGACCAAGGCGAAGGTGACATACAAGCTGCTCAAGGACGACAGTGAGCATGTGATCGACGCCGATACCGTGCTGGTGGCCACCGGGCGCAAACCTTATTCCGATGGTCTGGGGCTGGACGCTCTGGGCGTCGAGATGACCCCGCGCGGCCAGATCAAGGTGGGTGCGGACTGGCAGACCAACGTAGCGGGCATCTACGCCATCGGCGACGTGATCGAAGGCCCGATGCTGGCGCACAAGGCCGAAGATGAAGGCATGGCCGCCGCGGAACAGGTTGCGGGCAAGCATGGCCATGTAAACTATGGTGTCATTCCGGGTGTGATCTATACGTGGCCCGAGGTCGCCAATGTCGGTGAAACCGAGGCGACGCTCAAAGAACAAGGCCGTGCCTACAAGGTCGGCAAGTTCATGTTCATGGGCAACGGCCGCGCCAAAGCCAACTTTGCCTCTGACGGGTTCGTCAAGATCCTGGCCGACAAGGAAACCGACCGTATCCTGGGCTGCCACATCATCGGCCCCGCAGCAGGCGATCTGATCCATGAGGTCTGCGTGGCGATGGAATTCGGCGCATCCGCCGAAGATCTGGCCCTGACCTGCCACGCGCATCCGACCTATTCCGAGGCCGTGCGCGAGGCCGCACTGGCTTGCGGCGATGGTCCGATCCACAGCTAGGCAGGTCGGGCTCCGCCCGTTTGACGCGTGAAAGGTCCACCGGACCTTTCATCGGCTGCGCCGAACCACATCAAACCCTGCCAGGCGCATCCGACCTATTCCGAGGCCGTGCGTGAGGCCGCACTGGCCTGCGGCGACGGCCCGATCCACAGCTGACAACCTTGATCCCGGCAGCGATCAGCCTGTCGGGGTCAACCAGGCATCCAGATAGGTCTCCAACCTGTCGGTGAATGTCGTCGCGGAATGCAACGCGCAGAATCTTAGTGACATGGCCTGAATGGCAAAGGCCTGCACACCTTCGGCCAATAACTCGGGTGGCACGTCCTTGCGCACCTCTGCATGTTCGAGCCACAGCATCACGACGCGGAAATATCGCTCAAAACAATAGGCCACCGGTCCTATCTCGGCGACAGCCGTAGCACCGGAATACCTGATCAACAGATCGAATACATATCGCTCGGACGTCATGAAACTGTGAACCGGTTCCAGCGCAGTGACGATTTCTGCAACAGTTTTGGGTGGCGTTCCGGCCTCGGCCTGACCCAGGCAGGCGTTCAGCTTGTCAGCAATCAGAATTTCCATCAGCGCATCCTTGTCGTGAAAATGCGCGAAAAAGGTGCCCTTCGCGACCCCAGCGGCCTTCACGACCTCTTCCACCCGTAACGCTTCATATCCGCCTTTGCGGATGACCTCTTCAGCGGCCGCGAGAAGCTTGGCGCGGGTCTTGATCGTACGTTTCTGAATTGTCTTTTGCATATGGCTCAATCGCATAATTTCTGACCGTGGTCAAATTTTTTATTGACCACGGTCACTTTTTGATTCTATAAATTGACCACGGTCACTTTTCAGGAGATACCCGATGCAACCGAAAAAGATTCTCATCCTTGACGGACACCCCGCAGAAAGCAGCCTGTCACGCACATTTGCCAAAACGTACAGGGACGCGGCCCGCAAAAACGGGCACGATGTACGGTTGGTTCATCTGAGCGATCTGCAATTCGATTTTGATTTCGGTCAGGGCAATTATCACGACTTCAAACCACTTGAGCCGGTTCTGGAACAAGTGCTGCAAGACTTTGAGTGGAGCGACCATCTGGTCCTGACCACCCCGATGTGGTGGGGCGGCCTTCCAGCCAAACTCAAAGGACTGATCGACCGGATGTTCATTCCGGGGCGAACCTTTGACACACGGAACACTACCAAGATCGGGTTTCCGGCCCCGATGCTGACAGGGCGGACTGCGCGTGTCATCCTGACGTCAGATACGCCGGGATGGTTCATGCGCCTGATATACCGGCAGGCGCTAATCCGTCAGGTACGGGACCAGATTCTTGGGTTCGTCGGCTTCAAACCAACCCGTTTCACCTATTTTTCCGGTGCAAGCTATCCCAAGCCCGGCAGCGTAGATCGCTGGGTGGAAAAAGTATCCAGGATCGGGGCCGCTGCGGTTTGAACCACAGCCGACACCCACATCTACCACATCGTTTTTGCGGCGCGTGCAGGCCATTCCTCGTCATATTGCGCGCCGCCTTCCACACCGTCTGTTGCCCCGGACAGAAGCTGACCTATCGTGGGAAGATTGCCGCTTTCGTCACCACTTGACCAGATACGCGCCCGGATCAGAGCACGGGCACATTGGCTGTATATCTCGGCGATTTCAACGACGATAACGGTCGCTGGGCGTTTGCCGGCCTTCTCGAATTGATGCCGCAGGGTCTCATCCGCCGTTACCCGCGCCAACCCGTTCACCCGAACGACGTTGTTGGACCCCGGAACAAGGAACATCAGCGAAACACGTGGATCGCGCACGATATTGCGCAAACTGTCCAGACGGTTGTTGCCGCGCCAGTCCGGCAGAGCCAGCGTATTCGCATCCAGCTCTTTCACCACCGGGCCATCATCGCCCCGAGGGCTGCCATCCACACCTTCAGGACCAACCGTGCTGAGCACACACAGGCGCGATGCAAGGATCCACTTTCGATAGAGAGGCGTCAATTGATGAACGACCTTTCGCAAGGACGGAGCACCGGGCCGACCATACAAAGCTTCAAGCGCTTCAATGTCACGAATGTGCTCCATCCGGATCAAACCCCACTTCCCGCATCAACTCGTTGGAACGTGTTTCTATCACATCTTCCAGCCGGGCAAGGAATTCGTCCCGGCCAACACCCGGCTCGATTGGGTCGAGGAAATCGACGATCGCAAGGCCCGGTTTGCGCATGACACCCGTTCGGGGCCAGAAAACGCCGGCATTCGTCGCGACCGGAACGCAGGGAAAGCCGAGCCCTTCGTAAAGAACGGCTGTTCCAACCTTGTAAGGTTTCTTCGCACCGGGCGCCACACGTGTCCCTTGCGGGTAGATCACAAGCTGCCCGGGTTCCGAAAACTCTTTCGATACATCCTTGACCATCTTGGTCACGGCAGCACCGCGCTTGCCGCGATTGACCGGAATACAGCCAAGTCGCCGCGCATACATTCCAATGACGGGCGTAAACAAAAGCTCGCGCTTCATGATGAACTTGCCGTGCGGAATGGCATCAAAAATGATGATGATATCAAGAAACGACTGGTGTTTTGCGGCTATGACCACCTCATTCGTTGGGACCGTACCCCGCACTTCACACCGAATGTCAACCATCCAACGAGCCAGCCACATGGTGCTGCGCGCGTAGGTCTTGCACGCCCTCAGGGCGCCAGCCTTGGAAAACAGTGCATAGGGCAGAAAGACAATGCCAAGGATCAGCATCCAGGCGTAGATCACGATCATGAAGATCAATGACCGAACCCATTGAACAGCCATCAACATCAGGAAAGCTCCTTCAATTTGCGTCGGGCCGCAGCCCAGGTGGCAAAAAACGCGACCATTGCACCAAGGATCGGGATAAGAACCGGCAACGCCCAGTCTTTGCCCTGAAAGCCGACGCCAGCCAGAAAACCACCCGATTCCGAGGCTTCGGGCAGCATCAGAACACCGGTCATGCCCAGCAATGTACCGACCGATGCCCCAAAAAATGCGCGATATGTAAACCGCCTTACGAATGCGCCCGCTATGAACCCATCGCGTGCACCGACCAGGCGCAACACTTCGATGATCTGGGCATTTGCGGCAAGTGACGCATTGGCGGCAAGAGTAATCATGGCAGCGGTCGCACCGCCGATCAGTAGGATCGAAATCCACCCCAGACGACGCAGGGACATCGCCGCATCAACCAAAGGCTCCCGCCACCGCGTGTGATCATCCAGTACGGCGCCCGGCACCTCGGCCCCCAATCGCAAACGCAACCCAGCCACGTCGATGCCCGGTTCGGTTTCAATGATCTCGATAAGCTGCGGCACGGGCAGCGTATCCAGCGGCAGATCCGGCCCGAACCACGGGGCAAGCAACGCCGCCTGCTCTTCCTGCGTCAAAGCACGGGCCGAGGCCACGCCAGGCGTCTGGCCCAGAACGGTCAGCGCGGCCTCGGTCTGGGCTGCGCGCTGTTCCGCGGGGGCGTTGATGCGCAGGGTTGCGGCGCCGGCCAGTTCCGAGGCCCAGCGATCCGCAATGCGCCCCGACGCCAGAGACAGGGCCAGGGCGAATACCGCAAGAAACGCCATCGCAC
This sequence comes from Ruegeria sp. HKCCD6428, assembly GCF_013110595.1. Lineage (NCBI taxonomy): Bacteria > Pseudomonadati > Pseudomonadota > Alphaproteobacteria > Rhodobacterales > Roseobacteraceae > Ruegeria > Ruegeria sp. HKCCD6428. Next base: position 124,547 of record NZ_WVQX01000007.1, read on the forward strand.
CCGCGACGAACAGAGTCAGGTGCGCCGTGTATCCCGTTGGGGGAACAACCCGGTCTGCCCGTTTGTCACCGCGCAACAGATTTCTGAGGTCAGGGCTGATCATAGATCCGCCCCCGCCAGTTGCAGCTTGCGCTGCGAAATACGCAAGACACGGGCCTGTACCTGGCTTTTGGCCGCGCGGATCAGGCTCAGATCATGGGTGGCGATCAGGACGGTTTTGCCCATCCGGTTCAGTTCGATCAGAAGACGCAGCAGCCGTTGCGACATTTCCCAGTCAACATTGCCTGTCGGCTCATCCGCCAAAACCACGTCAGGCGACAATATGACGGCACGCGCCAGAGCGGCCCTTTGCCGCTCGCCGCCGGACAGTTCAGGCGGGAGCGCTTCGAGCCTGGCGCCAAGACCCACCCAGCTAAGCAGCTCGGTCAGGTTTTCCTGCTCGGATGTTTCGGAACGCCCGGACACCATCAGTGGCAACGCGACATTTTCTGCAAGCGTCATGTGGTCAAGGAACTGACAATCCTGATGCACGACACCAACGCGGCGACGCAATACGGCCAGCTGGTCGCGATCAAGCGTTGAAATATCCTGGTCAAACACGCTCAACCGCCCTGAGCTCGGCAGCAGGGCACCATAGCACAGCTTGAGCAACGTGGTCTTGCCCGCCCCGGAAGGCCCGGTCAGAAAGTGAAACGAACCCGGCTGCAATTGTACCGAGACATCACTCAGCAATTCGCCGCCACCGTAGGTGTAGCTGACATTTTCCAGCTCAATCACACGTGCCCCCGTTATTTTGCCGCTCTTCTTGCCCGAGCATGGTGATGGTTTCAATGGCTCTACCGAGTCCAATTAGTGACACTTGACCCGCGAAACCGAAAACGCTCTTTGCTGTTGGGTCTTAACCGAATATCATTTCTGAAAAAACTATTATCGGCCCTTCGCCCGGCCGAGGAGGCAGCATGCGTCTTACATGTCCGAATTGCAGCGCGCAGTACGAGGTTCCTGACGAGGTCATCCCCGAGGAAGGCCGCGACGTACAGTGTTCCAACTGCGACCAGACCTGGTTCCAAGCGAAGCACCCTGCCGAAGCCGCAGAGGCACCGGACGAAAAAGCGGAAACCCCTGAACAGGATGACGCATCGCCCGACGTGGTCGACGCTCCGCAGGGCGTTGAACCGGAACCTGTTGAAAAAGCGGTATCCGAAGACAAGCCAGAAATTGATGAACCCGCCGCGCCCACCGGGAATGTCGATCCGTCCGTCGCCAGCATTCTGAGAGAGGAAGCTGCCCGCGAAGCGGAATTGCGGGCGCAGGAAGGCAGCAGCCTCGAAAGCCAGCCCGATCTGGGGCTGGATACGCCGCCAGAACCCAAGGTGCGCCCCAAGCGGCCTTCGGCTTCGGAAACCGCTGTCGATGCCGGGCAGAAAGACGCGCTGCCGGATGTCGAAGCCATCAATTCAACCATGCGATCAGATGAGCCGGAAGAGGTCCCGCAGCCACCCCGCAAATCGGGCGGATTCCTACGCGGCTTCGCGTTGATGCTGATCATCGGCGTGGTTCTGTATCTGATCTATGGAAATGCCCAACAGATCAGCGAAGCGGTCCCTCAGGCCGACCCGTTGCTGAGTTCATACGTGTCGCTTGTGGATCAGGCGCGTATCTGGCTTGAGGCACAGGCTGGATCCGGTACCCAGAACTGAGGTCTAGAACCGCTCCAACAAACGCTTCAGGTATTCCAGCTCGATCTGGGGGCGGTCCGATTCCCCGGTTCTGCGTCGGATTTCATCCAGCAGTTCCCGCGCCCGGCGGTACACGTCTTCGCCTTGCAGCAGGTTCTCATCCGTTGAAATCGAACCGGCGGCACCCGGGTTTCGGCCCAGCGGATCGCGGTTGTTGGCTTGCATGTCGCCATCCTGCGTTCCCTGACCCGGCTGGTTCTGTTGGTTCTGCGCCATCGCCTCGCCCAGCGAACGCATCCCTTCGCGCAGGGCTTCCATGGCCTCGGATTGCCGGTCGATGGCTTCGGCCAGATCATCCCCACGCAGGGCCTGTTCCGCCTCGTCCATGGCACGCCCGGCCCGATCAAGCGCCTCGCGCGCGGCGTCGCCTTCGGGCGTGCCGGCACCGGGCAACCCCTGTTGCTGACGGTTCAGCTCATCTCTCAGCGCCTGCTGCCGGTCCGCAAGTGAGCCTTGACCCTGCTGGCCTTCGCCAGCCTGATCCGAGCCTTCCCCCTGACCGCCCTGGCCTTCGTGGCTTTGCCCCCGGCCTTGCCCGCCATTGCGCCCCTCATTGCCCTGGCTTTCACCGGATTGAGCGCCCGGGTTGAACTGTTCCTGCAAATCACGGAAGGCCCGATCGCTCAACCCTTGTTGTTCACGCAGAGTTTCCGCAAGACCTTCCATGGCCTGCTGACCTTCGGACTGCTGCCCTCCGCCCTGGCCCTGAGTCACACGCATGTTTTCCATCATCTGCTGGAACTCTTCCAGCGCCTGCTGGGCTTCGGCCATGCGGCCCTGTTCCATGAGTTCCTGAATGCGGTCCATCATGCGTTGCAGATCATCCTGCGTCATTTGCAGGGACTCGCCGTTCTGGCCCGGCTGACGCTCGCCATCTTCGCCGTTTGGCTGAGCCAACCTTTGCAGCTGTTGGAGGTAATCCTGCGTCGCGTCGCGCAATTCCTGCATCAGTTCCGCGATTTCTTCGTCGCTGGCCCCGTTCTGCATCGCTTCGGTCAGACGTTCCTGCGCGCGGCGCATCCGTTCCAGCGCATCCGCCAGCGTGCCGTCTTCGATCAACACCGCAAGATCCCAGAGGGCCTGGGCGATCTCTGCCTGCTGTTCAGGTTTCAGCCCGTACTGATCAAAGGTCTCAAGCCGCCGCAGTACGACCCTCAGGCGCAAATAGGCAGTGTCCGAACGAAACAGGTCCTCTGGCAGATGAGACACAGCCCGCAGCAGTTGCGCGATGCGAGGCGCGTTGGAGCGCGACCAGAGTAGATCACGCCGTTGTTCGACCACCGCAGCAGCCAACGGATCAAAAAACCGTCGGGCCGGAAGGTCGGTCACATATGGTTCGGAGGAAGATTGCTGATCCGCCGCGTCCGTAGCCATCAAAGTGATCTGGACCGGCAAATGCGCCCAGGGGTGTTGCGAGAAGTCCTCGATCAGATCTTCGGCAAAGTCCGCCCGGTCGCCCGTGATCGGCATCGGCAGTTCAATCTCGATCGCTTCGCGTGGCTCGGGCTCTGCCGCCAGGCCATAGCGGCGGTCAACGGCAACCAGATCCAGTTCGATCCGGGCTGAGCCTGAAACCACACCATAGTCATCTCCTGCGACGAATGGCAGTTTCATCTGCCCGCCCGCCTCGGCCTCAGCCGATCCGGCCACGGCTATCTGTGGTGCCGTGTCGTCAATGATCTCAACGGCCCATTCGCGCCCCGTGGGCCCGTCGATGCGCAACTGGCCAGAGCGCTCTGCCACGAACTCCTGCTCGGGGTCGGTCGCAGCTTCGGCGCCCAGGGCCGAGCTGTTTTCCGTCAGGCTATGTGCGCCAACCTCACCATAAAGCCGCAAGGTAACGCGGCTGCCCTTGGGAACGGAAAGCTCTGCATCCGTTTGATCCGCAAGATACAGCGTTGGAAGGCCCGTATAGCGCGGGGGTTCGACCCATCCTTCCCACGTTGGCCCCTGCCCGGCGGCGGCAGTGCCCGGGGCCATGTCCGCCACCGACCCCACGCGCCACAAAGAGCCGAAAACCAGCGCTACGACAAAAGCCAGCAATGCCGCGTAGCGCAGCGCATAAGGATCTCGCGATGCCAGCCGAAGATCTGGCTTCACGGCCTCAGCCGTTGCGACCCGTTGCGCCATCCGGGCTTTGTGGGCTTGCCATAGCGCCACAGAATCCCGATCGGCCGCACCGATGGCCTGATCATCCATCAAGGCCTGAATTGGGCGTCCCGGCAAGGTCTCATCCAACCGCACCAAGACGTCGGTGCGCGAAGGCAACTTGAGAACCCTCAGGCCAAGCACCGCAGCCGTCAAAAACAAGCCCAGGGACAGCGCGCCAACTGTCCAGACAACTTCCACGGAAACAATATCTTGAAGCCCCAGCATCAACGCCGCAAGCAGAACAAGTGCAATCGAGAATGCCGGCCAGAACGCGCGCAACACCTGTTCAGCCACCATGCCGACATAGGTCAGCCACACGGACAGGCGCGGAATGGGCAGGTTTGAACGGTCGGACAAGACGGGCCTCCGGGGTTAGGCCCGCGCGGTCATCGCGTCAAAGCCATGAAGGTATGGTATCGCGGTTTATGATTTCGTCAAAGCTTGGTCGTTCACGAATGACTGCAAATTGATCACCATTGACCAGAACCTCGGGGATCAGCGGGCGGGTATTGTACTCGCTGGCCATCACCGCGCCATAGGCACCCGCGCTGCGGAAGGCGATCAGGTCACCCGATTTCAGCGGCGGCATGTTGCGCTGCTTGGCAAATGTGTCACCGGATTCGCAAACCGGGCCGACGATGTCATAGGCCTGCTGTTCCACGCCGGCCACCGGTTCCTGCACCGCGACGATATCATGATGCGCTTCGTACATTGCCGGGCGGATCAGGTCATTCATGGCCCCGTCGACAATCAGGAAATCGCGGCCTTCGCCCGATTTCACATAGATCACCTTGCTGACCATCAGCCCCGCATTGCCTGCGATCAGGCGGCCCGGCTCGATCTCGATCTCACAGCGCAGATGGCCCAGTGTTTTCTTGATCAACGCGCCATATTCCACCGGCAGCGGCGGCGCGTCATTCGAGCGGGTATAGGGGATGCCCAATCCACCGCCCAGGTCAAGACGGCGGATGTTGTGGCCTTCAGCCCGCAACTGCTCGGTCAGTTCGGCTACTTTCGTATAGGCCAGCTCGAATGGTTCGAGTTCCGTCAGCTGCGAGCCGATATGGACGTCGATGCCGATCACCTCCAGCCCCGGCAGGCTGGCCGCATGCGCATAGACGTCCGAGGCGCGGGATATCGGAATTCCAAATTTGTTCTCGGACTTGCCGGTCGCGATCTTGGCGTGGGTCTTGGCATCAACATCCGGATTCACCCGGACCGTGATCGGAGCAACCACACCCAATTCCAGTGCAACGGCGTTGATCACTTCCATCTCGGGCTCGGATTCGACGTTGAACTGACGGATGCCACCGGTCAGCGCGGTACGAATCTCATCCGCCGTTTTGCCCACGCCAGAGAACACGATCTTGTCGCCGGGAACGCCCGCCGCCTTGGCGCGCAGGTATTCCCCGCCCGAGACCACGTCCATCCCCGCGCCCGCCTGTGCCAGAGTTTTCAGGATCGCCTGATTGCTGGCCGCTTTCATCGCATAGCAGACAAGGTGGTCCGTGCCGTCAAGCGCATCGTCGAACAGCTGGAAATGCCGCAGCAAGGTCGCGGTGGAGTAGACATAGAACGGCGTTCCGACCGCGGCAGCGATTTCGGAGACAGGGACATCCTCGGCGAAAAGCGCGCCGTCGCGGTAGAGAAAATGATCCATGTCTGCGCGCTTAGACCAGAAGATGGCTTCGAATCAATGGATTCCGAACCCATCGACCAAGTTTAATTTCGGGTCGAAACTCCAACCCGGCCATAGCCCGAGATCGAAACTCCGGTGCCCGATTGCTTGGGCTCTGCCGCAGGTTCCGGGCGTCTTGCCGATGTAGGTTCGCAAGCCGTCAAAGCCGCAAATACCAGAATCAGTCCTAGTGTTCTCATTTCAGTATCTTTTCTTTGGATGGCATGCGCACCGACATGCCAATTCACGTTGGTAGAAACAAAACCGATGCGCAATATGAAAGTGGCTTAGAATCCCAGGTAAATTCCCAGCGGCCCACGGCTCAGACCCACACCACCGCCAACATACGCTCCGCTTGAGCCGACCCCAATGGTCGCACTGACAGTTGGCTGAGCGGGCGCAGGCTGAACGGGTTCACCGTCGGCTCCGCATCCGGCCAGCATTAGGCCGGACCCTGCAATCAGGATCGCACGCAGCACGGTCATCACACCATTGCCTTCCATCGTTCAACCTGAGCACGCACCTGATCCGGGGCCGTGCCACCATAGGACTGACGTGAGTTTACAGAATTTTCGACACCAAGGACAGAGTAGACGTCATTTGTGATCTCGGCATGGACCGATTGCATGTCGTCCAGCGTCAGATCGGGCAGGTCGCAGCCCTTCTTCTCGGCCATGGCCACCAGCGATCCGGTAACATGATGCGCGTCGCGGAAGGGCAGGCCCAGCACCCGCACCAGCCAGTCGGCCAGATCGGTCGCGGTTGAAAAGCCCGAGCCGGCGGCGGCGGCCAGGCTGTCGCGGTTGGCGGTCATGTCCTTGACCATGCCTTCCATCGCCGCCAGCGCCAGCATCCAGTTGTCGGCGGCGTCAAAAACCTGTTCCTTGTCTTCCTGCATATCCTTGGAATAGGCCAGCGGCAGGCCCTTCATCACCATCATCAGCGCCGTGTTGGCGCCAAAGATCCGGCCCACCTTGGCACGGATCAGCTCTGCCGCATCGGGGTTTTTCTTCTGCGGCATGATCGACGAGCCGGTCGAGAACCGGTCGGACAGGGTGACAAAACGGAACTGGGCCGAGGACCAGATCACCAGTTCCTCGGCAAAGCGCGACAGATGCACGGCGCAGATCGAGGCCACGGACAGGAACTCCAGCGCGAAGTCACGATCGCTGACGGCGTCCAGCGAGTTGGCGGCAGGCCGGTCAAAACCCAGCGCCTGTGCCGTCATATGGCGGTCGATGGGAAAGGACGTTCCGGCCAGCGCCGCAGCACCCAGTGGCGATTCGTTCATCCGGGCGCGGGCGTCACGAACGCGGGACAGATCACGGCCAAACATCTCGACATAGGCCATCATGTGATGGCCCCATGTCACTGGCTGCGCCGTTTGCAGGTGGGTAAAGCCCGGCATGACCCAATCGGCCCCGGCCTCGGCCTGCGCCAAAAGCGCGCGGATCAGGGCCAGCAAGCCGCTCTCAGCAGCGTCCAGCTGATCACGAACCCAGAGTTTGAAATCGGTTGCGACCTGGTCATTGCGTGACCGGCCTGTGTGCAAACGGCCTGCGGGCTCTCCGATGATCTCTTTCAGACGTGCCTCGACATTCATGTGGATGTCTTCCAGCGCGGTCGAGAACTGAAATTCTCCATTCTGAATTTCTGACAAAACGGTGAGCAGCCCTTCCCGAATGGCTTCGGCGTCACTATCACTTATGACGCCTGTGGCTGCCAGCATGGCCGCATGGGCGCGCGAGCCTGCGATGTCCTGGGCTGCCATCCGCTGATCGAACCCGATCGAGGCGTTGATTGCCTCCATGATCGCGTCTGGACCGGCGGCAAAGCGGCCGCCCCACATCTGGTTCGAGGATTGATCGGTCATGTAAGAAAACCCGGAGTTGATATGCGCCTATTTCGTCTGATCCCCCTTTATATGGCCCTTGCGCTGGGTGCAAATGCCGCCTTGGCGACCGATGCCGAGACGCTGGCCCCTCTGCGGGAAGACAGCCTGAAACGTCTGATCCTGCACAAGGAACCGAAACCCGCCAAATCAATCGAATTCCAGCTGGAAGATGACGGCGGTGTCGGCACGCTTGCCGATTATGAGGGCAAGTATGTGCTGCTGAATTTCTGGGCCACCTGGTGTGCGCCTTGCCGCAAAGAGATGCCTCAGATCGCTGAACTTCAGGAAGAGTTCGGCGGCGACAAGTTTCAGGTTCTGACACTGGCCACGGGCCGCAACTCGCCAGCCGGCATCAAAAAGTTCTTTGCAGAGAACGGCATCGCCAACCTGCCCCGTCACCAGGACCCCAGCTCGGCCGCTGCCCGTGAGTTCGGCGTCATCGCCTTGCCGATCACGGTCATCCTGAACCCCGAAGGGCAGGAGATCGCCCGGCTGATCGGCGACGCCGAATGGAACTCGGACAGTGCGAAAGCGATCATTTCGACGCTTGTTGGCGCCGAAAGTTAACGCATTTAGAAAAATTCGCGAATTATGGTACCCTCCCACGCATTAAGAGTGGGAGGTTTTTTATGAAACATACGATTTTATTCCTTGCTGTTGCAGGCACATTGGTAATCGCTGGCGCCGCACACGCGGACTACAAACGGATCAAGACCGAAAAGCAGTTCAATTCCGATATTGTTGGGAGAAAGCTAACCGACGAACAAGGCAATGTTTTTGTCGCGAATGCTGATGGCACGATTTCAGCCAAACTCAAAAGTGGAAAAAAGTTCAGCGGAACCTGGGTCTGGAACAAAAAATTCTGGTGCCGAAACGGAGTATTGGACGGCAAGGCACTGGGCACGGATTGTCAGCTTTGGGAAATTGACGGGGCCACGGTCCGAATGACCCGTGAAAAAGGCAAGGGCAAAACAACCATTTATTCGATCAACAACTAAAGGCGTCAGCCCGTTTCAATCTCGTGATATACTGTTCCTGCCCTGCCGGGCAGGGCCGGCATATTTTTTTTGGAATGGAGGCAATGATGAAACCCGTCGTACTGCTGATCGGACGGTTGCCAAATGTAATCGGTGACGTGGCGCGGCAACTGGATCATCTGCCGATTCAGTGGCTGGGCGCACATGACACGGACGAGGTTCGGAAACAGCTGGATGCCGAGCCCCGGATTGCCTGCGCCATCTTGGGCGCGGGGCTTGACGACACGATCCGTGGTGAAATGGTGGGCATTATTGCCTCCCGCCGCCCGGATATCTGCATCCACCTGAAGGATCGTACATCCGGCCCCGAGGGGCTGGTGCCCTTCGTCGAACGTGTGGTGCAACACGAGATACTGGAACGGCTGGAAAACAGCTGACGCAACGCCACCTTTGACAGAGTTTCAACTCCTTTGCACTCTGCGCTCAGGAGGATGGAATGCCACTTGAAATTCTACTGGCGCTGGTCGTCGGCGGCATAGCTGGTGTCACCCTGTTATTGCATCTCACCGGCAGGTCGCAGCAGGTAAGGCTTACGCCCGACATTGCACGATCACAATGGGCACGTCACTTTCCGGACGATGATGTGGTCGACGTCACGGTTTCCCATGATGGCCACGCCGCGGTGGTGCGCACCAGTTCGGGCAATGGGTTGCTTTGGTCCTTCGGGGCCGACACCGTGGCCCGGCATCTGCTGGACTATGATCTTCTGGATCATCCGGAAGGCTTTGAGATCCTGTTTCACGAATTCTCGGTGCCCAAGACACTCATCCGACTGGACGATTTCGAACGCCATCACTGGCGTGACCTGATGGAGCCCGCATGACAGACCAAATTAGTTTTCCCGATGCGGTACAATGGGCCGTTCCCTTTTTCATCGCAGCGATTCTGGCCGAGTTTCTGTGGATCGCAGTCAAAGGCAAAGGCGGGCGTTATGAAACACGCGATGCGGTGACCTCTTTGATCATGGGGGCCGGAAACATCGCATCGGGCTTTTTGCTGGGCTTTATCGCCTATGCGTTTTTCATGTGGCTGTGGCAGATCACACCGATGAACCTGGGTACGTCAATTCCGGTTATCATCCTGTGCTTTGTCCTGGACGATCTGCGTTACTACTGGGTCCACCGCTTTGGCCATCGCATCCGCTGGGTCTGGGCCAGCCACGTAAACCATCACAGCTCGCAGCACTACAACCTGACGACCGCGCTGCGGCAGACCTGGACCTATACGTTCACTTTCATGATGGTCGTACGCGCCCCGCTGATCCTGCTTGGGTTCCATCCTGCGATGGTCTTGTTCGTCGGTGGCCTCAATCTTATCTATCAGTTCTGGATTCACACCGAGGCCATCGGCAAGATGCCCCGCTGGTTCGAGGCCATAATGAACACGCCCAGTCACCACCGCGCCCATCACGGCCGCAACGCGCGCTATCTGGATTGCAACTATGCCGGGGTGTTCATCATCTGGGACAAGCTGTTCGGCACCTTCGTCCCCGAGCAGGAGGACGACCGGGTGGACTATGGCCTGGTGCACAATATCGGCACTTTCAATCCCCTGCGGGTGGCCTTTCACGAATGGGTGGCCATCTGGCGCGACGCAACCCAGCCGGGGCTGACCCTGAAACAGCGACTGGCCTACTGCTTTGCCCCACCTGGGTACAGCCATGACGGCAGCCGGGACAGTTCGGAACAGATCAAGGCCAAGCATCTGGCACGCCACCCGGAAGACCGCGGAACGCCAGGTTTTGAGCATCTGGACAAAAAACTGCCTAGCGGACAAGCAGAACAGGCCTGAAACAGCCGGCTGAAACCTGCTTGTGCCTTGAATCTCGGTCATTCAGCGCCATATCAGTCGATGGGCGCCGTGTGTGAGTGAGCGAGGGTCGGTATGAATCGTTTGGCAACCATTTCAACATTTTTCGGCCTGTTCGGCCTGTTGATGGCCATGCTCGCAGCCCTTGGGGGCGCCATTGCAGCCCTGATCGCGTTGGGTTTTGCAATGATGGCCCTAGGTGCGATGGGCGCGATACTTGGCGCGGCAGCTTCTTTGGCGCGCGCGTGGCAATCCACCCGCTAAGCCCGCGAGACGGAAATTTTTCCGAACCCTTAACCGCAGATTCATCTCTTTGCCCCGAGACTGTGACCGGACACCTGTCCCGGACACATGGGAATCCGCGCTTATGGGAAACAAAAAACTGGCAAATCTGCCTGAGGGGTCGGACAGCCCGTTGAATGCGGCCGTTTCGACGCGGGATCGTTCGGTTGTGCAGATGGCAACCGATGCCGTGAAGCATAAGCAATGCAAACTGGCTTTTCAGCCGGTGATACAGGCGCACGCCCCGTACCGAGTCGCGTTTTACGAAGGGTTCATTCGGGTTCTGGACGAAACCGGCCGCGTCATCCCGGCGCGCGAATTCATGCCTCAGGTCGAAAACACTCCTATCGGCCGCGATCTGGACTGCGTCGCGCTGGAGCTTGGGTTGCGCACATTGGCGAGGAACCCGGAAATACGCCTGTCGATCAACATGTCTGCGCGCTCGATCGGTTATTCCAACTGGTCCAGAATACTGGACAGATTCCTGAAACGAGATGCCGGATTGGGCGAACGCTTGATCCTCGAAATCTCCGAAAGCTCGGCCATGCAGGTGCCTGAGCTGGTTGTCGACTTCATGGACCGCTTGCAGGATCGCGGCATCGCTTTTGCGTTGGATGACTTTGGCGCCAGCAATTTCAGCTTTCGCCATTTTCGCGAGTTTCTGTTCGACGCAGCCAAAATCGATGGACAGTTCGTTCGGGGCATCAGCCACGATCCCGACAACCAGACTTTGGTGCGGGCTCTGATCGCGGTGGCCCGTGAATTTGAAATTCTGGTTACGGCCGAATCGGTTGAAACGCAGGAGGATGCCGCTTTTTTGGTGGCAAGTGGCGTGGATTGCCTGCAAGGATTCTTGTATGGCGCACCCAGTGTCGTGGAACCCTGGAAGCAGGAAAACAGATCAAAAACAGGAAGTTGATTGCCTGTTCATCGACATTTTCCTACCATTTCCGACACTGAGACAAGCTGCCCGTTGCTGCATGTGCAGCGTTACGCTATTGCAAGGGTACTTGAGCGGGGGATCACGGGGCGCTCTTGTTTCGAAAGGACACCTTTCGACCTGCGCCGTCAGAAATTCCGCTGGCCCATGACGGTAAAGGACTGATCATATGACCAACGTAGTAATCGCATCCGCCGCACGAACAGGTGTTGGCAGCTTCAGTGGTTCGTTTGCGAACACACCTGCCCATGATCTGGGCGCTGCCGTTCTGGAAGCAGTTGTCGAGCGCGCCGGAGTGGAAAAAGGCGAAGTCAGCGAAACCATTATGGGTCAGGTTCTGACTGCCGCCCAAGGCCAGAATCCCGCGCGTCAGGCGCATATCAATGCCGGCCTGCCACAGGAAAGCGCCGCATGGGGCATCAATCAGGTTTGTGGCTCGGGCCTGCGCGCCGTTGCTTTGGGCGCCCAGCATATTCAGCTGGGAGACGCGGAAATCGTCGCTGCTGGTGGTCAGGAAAACATGACGCTGTCACCCCACGCCGCCGCGCTGCGCGCCGGTCACAAGATGGGCGACATGAAGTATATCGACACGATGATCCGCGATGGCTTGTGGGATGCTTTCAACGGCTATCACATGGGTCAGACTGCCGAGAATGTTGCAGAGAAATGGCAGATTAGCCGCGAGATGCAGGATGAATTCGCCGTTGCTTCGCAGAACAAGGCCGAAGCAGCCCAAAAGGCCGGCAAGTTCGCAGACGAAATCGTGCCCTTCACCATCAAGACCCGCAAGGGCGACATCGTGATGGACAAGGACGAATACATCCGTCATGGCGCAACCATGGAGGCCATGGCCAAACTGCGCCCAGCCTTCACCAAGGACGGTTCGGTCACCGCTGCCAACGCCTCGGGATTGAACGACGGCGCGGCCGCGACACTGCTGATGTCAGCCGAAAACGCCGAAAAGCGGGGAATCGAACCTCTGGCGCGCATCGCGTCCTATGCGACCGCTGGTCTGGACCCTTCGATCATGGGCGTCGGCCCGATCTATGCATCGCGCAAGGCACTGGAAAAAGCAGGCTGGTCGGTAGACGATCTGGACCTGGTCGAGGCCAACGAAGCCTTTGCCGCGCAGGCTTGCGCGGTTAACAAGGATATGGGCTGGGATCCGTCGATCGTGAACGTAAACGGCGGCGCCATTGCCATCGGCCATCCGATCGGTGCTTCGGGGTGCCGTGTTTTGAACACCCTGTTGTTCGAAATGAAGCGACGCGATGCGAAAAAGGGTCTGGCCACCTTGTGCATCGGCGGTGGCATGGGCGTTGCCCTTTGTGTGGAGCGCGACTAAGCGCTTTGACAATCAAATAGAATTAGGCGCCCAGTGGGCGCCTTTTTTTGTTACATTGAGGTTCTAACCCTTGGATGCGACGATATTGCCGCCCGGAAACCGAGATTCAAAACGAAACAATATTGCGCACAACCATCTCTCAGAGTAACAGCATTACTAAGACGACTAAAATTGAAGGAGTCATAAATGGCACGAACAGCACTCGTAACCGGCGGTTCCCGCGGCATTGGCGCAGCAATTTCCAAGGCGCTAAAAGCCGAAGGATGTAACGTTGCGGCCACCTATGCAGGAAACGACGAAGCAGCCGCAAAATTCACCGAAGAAACCGGGATCAAGACCTACAAGTGGAACGTCGCGGATTATGACGAATCCAAAGCGGGCATCGAAAAGGTCGAAGCTGAGGTTGGCCCCATCGATGTGGTCGTTGCCAATGCTGGCATCACCCGCGATGCACCGTTCCACAAAATGACGCCGGATCAGTGGAATGACGTGATCGACACCAACCTGACTGGCGTGTTTAACACCGTGCACCCCATCTGGCCCGGCATGCGCGAGCGCAAGTTCGGCCGTGTCATCGTCATCAGCTCGATCAACGGTCAGAAAGGCCAGTTCGCTCAGGTGAACTATGCAGCGACCAAGGCGGGTGACCTGGGCATCGTGAAATCCCTGGCGCAGGAAGGCGCGCGGGCGGGGATCACTGCCAACGCGATCTGCCCCGGCTATATCGCAACCGAAATGGTAATGGCAGTGCCTGAGAAGGTGCGCGAGTCCATCATTGGCCAGATCCCGGCCGGCCGCCTGGGTGAGCCGGAGGAAATCGCGCGCTGCGTGGTCTTCCTGGCATCGGACGATTCGCAGTTCATCAACGGTTCGACGATCTCGGCCAACGGTGCGCAGTTCTTCGTCTGATCCAGAGTTGTGAACAAAAACGGGCCGGTCCTTTTGGGCCGGCCCTTTCTGATCCCGTAAGAACGCGCGCGCTGCGATCAGCGGGAACCCAATATCCATCCCCAAAACTGCCAGACCACCCTGCTGCGCTCTTGGTGGGCACGCAGGATCGCCATCTGGGCGGCGGGATTCGTCGTCATCTCGATCATGGCAGTCTCCTTTTTTCAAATCAGTTTTGTTTGACCTGATGTGAATATGGAGGCTAAAAACACACACGACAAACGAGCTTTCTTGAGACTTCAATTAAGTTTTTCTTCACTATGAGTGACTATCTGCCTCCGCTGACCGCGTTGCGTGCTTTTGACGCCGCAGCCCGGCACATGTCTTTTTCGAAGGCGGCGGAAGAGCTGCTTGTGACGCCAGCTGCCCTGTCCTTTCAGATCAAGTCGCTTGAAGAACACCTTGGCCGGCCGCTGTTTCGTCGTCTGAACCGCGCCGTAGAACTGACCGAGGCGGGCCGTGCCCTTGCGCCTGGTGCGGCAGAAGGGTTTGCCACCTTGCAAGCCGCATGGCGTGCGGTGCGCAGACAGGAAGATGACACAAGCCTGACCGTCACCGCGGGCCCAGCTTTGACCGCCAAGTGGCTGGCGCCGCGGCTTTACGAATTTGCTCGGGCGCATCCCGAGATCGATCTGAAATTCTCGGCCACGCTGCGCAACATGGATCTGGAACGGGACGACGTGGACGTCGCCATCCGCTTCGGGAATTCGGCCGATGACGGGCTGTATTCCGTTCCCGTCAGAAAGGAATGGCTGACCCCTGTAATGACGCCCGAACTTGCGGAACAATTCACCACGCCGGAAAGCCTTGAAGGGGCCCCGCTGATCCATGACGATTCGATCAGCTTTCTGACCCCGCCTTGTGATTGGCCCGCTTGGTTCCGTGCTGTCGGAATGGATTTCACTCCGACCCATGGCGCGCATTTTTCCAATGCAGATCACGCGATTGATGCCGCTGTTGCCGGTGTCGGCGTGGCACTGGGGCGACGCGCCATGATTCTCAAGGACCTGACCGAAGGCCGCTTGGTTGCGCCGTTCAAGGTGGCCCTGGAAACACAAGGCCGGTTCCGGTTTCTGTGCCTGCCGGGGGCTGAAAAGAAACCTCAGATCGCGGCGTTTCGCGATTGGTTCCTGACCGAGATTGAAAAAACCGCGCATATATCGGATGAGTTCAAAATCATACCGATTGAAGAGGTTTCCCGCCCATGACCAAAATGCGCGCAACGGCCATCGGCTTCGTGGCTGTCTTGCTATGGGCCTTGCTGGCGTTGTTCACTGTCGGGTCGGCGCCCACGCCGCCCCTGCTGCTGAACACGATCTGCTTTTCGATTGGTGGAGCGCTTGGGCTTGTCTGGGCGACGGCGACAGGTGGTCTGAGCGATCTAAAGCAAGTCCCCTGGACGACCTACCTGTTTGGCGCATTGGGCCTGTTTGGCTATCACGCGCTGTATTTTTCGGCCCTGCGCATGGCGCCGGCTGCCGAGGCCGGGCTGATCGCATATCTCTGGCCTCTGCTCATTGTGCTTCTGTCGGGCCTGCTTCCAGGTGAACATCTGCGTATCGGCCACCTGATCGGGGCCTGCCTTGGATTCGCAGGGGCCGCTGTCATCATTGCCGGGGGTGGCGGCGCGGGCTTTCAGGCCCAATACCTGCCCGGATACGCATTGGCTTTGCTTTGCGCACTGACATGGTCGGGCTATTCCGTTCTATCACGCAAACTGGAGGGCACGCCGACCAGTTCCGTCGCAATATTCTGCCTTGCGGCTGCACTGGCTTCGGGTCTGCTGCATCTGGCTGTGGAAGATACTGTACTGCCCGATACGGCACTGGGCTGGGCGTCGGTGCTGGCACTCGGCCTTGGGCCCGTCGGGCTGGCGTTCTACGTCTGGGACATTGGCGTCAAGCAAGGCGACATTCAAATCCTCGGAACCTCATCCTATGCGGCCCCGTTATTGTCGACCCTTGCTTTGGTGGTGGCCGGGATCGCGACCCCGTCCTGGGGGCTTGCGATCGCGGCCTTTCTGATCACCGGCGGGGCCTTGATCGCGGCCCGCGCCAGCCTGAAAACTTAAGCGGACAGGCGTTCGATCTCTTCTTTCAGCTTGAGCTTCTGTTTTTTCAACTGAGCAATATGGAGATCATCGATACCTGGCGAGCGTTGGGCTTGTTCTACTTCTAGACCGAGAGATTCGTGCTTTTTCTTCAGTTCCGTCAGATGTGCGCTCACGCTCATTGCGATCCTCCTTGTTTATGTGTCTGTATGTCACGTAAGAATTTGACCACATCGTTTCCACCCTGTCACGCTGCAGACGCACAGAATCTGTAACAAATCCGACAAATTCGGCTGGTCATTGCCGATGGCACAAGTTCCGAGGCAATGGAGCGGCCTGTCGAAGCACGGCTGAGACCGCTTCGGTATAGCTTTCACCGTCATTTTCGTGGCGCTCACCGGCGTGCAGAATCAAAGGTGCATGGAGGCGAAATGCCGCGCGTCCCCCTTTGCGGGCGCTCAGGATGACCAGCTCTGCCTCGCGGCCCACCCGCGCGCTGAGCGGCAGCACCTCGATTGAACCCAGTTTCCCTTCACAAGCCGTCAGCATGTCGGGAAGACGGTCGGCTTTCTGGATCATGTGCAGGAACCCCCGAGGGGCAAGGCGTTTGGCCGCCACGGTGATCCAGTCCATCAGAGGCGTATTTTCACCCAGGGCAATGCTCCGCCCTGCGTCGCTGGCGGGGCTATGCGCCCCAGAACGGTAATAGGGCGGGTTCGCGATAACGTGATCAAAGTGACGCTGTCGGAGGTCATCAGGCAAAGCGTTCAGGTCAGCCTCGATCACGTCCAGATCACAGCCGTTGATTTCCGAATTGCGGCGGGCCAGCTCCGCATAGGCCGGTTGCAACTCGATCCCAACCAATTGCAGCCCCGGCACCCGCGCGGACAGGCACAGAATGGCAGCCCCCGCGCCACACCCCAGTTCCAGCACGGATTGCCCGGCCTTTGCAGGGACGGATGCGGCAAGCAAAACAGGGTCTACTCCGGCGCGGTAACCTGACGCAGGTTGCAGCAATCGCACCCGGCCACCAAGGAAATCGTTGCACGTCAATTCATTGTCGTCAAAGCGCATCATCGGCCCAGCGGGATCTCGTTGTCGCGCATCACACGCTCGGCCCGGGTCAGGTCTTCGGACCGAACCATCAGTCGACGGGGAAAGATCCCGATACCACCTTCGAGGATGCTCATATTTACGTCCATCTGAAAGCAGTCTATATCCTCGCCCTCAAGGAGAGCGGATGCAAAGGCCAGGATTGTCGGATCGGTACTGCGCAACAGTTCTTTCATGGGGATGGATGTAAGGGCAAGGCGAGGCGAAAGTCGAGCCTTGTATCAGGAGTGTGATGACCGTCGACATGATCTCAAAACCGCATGAGCGTCTGGCTGAAATTCTGGCGGGCGAGATGGAGGCCGTGAACGGGCTGATCCGCACGCGGATGGCATCGGACCATGCGCCACGCATCCCGGAAGTGACGCGGCATCTGGTCGAAGCAGGTGGAAAACGCCTGCGCCCGATGCTGACACTGGCCGCAGCACGCCTGTTTGGCTATTCCGGCGACCACCATGTGCGTCTTGCTGCGACGGTCGAGTTCATTCACACCGCCACCCTGCTGCATGACGACGTCGTGGATGAAAGCGCACAGCGACGGGGCCGCCCGACCGCCAATCTGCTTTGGGACAACAAATCCAGCGTTCTGGTTGGCGATTACCTGTTTTCACGCAGTTTCCAGCTGATGGTGGAAACGGGCTCGCTGCGCGTTCTGGATATCCTGGCCAATGCCTCTGCAACCATTGCCGAAGGCGAAGTGCTGCAAATGACGGCCGCAACCGATCTGCGCACGGATGAAAGCGTTTATCTTCAGGTCGTGCGCGGCAAGACGGCGGCATTGTTTTCAGCCGCGACCGAAGTGGGCGGCGTGATCGCAGGCGCCTCGGAAGAGCAGGTCAAAGCGCTTTTCGACTATGGCGATTCACTGGGCATCGCGTTCCAGATTGCCGATGACCTGTTGGATTATCAGGGCGACAGCAAAGCGACCGGGAAGAATGTTGGCGATGACTTCCGTGAACGGAAACTGACCCTGCCCGTCATCAAAGCCGTGGCGCAATCCACGCCGGAAGAACGCGCCTTCTGGGAACGTACGATCGAAAAGGGCCGCCAACAGGACGGGGATCTGGATCAGGCGCTGGGGCTGATGAACAAATACGCCACGCTGGAAGAAACCCGGCAAGACGCTTTGGGCTGGGCCAACAAAGCCAAGGCGTCGCTGGACGTGCTGCCGGATCATGAGATTCGCAGCCTGTTGCGCGAATTGGCCGATTACGTGGTTTCACGTCTCAATTGAGCTGCGTGGCGCGGCACCACCAATCGGGATGGGCTGCGCCGATCTCGTAGGCCGCGAAATGCGCGTCTTTCATCGTCGGATAGAGCGCAAAACAGGTTGATCCTGACCCTGACATGCGCACTACGAGCGCGCGATTGGTCATCTGCAACTCGTCCAACACCTGATCGATCTCAGGTGCGACGTTCATGGCGGGCACTTGCAGATCGTTTCGTTGATTGCGCAGCCACTGGGCGCACTCATCGGCATTTTCAAACTCAGGTGTGCTTTCAGGCATTGGCGGGTTTTCTTTGGACGCCAGCGCGTTGAAAACGGCACCGGTGGGCACCTGTACATTCGGGTTGACCAAAAGGGCGGGCAGGTGCGGAAGGTTCACCGCCGTCAAACGATCGCCAATGCCCTGCATTCTGATCGCCCGACCTTCCAGGCAGACGGGGACATCCGCCCCCAATGACAACGGCAGGCCCTGCGGGAGGTCGTGGCCCTGATCTGCCAGGGCCCCAAGCGTGGCCGCAGCATCAGACGACCCTCCGCCAATGCCCGCCCCATGGGGCAGGGACTTGGTCAGTTGGATATGACCGGTCCAACCGACAGCTTCTGCCGCCCTCCAGACCAGATTTCGGCTGTCCGTGGGGACTCCGTCGGCAAACTCGCCGCGCACCTCCATGGACAATTCGGGGCCGGGGGTAAATGTCAGCCGATCACCCAGATCGGCGAATACAACCAGCGAATCCAACAGGTGATAGCCATCGTCTCGACGGCCAGTCACATGAAGGGTCAGGTTGATCTTGGCGGGCGCAAACGCCTTAATTTCCATTGGCGACTTTCAATGGCTCCGAACCTTCTTCGGCCAGAACGGCATCCAGCCCGACTTCGATCTTGCGCCGGATTCGATCCGGATCGGCTTCGCCGTCCGTGTCTTCCGGGTCGATAAAGGACAAGGCGCGGCTCCACTGAAACTCGGCCTCGCGCGCGCGCCCGACAGCCCAATAGACGTCACCCAGGTGATCGTTGACCACCGGATCCACCGGCATCAGCTCAACCGCACGTTCCATGTGTTCGACGGCCTCGTCGTAACGCCCCAGACGGAACAGAACCCAGCCCAGACTGTCCACGATATAGCCACTGTCCGGACGCGCAGCTACTGCGCGCTCGATCATATCCAATGCTTCATCCAGCTTTTCTTTGCGCTCAACCAGCGAATACCCCAGGTAATTCAGAACCTGAGGCTGATCCGGGTTCAGTTCCAGCGCCCGACGGAAATCAGCTTCGGCCTGGTCCCATTGCTTCAGCCTTTCATGACTGATTCCACGAGCATAATGCAGGAACCAATTCCCACCCGCCGCGCTGTCCGTCAGCGCGATCGCAGTGTCATAAGAGGCCACGGCAGCGGCATAGTTTTCTTGTCGGCGCTGCAAGTCTGCCAAAGCGACATGCACACCCGGAAAATCAGGATCTTGCGCAGCCAGGTTCTGCAACACCTCGACGGCCGCATCGGTTTTTCCCGAACGGTCCAGAACTTCGGCGCGGCCCAATTCGGCCGCATGGTGATCGTTGCTGTCCGCCGGGACCAGGCGGTATGCCTCAACCGCCAGATCATATTGATGCAAGTTGTCCAGCAGATCCGCGCTCAGCAAAATGGCATCCGTATGATCGGGGCGCAGGAAACTGGCCAAGCGTGCGTACAGCAGAACGTAATCGGCCGAAGCTTCGCTGTTCAATGCGGCACCGACGGTGAAAAAAATCTCGGCCATGCCGTCCTGAGCGGATCGGACATGGGTGAACGGCAGTGTTTCACCCGCCGCCAACTGGCTCAAATACGCCTCGATGGTCGGGTCACTGCCCGCCACAAACACATCGCCCAGAAACTGAATGGCGTCTTCGTTGCGATCCAGCTGCGACAGAATCTCGGTGCGGGCCAAGGCGGCACGACGAGAGAACCGGGCAACCGTTCCATCATTGTCGGCAAGTATCGCCTCGGCGCCTTCGAAATCACCGATAGACGCCAATGCCATCGCCTTGTGGTAAAGCGCGAATTCCCTGAGGCCATCCTGTGTGGCGACAGAATCGAACTGTTCCATCGCCTTGGTCATCTCACCCTGCCCCAGATGGGCCCAGGCGATCATCAGGCCGTCAACAAGGGGGCCAACTCCCTGTGTTTCAGGGTCCCGGGCCAGCAGGTCGTCAAATTTCCCATCGGCGATCAGATTGGCCGAAATCACCATACGCGCTGCCTGGCTGGGAAGGTTGGCTTCCTCGATCTGCTGGGCGATCGGCAGCGCGCGCGCCACTTCCCCCAAAGCGATGCGTGCAACGACAACGCTTTCCTGCAACAGCGCATTTTGGGGATCAAACCTGAGGGCCTGAGCGTAATATCTTTCAGCGGCAGAATAGTCGTTTTCGTAAATCGCCTGCCGCCCGGCCAGATAAGACCCGGCGCCCGTTTCCGAAAAGGCCGGAACCGCGACCGACGACATGAACAGCACGGACAAAGCCGCGCGACGAACCAGGGAAAACACCGAAATCCTGCCTTGCTATCGTTGACTGAGGGGTAAGCTAGGGCTTCGGCAGGCAAGAGGCAATGGCAGAGCCTTCACAGCGCCGCCATTGCCCGTTTTTTGCTTACATGTTCGGATAGTTTGGACCGTCGCCGCCCTGCGGTGTGGTCCAGGTGATGTTCTGGCTGGGATCCTTGATGTCGCAGGTTTTGCAGTGAACGCAGTTCTGGAAGTTGATGACGAACCGCGGGCCGCCCTCATCCTCGACCACCTCATACACACCCGCAGGGCAATACCGCTGCGCCGGCTCATCGTATTTGGGCAGGTTGACCTTCACGGGGATCTCGGGATCGGCCAGACGCAGATGGCAGGGCTGGCTTTCCTCGTGGTTTGTCGCTGCGAACGAGACATTCGTCAGACGATCGAAGGACAGCGTTCCATCCGGCTTTGGGTAATCGATTGGCTGGTGCTTGCTGGCATCCTCGGTCGATTCCGCGTCGTTCTTGCCATGGCCCAACGTGCCGAAAAGCGAAAAGCCAAACGTGTTGGTCCACATGTCCAGACCACCCAACATCAGGCTGGCGGTCAGACCCCATTTCGACCACATCGGTTTGACATTACGAACCTTCTTCAGGTCGGAGCCAATCGCGCCATTGCGAACTTCGGTCTCGTAAGCCGTCAGCTCATCGCCCGAACGCTCGGCCTTGATCGCTTCGAAAGCAGCTTCGGCTGCAGCTTTGCCTGACAGCATCGCGTTGTGGTTGCCTTTGATGCGCGGCACGTTGACCATGCCTGCCGAACAGCCCAACAGCGCCACGCCCGGCGCGACCAGTTTCGGCATCGACTGATAGCCGCCTTCCGTAATCGCACGGGCGCCGTAAGCCACGCGCTTGCCGCCTTTCAGCAGATCGGCCACCATGGGATGGTGCTTGAAACGCTGGAACTCCATATAGGGGTACAGATGCGGGTTCTTATAGTTCAGGTGCACCACGAAGCCGACATAGACCTGATTATTTTCAAGATGGTAGATGAAGGATCCGCCGCCTGCGTTACTGCCCAAAGGCCAGCCCATCGTGTGCGTCACGCTGCCTTCCTTGTGCTTGGCAGGGTCGATCTCCCAGATCTCTTTCATGCCGACACCGTATTTCTGCGGCTCTTTGCCGGCAGACAGGTCGTATTTGGCGATCACTTCCTTGGACAGCGACCCGCGCACTCCTTCTGACAGGAAGACATATTTGCCGTGCAGCTCCATCCCCGGTTCGGTGTTGGGGCCATAGGAACCGTCTGCCTCCAGGCCAAAAACGCCTGCTACCACGCCTTTGACTTCGCCATTGTCGCCATAAACCATTTCCGAGCAAGCCATGCCCGGAAAGATCTCGACACCCAGTTCTTCGGCCTGCTCAGCCATCCAGCGGCACACATTGCCCATCGAAACGATGTAGTTGCCGTGGTTGTGCATCAGCGGCGGCATCGGGAAGTTCGGGATACGCACCTGGCCTGCTTCACCCAGCATGTAGAACTTGTCGTCCTTCACGGGCACATTCAGCGGCGCGCCTTTTTCTTTCCAATCCGGGATCAGCGCATCCAGACCACAGGGATCAAGAACCGCGCCCGACAGGATATGCGCGCCAACCTCGGACCCTTTTTCCAGAACGACAACGTTCAGGTCGGCATCCAGCTGTTTCAGACGGATGGCCGCCGACAGGCCCGCAGGACCTGCACCCACGATCACCACATCGTATTCCATCGCTTCGCGTTCAATCTCGGCCATCGCGGGCTCCCTAGCTAACTTTCCGAATTGGCGCTGTCACCGCATGATCTGCGCAATTTTGTTTCACGGCTGATTACATGGTCGGAAAGACATTGGTCAATCGAAACACGGCGTAACAAGGGCGCTATTCGACACATCACCCCTCTGGTGCATCCCCCATCAGGTACCTGGGACCGCTACCATGCGATTTTGCCCGGTCATCGGGGTTGTAGAGCGCACATTTCGGCAGGCTCAGACACCCGCATCCGATGCAGCCATCCAGATTGTCGCGCAACCGCTTTAGGGTGTCGATTCGCTGATCCAGATGGGCCCTCAGCTGTACGCTGATCGCCTTCCAGTCCTGAGGCGTCGGCGTGCGGTTTCCGGGCAGGCCCGACAGCACCCGCCGGATTTCCGGCAGCGTCAGGCCGAACTGCTGCGCAATCATGACAAAGCTCAGCCGCCGAATATCGGCCCGCTGATAGCGCCGCTGTCCGCCCGCGTTGCGCCAAGGCGAAATCAGACCCTGCGCTTCGTAATACCGGATGGCCGACACGGCCAGACCTGTGCGCCGGGCCAATGCGCCAATCGCCAGCCCCTCTGATGCCGCCATCAAACCCTCATGAAAAATTCCTTGACCTAAAGTTAGGTTTAGAAATTACGCTGACTCGGGACAAGCCAAAAAACACAGGAGATCCCATGATGGCGACGCTTGAACACACCAACTTCACTGTCCGCGACCCGAAGGCCTCGGCCGATTGGATGCAAAAGGTCTTTGGCTGGAAAACCCGTTGGGAAGGCCCCGCAATTGCCGGCGGATACACGGTGCATGTCGGTTCGGCCCATACGTATCTGGCACTGTACAAACCTGACGACCCGAAGCAGTCAGATGAAAGCAGCTATGATGTGATCGGCGGGCTGAACCACGTGGGTGTTCTGGTCGAAGACATCGATGCCACCGAAGACAAGGTTCGCAAGGCAGGATTCGAGCCCCACAACCATGCCGATTACGAACCAGGGCGCCGGTTCTATTTCCGTGATGACAACGGGATCGAGTTCGAAGTGGTGCAATATGATTGAGATGATTTGGCTTTGCACCCCATCACAGCGTTGGCGCAGGTCGCGGCATCCCGATCATCGGCACAGGCCCCACCCCAAATCAAAACGGCGCGAAGTCGCGAATTGATCGCTGCTGACGCTGTCACCTCTTGCAATTCACGTGGCATTTGGGTCAGGTAACTGCCAATCTAACATTCGCCCCGACGCTCCTGTGCGGCGGGGCGACTCAATTTATGCGTGGACGTAGAGAGTATGGAAAAGATCCCGATGACGCCTGCGGGCAATGCCGCGCTCGAGGCTGAGCTGAAGAACCTCAAATCCGTTGAACGCCCGGCGATCATCGAAGCCATCGCCTCGGCGCGCGAGCTGGGCGACCTGAAGGAAAACGCCGAATATCATTCTGCCCGTGAAAAACAGGGCTTCATCGAAGGTCGCATCAAGGAACTGGAAGGTATTCTGTCGCTGGCCGATGTCATCGATCCGGCAAAATTGTCGGGTGCGGTCAAGTTTGGCGCAAAAGTCACATTGGTCGACGAAGATACCGAGGAAGAAAAGACCTGGCAGATCGTCGGTGAATACGAGGCCAATATCGAAAACGGCCTGCTGAACATAAAATCCCCCATCGCCCGCGCCCTGATCGGCAAAGATGAAGGGGACAGTGTCGAAGTGCGCACACCCGGCGGCGTGCGCTCTTACGAAATCCTGAGTATCGAGTACGCCTGACCGGAGCGCATGTAATGTCGGGGCCAAAACCTGACCCGGAAACCGAAAAGCCGACGTCGCTGGGCATCTATGATCGCCCGAAGACTCCGGCTGTCACCGAAATCGAGATTGCCGCACTGGTGCTCAGCCTGATCTGGCTGGTGGTGTCGGTCGTCTTTCTCGTGCTGCCCGGTCAGGGGCAGAACGGTGGCTTTGTCGTCGCCTTTCTGGCCGTGTTCATGCCCGTGGCGATGATCTGGGTTGCGGCCACCGCGATGCGCGCCAGCCGGGTGATGCGAGAGGAAAGTGCGCGGTTGCAAACGGCAATCGACGCGATCCGGCAGACCTATGTGGCGCAGCAGCAGCGCGCCTCCAGCACCTATGAACCTGCGGTGACCAAAAAGCTGGATGAAATCGCTGCGGCCACACGGAAAACCGAAGACGCCCTGGCAACGTTCTCGACCAAACGCACGGCGCGTTCTGCCACGGCCACGCAGTCTTCCGCTCAGGGCGACCAGACCTCGTTGGAACTGGGCACACCTGCGGAAGAGATCACACCGCCGCTGAGTACCGAGGTTTTCATCCGCGCCCTGAATTTCCCCGAAACGCAGGATGACACCGAGGGGTTCAATGCGCTGCGTGTTGCATTGAAGGACCGCAAGACGGCACAGCTTGTGCAAGCTTCGCAGGATGTTCTGACGCTGCTCAGCCAGGAAGGCATCTACATGGATGACTTGCGGCCCGACAAGGCCCGGCCAGAAATCTGGCGCCAGTTCGCCCAGGGCACACGCGGGCGCGCCGTGGCGGCGCTGGGGGGCGTGCGCGACAGATCCTCACTTGCGCTGACGGCAGCCCGGATGAAACAGGATCCGATTTTCCGCGACGCCGCGCACCATTTCCTGCGTCGGTTTGACAAGATGATGGCCGAGTTCGAACCCACGGCAAGCGATGCGGAACTGAGTGAACTGGGTGAAACCCGAACGGCCCGCGCGTTCATGTTGCTGGGTCGCGTGGCGGGCACGTTTGATTAATCCGGCCCGACAATCCACGACATTTTGGTCGCGCTGCTGAAATTGAACAGATACTTCAGCGGTCCGGTTTTTTCTTGACCCATGGGCTGGAATCCCTCGCGCTCGTAAAGGCTGCGGGCGCGGGGGTTCGTGTCGATGACATCAAGCTGAACCTCTGACATGTTGCGGTTGCGGGCCTCGGACTTGATGGCATTCAGCAATGCCGTGCCCACTCCTTTGCCGCGCGCCTCGGCAGCGACAAAAATACCATCCATCTGGAACACGCCCGGTTTCAATTCGCGCTCCAGCACGCTCAGAACCGACGCGCGCCAGGTCGCCCCGAACCAACCATAGACCTGCGCCAGACCAGACATATTGCCCCCCGCAAAAGAGCCGTCACGTGTCTTGAAACCTGCCAGACCCAGTATCCGGCCCGTTTTATCCCGTGCAACCAGCGCGAAATCCGGGTTCAATGCGATTTCAAAGAAAGCCAATCCTTTTTCGTCCGGCCCCATGACTTTGCCCAGTTTTGCCGCAAATGCCTGCCAGAACAGTGCCGCCGTTTGCGCGCGTTCCTGATTGGCGAACCCTCTTGAAATCGTGACCGTCACAACCCGAAACTTCCATACGGAAGGAACCGGACCATATCGCCCGGTTTGACATGGCGCGCACCGTCCTCGATTTCGACCAACCCTTCAGCCCAGCTGAGGCCACTGATCCGGCCTGATCCTTCCGAGTGGAAAACCTCGGCCCGCCCATCCCGCATTCTTGCTCGCAGATATTCCCGGCGACCGGGCTTCTTGCGCTTTTCAAAGGCGGCAGGCACTTCGAAACCTTGCGGTTCAGCCCAGCCTTCGCCGGACATCAGCCCCAAAGCCGGACGCGCGAAAATCAATGTACAGACCATGGCGGCAACCGGATTTCCGGGCAGGCCAAACACCGGCACGCCAGACCACAATCCCAAAGCCAGCGGCCGCCCGGGTTTCAACGCAATGCGCCAGTGCTGCATCGCTCCGGCCTGACGCAACAGGGCCGAAACATGGTCTTCGTCACCCGCTGACGCGCCACCACTGGTCAAAATCACATCCGCCTGTTCCGCAGCCTGATCCAATCGATCCCGCAAGGCGTCCCGATCATCCGAAACACGCCCCATATCCACGGGCACGAACCCCATACGTTCGATCAAGGACAGCAGCATTGGGCGATTGGCGTCGAAAATCTGACCCGGACCAGCGCTCTCTCCGGCTTCGACCAATTCATCACCCGTAGAGACCACGGCCACGCGAAGCGGTTTGCGCACGTTGACTTCGGCAATCCCCACGGCAGACAGCAGCGCAAGATCGGCAGGGGTCAGCCTGCGCCCGGCAGCAAGGGCGACATCGCCTGCGGCCACATCTTCTCCCGCGCGCCGTGTGTTGGCGCCTTTTTTCAGCGGACCGAGGAAGGCTATGTGGCCGTCCTTGACCGTGACATCCTCTTCCAGAATGACCGTATCGACACCGGCAGGCAGCGCCGCCCCCGTCAGCACGCGCAAGGCCCGACCTTCAGGCACGTCACCGTCGAACGGGATCCCTGCCGCCGCGCGCCCGTCAATCAATGGCATGATCTGCGGGCCATCAGCGACGGGACCGGCAAACCCGTACCCATCCACGGCCGTATTCGGTTGCGGCGGGTTCGAACGTCGGGCGACCACATCCCCAGCCAGAACGCGCCCGCATGCCTTGGTCAGCGCCATCGTCTCAGATGCGGTAATCGGGTGCAGCCTGTCACGCAAACAGGCCAGCGCCTCATCCACCGGTGTCCAGTTGACCCCGGCGGGCAACGCGAAGCAATCGTTCCGCAACGGGGGCGGGGTTATGTTCGGCTTGTCCTGAGGCACACCCAATATCCAACCTTCCTCTGCCGCTGAGACGTTCAATTGCGCATCCAACTCCTGCTCTGTCAAACGCGACAGAGTCAAGGCGACCTGTTCAACCTGCCAGGCATCCTTGATCCGCCCATCCGGTGCAGCGCCAAGGGTTAAAGACGGCCAGATTTCCACGAAGGCGACAGGTTTATCCAGCAGCTCGAACGGCCAGACCGAAATTTGCCCGGCAAACCGATGGCGAAGCCGGTTCAGAATCGGCAGCCCCATCATGATTTGGCCGCCAACTGCGCCTGCCCCTGCCATCTGCCAGCAGGTGAAGCTTCCTTTTGCCAGAGTCTCAACGGCGCGACGGTTCGGGAACGGGTTGGAATAGCCTGTTTTGGTACGCGGCAGGCCGTGAATATCTCGGCGCAATCCATTCATCCAGAACGGACCACGGCCGCCAAACTGAAGGTTGATCCGACCCGCCAGATCAAAGCGGTTGTTGGCCTTCGGGGAATCCTCGACATGTTGCTCGAACCAATCCCACAACACCAGCGGATCGTCCGTTCCGGTCATCGCCCGTGCGAAGCCGCAAGGATATCCAAAAGGAAAATCGAACCCAAGAAGCAGACGGCGACCGGCCTTAAGTTCGGCGCGGATCAGAGCATCCAACCTCTGCTCGGCTATCCGCCTGTTACGCAGGTATTCGGGGTCAAGCGCTTTTCCGTTTCGTACAATGCAAGCCCAGATCGCATCCTTGCGCGGGGTCGGCCCGGTGTCGTTTCCGCCAGACCAATCCACCATTACAAAGGTCTGGAACAGGCTCACAAACCGACCTCTTTCAGGATGAAGTCAGCAATCCCGACGGTATAGTCCAGATCATAGACCGGGCGGTCCAAATCCAGCGGAGTGTCGCTGGCCACCGCGCGGATGGTGCCATTTTCCGGTGCCATCAGCGCATGGCCCGCCGCGGCGCGATACGCTTCGATCTTGGGGTGGTCCTCGCGCTTGAAGCCTTCGACCAACACCAGATCGACCGGCGAGAGCCGCGCCAGAAGCTCGGCCAGCGGCGGTTCAGGCGCGCCCCGCAATTCCTGCATCAAAGCAATGCGTTGCCCCGAGGCAAGCAGCACCTCGCTGGCCCCCGCAACGCGGTGCCGGTGACTGTCCGTGCCCGGCTGATCCACATCGACGCCGTGATGCGCGTGCTTGACCGTAGAGACCGTAAAGCCCCGGCTGGTGATCTCGGCCACCAGCCGTTCCATCAGCCCGGTTTTGCCGGCATTCTTCCAGCCCGTGACGCCATAGACCCTCATGCCTGCTCCAACAGTGTTCGGGCACGATCCAATTCTTCAGGCGTGTTGACGTTGAAAAACGGATCAAACGGGTCGGCGCTGAACAATGCCTCGCGTCCTTCATGATTGTCGGTCCACAGCACCACCTTGCGCAACCCGTCCATCAGCGCCGCCCGCAGATCATCGCGCAGCGCCACGGGCCAAAGCCCGAATGTCGGGTGTCGGTTGACTCGCTTGCCGCCACCGGATTTCAGCGCCTCGTCGCCCGAACGCGGCGTGGTGGCCAAGACCAACGGGTGTACCTGCCCTTCCGCAGCCTGCGTCAGTCGCGTAACCAGATCGCGCGGGAAAAATGGCGTATCCGCAGCAGCTGTGACGATGCTGTCCGCCCCCTGCTCTGCCGCCCAGTCGAGCCCGGCCAGCACACCGGCCAGAGGCCCAGCGAACCCTTCGATCGTGTCAGGCAGGACGGGCAGGCCCAGATCAGCGAAGCGCTCAGGGTCGCCATTCGCGTTCAACGCCAGCCCACTTACCTGTGGGGACAAACGGTCAACCACATGGGACAGCAGGCTCTGCCCCCCGATCTGCAACAGGCCCTTGTCGCCGCCGCCCATACGGGTGGCCTGCCCGCCTGCAAGAATGACGCCAAGCGGTTTCGTCATGATGGGTCCTCGATTTCCGGCCATTTTTGGAATTTCTCCAGCGGTGTGAAAATCCAAACCCCACTACCCGCACCCAGCAAAATGAAACACAGGCTCACAGGAAGTCCGGAAAAGTCGGCCAAAACATGGCTCAAGCGAATGAAAGCGAAAAAGAGCACCAAAACCGCCACAGGCGCGAAAAACAACCAGAAAAAGCACCGATACCTGCGAAGTGATCGTCTGATTTCATCTGGCAAAACGACTGAGTCTGGCAAACCTTGAAGAAGGATACGTTGCAATACGGCGCTTTGTTTTTGCACCGCCAATCCCCAAGCTGCCCATCCCATCCGGAAGGGGGCAAACAGGTCGAATGTGCCGATGTATTCTCTTGCCTCCCACCCCAATCGATCCAGAGTTTCTTCGTCCAACCGTGCCATGCCCTCTACGATTGCCCGTTTGCTGCGTGCGTAGTTTCGCGCAGCAAGAATGCTCAGCGGCAAGATACTGACTGCAACGACAAACAGGAAAAAAAGTCTAAGGGTTTCCAAAATCATCCTGCACTTTTCCGGCGGTGTTTCCTGTCTTCGACAGCAACGGTTGACGGGTCCACGTCGCGCAGCAGGCGATCCTCACCCGACAGGCAGACAAAGCGCTGGCCGCGCATCCGCCCGATCAGCGTCAGCCCGACCTCGCGCGCGATCTCGACGCCCCAGGCGGTGAAGCCCGAGCGGGAGGCCAAAACGGGGATTCCCATCATCGCCGTTTTGATCACCATCTCGGATGTCAGGCGACCGGTGGTATAGAGGATCTTGTCCTCCGCCGCCTCATTCTCGGACAACATCCAGCCAGCAATCTTGTCGACGGCATTATGACGGCCCACGTCCTCCATATAGACCAGCGGGCGGTTTTCGCGGCACAAAACAGTGCCGTGGATTGCTCCGGCCTCGAGGTACAGCGACGGAGTGCGGTTGATTTTGGACGCCAGGTCGTACAGCCACGACGTCCGCACCTGAACCTGCGGCAATTGCACGTCTTCAAGACCTTCCATCATGTCGCCAAACACCGTACCTACGGCACACCCGCTGGTGCGGGTCTTTTTCTTCAGCTTGTCCTCGTAAGACGTCTGGCGCGCGGTGCGGACGATCACGGTTTCAAGATCGTCGTCATATTCCACGCGCGTGATTTCGTCATCCGCCAGCAGCATCCCCTGATTGCGCAGAAAGCCCAGCGCCAGGTATTCGGGGTAATCGCCAATCGTCATCGCCGTCACGATTTCCTGCGAATTGAGGAAGATCGTCAGCGGGCGTTCCTCGACCACAGATATCTGGCTGATTTCACCGTTCTGATCCACACCCTCGACCGCTCGGGTCAGGCGCATCGCACCCGGATCAGGGGCGATAAGATAGTCCGACAGATCGAATTCCGTGGCCAATTGCAACCCCTTCCCAAGACAGTTACTGCTGCATGAATCACCATAGGATTTAGCCATGGCCTCTGCCACATCCAAGTCATACTTCTGGAAAGGTTTTCGGGACGGGACGCCGTTTATCTTCGTCGCCGTGCCCTTTGGCCTTCTGTTTGGTGTTTTTGCGACGGAGGCCGGGTTAACCCTTGTCCAGACGATGGCCTTTACATCGACCGTTTTTGCAGGTGCCGCGCAATTCGCGGCGTTGCAATTGTTGCAGGACAACACCCCGACCGTGATCATCATAACCTCGGCGCTGGCCGTGAATCTGCGTATGGCGATGTATTCCGCATCACTGACACCTTACCTGGGTTCCGCGCCCATGTGGCAGCGTGCCTTTGCGGCATATCTGACCGTGGATCAATCTTATGCCTGCTCGATCGTGCGGTTCGAGAAAGAGCCCGACCTGTCAGTGCCACTACGCATGGCCTATTTCGTGGGCTCTGTCACGCCGATCACACCGCTTTGGATTCTGAGCACTTATCTGGGCGCAGTGCTGGGTGCGCAAATACCGGAAAGCTGGGCGCTGGATTTTGCCCTGCCTATCACCTTTCTGGCCATGATAGGGCCGATGATGCGGACCTTTGCACATGTGGTCGCTGCCCTTGTGGCCATCACGGTATCGTTGTTGACCGTCGTAATCCCGTTCAATCTGGGTCTGTTGATCGCCGGATGCGCTGGAATGGTTGCCGGAGCACAGGCGGAACTGATCCTCGAACGCAGAAAGACGCGACAATGACACAGCCCGATTCCGTCACAATCTGGACCATTATCATCGGGCTTGCCATCGGCAGCTATGCGCTGCGCTTTGTCTTTATCGGTTTTGTAGGTGATCGCCCGATGCCGCCTTGGCTGCTGCGTCACCTGCGATATACAGCGGTGGCCATCCTTCCCGCATTGATCGCACCGCTGGTCGTTTGGCCCTCTGCCACCGAAGGGCAGCCTGATCTGCCCCGTATGTCGGCGGCAGCCGTTGCCCTGGCGGTCGGAGTGATCAGCAAAAACGTGATAGCGGCCATCTTTTCCGGGGCCGCCACGCTCTATGGTCTGCTTTATCTACTGAGTTGAGACAGCGTCGAGCTGGTTGAGACGCGCATTGTTTGCCGCCAAACCCTTTTGCAGATCCGCATCGTCATTTTCCCGATATTCTTCGGTCACGACGCCCGGAATCTGCGCAAACTGTTCCGACAGGTTAACCGGATAGAACGTCACATCAATCTGCTCGAACCCCGGCACCTGCTTCAACAGTTGAGAAGTCGAGTTGGTACAGAATGCGCCAGCGACCGGACCGGATTGCTTTGCCAGTTGCAAGGCGATTTCAGCCTGTTGCGGGCTCACCTGAATGGTCTGTATGCGGGCATAATGCGTCTCGCGCGCGTGCGAGCTGCGATAAGCTCGTTCGACCGCAGGGGTAATGCCGTAAAGCACATCATCCTTCACCGGAACCACATCCGCCCGGAACGAACCGGCAGGGTCAAAGATCACCCGCTCGCTGCCCGAGATCATCAGCGACGTATGCGCGCCCGATCCGGTGCGTGTATTGATCATTGTGTACAGCGTCAGGGTCGCTGGCCCCGGATCACGGTAGGACCGGGACACGATCTCGTTCCGATCCGCCTGTGGACGGTTCGAATTGGCGCAGCCCGCCACTGTCGCTGCCAGCAAGCAGGCAATCAATATCCTGAACAAGTCAGCCCCCGAAACGATTAGGAGGCGAAAACCGCCAGGAACAGGCACAGGAAGGCAATGGCGACCACACACCACGTGGTGGCCTTGATGAAACCGTTGAATGTCTTGGTTTGGACCGTGATGTCCATTTCGCCGTGCTTGTGTTCAGCCATGAGTCTCAGATTCCCAATTCGCGTGTTTGATCTGTTGGATAATGGAAAACAGAACGCCTGTCACCACGTCATTCGCGCGCAGGACGCTGTTACTTGAGGACCGAACAACCGGGATACCCGAACCCCCACCGCCAGGGCAGGCCGCTGCACGGCCCGCCACCGAATCGCACCGCCCCGTACATTGCATCCGCAGTGATCGCGTGCACGCTGCGAATCTGTTCAGGCGACATGTCGTACTGGTCGGCATAGTCCTCGGCATGGTTGTCTCCGTGCTGCACCACACAGGCGTGCAAGGCGTCATCCGCTGCCAGACGTGCCTCATAGCTTTCGTTAGCTGTCTCTGCACCGCCAGCATTGTGATATGCCCGGTCGTGGATGACGCAGCAGTACTCCCACGGCGGGTGTTCTTGATATAGCGCGCCAACCTGTGGGAATTGCTTTGCCACCCAGCGCCAACTGGCTGACAACCCGCCTGAACAGCCATCGGTTTCAAACGACGTCAGTTCGGCGTCCTTGCTTTGCTCGATCAGGGCGCGGTGGCCCGGCATTTCAAATCCGCGCATCAGATCCTGTGCCCATGCCGATAGTGGCAGCAGAGACAGAAACAGGGCCATATTAAGGACTTTCATCGCGCATCGCCTCTGTATCGACCTGCAATCCAAAGGTGGTTGCCAGCCACAGCAACAGCCGCTCGCCCGGCCCCATTTCAGCGCGTATGCGCAAAACCTCATTGGCCATGGCCGGGCGGTCGGTAATCAAACCATCCACACCCATCGAGGCCATCCTGGACATCTGCAACGGATCATTCACCGTCCAGACATAGATATCCTTACCAGCGTCCTGCACTTTGCGGATCAGCCCGGGTGTAACCATGCCTGCATTGACGGCGACAAATTCACCTTCCAACCCCGACAGATCCCCAATGGCCGTGGCCGCCAGCACACCAGAGCGCCAATCGGGCCGCAACTTTTCCATCTTTTGCACGGCCGGGTATTTCAGCGACATGGTGGCAACGTCATTCTGCATCCCAAGCTCTTCGACAAGGCCGATCACCCGATTTTCCAGATCGACGTCGTGACCATAATATTTCAGCTCGATAAGAACCTTCGACTTACCCTTGGCCGCTTCCAGTACTTCTCGCAGGGTCGGGGTCCGCTCTGCGGCGTATTCCGGTCCGAACCAGCTTCCAATGTCGATATCAGCAACATCCTGCATCGTCGCATCCCAGACCTTCAGGTTGACGCCGGCCAATTTCATGAAATCGCTGTCATGGGCAACGACAACCACATCATCCGCCGTTTCCTGAACGTCTATCTCAACCCAGTCCGCACCATCCTCGATCGCTTTCAGGACCGAGGCCATTGTGTTTTCAGGTCGCAAAGCCGCAGCGCCCCTATGGCCGATGACCTCGGCTTGATCCGGCGCCTGCACGCGTTCCAGCAAGCTTTGCCCAAGCCAGAAGCCAACGCCCAACGCGGCCAAGGCCGCCGCGACAGTGACAAGAACCGGCACGCGGATCCTTCGGGGTTCGGGATGGGGAACGTCCTTGGTCTCAGCTTCAAAGAAACCGTCCAGCAAGACCGCCAATGCGCCCAGCGCCGTGGCCGCCAGAACCAAGCCCGCCAGGGACCAAAGCCCCGCAATGATCAGGCTGAGGATCAATGCCAGTCTGAGGCTGCCGCCTTCCTGCAAGGGCACAACCGCAAACAACAGACTGGCCACCGCCGCAATCAAAGCCGCAATCACAAGCCGCAGTCCCAGCCAAAGGGCAAGCTCGATCTTCAAACGCCCGCGCTTGCCTTCCATCTTTTGTTCGCTTTTCGCGAATGCTCCGCGTGGTGAGGCCCCCTCGAACAGGACCAGATGCAACGCCAGCGCCCATCCCGACAGTCGGCGGATCAACACCCATGCCAACGCAAGAACGACAAGTCCGATCAGAACCACTGCCACCTGAAAGGCCGGAGGGTGGAATGTCAGGTAATAATTGATGTCATATTCCGTCAGCGTCCACCATGCGATCAACCCCGCGATGGCCACAAACGGCAAGGCGAGAAGCAGAACGCGCAGGATGAACCGAACGGCAAATCCGAACAGCGCCGGAAAGCGGGACAGGTTCAGTGCCAGTGC
The DNA here is from genome assembly GCF_013110595.1 of Ruegeria sp. HKCCD6428. NCBI lineage: Bacteria > Pseudomonadati > Pseudomonadota > Alphaproteobacteria > Rhodobacterales > Roseobacteraceae > Ruegeria > Ruegeria sp. HKCCD6428. The sequence goes on from NZ_WVQX01000007.1 coordinate 158,998, forward strand.
CGCACTGCCTGCGCGCCAGGGGTCGTTTTCTCCCATACGCAAGGACCCGGCCATGACCGCGAACACAAGCACCTCGGCCAGCAAGAACAGACTGAGCACCGCAACACCCGCGATGAACCCTGCCGGAGACAGCAGGAACATCGCAATGTCCTGATCGGTCAGAGCGGTCTGATTTGACAGAGAGACCGCCAGATTGACAGCCACAGCCACACCCGGCGCGATCAGCGCCACCAGCAGCAAGCGCACAGCGATATAGATTGGCACAAAGACCCGGCGCCGTTCCCAGGCACCTGCATAGGCATGTGTTACTGCTTGAAAAAACCTTGTCACGTGTGCGCCTCCGGACTGATGCAGTCATTCAAAGGCGCGCAAGCGTGAATTGCAAGTCAGCTGTCTTCCAGATCCGCCGCCAGACGGAAACCGATGCGGTTGGCGGGTTTGTCCTCGACCGATTTGGGCAAGGCGCGCAGCATCACGTTCAACTGGCTGACATGCTGCACCAATTGCGTGCGGGCCCCGGTTCCGTCAGATCCGTAAAAGGTGATCACGTCGGGGTCGAAATACCCCATCCCTTCGATTCGCATGACGCCGGCATCGCCGCCGGTAAAGCCCATGGCGACTTCGTGATCGCCGTCCAGAGTCTTTTCAAAGTTCTGGATATACATGATCAGACGCTCGTAAGCCCATTGCGCCGGGCTTTTGTTGGCAACAGGCTTCTTCAACCCCTCGGGCAGGTCCTTGGTTCCGGATTCGGCATTGGGATCCGCGTGCACCTCGTGACACCGCGGCAAAGCGGCGGCTTCGGCGGCCTCGGCCGAGGTTTCGATCTGGTCCTGCATTCTTCTACCCTTTGCGCTGATACAGCCATGCCCCGTCAGCGCGTTGCGTCCGGGTTACCGCACCAATGTGGTAGAGATGATTCACATGCGCAACCGCCTCAACCAGCGCAAGCCCATATTCGCCTTCGCGGATCGTGCGTTTGAACAGTGGCAGAAAACAATCCGCGGCCGCTCTGGGTTGATCCAGATGCTTCAACAGGCGGTCCAACGCGCCGTGGTGGTTGTCGATCAGCTGTTTCATCCTCAGCGGCAGGCCCGAAAACGGCAGCTTGTGCCCGCCCAGAACCAGATGATCGGGCCGGGCAAGCGTCTGCAACCGCTCGCAGGCTTCCAGCCACGCTAAAACCGGATCGGCCATCGGTTCCGTGGCATAGACGCCCAGATTGGGACTGATCGAGCCGAGAATCTGATCGCCGCTCAACACCAGATTGTCGTCACGGCTCCAGAAAGTGGCGTGTTCCGGCGCGTGGCCATTGCCCATATGCACATCCCAGTCGCGCCCTCCCATTCGGATCACGTCGCCCTGCTTGATCCGGGCAAAGCCCAGCGGCATGGGGTAAACCGTGTCGGCAAAGTTGAACGGACGATCCTTCATCCGCGCATTCAGAACCTCGGGCGCCATGCCGGCGCTGCGATAGAAATCAAGCGTTTCCTGTGGCCATGTCTCTTGCACATCCAGCGTCAGCATCCGCGCGAACAGCCATGAGGTGCGGCTTGCGACCAGCTCGGCCCCGTGTTCCGACTGAAACCACCCGGCATTGCCGACATGGTCAGGATGATGATGCGTCACCACCACACGGGTGATCGGTTTGCCTTTCAAAGGCCCGCCCATCAGGGTTTCCCAGATACGCCGCGTCTTGTTCGACGACAGCCCGGTGTCAATCACCGTCCAACCTTCACCATCGTCCAGCGCGTAGATATTGACGTGATCCAGCGCCATCGGAAGAGGCAGGCGCATCCACAGTACACCCTCGGCAACCTCGACGGCTTCACCCGGCGCGGGCGGTTCCGCCCACGGATATCTGATCCCCGATACGCGATCCCCGTCCATCACGCCGCCAACTCATCGGGGCTGAGCGAGAAGAGGTCATCCGCGCCGCTTTGCACCCGCGCCAGAAGCCCGGAATGCTCGGGCAACAAGGCGTTGATGTAGTAGCGCGCCAATTTGGCCCGTGGTCCTTCCGGATCAGCCAGAGCCGCGGACAGGTGATAATGCCCGCCAAGAACCCGGGCAAACGCCTGAAGATAGGCCGTTGCGCCTGCAAATCGGTCGTTCATGTCGTCTTGCGCCACCAACCATTCGGTTGCCTCGCGCAGGGTTTCTGTTGCCTCCCACACTGGACCGGCCAGATCGGGCATCGTCGTACGCGCGTGTTCGGCCTGTTCTTCGATCTCGTCCAGAAGGTTCGAAGCCGCCTCGCCCCCGTCCATCATTTTGCGCGCAACAAGGTCCATGGCCTGAATGCCGTCGGTTCCCTCGTAAATCGCGGTCACGCGAACATCGCGGGAATATTGCGCCGCGCCTGTTTCTTCGACAAAGCCCATGCCGCCGTGCACCTGTACGCCGGTTTCGGCCACGCGTATCCCGGTCCGGGCCCCAAAGTTCTTGCCGATTGGCGTCAACAACGCGGCCCGCGCGGCCCAATCGGCGTCGCCGGTGGCTTTCGCCATGTCAATCGCGGTCGCGTTGGCCAGAAGAATAGCCCGAGCGGCAAAGATATCGGCGCGCATATCCATGATCATGCGACGCACATCCGCATGATCGATGATCTTACCAGAAGGCGTCCTGCCCTGCTTGCGTTCCAGCGCATAGGCCAAAGCATGCTGATAGGCGCCTTCCGCAACGCCCACACCCTGGCCACCCACGCCCAGGCGAGCGTTGTTCATCATGGTGAACATGGCCGCCATACCACCATGTTCCTTACCGACAAGCCATCCTTTGGCGCCGTCATATTGCATCACGCAGGTGGGCGAGCCATGCAGGCCCATCTTGTGTTCGACGGAAACAACCTTCAGGTCGTTGGCCACGCCGGGATTGCCATCCGCATCGGGGATGTATTTCGGCACCAGAAACAAGGAAATGCCCTTGGTGCCTGGCACACCGTCCGGCAGACGGGCCAGAACCAGATGGCAGACATTTTCAGCAAAGTCGTTGTCGCCCCAGGAGATGAAGATCTTCTGCCCGGTCACCGAGTATGTGCCATCACCATTTGGCTCAGCCTTCGAGGTCAGCGCACCCACATCCGATCCGGCCTGAGCTTCGGTCAGGTTCATGGTAGCAGACCATTCACCCGAAATCATTTTGGGCAGATACAGTGACTTCAATTCGTCGCTGGCGTGGTGTTCCAACGCCTCGATCTGGCCCTGCGCCATCAGCGGAGCAAGTTGCAGCGACAGGCAAGCGGCGCTCATCATCTCGTTCACGGCAGTGGTGACAGCCATCGGCAGGCCCATTCCGCCAAATTGGGGATCAGCGCTGATCCCGATCCACCCGCCTTCGGCAATCGCCTTCCAGCCATCGGCATAACCCGGAGAGCTGCGGAGCACGCCATTCTCAAGCCGCGCCGGTTCCAGATCACCGGCACGCTGCAACGGGGCCAGAACCTCTTCGCTCATCTTGGCGGCTTCGGTCAGGATGGCCGTGACGACATCGGCGCTGGCATCTGCAAAAGTCTCGGTGGCGGCGACCTGGTCGAACCCGACGACATGGTGCAGCAGAAATTGATAATCTGAGATTGGGGCGCGATATGGCATGATTTCTCTCGGGGTCTAACGGATCAGAATACATCGGCGGGCTTGGAATCAAATGCAAGCGCCGGTAAGCGTGTGGGCCTGAACCGATTACGTACCTTACCTCAAGTTCCAGGCAACCAAAACGCGGCGTCATCAGATATGATCTCATCCGGCACACAGGAATTGACGGCAGATCCCGGCGGCATCGCGCAGGCTGCCGATTTTTTGCGCCAGGGTCTTCTGGTCGCTTTTCCGACCGAAACGGTCTATGGCCTTGGCGGCGACGCCCGCAACGGACAGGCCGTCGCATCGATTTACGAGGCCAAGGGACGGCCCAGCTTCAACCCGCTGATCGCCCATGTCGCCTCGGTCGAAGCGGCCCAGCGCTTTGTGCAATGGTCGGATCTGGCCGAGCAACTCGCACAGGCCTTCTGGCCTGGTCCTCTGACCCTGGTTTTGCCGTTGCGCGAAGGGCACGGGGTTTCCTCGCTGGTGACCGCCGGGCTGGACACTCTGGCCGTGCGGGTACCTGCGCATCCGACGGCGCGTGCGCTGCTGGCCGACTTTGACGGACCGGTCGCGGCCCCTTCGGCTAATCCCTCGGGTCAGATCAGCCCCACGACGGCGGCTCATGTGTGGTCCGGTCTTGGCGGAAGGATCGCGGCTGTTCTGGACGACGGTCCCTGTGCGGTGGGGCTGGAATCCACCATTGTCGGTCTGGCCGGAGAGCCCACATTGCTGCGTCCTGGCGGCGTTGCGTTGGACCGGATCGAAAGCGTGCTGAACCTGCACCTGCACCTGCACCAATCCGGCGATCTGCTGACCGCTCCGGGGCAGTTGCAGTCGCATTATGCGCCCGACGCCCCGGTCCGCCTGAACGCCACTGCGCGTCACGGGGATGAGGTTCTGCTGGGCTTTGGAGCGGTGGATTGCGACCTGAACCTGTCTGTCCAAGGACGTCTGACCGAGGCGGCCGCGAACCTCTTTGCAGCCCTTCACAGGTTGAACGAGACCGGTCGACCCATTGCCGTATCTCCGATCCCGAACACCGGATTGGGGGCCGCAATCAACGACAGGCTGCGCCGCGCCGCCGCACCACGCAACAGCTGATCAGGCCCGGCCTGCGCTGGCGGACAACGTCAGAGGGTCCACCCCGAGCGTCGCCAAGGCAGCTTCCCATTTTTCGTCATCAGGCACGTCGAAGACAAGTTTCGTCGTCGCTTCGGTGGTCAGCCAGCCGTTCATCGCGATTTCGTCCTCAAGCTGACCCGGGCCCCAGCCGGAATAGCCCAGCGTCAGCATCGAATTCAGTGGTCCGCTGCCAGAGGCCAGATCTTCAAGCACATCCAGTGTCGCCGTCATGCTGAAATCCGCGGAAATATGCATCGAATGCAGATTGGCCTCATAATCGGCGCTGTGCAGGACAAATCCGCGCGACATCTCGACCGGGCCACCGAAATGCACAAGGCGCTCTCCGATCACCGGGATACGGCAGGCGATGTTCAGTTGCCCCAGCAACGTCTTGATTCGCAGATCCGAAGGCTTGTTCACGATCAATCCCATGGCGCCATCGTCGCCATGGCTGCACATATACACCACCGAATGGTCGAATCGCGGATCGCCCATTCCGGGCATCGCAATCAACAGTTTTCCGGTCAGGTCCATGGGCCGTCATCTCTTTGTCAGTTCACGTCAACAATGGCCCTGCCGCACCCCAGTTTGCAAGAGACCAACCCGTATTTCGACAGATTTCAGCGCAGTGACCGGATCGTGACTTGGAATCCGCGCCATCGACGCGCATTTATGGGGTATGAAGATGCCGATCAAACCCACCGCCGTAGCCGCGCTCGCGTGTCTGAGCCTGTCCGTTCCAGTTGCCGCGCAGGACTTGGACAACGTGGTTCGGCTGGATGTTCTGGATGGTGGACGGACGACCAACGGCACCTACATGACCGCGCTGAAACTGACGCTCAAGGATGGCTGGAAGACCTACTGGCGCGCGCCAGGAGATTCCGGCATCCCGCCCGAGTTCGACTGGAAGCGATCCAGCAATGTCGGCCAGGTGGAAATCATCTGGCCCTCGCCCGAAGTCTTTGACCAGAATGGCCTGCAATCGATTGGCTATGAAAATCAGCTGGTCCTGCCCATCAAGGTCACTCCGCGCAACCCGGCAAAACCGGTCCGTCTGAAAGGTAAGATGGATCTGGGGGTCTGCAAAGACGTTTGCATCCCGGAACGCCTGGATTTCGACCACACGCTGGACGCCGAAGCTGATCGCAACCCGGCGATTGCCGCAGCGATGGCGCAAAGGCCCTATTCTGCACGCGAAGCTCGTGTCACCAAGACCACCTGCAATCTGACGCCCACGAAAGATGGGATGCGGATCGAGGCGCGGATGACGATGCCGTCCGCGGGTGGCCGAGAAGTCGCAGTGATCGAACCTGGCAATCCTTCGCTTTGGGCCTCGCAACCCGTATCTCAGAGGCAGGGGGATACATTGGTGGCCGAAGCGGAAATCATACACGCATCAGGTGCACCTTTTGCGCTGGACCGGTCCGAGATCCGGATCACTGTTCTGGGGTCCGACCACGCGGTGGATATTCTGGGCTGTAGCGCGGGCTGAATGCATGAGCCAATCCCCCAAGATCGGTGCATTGGCGGTTGTTCTGCATCAGGACAAGGTTCTTCTGGTTCAGCGCAGCAAACAGCCGGACAAGGGCCTGTGGGGGTTCCCCGGCGGCCACGTAGAGTGGGGTGAAACCGTTCTGCAAGCGGCGCAGCGCGAGTTGTGGGAAGAAACCTCGGTGATTGCGGAACCGTCACACTACCTGAGAAATCTGGATCTGCTGCGTCACGACAAGGCGGGTCAGGTTTTTTCCCATTTCCTGTTGGTCGGCGTTGCCTGCCGCTATCAGTCCGGCACACCACAAGCTGGTGACGACGCGCTGGATGCCCGTTGGTTTGCCATCGAACAGATACGCCGGGGCGACCTGCCGATGAGCGCGCGGGTCATCGACCTTTTGGAACACGCGATCCGCGCGGATCAGGCATCGGCCGATCTTGTCAGCCGCCCATAAAGCAAACCTGACAGGACCACGCTCAGGACCACGATCAGAATTGCCCCGGCCAGGAATGCACCCAACCCCATTCGCAGCACCGCAATGCCATCTCCACCTGCATAGAGGCCTTGCAGTACGCCAAGCGGCGCGCCTGTAACCGCGGGCCAAATCATCGTCAGGCCGAACCAAACAGCCAATGCGGCCCCGGTTGCCGCCAGCGCCCCGCGAACAACCCGGTCCGGTGCCCGCGCGGCGCGGCGCATGGCTGTCATAGGACGCGCCACGTCATTGAGGATCGCCAACAGGGCAGGCACCAGGATCAGAACCAGCAACATCCCGAACCCAAGCCCGTAAACCAGCGTGATCACGGTCGGCTTCAGGAATTGCGCCTGTTGCGAACCCTCGTAAAGCAACGGCGCAAGTCCAAGAACCGTGGTCAAAGTGGTCAGCATCACGGGACGCAACCTGTCTGCGGTACCTTCGACAATGGACGGAACCAGACCACGGTCTTTTTGATACGCATCTATCGTCGTCACCAGAACGATCGAGTCGTTGATGATGATCCCCGTCATGCCCAGCAACCCGACCACCGTGAACATGCTGAGCGGCACATCCCAGATGTAGTGGCCCCAGATTGCACCAACGAGGCCAAAGGGTATGATTGCCATGACAACCACTGGCCGTGTCCAGCTGGCGAACACCCAGGCCAGAACAAGGTAGATACCTGTCAGGCACAGGATCAAACCGGTGCGGGCTTCGGCAAGGAATTCATTTTCCTGTTCGCTCAGGCCCGACATACGCCACTCGACTTGCCGTTCGGCAGCGATATTCGGCAGGATTTCTTCCTGCATCGCCCGTTCGATTTCAGCCGCGCGTGCCGGATCATCCTCGGAGATGTCGCCATAGACCGAAACAACCCTCAGGCCGTTTTCGCGCCGAACCGTCGAGAAACCGGACTCACGCTCGACCGAAACGATGTCGGCCAGCGGGACGTAAACCCCATCAGGAGACCGCATGAGCGTACGCTCGAGGAAATCTGCCGTCAGTTCGCCTTCAGGAAGTTCCACACGGATCTCGGCACTGCGTGGCCCGTCCGGGAAAGTTGCCGCTTCGATACCGTTCAGGCGATTGCGCAGGGCGCGACCAAGCGTTTCTATCCGGAATCCCAGCGCCTCTCCCTGTGCAGTCAGGTCCAGGATGAACTCTTCCTTGTCATAAGCCAGGTTGTCTTCCAGCGCCGAGACTTCGGGAAATTTCGACAGCTCGGCCTGCAAGTCTTCGGACGCGGCCTTTAGAACGCTCACGTCAGAGCCGAAAAACTGCACGTCGATGGCGTCGCCACCCGGTCCAGAGCGCCACCCCCGGAAGCTGATCACTTCGAGCTTGGGATGGCGCGGCGCGAATTCCTGCAACTCTCCGACGAATTCGAAACTCGAATAAGGGCGCAGATCGGCATCGATGAGTTCGATCGAAATACCACCCAACAAACTGCCATCCTTGCCATCCGCAGCAGCCAGCTGTCGGCCTGCATTGCCGCCAACCTCGGCCAGGACATAGTCGATCGGATTGCGCCCATGACGCTCTTCGTAGATCTGGCCCAGGTCATTGACCGCCTGTTGCAGAAGGCGCATCATTTCCAGCGTATCCGATCGCGTCGAACCTTCGCGCATGATAAAGCCGCCGGTCACGGAACTTCGCTCTGGTGCATTGAAAAAACGCCAATTCACGTCGCCGCGAATGAACAGTGCTACCTGGCTGGCCAGTACCGCGATCATCAGCGCCACGACCACGTAGCGCGCCCATATCACCCAGGCGATCAAGGGACGGAACAGGTGGTCCCGAACCCAACGGAAACCACGATTGACGACCCGGTTGGGCAAGTCATACCAGTGTTCCTTGGCCGAATGCGCGATGGCGTGTGCCATGTGATTGGGAAGGATCAGAAAGCACTCGACCAACGAAGCGATCAAAACGGCGATCACCGTAAAGGGAATGTCGCGGATCAATTCTCCGAATCGTCCGCCCACCAGGGTCAGACCGAAAAACGCGATTACCGTCGTGACAGTCGCAGCCAGCACCGGCATGGCCATCCGCCGCGCCGCACGTTCCGCAGCCACAACAGGCGGCTCACCCAAACGCCGGGCACGGAAATCCGCGTGTTCCCCCACCACGATGGCGTCATCAACCACGATGCCCAGCGTGATGATCAGGCCGAACAGCGAGACCATGTTCAGCGACAAGCCGCCCAGATACATCAATGCGATTGCGGCCGACATCGCCACCGGGATACCCGCCGCAACCCAGAAGGCGATGCGCGCGTTGAGGAACAAGAACAGCAGACAGACGACAAGGCCAAGACCCATCAACCCGTTGTTGACCAGAATGTTCAATCGGTCGGTTATGGCCTGGGCGCGGGTGCGGATCAGCTCGATCTTCACACCTTCGGGCAAGCTGGCCTGCATTTCACGGGCAACATCTTCGACCGTGTGCTGGATGTCTATCGCATCGCCCAGATTTGACCGGTCGACCCGGATGGACATGGCCGGATCGTCGCCGACGAAATAACTGCGATGCCGTGTGACACCTTCGACCCGAATCCTGGCGATATCACCGACTTTCAGCTTAGCCCCGTTGGCAAAGGTCCGCAGCGCGATGTCTTCGATCTGCTCCGGGGTCCTCTTTTCGGTTCCGGCCCGGATACGCGCACCTGCGCCCTCAACCTCACCAGCGGGATCGGTGCTGACCTCGGCCGCAATCGCCGACGCGATCTCTTCCATGGTGATGTCATTGGCGATCAATTGCGCCGTGGTGATTTCGACAATGATCTGAGGCGCGGCAATGCCCCTGATTTCGGTTCGCGTAACCCCTGCCGAGAACAAGCGGTTGATGAACTCATCCGTCAGCTTCGCCAGTTGATTGGTGTCTGTGGGGCCACTGATAACGACATCCGTCACCCGATCCCGCCAAGCGCCGCGCCGAATTTCAGGTTCTTCCGAACCTTCGGGCAGATCCGTCACACCGTCTATCGCGGTCCGGACGTCTTCGACCGCGCGGGACATGTCCCAGTTCGGCTCGAACTCCAGTCTGACGCGGGTCCAACTTGGGTGTGAGCTGGCCTCGGTGCTGGTTACCCCTTCAACGGCCAGCAGCGCAGGTTCCAACAACTGCACGATACCTGCATCCATGTCCTCGGGGCCTGCACCTTCCCACGAGACGGTGACATCAACCCGTTCCAGAATGACATCCGGAAAGAACTGCGCCCGCATGTTCGGGATAGCCGCTGCACCCAGAACCAGCATCACCAGCAGCAGCAAATTGGCCACCGTCCGGTGCCGTGTGAAATAGCTGAGAAGGCCACCCGCTGCGCCAGGTATCTCGCGCATCATGACGCTCAGCCCCCGGCCTTGGTTTCAATGCGCCGCACCAGAGATGAAGGGACGCGCGCTTCCCGCAACTGACCGAGAACCTGAGTTTTCTCATCCTGAGGCATGGTTTCGCTGGCCTCGACCCGGGCCACGAGTTCAGCGCGTTTCGCATCTGACAGTTCGACCATACCCGGGTCTGCCCCGGCCTCAAGCCGCAAGGGCCGCACCCGCACGCCAGATCCAAGCAACGGCGTGCGCCCGATCACAACCTCGCGCCCTTCCAACCCGTCGCCCCGCAGCAAAACCTCGTCACCCTGTCTGCGGACAAGCTGCACCGGCAAGCTTTCCAGGCGGTCATCCGCACCCAGCACCAGAACCGTTCCCGATGCGTCCAATGCCGAAGACGGCAAGCGGAACACATTGGCAAGCGGTTGTTCCTGAACCGAGACGGTGACGAAATCTTCGGGCTTGAAACCGGATGCCTCTTGCAGACGCGCATAGATCAGTCGTCCGGTCTGACCCTCGCCCGCAGAGCCGCTGTCGCGGCTGATATGACCAGTCGCGGTTAGATCGGTGCCCGTCACCTCAAGCGAAACCGTGACCGGTGCGTTGATCAGCCTGTCATTCTCGTCCAACAGACGTACATATTGTGCCGTCGACACCCGGAACGCCACTTCAAGAGCGTTTGGATCAACCAGTTCAGCCAGTTTTTCATTCGCCGACACCAACCGCCCTTCCACAAGCGTCACATCGGTCAGCGTACCGCTGAATCCGGCCCGAATGGTCATATCGTCAAGATCGCGTTCGGCTGCCTCCAAGGCGATCACCGCCCGCGCCAACAACGTCGTTGCCTGATCGACGCGGGAATCAGCCTGTGCAAGCGCGATACGGCGCGCCAGCACAGCCTGTTGTGCCGAAGCAGCCGCCAGTTCCGCCTCTTCCACGCTGGCGGCGGCGCCTACCCCTCGGGCCTCCAGATCGCGTTGCCGTTGCAGCGCCCGTTCCCGCAGTTCGGCTTGCGCCTCGGCCGATTTCAATTCGTCCTGCGCCAGCAGCAAAGACCGTTCGGCATCACGTTCTTCGAATTGTGCGTCCAATAGATCGGACTTGGCCCGATCCAGCGCGGATTGGGCATCCGCCGGATCCAGTTCAACCAGAACTTCCCCGGCAGTCACCGTTCCGCCATCCACGAAATCCTCTGCCAGGGCGACAACGCGGCCACCCAGTGCCGCGCGCAATTCAAGTCTGCGCCGGCTCTGGACCTCTCCGAATGCTTCGAGATATGGGATTACGGTTTCCGCTTCGGCCTGACGTACGGCAACCGCAAAGACCCGTTCGCGGGCGGCGGGCGCCTGGTCCTCACGCGTCAGGACGTCCTGAACGGCACCCATGATGATCTGCGCGGCAATAAACAGCAGAGCAAGCGTCAGGAACGCCAGAAAGATACCGACAAGACTCTGCCGTAGAAATCGCATCAAACAGTTACCCCGGTTGCACCAAGCTGCCGTCCACAACATGTAGCCGGATCACGAATTATGCCAAGCCACAAAGCGGTTATACGGAATTGAACGTACGACCAGTCTACTTCCGTCGCAGATGTTCGTCCAATCTGGGCATTATTTCCACAAAATTGCAGGGGCGATGCCGGTAATCGAACTGTTTTTCCAAAATCCCATCCCACGCATCCTTGCAGGCCCCCGGGCTGCCGGGCAATGCAAAAAGGTATGTTCCCCCCGCAACCCCCCCGGTTGCACGGGACTGCACCGCCGAAGTGCCGATTTTCTCCATCGAAATGATGGTGAAGACAGTAGCGAATGCGTCGATCTCTTTTTCGTACACGTCCCGATGCGCCTCGACGGTCACGTCCCGCCCCGTCAGACCCGTTCCACCGGTCGAGATCACGACATCGATCTGTTCATTAGCCACCCATGCCCGCAACTGATCGGCGATCTGGTCGCGCTCATCCCGGATGATCTGGCGATCCGCAACAACATGGCCCGCTTTTTCGATCCGGTCCACCAATGTCTGCCCCGAGCGATCTTCGTCCATCGATCGGGTGTCCGAAACGGTCAGAACGGCAATTCTGACGGGGATGAACTCCTTGGTTTCGTCAATGCGTGACATCTTGCGTCAGGCCCTTTCCATCATGACAAGCCGGATCGCGAGGGCGGAATATATACCCCCTGTGACCCAACCAATAATACGCGAGGCGCGCGGGTTGCCGATCAGCACCTTGCCTGCCCCGCCGGCAAAAATTCCGACCAGCCCGTTTACCAAGAACCCGCCAAACGCGATGATCAGCCCAAAGATCAGGAACTGCACCAGAACCGATCCCGCAGTCGGGTCGACGAATTGCGGTATGAACGCCAGCACGAACAGAATGACCTTGGGATTGGTCAGGTTGACCAACATCCCATCCCGAAAGGCCATGCGCGTCGACCGCATAGGCGCATCCCCTGTCGAAGCGCCGTTCCGGACCGCTCCCCAAGCCAGATACATCAGGTAAGCGGCACCCATCCAGCGGATCACTTCGAAAAGCCAGGGCAGCGCCGACACCGCAGCGCCCAGCCCAAGCCCTGCCAGCAGCACGTGAATCATCGAACCCACGGACACGCCGGCGCTTGCCGATACCGAAGGCCACGCCCCGGATCGCAGCCCTTGGCCAAAGCAGAACATCATATCAGCACCGGGCGTCAGGTTCAGTGCCAGTGCCGCTGGAACAAAGACCAGCAAAGTCTGGAATTCGATCACGCATCCACCTCAAACCAACTTGGCATCGGGCCCAGATTGGCCAAATGCGTTCGCCCCAAGGACCCGCGATAGCCCCAGCTTTCATGCACATGACCGAAGAACGCAAATCCCGGCTGAAGGCGTTCCACCGCATCCCGTATGGCAGTCGATCCGACCGAAAGGCCTTGCGATGTCTGATCCCCATACCCTTTGGGCGGAGAATGAACGATCAGGAGATCAGCCGTTTCACACCGGTCGAGCATCTCGGTCGCCTCACCTTCCGTGAGGTCACAGGACCAGTCTCCGAACGGAGTAGGTGGTACGCCGTAGCCAAGACCAAACAAGCGCAAGCCGTCTATGGTCATGCCAGACCCATGCAGGACATGAACACCGTCCGGGGCCGCATTGCCCAGCTCTTCTGCACTTTCCGCGTTTCCCGGGATCAGGACCAGCGGGGCCGAAATGCCGGACAGCATCTGCATCGCCTCGTCCAGCCCCTGACGCGAATTGCAATAATCACCGGCACCGATGACAAGATCAGCCTCGGTGCTGGCGGCAACAAGATCGGCTGCCCGGTTGCGCGCCATGTGCAGATCAGAGAATGCCAGAACTTTCATGTTGCACCTCGCAGCCGCGCTTTCAGTTCCAGCAGATCCGCCCAGGCCTGCCGTTTCATCTGCGGTTGTCGCAGCAGGTAAGCCGGGTGGAACATCGGGATCACCGGCAGATCCATTGCCTGATCCCATTTGCCGCGCAGGCGGGTGATGCCGCGTTTGCCCAGCACCGCCTGACAGCTGATATTGCCCATCACAACCAGAACCTCGGGTCTGGCCAGGGCCACATGGCGTTCCAGAAACGGCTTCATCATCCCGATCTCTTCGGGTTTGGGGTCGCGGTTCTGCGGGGGGCGCCATGGCAGCACATTGGTGATATAGACGTTCTCGCGACGATCCAGATCAATTGCCGCCAGCATCCGGTCCAGCAACTGACCCGCTCGGCCGACAAAGGGTTTGCCCTCGCGGTCCTCATCGCGACCCGGCGCCTCGCCGATGATCATCACGCGCGCGCCGGGGGTCCCGTCGGCAAAGACCAACTGCCGCGCGCCGCGCTTGAGCTCGCAATGCTCGAACGCGTCCATCGCTGCGCGCAGCTGATCCAGCGATCCCGCGCCCCGTGCTGCGGATCCCGCGATTGCTACCGGGTCCACATCCCTTGGCTTTGCCGGGGCGGCGGGGGGCGTTTCCGGTTTCCTGGGTTTGGCCGAGGTGTCGGGCAAAGCGTACCGGTCAACCGGCACATCACCGATTGCCTCGGTCGCGCCCAGTTCGATCTGCCATTCCAGCAGCGCCCGCGCAGAATAATAGTCCAAGCCCGATTCCATAGGGATAACTTACCCGCCTGAGGGCTGAGGGAAAGCGAATAGGGCTTGATCGGTCGCTCTGTCGCGCCGACCATCGGCATGCGATGCTCAGATTTCTGCGATTCCTCATCATTGGACTAGTGCTGGTTGTCACCGATGATCCGGCATGGGCCACGTTTCACGACAAACACGGGCAATGCCGTGCGGGTCAGTTCAAATGTGGCAGCACATGTTGTTCAGGCGGGCAAAGATGCAGTTTTGATGGCCATTGCATTCCACTGGGCGGCACCTATTGCGGCGGCGGGCGCAGTTGCGGTCCGTTCGAACGCTGCGTCGCTGGTGGACTCAGATGTGCGCCCGCAGGCCTGAACAAATGCGCATCACGGCTGGATTGTCCGGGCGACAGTTTCTGCAATGGCCGTGGCGAGTGTGAACGAAGCGCACCCGAACTGGATACAACGCCACCGACCACATGCGCTGATGGCAGAACCTGCGCGCGCGGTTCGGCCTGCCTGCCCGGCGGGGGCTGCTCGCGTCCGGGGTGGTTCCTGTGCGAGGAAACCGGATCACAATGCCGCCCCGGTTTCAAATGCTCGGCGCATCAAGGCTGCGTACCGATCAAGGCCATCGACTGTGGTTATGGCAAGTGGTGCAAGCCGGGCGAGCAATGCCTGCCCGAAGGCGGCTGCGAAAAACTGCCTGAGGGTACGGAACCTTAGGTTGCCTTGCGCCGCCCGGCTTCCTATAAGCGGCGCGATTGTCAGACAGGAGCCCGCCCATGCGTTTCGCCCATCGTCACCTTCTTGGCATCGAGCATCTGTCGCAATCCGATATCACCGACATTCTGGATCTGGCCGAGACCTATGTCGACATGAACCGCCAGTCAACCAAGCATTCGGACGTTCTGTCGGGGCTGACCCAGATCAACATGTTCTTCGAAAACTCGACCCGCACGCAGGCCAGTTTCGAACTGGCGGGCAAGCGTCTGGGTGCGGATGTGATGAACATGGCGATGCAGGCCAGCTCGATCAAAAAGGGCGAGACCCTGATCGACACCGCGATGACGCTGAACGCGATGCACCCGGATCTTCTGGTGGTGCGGCACCCGCATTCCGGCGCGGTCGATCTGCTGGCGCAGAAGGTCAATTGCGCCGTTCTGAACGCCGGTGACGGCAAACATGAACACCCCACGCAAGCCCTGCTGGACGCCCTGACCATCCGTCGCGCCAAGGGCCGCCTGCACCGGCTGAACATTGCCATTTGCGGCGATGTCGCCCATTCCCGCGTCGCCCGATCGAACCTGATCCTGCTGGGCAAGATGGAAAACCGCATCCGCCTGATTGGCCCGCCGACGCTGGTGCCCGCGCAATTCGCCGAGTTCGGGGCCGAGATCTATGACGACATGAACGAGGGCCTCAAGGACGTTGACGTCGTCATGATGCTGCGCCTTCAGAAAGAGCGGATGGATGGCGGGTTCATCCCCTCGGAACGCGAATATTACCACCGCTACGGGCTGGACGCCGCAAAACTGGCGCAGGCCAAGCCGGACGCGATCGTGATGCATCCCGGCCCGATGAACCGCGGGGTCGAGATCGACGGCACGTTGGCGGACGACATCAACCGATCCGTCATTCAGGAACAGGTGGAAATGGGCGTCGCCGTCCGCATGGCCGCGATGGATTTGCTGGCCCGCAACCTGCGCGAGGCCGCATGAACGATCTGACCGTCGCCCCCCACGAACGCGGCGTTTTGCGCCTGTTCACGCTGGACATGCGCCCGGAAGAGGCGAAGTTCCTGCGCGAACCGGGTGCCGCCGATCAGGTGCTTGGGGTCGACGGGCTGGATTCCAGCCATATCGATATTTTCCCGGTCTCCGACCTCGAAGAGCTCGGCCTGTACGGCTACATGACCGAGGGCTGCGGCGTGTCTGCGGACCAGCTGGACCGGAACGCTCTGGCCTCTGTCGACGGTTGGGTCATGGTCCTTCGCAGCGCGGCTTTCAACGGACACCCGGCGACGCTGAACCCCGATCCGCGCCTGCGCCTGATCGGCCTGTTCACGGAAGAGGCCACGAACTGGACCGGGGGGATCATCGAAACCGAAAGCGCCAAACCCTTTTCCGCCCCGCAAACCGTCACAGCGGGTGACACCCCCCGCCGCGTCGGATCTGCCATTCTGGCACTGGTCGCGCTTGTGGTCATCGGAGGCATCTTATGGCTGATCCTGTGATCTTCGCCCCGGACAAAGGGGCCTATATCCGCACAAATGCATGGCTGGCTGCTGTGGCCATGGCCGGTGCAATGGCCGTGCTGTGGCTGATCGGCAATCCTTACGTCTGGACCGGAGCCCCAGCTGGCCTGGCCGCCATCGGCATACGCGCGTGGTATCTGGCCTCGGAAGAACTGGTCTCGAATTGGCAATTGTCAGACACCGCGCTGACCGGTCCCGGCGGACGCAGCGTGCCGCTGAACCAGATCACCGCCGTGAATATCATGGGCAGCTTCGTCCAGGTTGTCACCAAAACCGGCGACAAGCATCTGATCAAATACCAGTCAGACCCGGCCGCCACCAAAGCCGCGATTGAAAGGGCGATGGGATGAGCGACGAATGGTGGCGCGACAAGATACCAGAGGGCGAACAGGTTCTATGGTTCGGGCGGCCGCATAACGGTTTCTTCCCACCTCATCTGGGTTGGTCCTACAGGATTCTGATCGGCTCTGTCGGTCTGGCGTGGTTCGCCAGCCCGTGGATTGTCGACTCGGTGCGGGATTTCTGGAAGCTGCTCAGTTGCACGGGCGTGCTGGCATTCGTGATGTGGGCGGACCGCTTTGTTCGCTCGCAACGCGTTTATGTTGTGACGCCGCAGAACGCGTGGCAAGTCAACAAAGAACTGAAAACCAAAAAACTTGAAATCAACCGGTTCCTGAATTTCCGCACTGTGCCCTCAGCGGTGGTTTTTAACCGCCACCCCTTTTTCAGATTCGACCATCTGCCCGACCCGGATGCCGCGTTGGCCGCGCTGACCCAAGCCCGAGAGACCCATACATGACCGCCCTGATCTTCACCAACGCCCGCCTGATCGACCCTGAAACCGGCACGGACAGTCCCGGCTGGCTGCAAATTGCCGACGGCCTCATTCACGGCAAGGGCAACGGCGACGCGCCCGTTGCTGACGCCCAGGTCATCGACTGCGGGGGCAAGTGCCTCGCCCCCGGCATCGTCGATATCGGCGTCAAGGTGTGTGAGCCGGGCGAACGGCACAAGGAAAGCTACAAGTCCGCGGGTCTCGCTGCCGCGGCCGGTGGTGTGACCACCATCGTCACCCGCCCGGATACACTGCCGGCGGTCGATACACCGGAAACACTGGAATTCGCGACCCGGCGTGCTCAGGCGGATGCACCGGTCAACGTTCTGCCGATGGCCGCGCTGACCAAGGGGCGCAACGGGCGTGAGATGACGGAAATCGGGTTCTTGCAGGACGCAGGCGCCGTGGCCTTCACCGATTGCGATCACGTCATCACCAATACCAAGGTGTTTTCCCGCGCACTGACCTATGCAAAATCCTGCGGCGCGCTGGTGATTGCCCATCCGCAGGACCCGGGCCTGAGCCATGGCGCCGCGGCCACCAGCGGCAAATTCGCCGCCCTGCGCGGATTGCCTGCGGTCTCGCCCATGGCCGAGCGCATGGGGCTGGACCGTGACATCGCGCTGTTGGAAATGACGGGCGCGGCCTATCACGCCGACCAAATCACCACCGCCCGCGCCCTGCCCGCGCTGGAACGGGCCAAGCGCAACGGGCTGGACATCACTGCCGGCACCTCGATCCATCACCTGACGTTGAACGAGTTGGACGTGGCCGACTATCGCACCTTCTTCAAGGTCAAGCCTCCGCTGCGGTCCGAGGATGACCGGCAGGCGGTGATCGAGGCGGTGCGCACCGGCCTGATCGACACGATCAGTTCGATGCACACGCCGCAGGACGAAGAAAGCAAACGCCTGCCGTTTGAAGGGGCCGCCTCGGGCGCGGTGGCGCTGGAAACGCTCTTGCCGGCGGCATTGCGCCTGTATCATGCCGACCAGTTGGACCTTCCGACCCTGTTCCGGGCGATGGCATTGAACCCGGCCAAACGGCTTGGTCTGGAAAGCGGCCGATTGTCGGAAGGCGCACCGGCGGATCTGGTTCTGTTCGACCCGGATGTGCCTTTTGTGCTTGATCGCTTTGCCTTAAAATCCAAATCTCAGAACACGCCATTTGACGGCCAGCGGATGCAAGGTAAGGTCATTTCGACCTATGTTGCAGGTAAAGAAGTGTTCCGGAGTTCCTAATGCCCCCGATCGACAACTCGACCAGCGAACTGCTCCAGTGGGCGGTGGTTGGATATCTCTTGGGCTCCATTCCCTTCGGCCTGCTGCTTGCAAAGGTCATGGGGCTGGGAAATCTGCGCGAAATCGGATCCGGAAATATCGGCGCAACCAATGTCCTGCGCACCGGCAACAAAGCCGCCGCGGCGCTGACCTTGCTGTTCGACGCGGCCAAGGGCGCGGCGGCGGTTCTGATTGCCCGTGCTTATGCCGGAGAAGACGCCGCGCAGATCGCAGCCCTTTTTGCCTTTCTGGGTCATTGCTTTCCCATCTGGCTGGGTTTCAAGGGCGGAAAAGGCGTGGCCACCTTTCTGGGCCTCTGGCTGGCGCTGGACTGGCGCGTCGGAGTTGCGTGCTGTCTCAGCTGGCTGGTGGCGGCGGCGATCTGGCGGATATCCTCGGTCGGCGCACTGGCCGCGGCCGCGCTTTCAACGACCTGGGTGCTGGTTCTGACAAACGGACAATCCTTTATCCTTGGGATTATCCTGACCCTTCTGATCTATTGGCGTCACAGCACCAACGTCGCACGGATCAAGGCCGGGACTGAACCGAAAATCGGAAAGTCGTGACACCGCCGGACGCTTTCGTTTCCGCGTTTTTCGCACTGCCCGAGGGTAGTTTTACCGGTACATCGGGGGATCGGCGCTATGTCGTCGTGCGCCAACAGATGGCAAAGGGAAAATCCCACAAGCTGGTTGCGTGCGAGCTGGGCGGCACCGACTATATCAGCATGAACCTGTATCAGACACGCATCAGCGGCGCGCTGCTGAGGCCTTGTGAAATGGCGGCCAGCAAAGTCATCGCGTTTGTTCTGGGTTTTGAACCGGACGCGTAATGTCAGGCCTGCATTTTTGAACAGACGTTCCTCTCTGACGCACAATCACGATTCATTGTTTTGAACGTGATCCGCCTGCTTCCCAGATCGCTGTCGTGACGGTCAATTACGGGCCACACAGGACAACAATCCGGAGCTTTCGATCGGCACACAGACGAGGCTCCTTTCACGAAAGGTGGAACAATGAACAAGTTTAAATCTCTGATCGGTGGCGTCGCTCTGTCCGTTGCACTGGCAACATCCGCACTGGCCGCTGGAGTGGACATCAACGCAAGCTCGACCGGTCTGGCCATGCAGGGTTATGACCCGGTTGCCTATTTCACCGTCGGTGAAGCGACCAAAGGCGACTATCGCATCACCGCGCTGCACGACGATGCGCTGTACCGTTTCTCGTCCGAGGAAAACAAAGCCGCCTTTGAAGCCAACCCGGAAGCTTACCTGCCTGCCTATGGCGGCTATTGCGCCTTCGGTACAGCCATGGGCTTCAAGTTCGACGGTGACCCGAACCACTGGAAAATCGTCGACAACAAACTGTACCTGAACTTGTCGGAAGACATCCAGGAACGCTGGGAAGGCGACATCCCGGGCTTTATCGAAAGCGCAAGTGCAAACTGGGAAAACATCGCGGACAAGACCCCTGCTGAATTGCAAAAGCAATAATCCGCCTAAATCTTCAGATGTGTCGGCGGCGGAGTGTTCCGCCGCCGCATATCGTTTGAAGACCTCTCGTTTCTTCCTATCTCATCAGTATCAGAAGTGCCCGATTTCAAAGGCCCCCCGGCGTGTCTTTTCACGTTTCAGAGCCAGAATTCGGGCAGGGGTTCGTAGGTATCACTGATCCGATGACGTTCGCGGATCGTAACTGTCTGCATAAGTGAACCGAATTTCACTGGAGCAGAGTGACAATCGAAAGGAAATGAGATGACTTTGAAATTGGCTCTCATCACTACTGTCGCAACCGTGGTCGCGGGATCGGCAATGGCACAATCCTCGGGCAACTGGACCGGGTTTTATGGCGGTCTGCAACTGGGTTATGCCGATGTAGACACCAGCCTGTCCGGTGTCGATGGCGATGGCGCGATCGGTGGTATCATCCTGGGCTACGACTATGATCTGGGCGACTGGGTCGTTGGCGGCGGATTTGACTATGACTGGACTGACGTGGGCCTGTCCGGCGCCGCAACTGTCGAAGATGTCTGGCGGTTGAAGGCGCGCGCCGGCTACAAGGTAAACCCGCAAGGTTTGCTGTACGGCACGGCAGGCTACGCCGAAGCGGGCACCGACACCCTGGGCAGTGATGACGGGTGGTTCATCGGCGCAGGCTATGAACAGATCGTGGCCCCAAATGTGAGTATTGGCGGAGAACTTCTGTACCACGAATTCGATAACTTCAACGGAAACAATGTGGATGTCGACGCAACCACATTGCAGGTTCGTGTCTCTTACCGGTTCTGAACGGCACTCCGGATAAAGTTGAACCCGGCCTGACAGGCCGGGTTTCGCATCAAAGGTCCAGAATCGTACTGCCGGTCGTCTGCCGCGCTTCCAACGCGCGATGTGCATCGGCCACCTGATCCAGCGCAAAGCGCTGATCAATGTGGATCTTGACCTCTCTGCCCTCGACCTTGCCGAACAAGCGGCGCGCCATTGCCTGACAGACGGAGTGGTCCGCAATATGGGTGAACAAAGTGGGGCGGGTGATCTTGAGCGATCCTTTCTGGCCCAGAACACCAATATCGAATGGCGGCACCGGCCCTGAGGCGTTGCCGAAGGAAATCATCATTCCCAAGGGTTTCAGGCAGTTCAACGATCCTTCGAACGTGTCCGCCCCCACGGAATCCATGACCACATCCACACCCTTGCCTTTGGTGATCTCGGCCACCCGTTCGGTGAAATTCTCGGAGCGGTAGTTGATGCAATGCGCGGCCCCGTTGAACCGGGCGAGGCTGCACTTCTCGTCGGTTCCCGCCGTGCCAATCAGAGTGATCCCTTCTGACTTCGCCCATTGGCAGGCGATCAGTCCGACCCCACCCGCCGCTGCGTGGAACAGCACCGTATCCCCGCGTTTCAGCGGAGTGGTTCGGTGAAACAGGTATTCAACCGTCAAACCCTTCAACATCATTGCCGCAGCAGCTTCGAAAGAGATGCCATCTGGCAAAGGGCACACCTGTGCCGCAGGCATCACGCGGGCCTCGCAATACGCGCCGGGTGGGGCTGCGGCATACGCGGCCCGTTGACCGGGATGCAGGTGGGTTACCCCTTCCCCGACGGCCTCGACGACACCTGCCGCTTCCATCCCCAAAGCATGGGGGAGCTCCAGGGGGTACAATCCAGTGCGTTGATAAACATCGATAAAGTTTAGACCGCAGGCATGATGACGGATACGTATTTCACCCGGTCCGGGGTCGCCCAATGGCCTGTCTTCGATCCGCAGAACCTCGGGCCCGCCGAATTCGTGCAATACCACCGTTTTCGCTGTTGTCTGCATCCTGACCTCCTCTTGCCTGACATCAAGCTAACATGACTGCGATGCGGAGCAATCGTCAGATATCAGAGTGTTGATCAGGATTCCGCCAAACTGTGCTATACTGCGATCAGGCGTTGTCGGCTGGTCCGGCCACGGACAACTTAATGCCGGATCCATTCCGCGGCGCAAATCTCGCCAGGAAAGGGGATGAAAATGGCTAAAACAATCGGAAATCCGATCAGTTGGGCAGCCCAGAATCTGGGGGCGGCCAGTGATCATGTCTCGGACAGCGTTTCAAAACTCGGAAGCGCAGATACCACGCATTTGCCGATGGTGCAGACATTGACGATGCAAGATCTGCGCGCCTGTCTGAAGGCGGGGTATCACGACTTTGTCGAAACACGGGCGGATGCCATATTCATTGTGCTGATCTACCCGGTTGCGGGGCTTTTGATGTTCGGCTTTGCCCTGAACGTCAACATAGTGCCACTTCTGGCGCCTCTGATCGCCGGTTTTGCCTTGATCGGTCCAGTCGCAGCTGTGGGGCTGTATGAGATCAGCCGCAAACGAGAACAAGGCAGCACGGTGCATTGGTTGGATGCGTTCGGTGTATTCCGCTCTCCGGCTTTCGGCGCAATTCTGGTTTTGGGTTTTTATCTGGTGATGCTTCTGCTGATCTGGCTGATGGTGGCGCAGAGCATTTACACGCATACAATGGGGCCAGAAGCCCCCGCGTCACTTGGCACTTTTGCCAAGCAGGCCGTCACTACGGTTGCCGGCTGGACCATGATGGTTGTCGGACTCGCCGTTGGGTTCGTGTTCGCTCTTTGCGCTCTGGCGATCAGCGTTGTCAGCTTTCCGTTGCTTCTGGACCGGCAAGTCGGATTGCCGGTGGCGGTCGTGACATCGTTTCGCGTGTTGCGTCACAACCCCGGCGTCATCTTGACCTGGGGGTTCATCGTGGCGGCCCTTCTGTTTCTGGGTGCCCTGCCGATGCTGTTGGGCCTGATCATAGTGATGCCGGTTCTGGGCCATGCCACATGGCACCTGTACCGCCGCGCAGTTGCGTGAACGCGCGGGTCTGCCCCGCGCGCGCAGAGTTCAGCCCGCCACGTTCAGGACGATCTTGCCAATATGGCCCGAGCTTTCCATGCGTGCATGGGCGGCCGCAGCCTCGGCCAGATCAAATTCGCTGTCCATGACAGGCGCAACCTTGCCAGCCTCAAGCAGAGGCCAGACAGCTTCGCGCAGGTCCTGCGCGATCCGGGCCTTGGCCAGATCGCTTTGCGGGCGCAGGGTGCTGCCGGTCAGGGTCAGGCGCTTGACCATCATCAGGGCAAAGTTCAGCTCGACCACCGGGCCTTGCAGAAACGCGATCTGGACCAGCCGCCCATCCTCGGCCAGAGCTTTGACGTTGCGCGGGATATAGTCGCCTCCGACCATGTCGAGGATCAGGTTTGCCCCGCCTTCGGCCCGCATGACGGCCACAAAATCCTCATCGCGGTAGTTGATCGCCCTTTCCGCACCCAACTTGACGCAAGCCTGACATTTTTCATCCGACCCTGCGGTGGCAAAAACGCGGGCGCCAAAGGCATTGGCCAACTGGATGGCCGTCGTGCCAATCCCGCTCGAGCCGCCATGGACCAGAAATCGTTCACCGGCCTTCAGCCCGCCCCGCGTAAATACATTGGACCACACGGTGAAAAAGGTCTCGGGCAGGCAGGCCGCCTCTTTCATTCCCATGCCGGCAGGAACCGGTAGGCAATGGGCCGCAGGGGTGGCGACATATTCGGCATAGCCGCCGCCCGGCAGCAACGCGCAGACCTGATCCCCAACGGACAGTCCTCCGACCCCGGCCCCGACCGAGACCACTTCGCCCGAAGCCTCAAGCCCCGGCAGGTCGCTGGCACCGGGCGGCGGATCGTAAGCGCCCGCGCGCTGCAACGCGTCCGGCCGGTTCACCCCGGCATAGGCCACTTTCAGAACGACCTGCCCCGCACCCGGTTCAGGAATTGGTCGCTCGGTCAGTTGCAAAACATCGGGACCACCCGGTTCGGTGATCTCAACAGCGCGCATCATCTGGGTCATAGGCACCTCCTTTGCCCAACGCCTAGCAGGCATCAGGGCCAAGGCCCAGCATCAAGACGCGCTACTTTCGGGGGTTCAGCATTCCCGGAAGATCGGCCCGCATTTTGACCGGAGCCTTCACCTGACCCGCCAGCCAGTTCGGAACCGCCAGAAACGGTTTCAACACCGGGTTGTCGCGCAACTGCGCCTTGAGCTTTTCAAACTCCATGACATTTGCGATCCGGCGATCCAGAAACTCCCACGTGTTCTGATGATCCGGGCTGTCATCACCCAGCCAGAACAGCAGGGTCGAGGAATAGACACCCGACAAAGTGGCCCGCTTCGTGTACCAGTTCACATCATCCGAGCTGTCGCCCAGCGCATCCCAGATCAGATCGCAGGTCTGCCAAACCGCCTTGGCACCGTCGGCCGCATGGGTTGGCAGGGAAAACAGCGTCATGCCCCGGCGCACCAGTTCTTTGTCCTCGACGGCCTGCAACCGGAACCGAACCGCTGCGGCAATCCTGTCGCGGAATTTCAGTTCGCTAAGGTCCTCGGACCTGATGCGGTCCAGCATCGCCTGATCCCCGCGCGCGTGGTAGGCCAGCGCCAAATCCACCGCGCCGCGCGGACAAATCGCGCGCGCCAGACCGTCATCCAGACCACAGTCGGAAATGGAGGCGCGGAAACTGGATTCCGACCACCCATCGAAGGGAACATGGATCAGCATCGCATCCAAAAGCTGCTGTTTTGCATCTTCATATGTGGTCGTCATGGCGGTTCTCCGGTTGTCGGCCCCAGTACTAGACAAGTTAGAGCGGCTTTGCTATACGGCCAACTCCTGCAATTTCCTTGCAACTCTATCTAGAAAGGTGGTGACAACCACATGCAGGTTAGTGTTCGCGACAACAACGTCGATCAGGCGCTTCGTGCCCTGAAGAAAAAGCTGCAGCGCGAAGGCGTGTTCCGTGAAATGAAGCTGAAGCAACATTTCGAGAAACCGTCCGAGAAAAAAGCGCGCGAGAAGGCTGAAGCGATCCGTCGTGCCCGTAAACTGGCACGCAAGAAAGCACAGCGCGAAGGTCTGCTCTAAGACTTTCCTCGTCCAGCTTTGGATGACACTATTTGACGACCCCCGAGGCATCGCCCGGGGGTTTGTCGTTTCGGGGATCGGTTTCAATCCGCCGACTCGTGGTACCGGCTGTGCGACAAGCCGCCATTTCCTCACCAGCAACATTTTGCCCGGCATTTTGCAGCGCAGCGAATCCCGCACCGGTAGCATCGGGTTGCCAAAACTCGCCTGAAGTGAACCGCCCCCTACCACCGTCGACACCCCCACCTCTAAGTGAGCCCGTCCGGAAGGACACAAACACAAACGGAGGCAAAAATGTCGACTGCAAGTACATTCGAACGCGAGATGCTGGGGCTGATCAACCAGGAACGCACATCCCGCGGGCTCAACCCGCTGCAACTTGAGACGCAGCTGAACGATTCATCCGAAGATCACAGCACCTGGATGCTGGACACAGACACGTTCAGTCACACCGGTTCGGGCGGTTCCAGTGCAACCCAGCGGATGCAAAACGCCGGATTTGATCTTGAGGGAAACTGGCGGACCGGCGAAAACATCGCATGGCAGTCCGAACGCGGGCAGCCCGGCATCAGCGATGACGTGGCGCAGTTGCACCAGAACCTGATGAACAGCCCGGGCCACCGCGCCAATATCCTGAATCCGGATTTCAAATATATCGGGATCGGCGTCGAAACCGGTGACATGCAGGGCTTTGATGCGGTGATGGTCACCCAGAACTTTGCCGCAACCGACGCGGCAGTCATGCTGGACAACGGCAATACGAACACACCGCCCGTTCCGCCAACCACGCCGGACGAAGTTGCCGTACCAGAAGAGCCGGAAGTCGAAACGCCGGACACTGACGTCACCGAAACCGAAGAGCCAGGAACTGAGACTCCCGGAACCGAAGCGCCTATACCCGAGACACCAGACACCGACGTCACCGAGACCGAAGAGCCGGAGCCCGAAACGCCGGATACTGACGTCACCGAGACCGAGGAACCGGAACCCGAAACACCCGGAACCGAAGAACCAACACCCGATGCACCAGATACCGACGTCACCGAAACCGAAGAGCCGGAACCCGAAACGCCGGACACCGAAGTGGTTGATGGCGGTGAGCCCGAAGCATTCTGCTTTGACGTTCAGGCTTTCCTGGATGAAATCGCCAGTTTCCTCGAAAACCTGCAAGCGCAGTTTGACGAGTTCAACTGGGGTGACGATGTGAACGGCGACACGGACGTGGCAGACACCGATGATATCGACATGATGCCGACCGTCGACGTCACGCCGGAAACGGAATCCGAGCCTGCGGGCACCGAAACAGCCGACGTCGATGACTTTGACATCACAATGGTCAACTTCTTTCACTTTGACTGCATGATGGATGCAGCCTGATCAGTTGACCCCGTGCGAGGCCGGTCGTGTCGGCCTCGCATATTCCGGCTCAGAGCCTGATTTTGCTTCAGTAGATCTTTGGTACGTAAAGCTCATCCGGCAAAACGCGGCGTTCATATTCCGGGTTGTACTTGCGGTCGGGCAGATTGACCTTTTCCTGAGGCACGTCCTCGTATGGGATTTTTGTCAAAAGATGCTCGATACAGTTTAGCCTTTCGCGTTTTTTGTCATTGCCTTCGACGATGTACCACGGGGCCTCGGGGATATTCGTTCGGAAAAGCATATCCTCTTTGGCCTTTGTGTAGGATTCCCAGCGGATGCGGGATTCAAGATCCATCGGTGACAGCTTCCATTGCTTCATCGGATCGTGAATACGCATGAGGAATCGCAACTGCTGTTCCTCGTCCGTGATCGAGAACCAGTATTTCAGCAGAATGATCCCTGACCGCACTAGCATCCGTTCGAACTCCGGAACGTCCTGAAAGAATTGTTCAACCTGGTCCTCGGACGCAAAACCCATCACCCGCTCGACTCCGGCCCGGTTGTACCAGGAGCGGTCGAACAGAACGATTTCACCCGCCGCCGGCAGATGCGGTACGTAGCGCTGGAAATACCACTGGCTTTGCTCTCGGCGGCTGGGTGCCGGCAATGCCACCACGCGCGCGACACGCGGGTTCAGACGCTGGGTGATCCGCTTGATCACGCCCCCTTTACCGGCACTGTCACGGCCTTCAAACAGGATACAGACCTTGGCCCCGGTATGCTGTACCCAGTCCTGAACCTTGATCAGTTCGGCTTGCAAGCGCAGCAGGTTGCGGAAGTAAACCTTGCGATCCAACATATCCGGATGCTGTTCCCGATAGATTTTTCGGACTTCCATCGACAGCATCGGCTCACTGAATTCTATCTCGAAATCTTCGTCCAGCGTGTCCTCCAGCTCGGCTTCCAGCCAGTCTTTGGGGGCGCCAGTGTTTTCATTGTCCAAGGTCAGCTCCTTCTCGGTCTTCGGGTTCGGACCATATCGAGCCCGTGTAACAACCTGATGCCACCAGATAAATTGATGCTAGGGTCACGAGTCCTGCGGCCGTTGTCGTGCCTGCAAATCAGGTCCAGCGCGAGAATATGATCTTTCACCTGAATTTGTACATCTGTCCCGCGGGATACAAGCGTCTGAATTGACGCAATGCGTTGCGCTTGGCCACGGATGCTTGCATTGCCTCGTTTTGGTGCGGCATCACGGTGCGCATGACAAAGACGAGGCGATTGTGACATTCCTTCTTTCCGTGATGCCCATTATCTGGCCCTGGCTTGTTCTGATATCAGCGCAATTGATGGTGCTGGCCCGGCGGACAGGCATCGGCTTGTCGTTGCTGGTTTTGTTCATCAGCATTGCCTCGGCGACAGGATTGATGTCACCCATGGCGATCGCCGCGGTGGCCATTGGTCTGGTCGGAGCTTCGTTGCTGCCCCATCTGAAAGGATGGCCTGCTGTCGCCGGACACCTGTTGTTGATCCTGTGGTGTCTGGTGATGGGTGCACATCTGCTGCCGGGATTCGAAAATTTGAAAATTCTGGATCAGGTACAGGCGGGTACGGGAAGCGCCAGTTTCACCCTGCATCTGAACCTGGACAAACCGATGGTCTTCTTTGCCGTTCTTCTGGCCTGGCCCCGGATGCTGCGCGGCAAAACGCAGATCAAACGCACGGCCTTGCTGGCAGGGTTGCTGCTCCTGCCGGGGCTGTTTCTGTTGGGGCTTTCCTTCGGCGCGGTACAGCCGGAATTTACTGTCCCGCCTTGGTGGCTGGTATTTGCCCTGTCCAACCTGTTTCTGACCTGCCTGACGGAAGAAGCCTTCTTTCGTGGCTATCTGCAATCGGCCATCGCCCCGCGCCTGGGGGACGTTGGCAGTGTAATAGCAGCCAGTCTGCTGTTCGGGCTGGCCCATGTCGCCGGGGGTCCGGCGCTGGTGGTTTTTGCTTCCATTCTCGGGCTGGCCTGCGGATTGGGATACTATGCAACCAGACGCCTGTGGGTGCCTGTGATGATGCATTTTGGGTTCAACCTGACCCACCTTTTTCTGTTCACCTATCCCGGACCTTTATGACAATCAGACGGGCAAGGCTGTGGTCTTGAACACGGTACGCAAGGCAAACGAGCTTTGCATTTGCGCCACCCCGGGCAGGCGCGACAGGTATTGCCGATGGA
This sequence comes from Ruegeria sp. HKCCD6428, assembly GCF_013110595.1. Lineage (NCBI taxonomy): Bacteria > Pseudomonadati > Pseudomonadota > Alphaproteobacteria > Rhodobacterales > Roseobacteraceae > Ruegeria > Ruegeria sp. HKCCD6428. Next base: position 187,491 of record NZ_WVQX01000007.1, read on the forward strand.
TGCGGGCGAAATCTTCGGTGTTTTCCGCCACAACTTTCAGAATGTAATCCGCCGTACCGGCCATCAGATGGCATTCCAGCACATCCGGTATCCGGGCCACCGCCTTTTCAAACGCATCCAGAACCTCTTCGGCCTGACCCTGTAGCGTGATTTCGACAAAGACCGTTGTCGGCACGTTCATCTTCCGCGCATCCAGCAGCGCCACGTAGTTGCGAATGTAGCCTTCAACCTCCAGCCGCTGAACACGCCGGTGGCAAGCCGACGGAGACAAGTTGACCTGTTCAGACAATTCCGAATTCGACATCCTACCGTTTTTTTGCAATGCCGCCAGAATCTTGCGATCAGTCGTATCCAAGCTCATTTATGCAATTCCTTTGCAAGGTTTTTGTATATTACGCGATATTCTTCCAAAGAAAAATGTACTGACACGTTTTCTTTCACAGAAATTGCACTGCGAAATGCACATAATTTAAGCAGTTTATGTACGGAGAACCCCATGAAAATCGGTTGCCCCAAGGAAATCAAACCCCAGGAATTCCGCGTCGGGATGACGCCCAATGCTGCTCAGGAAGCAGTTGCACGTGGTCACGAAGTTCTGATCGAATCCGGCGCAGGCATCGGCGCTGGATTTGACAACGACGCCTATGTCGCGGCTGGCGCACGTATCATCGACACTGCGGAAGAGGTGTTTGCTACCGCCGACATGATCGTCAAGGTCAAGGAACCCCAGGCCGTGGAACGCAAGATGCTGCGTGAAGGGCAGTTGCTGTTCACCTATCTGCACCTGGCTCCGGACCCGGACCAGACGCATGACCTGCTGGAATCGGGTTGCACCGCAATCGCCTATGAGACTGTGACCGATGCGAACGGCGGCCTGCCCCTGCTGGCACCGATGTCCGAAGTAGCCGGTCGTCTGGCCCCTCAGGTCGGGTCGTGGACGCTGCAAAAAGCCAATGGCGGGCGCGGCGTTCTGATGGGTGGCGTACCCGGTGTCGGCCCTGCCAAAGTGGTCGTAATTGGCGGCGGCGTCGTTGGGACCCATGCGGCGAAGATCGCTGCCGGAATGGGCGCGGATGTCACCGTTCTGGATCGCTCCTTGCCGCGGCTGCGTTATCTGGACGACGTCTTTGGCGGAACCTTCAAAAACCAGTATTCGACGGCGGGTGCCACGGCCGAGCTGATCCAGGATGCCGATATGGTCATCGGTGCCGTTCTGATCCCCGGCGCTGCGGCCCCAAAACTTGTCTCGCGCGCCCAGTTGTCGACGATGAAACCCGGTGCCGTACTTGTCGATGTTGCCATCGATCAGGGCGGGTGCTTCGAGACGTCGAAAGCCACCACCCATGCCGACCCGATCTACGACGTCGACGGCATCATGCACTACTGCGTTGCCAACATGCCGGGCGCGGTGGCGCGCACCTCGACCATCGCCCTGGGCAACGCCACGATGCCTTTCATGCTGTCTCTGGCGGACAAAGGCTGGAAACAGGCGTGTCAGGACGATCCGCATCTGCTGGAAGGTCTGAACGTCCACGCTGGCAAGCTGACCTACTATGCGGTCGGCAAGGCCCTTGGTATTGACGTCGTCTCGCCCAACGTAATCGTCAAGTCGTAACCACTCCCGCCCCTGAAATCGCTTTTGAAAAGCGGTTTCCAGCGTCGGGCATAGCGCCACGCCACAGGCGTGGCGCGGTCGGACCCAAAGCGATGGTTTGAACAAAGAAAAGGGCACCGCGCCCTTGCGCGGTACCCGGCCTAACGGGAGGAGGGCATTTTCGAATGCCCGATCGACGGGCGGGAGCCGTCACCCCTGTTTCTGGATTTCCACCGAATGAGGGTAAGGGATCGAAATACCCTTGTCGTCAAAGGCTTCCTTGATCGTTTTCGTCAGCTCGAATTTGACATCCCAATAGTCTGGCGCCGAGCACCACAGCCGTGCCGTCAGATCCACCGAGCTGTCACCCAGGTTCGTAACCCGAACCCAGGGTTCCGGGTCGCTGTGAATGCGACTGTCCGCTTTGGCCACATCCAGAATGATCTGCATGGCTTTGTCCGCGCTGTCGCCATAGTCGATTCCGAATACCAGATCGACACGACGCGTGTCATGGGCAGAGTAGTTCGTGATGATCGAGCCCCATGCCTGACCGTTCGGAACAATGATCTGCACGTTGTCCGGCGTCACCAGCTCGGTGGTGAACAGGTTCAGGTCCTTTACGGTGCCTGACGTGCCGCCGATATCAACGAATTGACCCAGCTTGTAGGGCCGGAAGACAACCAGCATCACACCGGCCGCCAGATCGCTGAGCGTGCCTTGAAGCGCCAGGCCGATAGCCAAGGACGCGGCACCCAGAATGGCGACGATGCTGGTGGCTTCAATTCCGAAGATGCCCAGAACGGCAACCAGAACCATGGCGAGAATGGCCCATTTGACCAGGCTAGCCGAAAAGTTCCCTAGCGTCGGATCAATATGCGGCGTCGAATTGATCCGGCGGCGAACCATGCCCCCGATTGCACCAGCCACGATCCAGCCCAGGATCAGAACGACAAGCGCCTTGACGGCACTCATGATCAGCGGGGCAAATGCGCCCACCTGTGTTACGACCTCATCCACGCCCATCTCCTTTCAACAGCAAGAAACCCGCGAGGTTTTCGCGGGGGTCACCAGATTGTGAGCCAAGTTTGGCTTCCGGTCTAGGTGCGAGTTGCGTTGGATTTCCCCTTTGTTCGCCAGAAAACACGGCCTGACCGGAAATGCACATCGCCAAGGGCTTATATAAATCAGGCGTGGCCCCTAGCTTTTACAGGGACAGCCAAACAGGAGCCCCCAATGCTGGACAACAAACCTCATCCGATCATGGCGCGCTGGCCCGCGCAATCCCCGGACAAGATTCAACTGTATTCCTATCCGACTCCAAACGGCGTAAAGGCATCGATTATGCTGGAGGAAACCAGCCTGCCCTATGAGCCCCATCTGGTGACGCTATCGGATGCGGATGTCAAAAGCCCCGAGTTTCTGTCGCTGAACCCAAACAACAAAATCCCAGCCATCATCGATCCCAACGGGCCGGACGGCAAGCCACTGGCCCTGTTCGAAAGCGGGGCAATCCTGCTGTATCTGGCCGAGAAATCAGGCAAGTTGCTGGGACAAAGCGCGGCAGACAAGCATCGCATTACACAATGGCTGATGTTCCAAATGGGGGGCGTAGGGCCGATGTTTGGCCAGCTTGGCTTCTTCTACAAATTCGCGGGCAGCGAAATCGAAGACCCCCGACCGCGCGAACGCTATGTCAACGAGGTCAAACGCCTTTTGAACGTGGTCAACACGCAACTGGAAGGGAAAGACTGGATCGCCGGCGATTACTCCATCGCCGATATCGCTCTTGCCCCTTGGTTGAATGCTCTGGACTTCTACGGCGCGAAAGAGGTTGTCGGCTGGGACGGCTACGCCAATGTCGTCGCCTATGTCGACCGTTTCATGCAGCGCCCGGCGGTGCAGCGCGGCAAGGCCATACCCTCACGCGCTTGATCTGTTTCGCGATTGACAGGGTGCCGAAACCGGCACCCGCATTGAAAAACTCAGCCCGGCAGTGCACCCGTCAGCACATACCGCAGGATTTCGACAACCTGCGCGGGCTTTTCCGCCACGGCCAGCGCGGCTGCATCCACTTCTTTCAACGCGTGCTGATGCTCGGGGCCGTGCAGCACGATGATGGATTTGCCCAGCGCTGCGGCATAGCCCGCATCAAAAGCCGCGTTCCACTGTTTGTACTTGTCGCCAAACCGGACAACCACAACGTCAGCATCCGAAATGCCCTTGCGGGTCCGGATCGCGTTGACCATCGCACCCTTATGGTCATGCCAGTACTTGTTCGGCTCTTCCCCCAGAATGGCAACGCCGCAATCGTCGCTTGCCGCGTGGTCCGTCACCGGGCTGTTGAATGTGATGTCCAACCCCTGCGCGCCGTCGATGATCTGTTCGCGCCAATCGGTGTGGATTTCGCCAGAGAGGTACACGTTCAGCATCTTTCGTCCTCCGTAAACACGGAAAGGGCGCCACCGCCCCTTCATCTTTTCTGAAATACTCCCGCCGGAGGCGGCCCTGCATCAGCCCCGCAGAACACCGCCGGTCGCCTTGGAGACTTTGGCGATGATCTTTTCGGCCACCGCTTCGATGTCCTTTTCCTTCAGCGTCTGCTCTGTTGGCTGCAAACGTACCGTTATGGCCAACGATTTTTTACCTTCACCCAGGCTGCCACCGATGAATTCGTCAAAGACACGCACATCTTCGATCAGCGCTTTGTCGGCACCTGCCGCCGCGTTCACCAATGTCAGCGCCTCGACGTTTTCATCAACGACAAAGGCAAAGTCACGTTCAACCGCTTGCAAGTCACGCAATTCCAATGCGGCACGTGTGGCACCGGACTTGCGGGGCAAGGGAACCTCGTCGGGCCAGATCGTAAAGGCCATTGCCGGACCCTTGATATCCATCGCCTGCAACACGCGCGGGTGCAGCTCACCAAAAACACCCAGCACCTTTTTTGGACCCAGACAGATCTTGCCGTGACGACCCGGATGCCACCAGGCATCGCCGTCGCGCAGAATCTGTACCTTGGCCGGTGCTCCGATCGCCGCAAGAACGGCCTCGGCATCCGCCTTGGCATCAAAGACATCCACCGGGCGCGAGGCCCCGTGCACATCCTTGGGGCCGTTGCGGCCAACCAGCAGGCCGGCGATCTGGGTTTTCTGGTCGCCGGGTTCGCCATCATGGAAAACAGGGCCGACCTCGAACAGGGCGGCGTCGGCATATCCGCGTGCCTGATTGCGCGCCGCGGCCTGCAACAAACCGGGCAGCAGATCCGGGCGCATGTGGCTCATCTCGGACGAGATCGGATTTTCAAGCATGGTCGCGTCATCCCCGCCACCGAACAAAGCAGCCGAAGCCTGATCGATGAACGTATAGGTGACGCATTCGTTGTAACCCAGCGCGGCGCAGGTGCGGCGCGCCATGGACTGGCGGCGCTGAGTCGGTGTCATCACCGGCTTGGGAATACCATCTGTGACACGCGGCAAGGGCTTACCCTGCAACTTGGTCAACGAGGCGATCCGTGCGACCTCTTCCACCAGATCGGCCTCACCCATGATATCGGGGCGCCAGCTTGGCACGTGGGCCATTTCGCCCTCCAGCCGGAAGCCCAGACGGGTCAGCGTCTGACGCTGCTCGCTTTCGGGAATGTCCATCCCGACCAGAGACTGCACCCGTTCGGCATCCAGCTTGTACGCACGCGCGTGGTTCGGCGCTTTGCCCGCCTCGACCACTTTGGACGCTTCGCCGCCGCAGATGTCCAGAATCAACTGGGTTGCGTGCTCGAGCCCTTCCAGCGTGTATTCAGGGTCCACGCCGCGTTCGAACCGGTACCGCGCGTCCGAATTGATTTTCAGCGCCCGACCCGTCAGCGCGATCTGCACATGATCCCAAAACGCGCTTTCCAGGAACACATTCACAGTATCCTCGGTGCAGCCGGTTTCCTGACCGCCCATGATGCCTGCGATGGATTCCGGGCCTTTGTCATCTGAAATGACCATCATGCCGGGCTGAAGAGTGTATTCCTTCTCGTCCAGCGCCACCAGGGTTTCACCGCCTTTGGCGCGATGAACGCGAAGGTTGCCCTGCACCTTGTCCGCGTCAAACACATGCAGCGGGCGGTTATGGTCAAAGGTCATATAGTTGGTGATATCCACCAGCGCCGAAATCGGACGCAGCCCGATCGCCTTCAACTGATCCTGCAACCACTGCGGGCTGGGGCCGTTCTTGACGCCCTTGATAAGGCGGCCCGTGAAATGCGGGCAGCCATCCAGCGTATCCTCGTCAATCGATACTTTGATCGGGCTTTCGAAATCACCGGGCACCGGCACGTAGTCGCGCTGTTTCAGAGTCCCGATCCCACGCGCCGCCAGATCACGCGCGATGCCTTCCACGCCCAGCGCATCGGGCCGGTTCGGAGTGATCGCGATCTCGATCACGGGATCGACTTTCGACGGGTCATTCTCGGCAAGCCAATCAACGAACCTGTCACCGACCTCGCCCGAGGGCAATTCGATGATGCCGTCATGTTCGTCCGACAATTCCAGCTCGCGCTCGGACGCCATCATGCCAAAGCTTTCGACGCCGCGGATCTTGCCGACGCTGATCGTCAGGTCCAGACCGGGGATATACATGCCCGGCTTGCAGACGACGACAGTAATCCCTTCGCGGGCGTTGGGCGCGCCGCAGATGATCTGCAACTCGCCTTCATCCGTGTCCACCTTGCAGACACGCAGCTTGTCGGCGTCAGGGTGTTTTTCCGCGTGTTTCACATAGCCCAGCGTAAAGTCCTTGAGCTTGTCAGCCGGGTTGATGACCTCTTCGACCTCAAGGCCAAGGTCGGTCAGCGCCTCAGTGATCTCATCAACCGACGCATCGGTGTCGAGGTGGTCTTTCAGCCAGGACAGAGTGAATTTCATTGCTCGGGGCCTTTTTTGGCAGATATCCAGTCGGCACAGGCAATGACAAAGAATGCGCCAAGGTGCAAGCGCTGCGGGTCACGGATAGGTGGGGGTGCGGCCCAAAAGCTCGTCCAATTGCCGCCCGATCCAGCCATGCGGGATGAAATGCCCGCCCGGATGGGTGTCCAGCACCACCTGCCCCTGCGCACAATCGGTCCATTCCACCCGGCTGAGCGTCAGGAACGGTCTCACGCTCCAATCCGCGCGCGGGGTGGCACCGTTGCAGTTGTATTTCTTTCGCCACAGCGCCACCGGATAGGTGGTATCGCCGCCCGGTCCAAAGGGAAAATCCATCACCGTATCGTCCAGCCCATGCACATGGCGCACCTCGCGCGGGGCTTCGGGGCAGGCTTCGGTTTGGCGGATGCTGCCCGCAACGGCCAGCAGGGCGGCGATGTCATTGCCCGACTGGCACACATAGCGCCAAGCCATCGCGCCACCATAGGAATAGCCCGAGACATAGATGCGTTTCGGATCAACCGGATAGCGCTTGGCGACGTCTTCCAGCACCGCATCGGCAAAGGGCACGTCGCCGGTCTCCGGGGTCCAGAAATCCCATCTCTTGCCCAGCCCGTTCGGGGCCACCAGCAACACGCCGCGCAGCTTGGTCGCGCCCGCGATGCGTTCGTGGTTCACCACAACGGTTCCCTGTCGCGCCCAGCCGTGGAAATGCAGCAATACCGGCAGAGCGCTTTGCCCATCCCAACCCTCGGGCTCCAACACATGATACGAGCGGTCGCCGACCTCACAGGCCGTATCGCCATGGCAATCCGACTTCCATGGTCCCATGGAGAAAGCGGGGCTTGCGGTCAGCAGAAGAAACAGCAGTCGATAGATCATGCGCCCGACCCTACCCAGCCTGAGCGCCAAGTCACGTCACAACCCTGTGGGAACCTGTAACAAGCCGCGCTGTCGCCCGTCTGTCAGGCTAGATCACAAGCCGCGCTGTCGCCAGACCGCAGGGTGGCGATCCTCGGGCTATGGTGGGCAATTTATGCCAGCCAAGTCCGTATGACATTCAAACGTAGCGCTGGCGGAGACAAATCGCCAGCCCGTGCGCGCGGTCTGGCGATCGCGCGGCGGCCTATCGGCCTTTGCTCCGCGCTTTCAAGTTATTCAGAAACAAATAATGAAAGGGCAATTCTGCTCTCTGTCTACTCGGTTACTTCCTCGCCACGCTTTTCTAGATAGCTTTCCACAGCGCCTTCGATGGCAACCTCATCAACAGATTTTCCACGAGAAGCTCCAATATAATCCAGAACGAACACAGTCAGAACGGCGGCTACTATTGGTAAAGCAACTGAAGAAAACAATTTATCGAGTTGACGGCCAAACCATCTAAGAACCCGCCTAGAAAGAGTATTTTGGCGATATTCCTGCAACCATACATGCCCTTTGTAAGTCAGGTGTATGTTCAAAGCACCGTTCTTCATGAACGCCCCAGTGATGAGATCCTCTGCACGCATCAGACGGAATAGGAACTCTCGTTCAGAAATCGACATCCCAAGTTTGTTTTGGGTTGTGTCTAGTCGAGGCTCCTCCGTTGGATAACGAGCGTTCCCACTCTCAGCAGCATCATCGAAAGAGGCTCCGGAATCATCCGAAGCCTCAATGTACTCCATAACGCGAAGAAACTTTTCCTCGTCCAGCTTCAACGCGACAAACCACCATGCAGGTTCGGCATATCCAGCGCCGCAAACCCGTAGTGCCTCAACCAGCGCAGGTCGCTGTCAAAGAACGCCCGCAGGTCCGGAATGCCGTATTTCAGCATCGCCAGACGGTCGATGCCGATGCCAAAGGCAAAGCCCTGATAGACCTCGGGATCAATCCCACCGGCGGCGATCACCTTGGGGTGGACCATGCCCGAGCCCAAAATCTCCATCCAGTCGTCGCCCTCACCGATCTTCAGCTGACCATTGTCCCACGAACAGCGGATATCGACCTCGGCCGATGGCTCGGTGAACGGGAAATGCGAGGCGCGGAAGCGCAGTTCGACGTCGTCGACCTCGAAGAACGCCTTCACGAACTCTTCCAGAACCCATTTCAGGTTCGCCATCGAGATGTCGGTGTCGATGGCCAGCCCTTCGACCTGATGGAACATCGGCGTGTGGGTCTGGTCATAGTCGGCGCGATACACACCGCCCGGACAGATCACGCGGATCGGCGCGCCCTGTTTCTCCATCGAGCGGATCTGCACCGGCGACGTATGGGTGCGCAGCACATGCGGCGGGCGGTTGTCGCCCTCGGCGCGGTGCATATAGAACGTGTCCATCTCGGCCCGCGCTGGGTGGTGGCCTGGGATGTTCAGCGCGTCGAAATTGTGCCAGTCGGTCTCGATCCGCGGCCCTTCGGCCACCGAAAAGCCCAGTTCGGCAAAGATCGCGGTCAGTTCCTCGGTCGCCTGGCTGACCGGGTGGATCGAGCCCTGACGGCGCGGGCGGGTTGGCAGGGTGACGTCCAGCCATTCGGTGCGCAGACGCTCATCCAGCGCAGCATCGGCCAAAGCGGCCTTTTTGGCGGACAGGGCCGAGTTAATCTCATCCTTCAGGGCATTCAGCGCTGGGCCTGCCACCTGGCGTTCCTCGGGCGTCATTTTACCCAACTCGCGCATCTTCAGCGCGACCTCGCCTTTTTTGCCCACGGCGGCGACACGGATCGCCTCAAGCGCGTTCTCGTCGCCTGCCTCGGCGATTTGGCCCAGATATTTTGCCTTAAGATCGTCCATGACGCCCTCTGAATTTGGTCGCCAACCTGCTATCGGGCCAGCCCCGCGAATGCAAGCGGGACCGGGCGGATCAATAGCTGTATTCGGGGAAAATCCGGGTCAGATCACCGTTCCAGTCGCCGTTGTAGTGTTCCAGCAACTCATCCGCAGGCACTTTCCCGCTTTGGATGCTGTCCTTGAGCGCGTTGAGGAAATGGGTCTCGTCCGGCACCAGGCCACCGGCACCGGGATAGGCGCGGGCTTTCAGGCCGGCCTCGGAGATCGCCACAACCTCATGCGCCAGATCGTGCATGTTGATGGTGCCGACTTTCGCTTGCAGACCGTCTTTGGCAGCCGCGACACGCAGCGCCTCGCGGGTCTCGGTGTCCCAGCCTTTGACCAGATCCCAGGCCGCGTCCAGGGCCGTTTGATCGTAAGTCAGGCCGACCCAGAAGGCGGGCAAGGCACACAGGCGCCGCCAAGGACCGCCATCGGCCCCGCGCATTTCCATGAATTTCTTGATCCGCGCCTCGGGGAAGGCGGTGGTCAGGTGGTCGGCCCAATCGCTGAGCGTGGGCGTTTCCCCCGGCAGCGCGGGCAGTTCGCCTTTCAGGAAGTCGCGGAAAGACATGCCCAGCGCATTGATGTACTGGCCGTCGCGATAAACGAAATACATCGGAACATCGAGCGCGTATTGCACGTAACGCTCGAACCCAAACCCGTCTTCGAACACGAAAGGCAGCATGCCCGTACGCGCATCGTCCAGATGCCGCCATATATAGCTGCGCCAGCTTTTCTGGCCATTTACCTTGCCTTCGAAAAAGGGCGAATTCGCAAACAACGCCGTTGCCACCGGCTGCAAGGCCAGCGCCACGCGCAGTTTCTGCACCATGTCGGCCTCTGACCCGAAATCGATATTGACCTGAACCGTGCAGGTCCGCCGCATCATGGCGCGGCCCATGGTGCCGACCTTTTCCATATAGTCGTTCATCAGCCGATACCGCCCCTTGGGCATCAGCGGCATTTCCTCATGTGTCCAGGTCGGTGCCGCGCCCAGACCGATGAAACCCACGCCGATCTCATCCGCGATGTCCTTTACCTCGCGCAGGTGGGTGTTCACCTCATCGCAGGTTTCGTGGATGGTCTCGAGCGGAGCTCCCGACAGCTCCAGCGCGCCGCCCGGCTCCAGGCTGACATTGGCGCCGTCCTTTTCCAGACCGATCAGATGACCCGCTTCACGGACTTCGGCCCAACCGTGCCGGTCACGCAGGCCCTCCAACACCGCCACGATGGATCGCGCACCTTCGAACGGCAACGGTTTCAGCGTGTCCTTGCAGTAGCCGAATTTCTCATGCTCGGTGCCCATGCGCCAGTCTGCCTTGGGCTTGCAGCCCGACTCCAGATATTCGGCCAATTGCTCGTGGCGTTCGATTGGTCCGCCGCCGGACTGTGGGATGGACATGAGACCCGTGCTCCGATCCTGATGTGTCTGTCTTTTGGCCAGTCGTGGGGGCAAACCGCGCCGGTGTCAATGCAGCCGAAGGTGTGGAGGGCGCGAGGGCGTACGCTCCCAAATCACGACCGGATGGGCCGATCCACCGTTCAGTTCGGCCAGCATATGCTCGGTTTTCAGGCCCGGAAGCGCCGAGAAGACATCGAACAGCGCCTCGGCCCCTTCCGCATTCACAGGAATGTGAAGCACCGCCTGACCCGGTTGTTCCAACACCCAATGCGCCGGCGTCGAGGTTGGATCGAGCGCCAGCCGCTCAATCTCGCGCGTGGCGATGATGCCGCCAACCAGTGGACCGAAATAGGTGATCTGACCTTCATCGACGGTCACGACACCCTGTCCGCCAGTGCCGGTTCTGAACCGCGCGCGCTGCACCCCGATCACCGCCAGGGCGATTGCGACAGCGACAAGCAGCCAACCGATCCACCCCAGCAGACCACCGGGCCCGTTGATCCAGCTGAGACCGAGGATCAGGACAAACCCGGCAACCAACACTTCGCGCCAGCGCCACAGGGCCAGTTTGGCCTCGGGTCGGATGAAACTCATGACAGCACCTTTTGTGGTGTTTGCAACAGGGCGATCCGATACCAGCCGATCTGCTGAAACCCCATCGCCTCATAGGCTCGCGCGGCAGGTCGATTGTTGGCGAACAGGATGGCCGTGTTCGCGCCCTCGGTCCTCGCCTTTTGCAGCACAGCCGTTGTGACCTTGCGCCCGAGCCCACGGTTTCTGTTCTCGCGCGGCACAAATACACCGCCGACCTGAACCTGATCCCGGACTGATGCATTGATGGCGGCCATGGCTACGGGGGCGTCGTCTTCCAGCATGACAATCGCCCTGCCTGATTGAATATCGGTGGTGATCCGTTCAGAGGCCATATCATGCGCCTCTTGCCCTTTGGCCTGGTCGGTATCCTCGAAGTAATCCGCAAACCAACGCGTCAGTAACGGGCGGTCTGCCTCGGACAGGGCACGAAATGGAATCGGTGCTTCTGGGATTTTGCCCAGATCCAGGCGGTACAGGGGTTCATCATGATGCAGGCGGTAACAGGCCTGTCCAAGCCCTAGCGCGTGCAATATCATCTCAACCTGTTGTGCAGCCCCTGTCATGCCCAGTACGGTCTGACCTGCGATCCGGCCCGCAAAGGCCTGAGCGGCCTCTGGCGAGCAATCGGGCAGTTGCGCCATCAGGTAACCCTTTTTGGTCAGGCCGAATACGCCTTGGATGCGATCCTTCCCCCAAATGAAGAACCGGGTGGAATGGTCATCGTCTCCAAATCCAATCCCGTGCGCCAACAGGTTGCTGCGCAGAAACATGGAAGTATCGGGATGTTTGGCCAAAAACGCCTCAATGGCCGGGGCATCAGACGGCGAGGCCTCTCGGATCACGTCCAATCCCCCAGCGCCTGCTGCCACATGGTCAGCGCAGCGACTGCCGCCGTGTCGGCCCGCAGGATACGCGGGCCAAGGCTGACAACATGCGCATAGGGCAACCCCGTCAGACGCGCGCGTTCCTTGTCGGAAAACCCTCCTTCAGGACCGATGAGAATCGCCCAGGGCCGTCCTTTTTCATTGGCGGCCAGTCGCAGGGCCGATCCAACCTCGGCTTCGTTGCAGAACATCAGTTGTCGATCTTCGGGCCATGCATCCAGCAGCCGATCCAACCGCTGCAAATCGGCAACCTCGGGCACGAAGGTTCCGCCGCACTGTTCGGCCGCCTCGACGGCATGGGCCTGCAACCGATCTTGTCGGATGCGTTCGGAATTGGTGAACTCGGTCTGCACCGGCATGATACGCGCCGCGCCCATTTCGGCGGCTTTTTCCACGATGAAATCGGTGCGGGCCTTTTTGATCGGTGCAAACAGGAACCACAGATCGGGCGGCAACTGCAACGGTTTCGTCTGCTCAAGGCAGGTCAGCGTCCCGCCGCGTTTTCCCGCCTCCGAGACTTCGGCCAACCACTCTCCGTCCTGTCCGTTGAACAGGGCGACCTGCCCTTTGACCGCAAGGCGCATGACACCAAACAGATAGTGCGCCTGGTCGCGCGTCAAAGGAACCGATTGCCCCTGACCCAAGGGCTGCTCTACATACAGTCTGATCTTCGCACTCATGAGACCCTACATATGCAAGGCAATGCCCCAACACCAGATGGTCAAGTCGCCGATGCCGTCAGCGGCAACTGGGTCGACACCCGTGCCCCGGCCTTTGCCCGCCCCTATCTGCGCCTCAGCCGCGCGGACCGACCCATCGGGACATGGCTGCTGCTGATTCCCTGTTGGTGGGGGCTGGCTCTGGCGATCCTGCATGATGGGCAGCCGCGTTGGGAAGATCTGTGGATCGCCATGGGATGCGCATTTGGGGCCTTCCTGATGCGGGGCGCCGGTTGCACGTGGAATGACATTACGGACCGGGAATTCGACGGGCAGGTCGAACGCACACGCTCGCGCCCGATTCCTTCGGGTCAGGTCAGTGTCCGGCAGGCCGCGGTCTGGATGGTCCTGCAATGCATTCTGGCGCTTGGCATCCTTCTCAGCTTCAATCAGGCGGCAATCGCAATGGGTGTTCTGTCCCTGCTGCCCGTGACGATCTATCCGTTTGCCAAACGGTTTACCTGGTGGCCTCAGGTGTTTCTGGGGCTGGCCTTCAACTGGGGCGCCCTTCTGGCCTGGGCGGCGCATAGCGGTTCCGTGGGATGGCCAGCGGTGACGCTTTATCTGTCTGGAATCGCGTGGACCCTGTTCTACGATACAATCTATGCGCATCAGGATGCCGAGGATGACGAACTGATCGGCATCAAATCTACTGCTCGTTTGTTCGGAGCTGATACAGCGCGGTGGCTGAAGTACTTTTTGGTGGCGACCGTGTCGCTGATGGGGCTGGCCATCGTCGATGCAGGGGTGCCGGATGCCTCGATGCTGGCATTGGGCGTTGCGCTCTGTGGGCCTTGGGCAATGGGCTGGCACATGATGTGGCAACTCCGCGCGCTGGACATCGAAGACAATGCCAGGCTGTTGCAATTGTTCAGGCTCAACCGCGACACTGGCTTGATTCCGCTGATCTTCCTCTGCGTCGCCCTGTTGCTCTGATTGCACCTGCTGAACGCGGCCTGTAAAGATCGGCCCAACCGCCTGAGGAGTGTCAAACCCAAACATGCGTCTGCCGTATTTTATCGTTGTTTCCCTGATCTTTCTTGTGTCAGCCGGGCTGTCGCTTTTGGCAGCCAGCTATGCCGTCACAAAGATCGAAGAAACATCGGAATTCGCCGTGCGCCGGGCGCTTGATCTCAAAGGACACGACTGGGCCGAGGTCGAGTCAGACGGCTTGCGCGTGGTCCTGACCGGGATTGCACCCGATGAGGCGACACGATTCAACGCACTGACCGCAGCCGGAACCGAGGTCGATGCGTCCCGTGTAATCGATGAAATGGAGGTCGAAGCGACCTCTGCCCTGGCGCCGCCGCGCTTTTCGGCGGAAATTCTGCGCAACGATCGCGGCATATCGATCATCGGCTTGATCCCCGCCAGCGAAGACAGAGATGACCTGATCAGAAGGCTGGGCAACCTCGACCCCAACATCGCGGTTTCGGACCTGATGGAAACCGCGGATTACCCCAAGCCCGATGGTTGGGATGCCGCGATATCATATGCCATCGAGGCGCTGGCGAGCCTGCCGCGTGCCAAAATTTCCGCAAACGCCGATTTGGTCAAAATCACCGCCATTGCGGACAGCCAACAGGAAAAACAACGTCTCGAACGCGATCTGACCCGCGCCGCGCCGCCCAGCCTGCGGATCGGGCTGGCGATCTCGGCGCCTCGTCCCGTCATAACGCCCTTTACGCTGCGTTTTCTGATCAACGAAGACGGTGGGCAATTTGACGCCTGTTCGGCACAGGATGCAAAAGCACGCGACCGGATCGTGACCGCTGCGCGCGATGCCGGCTTGTCGGGAACATATTCCTGCACCATCGGTCTGGGCGAGCCCTCGCCACGCTGGCCCGAAGCCGCCGAGAAGAGCATTCAGGCACTGGCCAGAATCGGCAAAGGCTCGGTCACGATGTCGGATGCGGACATCACCCTGGTTGCGGCGCAAGGCACGGATCCAGCCTTGTTCGACCGGGTTGTAGGTGAACTTGAAACAGCGTTGCCTCAGGTCTTTGCCCTGCATGCCGTGCTGCCGGAACCTGAAACCAGCGAACAGACCGGACCCGTCGAGTTCTCGGCGACCCGCAGCCCCGAAGGGCTTGTGCAACTGCGAGGGCGTCTGGGGGATGAAACGTTGCGGGACATGGTCGACAGCTATGCCCGCGCGGCCTTCGGCTCGGATCAGGTCTATACCGCGACCCGCATCGCGCCGGGGCTTCCGGCAGATTGGCCGGTGCGTGTTCTGGCCGGCCTCGAGGCGTTGGCCCAGCTTCACAACGGGGCCTTGACCGTAACACCAGGCTCGGTCGAACTGACCGGCCTCAGCCATGAAGAGGATGCCAAAGCCCGTATCGCAGGTCAGTTGTCGGACAAGCTGGGCGAAGGGCAGGAATTCACTCTGACGATCACCTATCAGCCTCCGCCAGAGCCCGAAGACGCGCTGCCCGATCCTGAAGTCTGCGAAGCGCAGATCGCCGAAATTCAATCCGTCAGCAAAATTGCGTTCGAACCCGGATCAGCGACGATCGCATCCGACTCGCGCGATACGGTGAACCAGATCGCCGACATCCTGCGTGACTGCGGGCCGATCCGGCTGGAGATCCAGGGCCATACGGACAGCCAGGGCCGCGAAGAGATGAACCAGCAGCTCAGCCAGGCACGGGCGCAATCGATTCTGAACGAGCTGCGCGGGCGGCGCATTCCCACCAGCAGCTACACTGCCGTTGGATACGGTGAAACACAGCCTATCGCGGACAACGACACCGAAGAAGGCCGCGAAGCAAACCGGCGGATCGAGTTCCGGCTGATTCGTCCCGAGCCGGTCGAAGCCTCCGAAACAGGCCTCGAAGCGCTCGAGGCTGAGGCCGAGGTTGGGGCTGAGGCCGACGCGCCTGAAACGGATCAGACCGAATCGACCGCACCAGACACGGACGCAGAGGACCAGTAAGTTGAACAGAACCGAATTCATCATCGCCACAGCCGTCATTCTGTTTGCGGCCTTCTGCATGGGCTGGTTTGCCAACTGGCTGGCACACCGCCTGTCCCGCGTCCGCCAAAGCGACGTTGCCGATCTGGATCGCATGAGCCAGGAACTGCACGAAGCGGAAGAAACCCGCGATCAGGCCATAACCTACCTTCAGCAACGTGAAGCCGAGTTGACCAATCAGCTGACCCAGACAGAGGCAGAGCTGGGCGCAGCCATGGACGGTCTGCGCGCCGCGCGGCAAGAGGCCGAGGAAATGCGCGGTCGGATCAACAACGCCGACTGAGAAACCGCCTTCCCGGACGGCTCACAGGACCTGCGCCAAATCTGCGATCAGGTCTTCGGGGTCTTCCAGACCAACCGACAGCCTAAACACGCCGTCGCCTGCGAAATCCCGGTAACTTGCCAATTGCGCCCCTTCCAATCGGAAGGACGATTGCATCAAAGCTTCGGTTCCCATCCAGAATATCAGACTGCGATGGTGGCCAAGCGACACGGCATAGTGAACGATCCGGAGTTTATCGATCATCTGCTGGGCCAGTGCCTCGCCTGTTGCGTGATCACCCACCTGAAAAGCGATCATGCCGGATGTGTTGCGCATCTGCTGTTGGGCCAGCTCATATTGGGGATGCGACTTCAGCCCCGGATAGATCACTCTGGTCACGCGCGCGTGTGTCTCAAGCCAATCGGCAACGACGGTGGCACCTGCCTGATGCGCTGTCATCCGCAGCGGCAGAGTGGCCATGCCCCGCGCGATCATCCACGCGTTGAAGGGGGACATGATGCTGCCGTGGTGGATCGCGGATTCGGTGCGGATTTTCGCGATCAGGTCCTTTCGCCCGGCCACCGCACCACCGATGGCATCACCGTGCCCGCCGATATACTTGGTCACCGAATGCATGATCAGATCAACGCCCAGCTCTTTGTTTGGCTGACCAAGCGGAGACGCAAAAGTCGCATCGCAGGACAGCAACGCCCCCGCGCTTTTGGCAATTGCTGAAACCGATGCTAGGTCGGTCAGTCGACCGATCGGGTTCACGGGTGTTTCCGTGTGGATGAGACGCGTGTTCGGCCTGATGGCTGCTGATACCGCCGAAAGATCGGACATGTTGACCGTGCTGACATGGATGCCCAGACGCGGCAGCGTGTCCCGCGCCAGCTCTGCCACGCCCGCGTAAGAGACGTCGGAAACGATCACATGATCCCCGGCAGACAGGAACGTCAGGAAGATAGCGGTGGCCGCCGCCATACCGGACGCCAGACACAGGCAATCTTCGGTGCCTTCCAACATGCTGATCTTGGCTTCCAGCGTCCTGACGTTGGGATTGGCCCAGCGCCCGTAAAGATAAGGGGCTTCTTCCTCCAGATCGTGGGCCGAAAACCCCGCCACCTGATCCGTGACGAATGTCGAAGACATATGCAGGGCCGGCGCAGACGCACCGCTGGTTGGGTCCGGGGCTTCGCCCGCATGGATTGCCCGTGTCGCTAGGCCCTTGTTTCTCAGCCCGTCATGCATGCCGCCATCCTCTTGATCCTCTTGCGCAGATTTAGCGCAGGCTCGTGAACCGGCGTCCAGAGAAGAATTGAAACCGCTCGGATTCCAGAACCCCGGGGTGGTCGCGCGACGCTACCAGCGGGTCAGAGCATCTTCGTCCTGATCTTTGGCCGCAACCCATTCGGCGCCGGAACGGGTAATTTCCTTTTTCCAGAATGGCGCGCGGGATTTCAGGTAATCCATCAGATACTCGGCCGCCTCGAACGCGTCCTTGCGATGCGGGGCCGCCGTGGCCACCATCATGATGCGATCCCCCGGAACCAAGCGTCCAAAACGGTGTATGACCAGCACGTCACCCAATGCCCAACGCGCCTGCGCCTCTTCGGCGATCTTGGTCAGGGCGCGTTCGGTCATACCGGGATAGTGCTCGATCTCCATCACATCCAGATCACCGCTCGCCAGGTCACGCACAACGCCGGTGAAAGTGACGATGGCGCCGTTGGAATCATCCCCGGCGGCAAAGGCATTGGCCTCGGCCCCCAGATCAAATGCCTCTTGCTGAACCGCGATCCGCATCGGTCAACCGCCCGTCATCGGCGGGAAAAACGCAACTTCCCGAACACCTGCCAGCGGAGCATCGAAATCCGACAGCTCCTGATCCAACGCAACGCGCAGCGCGGACAGATCGGCAAATGCCGCGGCATAGCGCTCTTCCCGAGCGCTCAGTTCAGTCACCAATTCGCTGACCGTGGCCGCTTGCGTTTCGACCTTTTCCTTTGGCAAGCCGATGCGTTCGCGCACCCAGGCGAAATACAGAACATCCATCGGTTAGCTCTCCTTCAGATGAGGCATGGCTTTACGTAGGTAGTCATAGCCGGTGATCAATGTAAGCGTTGCCGCAATCCACAACAGCCACAGCCCGACCTGACCCGCCCAATACATGCCATCGACATTCAGGCGCAGGTGGTTCACGTCGTCGACCTGACCCGCAATGATCTGCTCGACCAGCTCGGCATCCATGCCAAAACTCGCCATCACGGCATAGTGCTCGAAGATACCCTGCGAAAACAGAACCGCGATGGCGACCATCTGGGCCGTGGTCTTCCATTTGGCCAGTTTGGTGACTTTGAGCGTCCCGGCCACATCGCCCAGATATTCCCGCAGGCCCGAGACAAAAACTTCGCGAAACAGGATCACGGTTGCAGGAAGGACAAGCCACGGCGTCCAGTGCTCGGTCGAATAGCCCACAAGGATCATAAGCGCGATCACCACCATGGCCTTGTCGGCGATCGGATCCAGCATCGCTCCGATCTTGGTCTCCTGCTTCCATGCGCGGGCCAGATACCCATCGAACCAATCGGTAATCGCCGCCGACAGGAACAGGATCAGTGCAAACCAGTCCGCATAGGGACGGGTGAAATACAGAAACATGACTGCCAGCCCGGGCGCGGCCAGCAGGCGCAGGACGGTCAGGAGATTAGGCAAATTCCACTTCATGGCTTGGACCCTATATCGCCGGTCCGGGACAGAAAAGCCAATCAGACAAAAAACTGTATCATTCAAAAGCGCTTGGTCAAAGCGCCGCAGGCCCGACGTCTCAGAACAGTACCTCTTGGCCTTTCCCGGCTTTGCGGTCAGATTGCCGCGCAAGCCCAGCCGGAAAGAACCAGATGACAGCGCATATTCAAACCGACACACGGTCAAACATGATCGGCAGCCTCTGGATGGTCGCCGCGATGGCCGGTTTTGCGCTGGAGGATGCGATGCTGAAGGCAGCTTCAGCCGCGCTGCCGATCTGGCAGGTCCTGGTTCTTTTCGGCGCGGGCGGGTCGGTGATTTTCGCTGCGGTGGCCCGGGCCCGTGGGCAGCGGCTGCTGCAACCTGACGTTCTGTCCCGCCCGATGAAAATTCGGGTGCTGTTCGAGGTCTTTGGTCGGTTGTTCTATGTTCTGGCCATCGCACTGACGCCGTTGTCCTCGGCCACGGTGATCCTGCAAGCCACGCCTCTGGTCGTTGTTGCAGGCGCCGCGTTGTTCTTTGGCGAGACAGTCGGTTGGCGGCGTTGGAGCGCTATCTTTGTCGGCATGATCGGCGTTGTCGTCATCCTGCAACCCACCGGAGACAGCTTTTCGTTGCTGTCGATACTGGCGGTGCTGGGAATGCTGGGATTTGCCGGACGTGATCTGGCCAGCCGCGCAGCACCTGCCACGCTTGGAACCGAAGTCCTGGGGTTTTACGGCTTCCTCAGCATCATCGTGGCCGGGGTGGCCTATCGGTTTTGGGAGGGCGCGCCGATTGCACCGGTTGGCCTTCACACCAGCCTGCATCTGATCGGCGCGGTGCTGATGGGCGTAATCGCCTATGCGTCGCTGATGAAGGCGATGCGCACCGGCGAAGTGTCCGCCGTGACCCCGTTCAGATACACCCGGCTGTTGTTCGGCATTGGGCTTGGCGTAGCCATGTTTGGTGAGAGGCTGGATCCCAACATGTGGATCGGCAGCGCGCTGATCGTCGCGTCGGGCCTATATATCCTGTGGCGGGGCCGGCAAGCCTAGCCCTTGTCGTGGAAGAAATCGTAAACCTTCTGCGCCAACCCGGCCGAAATCCCTTCGACCGCTGTCAAATCGGCCAGATTGGCCCGGCTGACGGCTTTGGCGCTGCCGAAATGGGTTAACAGAGCACGTTTGCGCGCAGCCCCTACCCCCGGGATTTCATCCAACGGCGTTGCACCCACGGCCTTGGCGCGTTTCGCACGATGGGTGCCGATGGCGAACCGGTGCGCTTCGTCTCTGAGGCGTTGAATGAAATACAACACAGGGTCGTTGCGTTTCAGCGCAAAGGGGCGTTGGCCGATCCGGTGAAACTCTTCCTTGCCGTGGTCGCGGTCGACCCCCTTGGCGACGCCGACCATGGGAATGTCTTCGACCCCATGTTCGACCATGATCTGATGCACCGCGCTTACCTGCCCTGCGCCGCCATCAATCAGCAACAGATCGGGCCACAGCCCTTTGTCGCGGTCCGGGTCTTCCTTTTGCAGTCTGGTGAAGCGGCGGTTCAGCACCTCTTTCATCATGCCGAAATCGTCACCCGGTGTCAGGTCATCACCGCGAATGTTGAACTTGCGGTAAGCGTTCTTCATGAACCCCTCGGGGCCGGCCACGATCATGCCGCCGACAGCATTGGTGCCCTGAATATGAGAGTTGTCATAGACTTCGATCCGTCCCGGTGGACCATCCAGATCGAACGCCTCGGCCAGCCCGCGCAGCAACTTGGCCTGCGTGGCACTTTCCGACATGCGGCGGGCCAGAGCCTCGCGCGCGTTGCGCAAGGCACCGGCAACAAGTTCCTGTTTTTCGCCACGCTGCGGCACAAGGATTTCGACCTTGCGCCCGGCTTTCTCAGACAGCGCGTCCTGCATCAGATCCACGTTTTCGATTCCGTCCGACAGGATCAGCTGACGCGGCGGTTCCTTGTTGTCATAGAACTGGCCCAGAAAGGCCTCCATCACCTCGGCAGGTGAAACATCCGGGCCGACGCGGGGATAGAAATCCTTGTTGCCCCAGTTCTGGTTCGCACGGATGAAAAACACCTGCACGCAGGCCTGACCACTGTCCATATACAGGCCGATCACGTCCGCTTCGGCCACACCGCGCGGGTTGATGCCCTGAGAGGTCTGCACCTGCGTCAGAGCCCGGATGCGGTCACGCAGACCTGCGGCGCGTTCGAACTCCATCGCCTCGGATGCGGCCATCATCTGCTCGGCCAGTTCCTCTTGCACCTTGGTCGAGCGGCCCGACAGGAAGCGCTCGGCGTCCTTCACGCTTTCACGGTAATCCTGCTCTGAGATCAGGCCGACACACGGCCCGGAACACCGCTTGATCTGATATAGAAGGCATGGCCGCGTTCGGCTGTCGAACATCGAATCCGAGCAGTTGCGCAGCAGGAACGCTTTTTGCAACTGGTTCAGCGTCCGGTTCACCGCACCGGCACTGGCGAAGGGGCCGAAATAGGCACCTTTTTCCTTCTTCGCCCCTCGGTGTTTCTTGATCTGCGGAAAGTCATGATCCTTGGCGACCAGTATGTTCGGAAAGCTTTTGTCATCCCGCAACAATACATTGTACTTGGGTTTGAGCTGCTTGATCAGGTTCTGCTCCAGCAGCAGGGCCTCGGTCTCGGTTCGCGTGGTCAGGAACATCATCGAGGCCGTCGCGGCGATCATCTTTTCGATCCGCCCCGAATGACCCGGCCGTGTGTAATTCGACACCCGTGCCCTGAGATTTCGGGCTTTGCCGACATACAGAACCCGGCTGTCTGCATCGAGCATGCGGTAAACGCCCGGAGAACTGTCCAGCGTTTTTACATAGCGCTGAATGCAGGCATAGCCGGTGGGGGATGATTCGCTGTCGGTGGTCATGATCCTGAGATATGATTCTCTGGCAATGGCTGCAATCTCACGCCTTCCAGATCAAGAGAAAACAAATCCACGGTTTCTGTGGATAAGTGTGAAGATAAAATTCCGGAAGATCGGAAATCCCCTTGTTTCCTTGCCTTTTCCTTTACTTGCACAAAAAATAGGCAACTTATCAAGTACTTGTTCTTAAATGTTATTTTTTTGCATACTTAGCAAGTGTATGAAAAAAAAGACATTTTTGTAACGCGCGTGTAACACAATTGAGAGCGGTGCAAAACTTGCAGCAAAATTACTTATTCTACACCCAGAACATCCGGAGTTTTCCAACCCAGATGCTGACCGCCGTCCACACATAAAAGCTGTCCGGTGACCGCGTGTGCATCCAGAAAGTACCCAAGCGCAGCGGTTATGTCAGACGGGTTGGATCCCCGCTCCAAAACGGTATTTGAACGCTGTGCCTGGAAATGCTCTTGGCTTTGGCGGTGGCCCTGCATCGTGGGGCCCGGCCCGATCGCATTGACACGGATCGTCGGAGACAACGCCTGCGCCGCCGTTCGGGTCAGTGCCCACAAACCCATTTTTGCGATGGTGTATGACATGAACTCGGGCGTCAGTTTACGCACGCGCATGTCCACCATGTTGACGATAAGGCCGGTTGCAAGCGGTTCGCCCTTTTCATCTGTTCCGGCGCTCAGCCCCTGACCTGCCATGGCCTGCGTCAGCACAAAGGGCGCGCGCAGGTTGCTGTCGAGATGTCGATCCCAGCTTTGCCGGGTTGCCGTGCGGATGTTGTCGTATTCGAAGATCGATGCGTTGTTCACCAGACACGTAATTGGCCCGCCCAGCGCCTCGGCCGCTTTGGGCAGCAGCGCCTGAACCTGAGCTTCGTCCAGCAGATCGGCCTTCAGGGTCACGGATTTTCGGCCCAGGGTCTGTACCTCTGCCGCCGTCTCCTGCGCCGGACCTTCGGATGAGGCGTAATGCACGGCCACATCGAAACCTCGATCTGCCAGATACAATGCCATGGCCCGGCCCAGACGAATACCGGCGCCGGTGACTAGGGCTCGGGTCATGCTTCACCTCGTTTTGTCAGATCACACCAGCAATACGGTGACATAAAGCACATAAAGGAAAGTCAACACCAACCCCCAGATGCGCGAGATATCTTGTTTGAAAAATACAAACGGTATCAGCAGCAGCGATGCGCCCAGCATGACCCAAAGATCGAATTGCAGGAACTCGGGATCAACCGGGATACGACCAAACCAGGTTGCGATCCCGATGATGGCCAAAAGGTTGAACATGTTCGAACCGATCACGTTACCCAGCGCAACGTCGGCCTGTCTGCGCAAAGCGGCCATAACTGTTGTCGCCAATTCGGGCAAAGACGTTCCAACTGCGATCAACGTCAAACCAATGACCGTCTCACTGACCCCGTAGGTCCGCGCGATGATCGTTGCGTTATCTACCAAAAGATGCGCACCCATTGGCAGACCAATCAGCCCGAGGATCAGATACACCGACACCTTCCAATAAGGCATATCAGGATCAGCTTCTTCCAGCCCCTCAAGCTCTTCGTCCACACAGGCTTCACCGCAGGCTTTGCGATGGGCTTTTGCCTCGCGGAAGGCGTTCAGAAGAACAAGACCCAACGCCGCCAGCAAGATCAGGCCGCTGAAGAACGTGAACGTTCCCAAGAATGCCAAACCAATGAACAGAACCGTCGCCATCAGCATGAAGACATAGTTCCGGCGGCTGTTGCATTCACTGGTGTGTAGAGTCGCCAGAAGCGCGGGAAGGCCCAGAACCAGCAAAATATTCGCCGTGTTTGATCCGACCACATTGCCCAGTGCGATACCGGGGGCGTTCTCTTTCAAAGCGCTGATGGCAATCAAAAGCTCAGGCGCGGACGTTCCGAATGCCACAATCGTCAGGCTGACGATCAACGCAGGAACGCCCAGGCGCAGGCTCAGGTTCACGGCACCACGCACAAGGGCGTCGCCTGCCAGCAGCAGAATCAACAGACCCAGACCGGACAACAGCCATGTGGTAATCAAGTCCGGCCTCCTTTTTCACAGGCGCAGGGGCCTTTGCCGATACGATACCGACCGCAGCGCGGACATTTCGCCGAACTCAATTTCTTTTGTCCGGGAAAGCGAAGCTTACCGAACATTGCCAATACGCCCATGGCAATCAGGAAAAGGGTGACGGCCTTGATGATCACGTCACAAACCGAAACGCGCATATGCTGCACGCTCCTCCAGGCCAGCAATGGCATCCTGTGCGAAGCTGGCCCCAAAACGCGTCCAGATCGGTTTGCGCACACCGTAGCGGCGGAACTTGACCTTGTCGCCAAAGCGTTCCTGCATCTTGGGCTTGAGATGAGCGATGCCATCAATCAGGCCCAATTCTTGCGCGCGGCGCGCCAGCCAAACCTCACCGGTGAACAAATCTGCACTTTGATCCAGCTTGTCCCCACGTCGCGCTTTGACATGATCAATGAAGTTTTCGTGGATATCCCCCAGCAAACCTTGCAGGCGGGCCACATCCTCTTTCTTTTCCGGCGCAAACGGGTCCAGCATGGATTTCGACTGGCCCGCCGTATGCACGCGCCGCTCAAACCCTTGCCGCGCCAGAAAGACATGCGCGCCAAACCCGGCCGAGATTACACCGATTGACCCAAGAACCGAACTATCATCGGCCCAGATCTCGTCCGCTGCGGCAGCCAGCCAATAGCCGCCGGAGGCCGCAACATCCTCGACAAAGGCAATCACCGGCACATCCAGCTCTTCCGACAAACGCCGGATGCGGGCACCGATCAGCGAACTTTGCACAGGGGACCCGCCCGGGGAATTAAGCTCAATCGCCACGGCGGCTGGTTTTCCCTTGCGAAACGCTTTTTCCAGAACAGGCGCCAGGGTTGTGTCGTTCAACGCCCCACGCCCCGCCATTCCAATGGAACCGGACAAACGGACAACGGCCACGCAAGGGTGCTTTTTTACGAACGGCAGGCTGAGCTTCATGGGTGCCGATGTAGAGTGCCCCCAACCCGTAAACAAGGGACTCTGCCGGCGTTAAACGCGACGTGAACCAAATTCACACACCCGATGGGCAAAAATGCAACGCCTTGGCGAGGGTCAGCTGCGAATGCGCCAGCCGGTTTTGAATATCCAGCCGATAACCGCCAGGCACAGAGCTGTAAACGCGACAATGGCAAGAAGGCTGAAAACGATCGGCACATCTGCCAGCCCGTAAAAGGACCAGCGGAAACCCGAAATCAGATAGACCACGGGATTGAACAGCGTGATGGTCTGCCACAATGGGGGCAGCATAGAAATCGAATAAAACGTACCCCCCAGAAAGATCAGTGGCGTCACCACCAACTGCGGCACCAGCGACATCTGCTCGAAGTTGCTGGCCCAGATGCCGATGATGAATCCCAGCAACGAAAAGCTGAGACAGGACAGGATCAGAAACGCGGCCATGGCGAATGGATGCTCGATCCGAATATCGACGAAAAACGTCGCGGTGACCAAAATCACCAACCCCACGAACAACGCCTTGGTTGCGGCGGCACCGACATATCCGATCACGATCTCGATGAAATTGACCGGAGCGGACAACAGCTCGTAGATGGTGCCCAGAAACTTGGGGAAGTAAATTCCGAACGACGCGTTCGAAATCGACAGCATCACCACCGACAACATGATCAGCCCCGGCACGATGAATGCACCGTATGAAACGCCCTCGACCTCTTGGATACGGCTGCCGATGGCGGTGCCAAACACCACGAAATAAAGCGACGTGGACAGAACCGGCGACAGAAAACTCTGTGCCAGAGTTCGAAAGAAACGGGTCATTTCGAACCGGTAGATGGCAGCGATCGCGGTCCAGTTCATGCGGCCTCTCCCGATACCAGATTGACAAAAATCTCTTCCAGGCTTGATTGCCTGGTCTGTACGTCGCGCAACACCAACCCGGCCTCGGACACGTCATTCAGCAAGGTCGTTATGCCGGTACGATCCGCATTGGTATCGTAGGTATAGATCAGACAATCACCTGCGCCGTTGAGGGCCAGATTGTGGCTGACCAGACTATCGGGAATTCGGTCGATGGGTTCGGTCAGCATGACTTCGATCTGCTTTTTTCCCATCTGCGACATGAGTGTGTCTTTGTCCTGCACCAGCAAAAGCTCACCCTTGTCGATGACGCCGACACGATCCGCAATCGCTTCTGCTTCTTCAATGTAATGGGTGGTCAGAATGATGGTGACACCGTCCCGTTTCAGTTCCGCCACAAGCTCCCACATGTCCTTGCGCAACTCGACATCCACTCCGGCAGTCGGCTCGTCCAGAAAAAGCACACGGGGTTCATGGGCCAGGGCCTTGGCGATCAGCACCCTCCGCTTCATGCCGCCGGACAATTCCTTGATCGCGTTGTTGCGCTTGTCCCACAGGGACAGCTTGCGCAAAATCTCTTCGATCCGCGCGTTGTCCTTGCCAAGCCCGAACAGCCCGCGCGACAACCGGACCGTGTTCCAGACCTTTTCAAACGGTTCCAACGCGATCTCTTGCGGTACAAGCCCTATCATCCTGCGCGCTGCGCGATAATCGGACTGTGTGTCATGCCCGCCAACCGTGACCACCCCCGAGGTCGGAGTCGTTATTCCACAAATCGTCGAAATCAGGGTTGTCTTTCCGGCGCCATTTGGTCCCAGAAGCGCAAGTATCTCACCCTCTTCAATATCCAGAGACACACCTTTCAGCGCCTCGAACCCATCCGCGTAAGACTTGCGAAGGTTTTTGATGGACAAAATGGTCGTCATATCCGTTCCCCGTTCCGACCGAGACCCTATCGCGCGGAACCAGCCTGTAACAGGTCAATTTCGCACAACGGGCTGCGCATTCTGTAATGGTTGTCAGAACCATGCTCAATTCCAACTTGCAATCCGTCAACCCACCCGCAAACTCTGCCACAACGGAGGGCGCCGATGCTGAATGGAATACGCATAGTCGAAATCGAAGGGCTGGGCCCCGGCCCGTTTGCCGCCATGCAGTTAGCTGATCTGGGCGCCGACGTCATCACGATCCACCGCAAAGGCCAGGCAGTAACACCGGGCATGCCGGACAACTCGCTTCTGGACCGCGGCAAACGATCGATCGCGCTTGATCTGAAGGATCCCGAAGATCTGGCGACCGCCCGTCGCCTGATTGACACGGCAGATGCACTGATCGAAGGCTTTCGCCCCGGCGTGATGGAGAAACTGGGACTTGGCCCGGATCTGTGCCTGACCCGCAACCCAAAACTGATATATGGCCGCATGACAGGCTGGGGGCAGGATGGTCCGCTGGCCGACACGGCTGGGCATGACCTGAACTACATCGCCTTGTCCGGTGCGCTCTGGTACGCCTCTCTCCCGGATCAGCCGCCTCAAACCCCTGCAACCCTGGTCGGCGATATCGGCGGAGGCGCCATGTACCTTGTCACGGGCATCCTGGCAGGTTTGATCAACGCACAAAGAACCGGGAAAGGCACCGTGGTCGACGCCGCTATCTACGACGGCTCGGCCCATATGATGAACCTTCTGATGACCATGCGCCAAACCGGAAACCTGTCTGAAACCCGCGGCCAAAGCCTGTTGGACGGTCCGCATTGGAGCCGAACCTACACCTGCGCGGACGGCGGATTTGTTTCGGTCCAATGCCTTGAACCAAAATTCTACGCCCGATTTCTTGAAATCCTGGGCCTGTCCCGGGACCCGGCGTTCCAACAACAATACACCCGCAAGCTCTGGCCCGACCTGACCCGGCGCCTGGCCAAAATCTTCTCGTCCAGGCCGCGCGACCATTGGGCCAAACTGTTCGACGGTTCAGACGCTTGCGTCGCACCGGTACTCAGCCCCGACGAGGCCACAGCCCATCCGATGAATGCGGCTCGTCAATCCTGGCGCCAGGCTGACGGCACCCTACAGGCCGCCGCCGCCCCACGCTTCTCCACACACCAGTGGCAACCAAAGCCCAGCCCGGAGCGCGGACAACACACCGCCGAGATCCTAAACGAACTCCAAGCCCCGGAAAGCACCTGACACACTCTTCATCTGGCCAGAAATACCCCGGGGGTGAATTGGCCAGCGGCCAAGAGGGGGCTGGCACCCTCCCACGCGTTCTACCCGCCGCGCACCGTGTCGATCATCAGCTGAACGTTGTCCGGGTCGGCATCCGGAGTGATCCCATGGCCGAGGTTGAAAATATGCGGCCCTGTGGAAAACGCCTCAACGATGCGCCGGGTCTCATCCACCAGCGCCTGCCCGCCGGTAACCATGTGCGACGACGCCAGATTGCCTTGTACACAGCCATCAATCTGCACGTTCTCAGCCGCCCATTCGGGCGACACGGAATTGTCCAGCGCCACGCAATCCACGCCGGTCGACCTTGCAAACCCGACATACCCGTCGCCTGCTTCCCGCGGAAATCCAATCACGGGGATACCGGGGTGACGTTCCTTGATGGCTTGCGTGATCACCCGGCACGGCTCGACCGCGTATTTGCGGAAAGCTTCGCCCCTCAAAGACCCCGCCCAACTGTCAAATATCTTGACCACCTCGGCTCCGGCGTCGATCTGAGCGGACAGATATTCAATCGTTGCCGCGGTGATGCGGTCCAACAGCGCCTCGAACAAAGCGGTATCACCTTCGCGCAGCGCATGCGCGGGACCCTGATCCGGCGTGCCGCGCCCTGCAATCATGTAAGTGGCCACAGTCCACGGCGCACCTGCGAATCCGATCAAGGTGGTTTCCGACGGCAATTCCCGCGAAAGAATGCGCACCGTCTCGTAAACCGGGGACAATGTCTCGTGAATTGCGTCAACGGGTTTCAACGCATCAAACTCGGCCTGCTGCGTGATGGTGGACAAACGCGGGCCTTCACCTGTCACGAACCAAAGGTCAGCCCCCAGCGCCTGTGGCACCAGAAGGATGTCGGCAAACAGGATCGCCGCATCGAACCCATATCGCCGAATTGGCTGCAAGGTAACTTCTGCTGCCAGTTCAGGATTATAGCACAGTGACAGGAAATCCCCGGCCTGAGCACGTGTGGCCCGGTATTCCGGCAAATACCGACCCGCCTGACGCATCATCCAGATCGGCGGCACATCCTGTACTTCGCCCGCCAGCGCCCGCAGCAGCTTCTTTGTCTCGGCCATGTTTGTCCCCAGCATTCAGGTTTTGGCAACGGGTCGTCCTTCGGCGGCAATTTGTCAAGCTCAGCCCCCATTGTCAGGGCAATGTGACGCGACTAAAGCTGTGCACATGACTTTGACCCTGCCCACCCCCGCATCGCCCCTCAGAATCGGCACCCGTGGTTCGCCACTGGCTCTGGCTCAGGCCTATGAAACGCGCCAGCGCCTGAGCGATGCGTTCGATCTGCCACAGGATGCGTTCGAAATCGTGGTGATCAAGACGACCGGTGACAATCGCGCCATGATCGACGCGGATCGACCGCTGAAGGAAATCGGCAACAAGGGCCTGTTCACCAAGGAAATCGAAGAGGCGATGCTGCGCGCCGAGATCGACATCGCCGTGCATTCAACAAAGGACATGCCCGTTGAACAACCCGAAGGGCTGGTCCTGGACACGTTCCTGCCGCGCGAGGATGTGCGCGACGCCTTCATCTCTCCGCGATTGGGCTCGATCCACGATCTGCCCGAAGGCGCCGTGGTGGGCACCTCGTCTTTGCGACGCCGTGCGCAGCTGCTGAACCGGAGGCCGGATCTGAAAGTGGTCGAGTTTCGCGGAAATGTGCAGACACGGCTGAAAAAGCTTGAAGACGGGGTTGCCGATTGCACGTTTCTGGCAATGGCAGGCATTCGCCGTTTGGGAATGGATGAGGTTCCGGCCAGCGCCATCTCTCCTGACGACATGCTGCCGGCAATCGCGCAGGGTACCATCGGCATCGAACGGCGCAGCAACGACATGCGCGCAGCCGAAATGCTTGAAGCGATTCATCATACCGAAACGGGATACCGCCTGGCGGCCGAACGCACATTGCTGGCTGCGCTGGACGGGTCCTGCGAAACCCCGATCGCCGGCCTTGCCGAACTGGACGGCGACACCCTAAGGTTGCGGGGCGAAGTGCTGCGCCCGGACGGAACGGAAACCGCCAGCAGAGATATGACCGGCCCCGTCAAGGATGGGCCTGAGATGGCCCGCGCGATGGCGGCGGAACTGCTTGAACAGGCGGGACCTGATCTATTCGATTGGAAAAATTCAAAATAAATTTGCTTAGTGTGAACTTGATCACTGTAGCAGGCGGAACAATCAGGCATTACTGTGACATACCGAAGAGGAAGTCGGGCCAGTCTCGAAAGTATCGAAAAGTTTTCAGATTGCCGGTGTTTTAATCAGTATTCGAGGGGGCGAGACTGACCCCCGGCTTCCAAAGGTAGAGGGTCGCTGTTGGGTTCAACAGCGACCCGTTTACGTTGTGGCAGAATACGTTGTACCCGACCCGCGTTCAGGAAATTGCTTCGACTGCGTAACGAACGGCCTCTCTGGTCTGATCCAGATCCGCTTCGGTAACCGCCAGCGACGGGTACAGTTTGCCCGGAGCCTTGAAGACCCCATGCGCCCGCAACGTTGCATTGTAAGTGGCGTTGCGCTGCGGGTCATCATGGTTTGCGCTGCGATAATCCCGACATTCGGCCTTGGTGAAATAAATGTCGAACAAGGTCTCGTCACCGCAGATGCGATGGGCAATGCCTGCTTCGTTCAAAGCGTCCGTTTGCATCTGTTGCAACTGCTTCCCAATCGAGCGCAGGTGCTCATAGGTGCCGTCGCGCCGCAAAACCTCCATCGTCTTCAGCCCCGCCGCTGAGGCAACGGGGTTGCCGGACAAAGTGCCCAACTGCATCAGCCAGCCCTGTTCTCCGACTTTCGATTTGTCGAAATGCTTCATGATCTCGGCACTGGCGCCCAGCGCGGCCAGAGGAAAGCCACCACCGGTGATCTTGCCAAGCGTACAGATATCCGGGGTCACGCCATATCGCTCTTGTGCGCCGCCGTAAGCCAGACGGAACCCGGTGACGATCTCATCAAAAATCAGCAGCACACCAAATTTGTCGCACAAGGTCCGCAAGCCCTGCAAAAACCCCGGTTCGGGCGGGATGATCCGCTGCAAGGGTTCGACCATGATGGCTGCGACATCGTCATGCTCATCCAGCAACGCTGCCACCGCCTCAAGATCATTGAAAGGCGCGATCAGCATCTGCTCGGCCACGCTTTGGGGGATACCGGCACTGTCGGGAACGGCCTGAGGGAAATTGACCCGACGGCTGGGGGCCAGGCTCATCTGCGCCTCGGCGCTCATACCATGATACCCCCCTTCGAACTTGAGGATCTTGTCGCGCCCGGTATAGGCACGCGCCAGCCGCATGGCGTACATGTCTGCCTCGCCCCCAGAGGCAACAAAACGCACCTGCTCGCAACAGGGAACGGCTTCGATGATGGCCTCGGCCAGTTCGATGCCCTTGCTGTTGTTGGCGAAGAAGGTCATGCCTTTGGGCAGTTGTTCCAGCACCGCTTCCATCACCTCGGGGTGGCCATGGCCCAGCAACATCGGACCGGACCCGATCAGATAGTCGATATATTCGTTCCCGTCCTCGTCCCAGACATGGCTGCCCTCGCCACGGGCGATGATGATACCCGGATCGAAGTTGCCGAAACCGCCGGCAGGCAAAACTTCGTTTGCACGCGCTATCCACTCGGACTGTGTCTGGATCTTCAGCATCTCAATCAATCTCCAAAATCGGGGCGCCAAGAATTTCGAGGTCAGGTGTCACACCTAAACCCGGGCCTTCGGGCGGGGCAATCCGACCGTTTTCACGGTTTGGTGCGTCAGGGCACAGGCGCGGGGCAACGTAAGAGGACAAGTCGCATGTGTTCATCAGCGATCCATGCGGGGTTGAAGCAGCAAAATGCAACGAGGCCGCCGTGACGATATCCGATCCCCAGGTGCATTCCGCACAAATCTCGGCGCCCAGCTGAACGGTCAGATCGCGCGCACGGCGCATCGCTGACAGACCGCCGAATTTCGACAGCTTCAACGCAACTGCATCCATGCACCCCAATTCATGCGCCCGCATCAGCGATGCAAGATCAAAGGCGTTTTCGTCGATCTTCATGGGCAGACCCGTCGACTGACGAACAGCGGCACAGTCTTCCAGCGTCTTGCAGGGCTGTTCCAGCATCACATCCAGATGCGCGACCGCGCGTCCGGTTCGGGTTGCCTGAAGGCGCGATGCCCCGCAGTTCCAGTCACCATACACAAGCGGTCCGGTTCCCACGGCTTCGCGCACTTTGATCAGCCGCTCGGCGTCGGCTTGCCAATCACCCTCGACACCCAGCTTGACCTGGAATTGCCGAATGCCCGTCTGGAAGGCTGCCTTGGCGATGCGCGCCATTTCGTCCGGCGCGATACATGTGATCGAATGATAAAGCGGCATATCCGCCCGTGTCCGCCCGCCCAGCAACGCGTAAACCGGCACCCCCGCCGCGCGACCGAACAGATCCCACAGCGCAATGTCGACGATCGATTTCGCGTAGCTGTGGCCTTGCAGAAACCCGTCCAGCTTTCGCATCGGTGCGTCGACCCCAATTGGCGAAATCCCGAGGATCTCGGGGCCCATTTCAGCGATGGCCGCCGGTACTCCATTTGCATAGGCGGGCAGATAATGCGGGATCGGGCAGACCTCGCCCCAACCCGTCAGACCTGTATCTGTCTCAAGGCGCAGGATATGAGACGTCACGGTCGCGCAGGTCTTGCCGCCGGCCATGTGATAGGTTTCATGGCTGGTCAGATCGACGGACCAGAGTGTTATCTTGTCAATTCTCAAGCATATTCTCCCACTGGATCACCCAATGCGGCTTCGT
Organism: Ruegeria sp. HKCCD6428; assembly: GCF_013110595.1. Taxonomy (NCBI): domain Bacteria; kingdom Pseudomonadati; phylum Pseudomonadota; class Alphaproteobacteria; order Rhodobacterales; family Roseobacteraceae; genus Ruegeria; species Ruegeria sp. HKCCD6428. Next base: position 220,201 of record NZ_WVQX01000007.1, read on the forward strand.
CCGGATGCACGCCCAGCCCCGGCGCTTCGGGCAGATGCAGATGGCCATCGACGTTGCGGGGCCCTCGACCACCTGCAACATCAACCGTGATCATGTCCTGACAGGCCCAAACCGCGTGGCAATGGTCATCTGGGATCGTGGCGGCCAGATGCAGCGCCTCGGTATCGGCCAGAACCGTTCCGCCGGTGGCCATCACGAACATGTCTATTCCATGGGCCAGCGCGATATCGCGCATCCGCGCGGCCTTGGTCAAACCGCCCACGCGATTCAGCTTGATCCCGAATATCTGGGCCAGACCATCGTGGGCAATCCGGACGGCATCCTGCAAGGTCACAAGGGACTCGTCCACAGACACAGGGGACGCATGAAGCCCCGAGATCGCCGCGATATCATCCAGTGTTTCGCAGGGTTGCTCGAACATCACGTTCAGGTCTTCGCAGGTGCTCATCACCCGCAAGGCCTGCTGGCGCGTCCAGCCACGGTTGACATCATACAGAACAATCTCTCCGGGCTGCCGGATGCTTTCCACATCCCGCACACGGGCCATGTCCCGCTCGACATCACCGCCGATCTTCACCGAATGCGCGACATAGCCGCGCTTGCGATACCGCTCCATGACCTCGCGCGTTTCCTCGACGGTTTTTGCCCCGACCGAGGACGCAATCGGGCGCGGTGTCCGCGATCCGCCGCCCATCAGATCGGCAATCGGCAAGCCCGCCGCCTGACCGGCAATATCCCAGCAGGCCATGTCTATGGGGCTTTTAGCATAGAGATGTCCGGGCAAGGCTAGATCCATGGCCCGTTCCACGTCCAGCACGCGACGCGGATCAAGGCCCAGGATGAAGGGGGCCATCGTTTCGATCCCGGCCCGGATGCCCGGCCCGTGCGCGGGTACATAGGTGTGCCCCCAGGGCGTGCCCTCGCCCCAGCCGACCAGACCGGTATCGGTTTCGAGCTTGACCAGCGTCGCATCAAGCGTTTCGAACTTCAGGCGCCCCCCTGAAAGCCAATAGGGATGCTCGAGCGGCAAATCGACCTGAAAAACGGTAATGGTTTCAATCTTCATAAAGCATACTCCGCCACGGGTGCGCCGAGGCTTTCAAAATCGGGGGTTACACCCAATCCCGGCGTATTGTTTGCATAAAGCTTTCCGTCTTTCACGACAGGACCGCCGACGCCCGTAGATCGCGTGTTGTAGTTCATCAGATCCGTGGTGTTCTGCAGGTATTCAGGCGGGGTCGACGCCGCAAAATGGGCGACAACCGAAGACGTGATCTCTCCTCCCCAGGTGTCTTCGCTGACCACAGGGATGCGGTTGTCGATCAGGTAATCCCGTACCCGCCGGGCTTTGCTGATGCCACCAAGGTTCGAGATCTTGAGACAACAAATCTCTGCCCCCCGGTCTGCGACGATACGCTGGGCCATATGGATCCCGGTCACGCATTCATCCAGCTTCAATGGCTGCTCGGCAATCCGGCGCACTTGCTGGCATTCCTCATACGTGCGGCAAGGTTGTTCGAGAATGAAATCCAGATCCCGGGTCTCGCGTGCAACGCGGATCGCATCGTCCACGCGCCAGCCCTGATTGGCATCGGCCATGGCTTTCTCGCCGGGTTTCAGCAACGGTACAGTGGTGCGTATCCGGTCAATGTCACTGGCCCAGTCGCTGCCCACTTTGATCTGAAACTGCCGATAACCCTGTTCCCGGTACCGGTCCATCTCGGCCACGGTTTCCTCGACCGCTTTCTGCGGAGCGACCCGGTACATTGGCGCGCCATCCGTCAGCTTGCCGCCCAACAGCATCCAGACCGGCTGATCACACGCCTGACCCAGGATATCCCAGCATGCCGCATCGAACGGCGCCTTGGCATAGCCATGCCCCTGTACCAGATGGTCCATCAGGTGCTCGATCCGCCCCACCTGACGCGGATCCTCGCCCAGCAGTTTGCCGGCGACGAGACGCGCCAGCGCAGCCACACCTTCGGAATGGGCCACCATGTAGTTTTCGCCACAGGGCGTGAACTCACCGCAGCCCCGCAAACCCGCGTCAGTGTCGATTACCACCACCGATGCGATGGCAGTTTCAATTGCGTTTCCCGCACCCCAGGCATAGGTACCGCCGACATAGGGAAGCCCGGTCTGGTAAATTCGGATGCGGGTGATTTTCATGCGGCGTCCATTCTGGGCAGGTCGCCCATCCCTTCGCCTCGCCACAGGACAAAGGTCAGGATCGGTTGGTCCGTCGTTATCATGGCGTGGCTTTGCCAGCTTTTGTGCTGTCGTGTCTGGTTCGGGCCGACGAAGGTTTCATCCTCGTCGCTTCTAAAAACTGCTCCGCCCGCAAGGGTCAGATACAGCTCTTCCGCCTGATGGCTGTGCCAGTCATAATCCAGACCCGCGCCCCAATATCCCACGTAGCCGCGCAATTGGGTCGAGTGGAAATGCCCGGTCGGTCCGAACAGTTCGTAATACCCGTACCGATTCAGGAAATCCGCACCGACTTCCTCTTCGGTATATGTGTGTTTCCATTCCGCCAGATGCGCGCTGGCCTTGATCGCCGCGACCAGATCACGGGTTGGCGCCACGCCATCAAGGCCAAAATCGCCCACCAGATTGGTCGCCGGAATGTGAGCAGGCTGCAAACCCGTCGGTGTCAGATCGTCCGGCCATGATGCAAACGCGGCAAGGTCAGGATGCGCCTGATGCAATTGGCGGGCCGCCTCGAGAACATCATCCAGCGTCATGGCACCACCACGATATTGCCGGTGTGCTGTTTGGCGATGAACGCCGCTTGAGCTTCCCGCAACTCCTCCAAAGGATAGGTTGCGGCCAGAGCCGGCTTGATTTCGCCGGCTTCAATATATGCCACGAGGTTCTTCATGACCTCGGGTCCGATCACGGTCGAACCGGTGAAGGTCAGATCGCGCAGATAGAACGTCCGAAGGTCAAGTTCGACCATCGGACCTGCAATGGCCCCCGAACAGGTGTAGCGCCCGCCGCGCTCCAGTACGTCGATCAGGTTCGGCCAGTAAGGGCCACCGACCACATCGGCGACCACGGTGATCTTCTCGTCGCCCAGCGCCGACCGCAGATCTTCAGGTGTGCGGGGCAATATCACATCAGGGCCAAGATCGGCGACGTCGGCGTGTTTGGATTCGGATGCCATCGCAATCACACGCGCGCCACGGCGTTTGGCCAATTGAACCAAAGCACCACCCACCCCGCCAGAGGCACCGGGCACAAGAACGGTGTCTTTTTCCGTCACGTTGGCACGGGACAGCATCCCTTCGGCGGTGGAGTAAGAACAGGAGAACGTGGCCAGTTCGGCATCCGATAGTTCCGAAGTGATCGGCACCGCATTGACCGCCAGAGTCGTGGTGTATTCAGCGAACCCGCCATCGCGTTCCGAACCAAAATACCCTGTCTTGTTCATGTTGCCGGGATCAGCCGGATCTCGCAGCCAGCCATCCGTGATGACACGCTCGCCGATACGAGCGCTGTCCACGCCCTCGCCAACGGCAACGATACGGCCGCAGACATCTGCGCCCTGAATGCGCGGGAAGGTGATCGGGTTGCCACCCCATGTCGGGTCTTCTTCACCAACTTCCTCGAATGCGCCACCGGTGGTCGCATCCGTGACGGTCTTGGAATACCAGCCGGACCGCGTATTGACGTCGGTATTGTTCAGGCCGCAGGCTGCGACCCTGATCAGAACTTCACCGGCCGCGGGTTCGGGGCGCGGCCAGTCTTCCTGCATCACCATCTGTTCCAGACCACCATGGCCCATTGTGACCATGGCTCTCATCGTATCGGGCAGGCTCATCAAGCGGTCTCCAGTATGGCGTCACTGCGGGGCAGCAAACTGTCGGGGTCGTAAGCAGGTTTGTCCAGAACACGGGCGGCACGGGGTTGGCCATGGATCACGACCTCCAGCTGTGTCCCGGCCTTGGCCGCTTCGGGTTTGAGGTATGCAAAGGCCAGAATCTTGCCGACGGTGTGGCCATAAGCGACCGACGCCGTGGACCCGACGACGCGCCCGTCCAGCAGCACCGCCTCTCCGCCATGCCCATCAATCTCTCCATCCGGTTCAATTGAAAGATAGGCACAGATCCAGGGCAGATCGGTGTTGAGCGTCTTGTCCTTGCCCAGATAATCCTTGTCGGTGCGCGCAAAACGCAGCACGTCGGCCTCGGCCAGAGTAACCTCGTTGGTCAACTCGCCCGCGCCTTTGAAGCCCTTCTCCATTCGCATCACGTTCATGGCAAAGCTGCCGTAGTCGGTGATGCCATACGCCTCACCTGCCGCCCAAAGCGCGTTGTAGACGTCGAGGCAGGCGGCGTTCGGCATGTGCAGTTCCCAGCCCAGCTCTCCGGCATAGGACATGCGGAAGGCCCAGACTTTATGGCCCGCGATGGTGACTTCCTGCGCGGAAAGCCAGCGGAACCCGGCATTGGTCAGATCGGCATCGGCACAGCGCGCCAGCACGTCCCGCGATCGAGGACCGTTCAGCGACAGGGCCGACCAGTCTGCGGACAGGGCATTTACCTGCACATCCTCTTCCGCGCGCTGCTGCTCCAGATGATCCAGCAGGCGCTGTTCGAAGAAGGCCGCACAAACCAGATAAAAGCGGTCGTCGGCCATGCGGACAATCGTGGTCTCCAATTCGATACGGCCGCGGCGGTTCAGCATATGGGTCAGCGTGATCGAGCCTACCTTTTGCGGCATCCGGTTGGCGGTCAGCCGGTCCAGCAGAGCGTAAGCGTCCGGACCCGTGACATCGACCTTGGTAAAGGCGGTAACATCCATGATGCCGACGCTTTCGCGCACCGCTTTGACCTCAGCCGCGGCCATGTCGTCAGCGGGGGTGCGGCGGAAGGAATAGTGGTCGCGCTGCTCCACACCGTCCCGCGCGAACCAGCGGGGGCGCTCAAAACCATAGACCTCTTCATGCACCGCACCCTTGGATTTCAGCAGTTCATACAGCGGCGACGGCTTGATGGGTCGCCCCTCCAAACGGTTGAAATGCGGGAAGGGAATTTCGTGGCGCAAGCAGTAATCTTCCTCGGCCTTGATCACCTGCCAATCCTTGGTCGCATAGCTGCCGAACCGGCGCGGATCGAATTCGCGCATCGAGATATCAGCCGCACCATGCACCATCCACCGCGCCAGTTCGCGGGTCAGACCCGGCCCCCAGCCGATGCCGATCTGCGTCCCGCAGCAGCACCAATAATTCCGCACACCCGGCGCTGGTCCGATCAGAGGGTTGCCATCCGGCGGGTGCGAGATCGCCCCGTGCACGTCGCGCTGAATGCCCAGTTCGGCAAAGATCGGCATCCGGTTCAGGCTTTCCTCAAGCCACGGCATCACCCGGTCGTAATCCGCGTCGAACAACCAGTTTTCGTATTCCCATGGGCAGAGATCATGCCAGACCGAGTTCGGGTTCTCTTTTTCGTAAATCCCGATCAGACCGCGCTGCTGCTCCATCCGGATATAGCCCGAGACCTTGCGGTCATCACGGATCACCGGCAGTTCGGTGTCCAGGTTCTGGAATTCAGGCACCGGTTCGGTCACGAAGTAATGGTGCGTCATCGAGGTCATCGGCAGTTGCAGCCCCGACCACTCGCCCATTTGCCTTGCATAGGTGCCGCCTGCATTCACCACATGCTCGCAGGTGATGGTGCCTTGCTCGGTCTCAACCACCCATTCGCCATTCTCGGCTTGCGTGATGTTGGTGGCGCGGCAGCTGCGAAAGATGCGAACGCCTTTTTGCCGTGCTCCAGCGGCCATGGCCATGGTCACATTGGTCGGGTCCACATGCCCGTCATCCGGCGTATGCAGCGCGCCCAGAACGCCCTCGAGATTGTAGAACGGATGCAGTTCAGCCACCTTTTCGGGGCCGACAAGCTCGATATTGAAGCCCAGAGACCGACCAACCGACAAGGTGTGGCGCAGCCAGTCCATCTCATCCTCGGTATAGGCCAGACGGAACGAACCGCAGCCATGCCATGTGACGGGCTGGCCGGTTTCGGCCTCCAACTGACCAGAGTACAGGCCAATATTGTAATCCACGCATTTGCCCAACCCAAAGCTGGACGTCGAATGCGTGATCTGCCCTGCTGCATGCCAGGTGCTGCCGCTGGTCAACTCGGCCTTTTCCACCAGGACGGTGTCAGCGCCCCACCCTTCATGCGCCAGATGATAGGCCAGACCGACCCCCATGACACCTCCGCCCACGATGACCACGCGGGCATGTGACGGCAGATTCTTCTCGGACATGATTTTTCCTCTTCCCGAGTCGCGTTTCTGCTCGACAGGCTAATTCCACAAATGTACCATCGTCAATCATGAATGACACAAATGTATCATCAACCGTCCTCGACCGCCTGAGCCGGGAATGGGACGCCCTCACCCCCGAGGCACAGAAAGCCGCGCGCTACGTGTTGGAGAACCCAACGGATGTTGGGGTCTCGACCGTGCGCGAGATTGCCGAGGCGGCCAAGGTCAAACCCAATACTTTCGTGCGTATGGCCCGGCAGGTGGGCTTCGAAGGGTACGAAGATTTCCGGGCCCCGTTCCGCGAAGCGATTCGACGGGGCAACGTGTCGTTTCCCGACCGCGCCCGTTGGCTGCAAGAGATCGGCAAGTCAGGTGAGCTGGGTGGGCTTTATGCCGATATGGTGGGTGCGGCGATCCGCAATATTGAAGACACCTTCGCTGGAATTGATGAAACGAGCCTGAAATCCGCCGCCGAGGATATCTGGAACTGCCGCCAGATCTTCACGCTGGGCGTTGGCGTCAACAACTCGAACGCGCGGAATTTCACCTATCTTGCGTCAACCGGGATGAAGCAGTTCCACGCGATTCCACGCCCCGGCTCGACCCCGGTGGATGATCTGGCCTGGGCCGATGAACAGGACGTGCTGATCGCGATCACCTGCCACCCCTATCGCACCGAAGTCATCGAGGCGATCAAGCTGGCTCGTCAACAGGGCCTGACCGTCATCGGTATTTCCGACAGCCCGGCCAGCCCGGTGATCCTGAACGCCCATCACGGTTTTGTCGTCGCCGCCGACACGCCGCAATTCTTCCCGTCATCCGTTTCGACGATTGCCTTGCTGGAAACTCTGCTGTCCTTCGTGATCGCCGTGTCCAGCGATGAGATCGTCGAGCGGGTGGAACGGTTTCACCAACGCAGACACCAACTTGGCCTCTACGCGGAGGAGCCCGAATGAACGCACCCCTGACCCACTCACTGGACGCGCGATACTATGTCGACCCTGCGATTTTCGAGCAGGAAATGCAGGGGCTTCTGGCCCGAACGTGGCAGTTTGCGGGCCATGTCGCGCAGGTCCGGGAAACGGGGGATTACTTTGCGTTTGAGATCGCCGGCCAGAATCTGTTCTGCATTCGCGGCCGCGACGGCGAAATCCGCACCTTCTATAACGTCTGCCAGCACCGCGCCCATGAAATGGTCACCGGCGCAGGCAACACGCGTGTCGTCGTCTGCCCCTACCACGCCTGGACTTATGAGCTGTCCGGCCAATTGCGCGCCGGACCGAACATCAAATCCGTCCCCGGGTTCGACCGCAGCGCGATCTGCCTGACCTCGGTGCGCACCGAAGTGTTCAACGGTTTCATTTTCGTCAACCTCGATGACGACGCCGCGCCGATGGATGAATGGTACCCCGGCGTGCGCGAGGAAATCCGCGCATTCGTTCCGCATATCGACGATCTGGAACCGCTGGAATGGGTCGAGATCCCCGAAAACTGCAACTGGAAGGTCAGCGTCGAGAACTACTCGGAATGCTACCATTGCCCGACCAACCACCCGACCTTTGCCGAAGGTGTGGTGAAGCCCGAGACCTATGACATTCAGCCCGACGCGGGCGGCGGCTACGTCCTGCGTCACACGACGGAATGCCAGAGCCTCGACAAGATGACCTACCCCATCGACCTGTCGGTACCGCACGCGGGCGATTACCAATCGTGGTTCCTGTGGCCGATGTTCTCGTTCCAGTGTTACCCCGGCAATGTGCTGAACACCTATCACTGGCGCGCGGTTGATGCCGATCACTGCACCGTCTGGCGCGGCTGGTACACCGAGGGAGGCTCGGACAGTGCGGTCATCCGGCAACTGGCGGTCCAGGACCGTGAAACGACGGTCGAGGAAGACATCCGCCTTGTGGAATCAGTTCATCGCGGGCTCAAGTCGCGGGGCTATCGCCCCGGACCGCTTGTTCTGGATCCGGGCTGTGGGGTGATGTCGGAACATTCCATCGCGCGGCTTCAGCAATGGATGCGCGAGGCTGTGGATTAGTGGCCGAGGTTGCACGCTGATGCTGATGCCTGAAGTCTGGCGCCCGGAACACAAACTGTTCCGCCATCAGGTCGGGTTCACCTGCCCGCCGTTCGACTTTGACGCCGCGCCCTCGGATTTCCTGCGCATGTGCCCCGAAACGGTGGGCGTTCACGGGTGGATGCTGCATGTGCCGGATTATGTGCACGGGTTGGATCAGCGGAAACAGAACTTTGGCATGCTCGAAGACTTCGTGCACTGCATGTCCCGCAACGGTGTGGATGTCTGCGGTCAGGTCGGTTCGAACTGGGTCCATGCCTGCGGGCTGGGCGTGAAAGGCGTTCGGCAACACTGCGAAACCCTGTCAGACAAATATGGCACCCGCTTTCACATGGCGGGATATGCCATGGTCGAGGCCTTGCGTGACCTGAATGTCGAAAAGGTTGCCCTGAACGCCGCCTATCATTGGCCGGAATGGTGGCAGGGCACGGTCGGTTTCTTGAAAGAAGCCGGGTTTGATGTGGTCTGGGCCGGGAATTTCCACGATCAGGGCTGGTTCGACAGTCAGGAAGAAGTCAATTCCTGTCGCTGGGTCTTTGACGGCGATCTGGCGCTGAAAAGCTTTGAATATGTGGCCGACAAGGCACCTCGGGCCGAAGCGATCCTGATCAATGGCATGTGCAATTTCCGCACCGGACCCGGAGGCTTGCCCCAGCGCCCGCTGCATCTGGCCGATACGCTAGAAGACGCGCTGGGCAAACCGGTGATCGGCCACGACATCGCGCTTTACTGGCGCATCTTCAAATCCCTCGGTATCGCACCCGACAAACCGCACGGGCAATTGCTGAAACGTCTTGAGTTATTCGAGAGGCCATGACCATGCACAAAATCCTCGCGCTCTGGGCCGTGCCCAGATCCACGTCAACCGCATTCGAGTGGATGATGCGGCAACGCGGTGATCTCGACTGCCTGCACGAGCCCTTTGGCGAGGCGTGGTATCAGGGTGAAGACCCGCTTTGGCATCGGTTCCAACCGGGTGATGTGACAACACCGGGCCTGACACTGGACAGCGTGTGGCTGGACATTCAGCAGCGGGCGAAACGGGGGCCGGTCTTTCTCAAGGATTTTCCGCATTACATCAACCACATGTGGGATGCCGAGTTTCTGTCGCATTTCACCCACGCCTTCCTGATCCGGGACCCGGCCAAGACCATCACTTCGATGTACAAGCAATGGCCGGACTTTGCCGAAGGCGAGGTTGGCTTTCCCGAACAGCGCGCGCTGTTCGATCTGTTGACGGCGTTGAACGGAACGCCGCCGCCGGTCATTGACAGCGATGACCTGCTGGAAGACCCACACGGCATGACCCGGGCCTTCTGTGACGCGGTGGGAATCCCATTCATCCAAGAGGCGCTGACATGGGAACCGGGCGGTGATCCGTCCGCCCTCAGTTGGTGGGACGGTGGGTCGTTCCATGGCAACCTGGCGAAATCGACCGGGCTTGCCCCGCAGCCCCGCACGCATATCGACATCGCGGACGCGCCAGACCGCGTGAAACAGGTGCACCGCAGGATGAAACCGCATTACGATCACCTTTACAGACACCGCCTGACACACTGACACACCGGAGACCCGCAATGGCCGACATTTTCGACGAAGACCTGTTTCTGAAAGGACTCGAGCAAAGGAAGAACACGCTGGGCGCAGAGTATGTGGAAAAAAACCTTGCTGCCGCCGACGAGTTCACCCGCCCGTTTCAAGAAGCCATGACGGCCTGGTGCTGGGGGTTTGGGTGGGGCGACGACGTGATCGACGCCAAGACCCGGTCGATGATGAACCTGTCGATGATCGGTGCACTGGGCAAGATGCATGAATGGGAAATCCACTGCCGGGGCGCCATCAACAACGGGGTTTCAAAGGAAGAAATCCGCGCCATCATCCACGTGGTCGGGATATATTGCGGTGTTCCTCAGGCGCTGGAGTGTTTTCGCGTGGCCCGCAAGGTGCTGGAAGAAACCTGACGACCCGTCACAGACCAGCCGCCGACAACAGCCGCACGCCTTTCTCGTAGTGTTGCCTGTTCTTGAAACAGCCGGGCCAGGCCCAGCGTTCGGCCGAAAAGCCCGGCTGCAATTCCAGAATCTGCCGGGCATGTCGACGCGCCAGGGAATGGTTCCCGGCAGCGGCGGACAGCATGCACAGCACGACCCTGGGACGAACGCGTCCGGGGTCAACCCGCAACACGTTATGGGCATGCTGCCACGCGGCCTTGTCCCCGGTCATCATCATTGCAATTGCCAGATTTGCTTCGATCCAAATGGGCGGATGCGGCGTCAACGCCAACGCTTTCTTGCAGACCGAAACACCTTCTTCAGCCCGGTCATCATACACCAACAGGATGCCGTAATATCCCAACAATTCCGGGCTTCCGCTGAAACGTTCCACGACGGCAAGCATCAAGCTGCAAGCCTCTGACGTGTTGCCGGCAACACTGTGGGTAAAGGCATGGAGGGCCGAGCAATACGGGTCAGTCGGGTTCAGATCGCTCAGCTTTTTGCATTCGGCCTCTACCATTGCCAGCGTCTCGGCCGGGTTTGCATCCATGCCCAGGCGGATCATGTCCAAATGACAGAAACCGATCGCCACACGGGCCGGCAGGTATCCGGGGTCAAACTCGAGACAGGCGCGGTATTGACGGATGGCATCCTGCAACCCGTCTTCCGTTGCCTGGCTTTCCAATATGCGCGCTTTCTGGAACGCAGACCAGGCCTCGGTCGAAGTGACACGGCTTGACCAGATTTCTGACCAATACCCGTCGCGCAATCGCAGTTGGAGCGCCTCGACGACCTTCATGGCGATTTCTTCGACCGCGTCGAATGTTTCCTTCGCACGAAAGCGGAACCGCTGTGTCCAAAGGCACACCTGATCCGCGGTTGACGTCAATTGAGCGGCCACCCGCAAGCCTTCCGCGCCAACCACGCTGCCGCTGAGAACATAACCTTCAACCGGGCCTTCCTGCCTGCGCGCGTCACGCAGTTCGATTACGTCGGACATTGTGCCGAGAAGAAACATGAGTTCGTCTCGTATGGAGGAGGCAGCGATGCTGATATCCGGCGTTTCCCCGACAACTTCAAAAGGCTCAACCACAACCGCTGGACGCAAACGCCCCCAATGCACCGGTAAACCGCGGCCCGCCAGAACCGGTCCGTCTGAGTCTGTATCGATGTCCCAATAGGCCTGCCGTTCAACCGTCAGCCATGCCTCGAACTCGGGGTCGGCAACGTCCAACCCTTCCAGCAATTCAGCCCGATCGGGACTGAGCTGCTCGTCAAACAGATCAACCTCGACTGCTGCCAGATTGATCGACACCGTTTCACGGGTGATTTCAAGAATATCAAGTTTGTGCTTGGAAAAGTGCTTGCTGAGAACACTCAGCTCTTTGCGCAGCGACGCCGCGCCTTGTGCGGGCGAACTCTCGCTCCAGAGCTTGTCCTGCAACCAAGCCCTGCTGCGTATCGCGTTTTTCGACAGAAGCACCAAAGCAAGAAGAGCTTTCGCTTTGGTGCCCCGAGGCGTCACATCCTGACCGTCGTCACGGATAATCTGAAACGGTCCGGTCAAAAAAACCTTGGTTTTTGCCTCAGTCACTAACGGCCCTCAAAAACGTTCGGGGGTTGTCGTTAACCGCTGCATCCAAATATGACGATACCGCCCATCGCTTCATAGGCCAGTTTGCAGCACCATGACTCGTGATCGGGGTTCGGATCCGGCTTTTTGTCACTCAGGTCCGGAACAACGATATGAACCAGATCCTTGGTGTCATAGACAAACCTGACCTCTGGATTACCACTGTCCGCAAGGATTTCTTGAATTTTGCGTTCCGCCGCGTCCTGATCATCTTGCGACCCCAACGCACGGCCGCGCGCGGCATTCAGAACTTCGCACCCCAAGTCTTTCAACGAATAATTCGGGTTGATTGTCAAACGAGCCATGTAAAATCTCCTTCTCAAACAACAATGCCCACTTGTATACCCCGTTATATGCTTATCCGGAAATGAAAATGACCGACACGTTGATAGAACGCGCTGAAACTGCTCGGCTAATTTCCAAACCCTCGTTTGCCGAATTCCCCAAAGATGCGCCGATCCACGCGGCTTTTCGCTTGATCGAGCTGCGCGACGGAGCTCTGCCCCCCAAGGGCGGGATGGGTCATCGCGTGTCTTTCGGCACTGGCCGCACACCGGAAGAGGCGGCGCGGCTGGCCGGGTTCGAGGCGATTGAGCGCTATGCCTTGCAATACAGTACCGAAGCACCACAAACCCGCGAAAGCCTGATCGCGTCGGATGGCGCATCCCATGTGATGCCAAACGACGCGCTTGCACTGGGTGTTCCGGGCAGTGACGGAAAGGTCACTTCGAAAGGTGCCGCGGCTGGCCCGACACATGAAGCCGCCGCGCTGTGGGCGGCGCTGGAGTGTTTGGAACACGCTCTTGGATCGCAGGGGTTTGACCACCTGGCGCCGGACACGGTCCTGCCCCATGATTTGACGCAGTGGCTGCACGTCCAACTGCGGCAACTGAGCCTTCACATCCTCGAAGTTCCGGGCATCGGCCTTCTGCTGCGCGCGGTCTGCGCAGATGCGGATGGCGGCAGGCCGACCTATGGATCGGCGCTTTCCGCAAATCTGGCGCAGGGCGTCTGGCACGCAGCATCCGAGGCGGTGGTGTCCTGGCGCAACATGGTGATGCTTGAACACAACGGTGTAACGGATCACGGCATGGATGCTGAACAGGCCCGTCTGTTCCGGCTTTATCGCGGCGCGCAGAATGACCGGCCTGTTGCTCCGACGCGGTTGTTCGACACGCGGGTGTGGGACAGCCCGAACCCATCGCTGACGACGGTATTGACAGCGGCAAGTCGCGCCCTCGGTCGTCCGGTTGCGGTTTTTGACATGACCGCACCTGAAATTCCCCTGCCGGTGGTCAAAGCCGTAGCAGTTTGAGCACCGGTCAGGATCCGTCTCTGCGAAAGCGTGTCGTGTCGCCGTTGGTCTCTGCCTTGCAACGGTCCGCGAATTCCAAAAGCTGCCTGCAACGTTCGGTCTCGGGCAGGCTGCGGACAACCCGCCCCGGATCAACATGCGGAGTTTCAACAAATTCGACACGGGTGATCACGCGCGGTCTGGCGGCAACTGTGATCATCGGGCCGACCTCGATCAGGCTGGCCAGAGCATAGCCCGAGACAGGGCGCGCCGAAGGGCCTGTTCCCAGCGTGATATCATCCAGAAACCGGGGATCGTCGTCGGCAGGCCCGAATTCAAGGCGCATGTGCATTCCCCGCGCACCGCGACTGAACCGGACCCAGCCCCGAGGCACCCTGCCCGCACCCACAAACAGTCGTGATGTATGGAATGCCTGAATATACAGCCCAAGCGGATCAGAGAATGCCATCGCCCGACCCGCTGGTGACTTACCACATTTCCCCGCGGCCAGTTCAAGCGTATCGCTCACCAGGCGGAATCCTGCATGCCCGCAGTACAGATCCTGCCGGTTCGCGAAATCAAGAACTTCTTCAAGCCGGGCGCGCCGGTTGCTCTCGCCGTCCTTCACGAGATACGGGAAGGAAGAAAAATGCATGGTCTGGATCAGATCGGTCAAACGGTTCGTACCCTTGGCCAGAAACAGGGCATGCTGGATATTCAACGGATGTTCCGGCGGATGCGCGTGATCCCTACCCACCAGCCTTTTGTGAAAGCGGGCCGCACGCTCGGACACATCCATCGACGTCCATACCGACCGTGAGACTTCAAACAGATCCTTGCAGGAGTAGAAGCGCCCGGTCACCGATGCGACCACCGACAGGAAGTGATCGAAATCGAACACCGCCATGAACTGCCACCACTCCACAAACTCGGTAGTGGCCACAAATCGCTTCGGGCGCAGTCTGCCACTGGTATCGGGTCGCATTACCAACGTGTATTCAAGATATTCATTGTGCAGCTCAACCCTGCCGGGCCAGCCTTGGTCACACACGCGCGCCGCCAGCTCATCGCCCAGACAGTCCCGCGGTTCCCGCGGATCGGCGCGCCATCTGAACCCATTCGAAGGCTGGCCCGCCTCGATGTCACGCGGATCCATGACCAGAAACGGGCTGACGCCCTGCACGTCGAATATGTTCTGAATGGTCGAATTCCACGCGGACCGGGTGGCGTCGTTCACGCCTTGATCAGCAAGTCCCGGCGATTGGAATACAGACATCAAAGAACACCGTTGGGCTTCAGAGACACTAGAATGGAAAGTCAGAGGTCGATGCCCGCAGGGTTTCAATTCCGACGGGGCGATCGCCACCGGTGACGCACAAGGAAGCATCATGTAGACCGACCTGTCATGGGGTCTGATACATTCATCCTGCCCACCCCGCCTGTTCAGGCAAATGACGGGTCCACCACAATTCGGGCGTACTGTTCACAATGTGGATTTCGCTACCGCAAGAACGACCGCCAACGATGTTGAGGCGATCTCCATCAAATGTTTCAAGCGACATTTTCGCGGCCCCCCGGAAATTCGCCATCTGTTCGGCCAGAATGCCCACTGCAACGCGTTCACCCATTCGGATACTGTCGAAATAGTCGCTGTAGAAATGTACCCCTGCAAAATTGCGCCCGATCGCGATATTTGCAGCCAACTTGTTCAACTCGCCATTCAGCGTAAGCTTCGCTGCGCTGTCCTCTGGCCGCACGGACTCAACCAGTTTCATTCCACCCGGAGCCGGAACAAAGACGCGCTCCATACCCGCCTCTGCCAAAGTTACCCGGGACCCGTCCAGCGCGTGCGTTCTAAAGAACGCCTTGAGCAGCGTCGCGCACGCCCCGGCAACTGCGCCATGCGCCGCCCCGTAGGACGGCTGCATTGGCGAGCCCTCGGGATAAGCAACAGGCAACAGCAGGTTGCGATCGATTTGTGGCAGCCCCTTATGAGAAACCGCGTTGTGGGCGAACCGCTTAGTGGCCGGCGCGGCGGCAATGGCTTCCACAAGACTGAAATCTTCGCAGGCGGCGCTTTCCAATTTATCAAGATGGGCTGCGGCAAACGGTTCCGCTGCCCCAAGCACCGCGCCATGACCATTCGCCACCAAGGTTGCAACGCTGCCCAGCTTTTCAGGGCGGGCGCGGTTGTGCACCTGAAAGGTCTGGCGTCGCACGGCCCGCATTGCCCTTGTCGCGGTTTCTGCCAGAATTGACAGCGCGTGTGATCCGCCCCAATGGGCCCCACTATCCTCCGCACGGGAACTCCAGACTTCGGGCAGACCGTCATCTGCTTGAATACCTCGGCCCAACATCAACAGGCAGGCATTGAAAAAAGCCTGATAGATCGAGTCGAAATGCACGTAGGTAGCAAGGTCGCGAGGTGTTTCAATAAACTTCGGGCCACAGGCTTCAAAGGCTTGTTCGCCGGTCGCGTCCGCGCCGTTCTGAACGTCCAGCCACTCGGCCCAGTCCCGCAAATAGTCCACGCCAACGGCCTGTGGTGCAACTCTTTGGTCAACCCGAAACGAACCAAACGGCATTGCCCTTGGCGCAGTTGTATTTGCCAACCACCGCCCTTGCACATGCGCCGCGTCTGACGTCAGCGGGTCGTAACCCTGCAAAAGGAACTGCGACACGTAAGGCCCGTCCGAACAGCCTTGGCTCGAGCCGCGGAACAAAGTTCGCGAAGACAGACCTTCGCCATCTCGGACCCGGCGCGCCGCCGGTACTTTCCCGATCTCGGCGCCGCTGGCTTCCTTTGGGAAACCGTCTTTGCGGAACCACTCCAACCGGCCAAGGGCGCCAAGCACCTTGTCGGTTCCCTCGGCACCATCCCGAATGGTTTCGAAGGACACATCTCGCAGACAGGCCATCGCATAGAGTTCGGCCATCTCTGCCGCCAATTCATCTGACCCAAGCCTGGGCGCCGGCGCGATACCCAAACCGCCGGCGTCCAATCCATTGAACCCCAACCGATGACCCAGGATTGGCCCTTCCCACGCACGCCATCTAAATTCACCACCCTCTGATGGCGCGGTGCGGAAGGGCCCGGAATAGGCTGGCGTGTCAAACAGCGTCAGCCTGTTTCCTTGATTGTCGGTGCAGGTAGGATCAGCCACTTCTTCCAGAAATTCGGTATAAACCTGCACGTCGACAATGCCATTTTCGTCATGCCGCAAGCCCTTCGAAAAGCTCGTGGGCCAAGTCCCGGCAAACAGGTCTGCTTCGCCGTTATGTTCTGCGGCCGCCCTGTCTCGGGCACCAGTCGGCGCGCTCGAGTGACACTGATCCCGGTTCAATCCACGATTGGGCTTTTCCAGGTCCTGCCAGGGTTCAGACGGAATGATATGTTGCGGCATGTTGCTCTCCCGATCGACGGAAACAACGATTCGCACGACGCCGTTACCGGATCGTGACCGGTCATTCCGACATGTTTTTGCCCTGTTCTGAAGGAGATTGGGAATATTCGGGATAGAAAGGGCTTCGATCGCGCTGGACACCAAGCCCCGCCGCCGCTTTCCGATCTTTCGAGAAATCGCAGAATCCAATGCAAAACAGGATATCTGGGGCCCAGTCCTTTGGCCGCTTGCATCGCTGCCCACCACGTGTCAGGCAATACCTCGCCTGCCTCGTCTAACTTTCTGCGGTGACGGCGCATGTTGGCAACCATCCCATCGCCTACGCCCGTCGCTCTGACTGTCTCGGCCTTGGACAACCCGTAATCAGAACACACCAGTCGCCAGGCAGCGTTGGTGCGCTCTGTCTTGGTCATCGGCAGTTTCGTCTTCGTGTTTTCTTGGAGGGCGAGAACAGGTGTTTCGCAATGGTCTGCGGTTTCAACTTCCCTACAATGGGTAGGTATTCTGATCTAAACTTGTCGGCTTTAGCCAAGGTAACGTCCTGTAGCGTTGCACTTTCTCCAAGGAAGTTCCGCAGATGTCTGACCGATGAACGTAAATTCTGAGCTGTAGTTGTAGCAAGCGGGTCGTACCCGTAGGGATTGCCTTCGCTGCGTTCCGTCAGATACATCTCCATGGCTTCACCCAGAGGCAGCGCCCCCTCGAACACCATGTCAGCGAAGCGTTTGGCTTTAACGCCTTGCCCTGCCCTTTCTGCCCGCTCCAGCTCGTCCGTCAGAATGAAGTCAACGGCATCTGGGTCTTCAGCCTCTTCCCGCATTTTTCGCCACTCAGCAGCGCTCTCCGGGCTTAGATCAATAATCCTACCGGCGCTCCTTCGCCCTGCTTCTGCGAGAGCATCTGCTCCAAGCTGCCGAACCTGACCTAAGCGAATATCTCTCAGGCGAACGGCTTCAGCATGGGTTCTGGTGTTTAGCCCTAGCTTTATCTCTCTGCCGAACGGTTTACCCGTCCACGGGTTTTCAGTGCCAACAAGTATCTCAGGCGTGACCATGCGCAGCGTGTAACCCTTGCCACGGGGTTTAGTGAGATACCGCATGTCAGGCTCTCGCTTGCCTGACTGACGTGTTCCGCGCTTTCTGTGGTCCAGCATGTACCACACACCAAAGTGGACAACATCGATTTTTCCAATGAAAAATCAACAGCTTAGGTAAAATGGCGGAGACGAAGGGATTCGAACCCTCGAGACGGTTTCCCGCCTACTCCCTTAGCAGGGGAGCGCCTTCGACCACTCGGCCACGTCTCCGTCGACGGGTATATCCTTGCAAGCGACGGGAATACAAGGCGAAATATCTGATTTGTGCCCCTCTCTGGCAAAATTGTTGAACCCGTTGAAATCACGGTAAAAGACGCCAACTTAGATGGATCATAGGCCAGATTTGGAGAATTTTTTCTGAAGCCTTTTTCAATGCGGTGCCACCAAACCTTCAGGTTCGAAGCGACACCGCATATCGATTCCCCGTTCTGTATAGTTGCGCCGATTATGAGATCATTTTCTGAAAGCGATGAAGTTCTCTTGTTACAGTTGGATCCCATTGCCACGCCCAACCTCGAAAATGCCCACTTTTTCGCTAAGGGACATTACCCCAACACAAAAAGCCCCGCGTGTTGCGAGGCTAAGTGTTTGATATCTGACTGGAAGTTGGTTGCGGGGAGAGGATTTGAACCTCTGACCTTCAGGTTATGAGCC
>NZ_WVQX01000008.1:0-190346 GCF_013110595.1 Ruegeria sp. HKCCD6428
TGCCGCCAAGCTCGACGTGCAAAGAGTGGAGAGGCGTGCGCTTCGGTGTGGTCATGATCCGGTCAACTTCCGATTATCCAAAGGTCAAAATGCATAACCGTCAGTCTGCCCCAAGCCGCATAGAATGCAATGATTCCACCCGGTTTCTAGTGAAACACCAATCCGAAGAAGAGGCGGTATACAGACGCATGCATCATGAATGTTCCTATAGGAAACTATTTTCCGTTAGGCAACAACCCTCGTTTCCATCGCATGAAATCCCCGGCGCCCGGCCGGATGCCGGGGGGAGGATTTCACTGTCGATGCACCACCTTCTTCGGGATTTTTCGTTGCAAAGTGGCGTTTAGACAGAGAGGGACCGTACGGCACGCATCAGAACTTCGAGCCCCGCAATCAAATCGACCTCTGCCGTATCTTCTGCAAAATCATGGCTGATTCCGTCGATTGAGGGCGTGAACAGCATCGCGACCGGCATCAGGCGAGACACGTTGGTGGCATCGTGCAAGGCCCCCGAGGGCATTCTGCGCCACCGACCCGGCGCGACTTGTTCCGCACCGCGTTCAAGAGCGCGGCGCAAGGTCGGATCCATGGCAACGGGATCCAGCCCCAACATGGGGCCGTAATCCAAGCTCATCCCCAGTTGCTCAGCGGTTTCTTGTGCTGTCGCCCGAATGATCTCCTCCATCCGGGCCAAACGGTCTGCATCAGCATCGCGCCATTGCATCGAGAACCGAACCCGTCCCGGCACGATGGACGAAGCGTTTGGATGCAGGTTGACCCGCCCGACGGTCCAGACCGTCTGCGGCGTGACGACATTGCGAAACCTCTCATTGAGCCGGGTGTTGAACAGGGACAGGGCCTGAAATGCGTCGCGGCGCAGGTGCATGGGGGTGGTGCCGGCGTGGTTCTGCTGACCTTCGAAGGTGATCGACATATCGCGGATGCCAACGATATCCGTGACAACTCCGATCTGATCTCCGGACGCGTCCAGAGAGGGGCCCTGTTCGATATGCATCTCTATGAAGCCATCGAAACGGGACGGGTCCACGAAGCCCTGGGACAAGTCTGCCATGGAGGATCGGGCCTGGCCAAAGCTGACTCCGGCCCCATCGGTCAACACATCGGCTTTTTCCAGAGACAACCCGCCCGACCAGACAGCAGAACCTGTGGTCACGCCAAACCGCCCCTCTTCGTCCTGAAAGCTGACAACTGAAATGGGACGGTCGACGGAACGTGCAACTTCCAGCGCGGCGATGACGCCAAGGGCGCCGTCCAGCCAGCCGCCTTCGGGCTGACTGTCGGAATGTGATCCCATCAGCAGCGAAGGGCCGGACGCCAATCCGAACAGGTTTCCCACCGGGTCAAACTGTGGGGTCAGGCCCGCTTCGCGCATACGTCCGGCAAGCCACTGGCGCGCAGCGATATCCGCGTCGGAATAGGCAGGGCGGACAACCCCTTTGCCCACTCCCGAGGCACCGAATTCACGCAACTTATGCAGGTCGGTCAGAAAACGCGTGTGATCGACGGTCATGAACCCCTCCGAAGGTTTGTTCGGGGCAAACCATAGCCAGAAACAGTAAAGGAGCGAGGTTTTTTTCGACAGGCGTGAAACCCCTCTGGCACCAGAGGGGAACCTGCCCTAAGACTTCGGCGCAAGAGGGACCGACATGTCACATATCACATTGGTGCGCCACGGGCAGGCAAACACAACGGCGCGGGACGAGGCAAGCTATGACAGGCTCAGCGACTTGGGGCATCAGCAGGCGCGCTGGCTGGGGGCGCATCTGCGTGATACCCGCAGCCACTATGCCCGGGTCTATTGCGGCACCCTGACCCGCCACGCCGAGACAGCGGACAGCATGGGATTGCACGAGCCAATCCGTGACGCGCGACTGAACGAGATCGAGTATTTCACGCTGGCACAACTGTTCGAGGACCAACACGGCGTCGCGATCCCCACCGACCGCGAAGGTTTCGTCGAACACCTGCCCAGAACATTTGCGGCCTGGGCCAATGGCGAAATCGAGAACCCGCCGGAAACCTTCGAAGAATTCGAGACGCGCGTGCGCGACGCGCTGCACGAGATCGGGACCGAGGGCGGACCGGCAATCGTCGTGACCTCGGGCGGGTTGATTTCGATGGTGGTGCGTCAGGCGATGGGGTTGGATATCCCGTCAATGGCACGGGTGGCCCTTGCCATCATGAACACGTCGATGCATCGTCTGCATCCGATTGGTGCTCAGCTGAGCCCGGTTCTTTTCAATGCCGTTCCGCATCTGGAAGCCCCTGATCGGCAGTTCGCGCAGACCCACCTGTAACCAGATCGGAGACGCCTGATGCAGCTCTACTATGCACCCCGAACCATCTCGGTCGCTGTCGCGATCGCACTGGAAGAGACCGGGCTGAAATACGAAGCGGTCAAGCTCGACTTCGCCGGGGGCGAACAGACGAAACCTGCTTACAAGCAAATAAACCCCAAAGGCCGCGTTCCGGCGCTGGTGATGGATGGCGGCATCCTGACTGAAACCGGAGCCCTGCTGGAATTCGTTGCAGCCAAGGCCCCCGAGACCGGGCTGGTGCCGGCTGATCCGGTGATGGCTGCCCGGATGCGCGAAGTGATGTTCTACCTTGCCTCGACCATGCATGTGAACCACGCGCACAAGCTGCGGGGGCACCGCTGGGCCGACAAGAAATCCAGCTGGAAAGACATGAAAGACAAGGTCGCGCAGACGATGACCGCGTCCTGCGATTATATCTCGTCGAACGGCCTGCGTGGTCCATTTGTGCTGGGCGAGGCGTTCTCGCTGGCCGATGCCTATCTGTATGTGGTGTGCAGCTGGCTGGAAGGCGATGGCGTGGACGTTTCGGCCTTTCCCAAAATCGTCGCCTTCCGTGAGGCGATGGAGGCACGCCCTTCGGTTCAGGCAGTGCGTGCTGCCGGAATGCTCTGACAAAAGGAAATAAGATGACACATCTCTGGGTCCGGGCAGAACAGCGCCCGAACGAAGAACGGGTTGGGCTGACACCGGAAGGTACCGCAGCGCTGATCGCGGCCGGCATCCGCGTGACGGTCGAGGAAAGCCATGCACGCGCCATTCCACTGGACGGCTACAAGGACGCAGGCTGCGAGATCGCGCCCGAGAATTCTTGGCCCGAGGCCCCGCTGGACGCGATCATCTTCGGCCTCAAGGAACTGCCCGAAGACGGTACACCCTTGCCCCACCGCCACATCATGTTCGGCCATGCCTTCAAGGGTCAGCATTCGGGCCGGGCTCTGCTGGAACGTTTCAAGGCAGGCGGCGGCACGCTTTATGATCTGGAATACCTCGTGGATGAGGATGGTCGCCGGGTCGCCGCATTCGGCTATTGGGCAGGCTACGCGGGCGCGGCGGTGTCGCTCAAGACCTGGGCGGCGCAGCAACGGGGCGAGATCTGCGGCCCTGTCGGCGTCTATCCCGACAAGGACGCGCTGAACGCCGAACTTCTGGCAGAATTGGACGCCACCGGCGCGCCCCGCCCCCGCGCGATCGTCATCGGAGCTTTGGGCCGTGTAGGCACCGGCGCCGCTGACCTGTGTGAGGCGATGGGCGTCGCGGTCACCAAGTGGGACATGGCCGAAACCGCCAGCGGTGGGCCTTTCCCGGAAATCCTCGACCATGATCTGTTCCTGAACTGCATCTTCGCGCGCCCCGGAACGCCTGTCTTCGTCCCGCGCGAGGCGCTGACCGCCCCGCGCAAGCTGACCGCCATCGGTGACGTGGCCTGCGACCCGGACAGCGACTACAACCCGGTGCCCGTCTATGACCGCGCCACCACGTGGCAAGAACCCGCCCTGCGCGTGGCCACCGACCCCGTGATGGACGTGATGGCGATCGACAACCTGCCGTCGATGCTGCCGGTCGAAAGCTCGGAAGACTATGCCGCGCAACTGCTGCCGTCCTTGCTGACTCTGGCCGATCTGGACAGCGGTGTCTGGGGTCGGGCAGAAGCAACTTACAAAACGCATATTGAAGGACTCTGAACGATGACCATTCATTGGTGTGGCACCGGCCTCTCGGCCATTCCCGGCCTGCGTCGCCTGATCGAAGGCGGCCACAAAGTCACCGTGTGGAACCGGACCGTCGACAAGGCCAGGGCCGAGGTCGGAGACCTGACCGACGACATCCGCGCCTTCGACATCGACGCGCTTGGCGTCGTACTGGAGAAGGGCGATGTAATCGTCTCGATGCTGCCTGGTGACTGGCATGTGCCGCTTGC
This sequence comes from Ruegeria sp. HKCCD6428, assembly GCF_013110595.1. Lineage (NCBI taxonomy): Bacteria > Pseudomonadati > Pseudomonadota > Alphaproteobacteria > Rhodobacterales > Roseobacteraceae > Ruegeria > Ruegeria sp. HKCCD6428. The sequence goes on from NZ_WVQX01000008.1 coordinate 4,258, forward strand.
GGAACTGGCGATTTCGAAAGGGGCCAATTTCGTCTCGTCTTCGTATATCGCGCCCGAGATGCGCGCGCTGGATGACAAGGCGCGCGAGGCCGGTGTCGCACTGGTCAACGAGGTCGGGCTGGACCCGGGCATCGATCACCTGATGGCACATGCCCTGATCGACGACTACCGCGGCTCCGATGCGTTCGACCCGGAAAACCACCTGAGCTTCATTTCCTATTGCGGCGGCATTCCCAAGAACCCCAACCCGTTCCGCTATAAATTCAGCTGGTCGCCGCTGGGCGTGTTGAAAGCGCTGCGGTCGCCGTCGAAATCGATCCGCGATTACGCGCCGCTGGACGTTGCCCGCCCCTGGGATGCGATCAGCAGCTACATCGCCCCGCTGCCGACACCGGAAAGCTTCGAGGTCTACCCGAACCGCGATTCGATCCCCTTCATGGCGCAGTACCATTTCGAGGACCACTGGCCGGTCAAGGAATTCGTCCGCGGCACCTTGCGTCTGAACGGCTGGGCCGACGCGTGGTCGGATGTGTTCACCGAGATCGAAACCCTGTCCGGCCCGGAAGGGGATGCGCGTCTGAAAGAGATGTCGGACCAGTTCTGGGAGGAAAACGCCTATGACGAAGGCGAGCCTGATCGTGTTGTGTTGTGCGTGGGATTGAAGGCCGAGAAAGACGGCATCGAAGTCTGGCACAAGACCTATGTCATGGACGCCTGGGGCGACGAGCGCGGCACGGCAATGGCGCGTCTGGTGTCGATTCCGGTCTCACTTGCGGTCGAGGCCGTACTGAACCGCGCCATCCCGGCCGGTGTTCACGCGGCCCCCAGTGATCCCAAGCTGGTGCAGGTATGGATGGGTGAAATCGACAAGCTGGCCCAGCATCTGCAAATCGTCGATCACACGGCCTGAATGAAAAAAGCCATTCCAGACTGTCTGGAATGGCTTTCATTTTCTTAATTTATGCATGTTGTCCTCGTTCGGGTTTCCCTCACCCGGCCTTCAGATATACCGCTGGATGGTATCTTCGATATCACTGCGGTTGATGCCCAGCTCGGACAACTGATGATCGGTCAAAGCATTCAGATGCTGGGCTGCGCGGACAATATCAGGGCTGATCGAACGGATCCGCATGGCACGATCGAACAGCAAAAGCGCACTGGCGGCCGGAGCCGGTTGATTGGTGGGCGGTACGACGTCGAACATCCTGGTAACCTCGCTAACATGCTTTTGGGGATTGTCTCAGTTCACGCTGAATGCTTGATCACTGCCGGTATGGCTTGTTGTGATAAACACTTTCATATGCGCGTCTTTTGATCTGATCCCGCTGGATGCCGATGTCGGCCAGTTGCACGTCATCAAGCTTTTCCAGATCCCGCACGGTTTTCGAAAAAATCCGGCGGCGGAAATGCTCGACCTTTGCTTCCGCATAGTTTGACAACAGACCGTCAAGCAGACCACCCCGGCCTTCGAATGTTTGTGTATGTGACATGTCTTTCTCCTCCTGAACTCAATGTCTTTGTCTTCCTGACATCAGATTTGGGAAGGCTGCCTTAACGTTGCCAAACCGGTTCATTAAGGTTTGTTAAGACTGTATTGGAGGGAAAGTTTGGGCTGGACCGGCGCGTTGATTACAGTCTTCGATCCAGGCCCGCGACATGTCCTTTCAGTGGCGGATCAAGATAACGCGAATATCGATCCGTCGCAGAAACCGCCCCTTTGCAGGCAAGTCACATCAGATCGTTTTCGACGTCCTCGGCTGATATCCCCAGCGCGTCCAGACCGTTCTCGAGGTGGTCTGACATGTGCGGAGTGCCGATCAGATAGTCAGCGCAGGGGGTCGAGGCCTCGGCCTTGGCAGTGGCAATCGCTTCGGCCAGATCCTCGGGGAAAAAGCTTTCGCGGCCGATCCACATGATGGCAACCAGTTCGGCTTGCTCGTCTTCGCTCATACGTTCGATGAAGGCGCGCATTTCACCTTCTGCCCGGTTCAGCTCGCGCCCCATCATGGCAATCTGAGCGACCTTTCTTGCCGATATTTCCAACATGCATCAGCTCCTCGTGTTCGCGGTTGTCGTGACATCACAATCACCGAACAAGGGCCGAGTCTTTGATCTTACGCAAACAACGGCCCTAGTTCCGCGCACGCGAAATCGGCTGGTCCGGTACCGGTTGCCTGCGAAACGGGCGAAAGGTGGCTTTTTTCAGCCACAGCCTGAACGCCTGCCAGACGATCAGTGCAAAGGTTCGCCGGGCGCCGAATGGCCGCCGCAGCAAGGACCACAGAATCACGCGGTTGGTCAGGGGTTGCCGCGGGCCGGTCAGCGTCGCGATCAGCCCACCATCAGCGCGGCCGTAATCAATCCAGACACCGACGCGATCCGCGCGATAGTCGAAGCGGAACTTATAGCTGCCTTCGATTTTCTGAAACGGTGAAACGTGCATCAGCTTGTCCGCCACCACCCTGTCAGTCGGTTCGATGACCGAGAAATCGGGTTTGTGACACAGGTAACTGTGCCGGGTGCCATAGGTATTGGTGACCTCGGCCACCACGGCATAAAGGTGATCGCTGTCGTCAATACAGAACCAAAAACTGACGGGATTGAAAACGTGACCCAAAACGCGCGGTTGCGTCAGCAACTTGAAACGCGCCGGTTGTTGCACCGACATTTCATCAAATCGCGCGCGGAGCCATTGGGCCCCTTCCCCATTACCCGGCTCTCCCCCATGATCGCTGGTGCGCCAGTTCGTGACATTCGCGCGATCAACCGAAAACAGCAAAGGGGTGTCCAGCTCTGCTTCGGGATCCAGCAGGATGTAATCGACCGAGTATCGGAATGCGTTTTCAATCGCACCCTTGCGCCCGTGATAGGTATGACCCGCGATATGGTCTATTTCCTGCGTCATCCGCTGCTTTCTGGCCTTCCCGTAAATGCCTTGAACTACACTGATTTCCTTCAGATGCTGGTAATTCTGATACGGCAATTTGCACAATTTGGATCATAATGTCCCGATAAAGTGATCCGGCTTGGGGAACGCGCCGTAATGAGGTTATGTTTACCGAGATCGATACCGTGACCTTGGACGAACCTGCGGCTGAACCGGCCGCCCTTCAGCCTCGGCGCGAAAAGAAACGCATCAAGGGTAGACGGGTGAACGGAAGTAACGGCAGGCGCGAGACAAGAACCGAATGGGTGGATCACGTCAGGCGCATCCGCGACGCGCAGGATCAGGCGGCATTTGCCGAGCTGTTCCAGCACTTCGCGCCACGAATCAAGGCGTTCCTGATGAAGTCAGGATCAGACGCCACGATGGCCGAGGAGTGTGCGCAGGAGGTGATGGCGACTTTGTGGCACAAAGCCCATCTGTTCGACCCGACGCGGGCAACAGTGGCTACTTGGGTATTCACGATTGCTCGGAACAAGCGCATTGACGTTCTGCGCAAGCAACGCCGCCCCGAACCCGAAGAATTGTGGTGGGGTCCCGAGGCCGAGCCTGAGCAGGACGATGTCATCGCGCTGCAACAAGAAACCGCGCAGCTTCGCGACGCTTTGACAGCGTTGCCAGACGCGCAGAGAGAGCTGATCGAAAAGGCGTATTTCGGTGATCTGAGTCATCGGGAAATTGCGTCTCAGACCGGGTTGCCCCTGGGAACGATCAAATCACGAATCAGGCTGGCGCTGGACCGCTTGCGCCATGCAATGAACTGAGATGAGTACGATGAGTAAATCGATCAAACATCACCTGACAGATGACCTGCTGATGGCATATGCCGCAGGCAGTCTGCCCGAGGCATTCGACCTGATGGTCGCGACGCATCTGTCGCTGTGCGACCATTGCCGTGCGCGGGCGGAAAGTTACGACGCCGTGGGTGGGCATGTTCTGGAGGAACAGACTGAATCCATCGCCATGAGTGACAAATCTCTGGCCGCGACTATGGCGTTGATCTCCAAAGGTGCGCCAGCGTCCAAACCGGCGCGTCCGAACTGCTCGGTATTGCCGGCCCCGTTGCAGGATTATGTCGGCGGTACGGTTTCAGATATCCGATGGAAACCGATCGGCATGGGTGTGAAACAGGCCATTCTTCCAACCACAAGCGAGGCCTCGGCCCGGTTGCTGTTCATTCCAGCCGGAACGGCTGTACCAGATCACAGCCACAACGGTATAGAATTGACGATGGTGCTTCAGGGCGCATTCTCGGACGAAGTGGATCGCTTCGCCCGTGGCGACGTCGAGATCGCGGACGAGGATTTGGAACACACGCCTGTGGCGGACATTTCGGAAGATTGTATTTGTCTGGCGGTTACGGATGCACCGTTGAAATTCACCAAGTTGATGCCACGCCTGTTCCAACCCTTCCTGCGCATCTGAATTTGCCCGCGAGCGCCGCGTACGGCGTGTTTTGACGGGAATGATTATGTTCGCAAGACTTGCTGTGTGCGTCCTTCTCGTTGAAATCGCGCCCGTCGCATCAGCCCAAATGTCGGCCGAGGTTCAGTTTCAGCCCGGCAATTTTGGCACCATGGTCAGCGGAACCATCTCAGGAGATGAGTACTTCGACTATTCGCTGGGCGCCAAAGCCGGACAGGAGATGTTTGCCGATCTTCAGGTTAGCGACACCAATGGTAACGGCGTGATCTATTTCAACATCCTGCCGCCGGGCAGCGACGGTGTGGCGATCTATAACGGGTCGATTGACGGCAATACGGCCCGGATCACCTTGCCCGACGATGGAGACTATACGATCCGCGTCTATCTGATGGGCAATGACAGGGATACCGGAAAAACCGTGGGGTACAACTTGGATCTGTCCATCCAGTAGATTTCAACCTTCGTGTCGAGCAAGGGGTACAACGCCGTTTTCGGCCTTGGTCTCGATTTCTTCAAAGTCGAAATTGTCCAAACGCTGCGCACGTCGGCCAGCCTTTTCGGCGCTGATCTTGATTTCCGAGATATCCTTGGCCGCCTGCCCGAAATGACGATCCAGGTTCGAGACGCGATCACCCAGGCGGTCCACATCCTTGTGCAGCAACCCCAACTCTTTGCGGATCGCTCCGGCCTGTTCGCGCATACGCGCGTCTTTCAGGATAGCCCGCATGGTATTCAACGTGGCCATGCACGTCGTCGGGGACACGATCCAGACCCGCGCGGCGAACCCTTCACGCACGACGTCGGGCAGACGCGCGTGCAGCTCGGCGTAAATCGCCTCGGAAGGTACGAACATCAAGGCGCCGTCCGCAGTTTCCCCGTCCAGGATGTACTTTTCGGAAATCGCCTTGATATGCACTTTCACCGCAGCGCCGAAGGCCCGCAGGCATCTCTCGACATCCGCCTTCGTCTGCGCAGCGGCCAGCGCCTCGAAATCCTCCAACGGGAACTTTGCGTCGATCACGATCGGTCCCGGCGGGTTCGGCAAGTGAATCAGGCAATCCGCCCGCCTGCCGTTCGACAACGTGGCCTGCAACGAATAACTGTCAGCGGGCAGCGCCTTGGACACGATATCGTTCAGCTGGATTTCACCGAACATCCCGCGCCTTTGCTTGTTTGACAGGATATCCTGCAAAGACAGCACATCGCCTGACAGTTTGGTGATATTGTCCTGCGCCTTGTCGATGGCGGCCAGGCGTTCCTGCAGTTGGGTCAGCGAGGTCGCCGTCTGTTTCGACGAGCCATGCAACGTTTCTTTCATCCGTTCCTGCATCTCGGCCAGCGCGCGCGCCGATTTCATCGCATTATCCGCCAGCCGGTCATTCATCTGTTGCTGGACCGAAGCCAAACGCGCCTCGACCGTCTGAATCACCTGCATCTGCGCGTTGGCCTGAGTGTCCGAGACATGCTGAAGACCGCCGCGCAACTGTTCCTGCCCCTGGCCCAGTTGCTGAACATGCTGACCCAGATGCGCCATCTGCCGCGCCAAAGGTTCCGCCATCCGGGCCGAGCGGTTGGCCGCCCGCAACGACAGAAACAGCAGCAGCAGAATCAACGCCACCACGCCACCCCCGACCAGTATGACAGGGTCATTCAATGCATATTGGGTGCCTGCAATCTCGATCATCATAACTCGCGTGTTCTTGTTTTATTCTTCATAGCCCCGCCGGGCCGCAGGATCAACTGCGCCCGAACAGGCGTTCGATGTCGCTGAGTTTCAGTTCCACATAGGTGGGCCGCCCATGGTTGCACTGGCCGGAATGCGGCGTCGCCTCCATCTCGCGCAGCAGGGCATTCATCTCTTCGGCGCGCATCCGACGACCGGATCGGATCGACCCATGGCAGGCCACCCGGCTGAGGATCGCCTCGATCCTTGACTGCACCATCTGGCTTTCGCCCTGATCAGCAAGTTCATCCAGGATATCGAGGATCATCGCGCGCGCATCGACTTCGCCCAGAATGGCGGGGGTTTCGCGTACGGCAATGGCGCTTCCGCCGAAAGGTTCGATGGTCAGGCCAAGGCGCGTCAAGTCATCTGCGACGGCCATCAGGCGGGCGCAATCCCCTTCCGACAATTCCACGATTTCCGGAATCAGCAGGGCCTGCGCCGCGACGCCATTCTCGGCCATCTGCGTTTTCAGCTTTTCATAAACCAGCCGTTCATGTGCAGCATGCTGATCTACGATCACCATGCCATCGGCGGTCTGGGCTATGATGTAATTCTCGTGCACCTGCCCGCGAGCAGCACCAAGCGGCAGATCCTGCGCCTGAGGCTCCTGCACCTCGGCGACCTGTGCAACCGGGGTCGGCTCGACAAAGCTGCCGCTGTAGTCATTGGCCAGTTCCGCAAATCCCGGTGCCTGTGCGCAATACGCCGCCGTGCGCGCGGCAGAGGACGGGCGATCCATCTGATAAACCCGCGCCGGAGCAGGCTGTGCGGGTTCCGGTCGCATTGCGCCCAGCGTCGCATTGGCAACGGTCGAGGACGCCCTGTGCCCGGCCTCGGCCAAAGCATGGCGCAGGCTGGACACGATCAGCCCCCGCGCGACACCGGGATCCCGGAACCGAACCTCGGATTTCGCAGGGTGGACGTTCACGTCAACCAGCGTGGGGTCGCAGTCGATGAACAGAGCTGCCGCCGGGTGGCGATCCCGGCTCAGGAAGTCGAAATAGGCCGCCCGCAGCGCGCCAGTCAGCATCTTGTCGCGCACAGGACGTCCGTTGACGAAAAGGTACTGTGCCACCGCAGCGCCCCGGGAATAGGTCGGCAGGGCAGCATAGCCATAGAGCCGGATGCCCTCACGCGTGGCATCAATCTGCAAGGAGTTTTCCGCAAATTCGCGCCCGATCACGCGGGCCAGTCGGGCGTGGAGCGCATCAAACAGATCTCCGTTTTCGCGATCCGCGCGAAAGGTCACGCGACCCTCGCCGCCACCGGACACATCGCGCAGGGTGAAGGTCACGGAAGGTTCGGCCATGGCCAGCCGTTTCACTATGTCGGTGATCGCCTGTGCCTCGGCCCGGTCCGTGCGCATGAATTTCAGGCGGGCTGGCGTGGCGTAGAACAGATCGCGCAGTTCGACCACAGTCCCCGCGCGCAGGGCGGCGGGTTTGACCGCATCCATCTTGCCACCCGCGACGTGCACCTGCGCCGCATCCGCACCGGGAACGCGGCTGGTTATGGTCAGACGCCCAACGGCGCCCAAGGATGGCAGCGCCTCGCCCCGAAAGCCGAAAGTGTGGATGTTCAGCAGGTCCGAACCGTCAATCTTTGACGTGGCATGGCGGGACAGGGCCAGCGGCAGATCTTCCGCCGCGATACCGCAGCCATCATCCGTGACCCGGATCAGGGTCTTGCCGCCATCTGCGACATCGATTGCGATCCGCGTGGCCCCGGCATCGATTGCATTCTCGACCAGTTCCTTGACCGCCGAGGCCGGTCGTTCCACCACCTCACCAGCCGCGATGCGGTTGATTGCGGCATCGTCGAGCTGCTTAATCACGGGGCGTTTTTCGCCGATATTGGGGTTTACCTGCGCCATACCCCTATACCTAGCATAACCGCGCACGATTCTGCCACCGGTTTGAACCGCACTTTTTGGAAGAGAGGGGGCGCCCGGGTGTCCGCGAACGAGAATTCATTCCGGATCACCCGGACGTGCCAAGTGAGTGGTGTGTTTCAGCTAATCAATGGGGCAGGATGTATCATGCACGTGTCGGAAAATCTGCTTAAGATTCTCCCGCTCAGTTTCTTGGCAGAGATTGGCCGATGACGTGCGGGCAAGTGTGGCGGGAAAATGCCTGATCAGCCAGATGTGCGTACGCCGATCCTGGCCCGGCAGGGTCCGAACATCGCTGCCGCAGCGAGAATCAAGCCTGACATCGTGGCGATCATGCCCGCCGCGCTGACGGCATCCGCGCCGCCCAGCCACAGCGGGCCATAACCTGCCAGCACATAGCCCGACACTGCCGCGGCTATGGCGAACACAACGCTCCAGGCAATCTGCGCTTCCAGTCGGTTGGTCAACATCCGCGCCGCAGCGGGCGGGCAGATGAACATGGCGATCACGATGATCGAGCCCACCGCGTCAAAAGCCGCCACCGCCGCAATTGCCGCGGTGATGACCAGTGCCATGCCCAGAACGCCGGTGCGAATGCCAACGGTCCGGGCAAAGCCCTCGTCGAAGGTAGAGATCTTCAGCGGCCGCCAGAACAGCCATGTAAACAAAGACACACCGACCAGTGTCAGCGCAATGCGGGGTAATTCCGGGGGCAATCCGGACAGCGCCTCTGCGTCCAGCAAGGACGACCATCCGGTGGCGTCCAGCCAGATCAGGCTTTCGAGATTGCCGTAAAGCGCATGTTCCACATCCAGATGCACCGTTGACGTATCCGTCTGCTCAAGCAGCAGGACGCCCACAGCGAACATGGTGGTAAAAACCACGCCCATGGCGGCCCCGGGTTCAATCTGACCCAATCGGCGAATGGCTTCGATCAGCACCACGGCCACAACGGCAGCGCCTGCCGCGCCCAGCATCATCGGCCAGGTCGATATCGTCCCTGTGATCAGAAACGCCACGACGATTCCCGGCAGCACCACATGGCTGATCGCGTCTCCGATCAATGCCTGTTTGCGCAACACCAGAAAATTGCCGGGCAACGCGCAGGCAATGGCCGCGAATGTACCGATCAACAACGGCGTCAGAGACAGGGGGACAAATTCTTCACCACTCATACCGGCACCCCCATTGGCCCGCCGATGCGGCGGTCTATCTCGGCGATCTGATCGCGGGTCAGGACGGTTTCGATATCCCGCAACCCATCATATAGCGCGGCTGTTGCCTCATGCGCCTGATCTGCGCGCACGATTTCCCAGCGCTTTTCATCCCGCAGCGCCTTGGCCGCGCGGGCTTTGCCGATGTCGGTCGCAACGCCGTCCGCGCGCACCAGCCCAGCGCGGCGCAGCAAGCGCAGGGTCAGGGGCTCATAGATCTTTTGCCCCTGCGCCAAGGCCAAGAGACCCTGACGAATATGCACCCGACGCTGAAAGCGCAAATGGCGCAGCACCGCCGCCAAAACGCCACGTATCGGCGCCAGAAACAAAGACACGACAAAAAAGGCAAAGCTGACCAGAACGATAATCGGCCCCGTCGGAAGGTTTGGCGCCGAGGCCGAAATGGCCGCGCCAATGTACCCCGCCAACCCGCCGGCCAATCCCGCAAGCAGAACCACATGGTCCGAGCGTTCGGACCAGAACCGCGCGGTCACGGCGGGAATGATCAGCAAAGCCACGATCAGAATCAGACCCACGATTTTCAGGCCAACCACGGTCACGGCCATGACCAAACCCATCATGGCCAGATCAATCCTGTGCACCGGCAAACCGCGGGCCGCAGCATATTCAGGATCGAAGGCCACAAGAATCATCGGGCGACGAATGATCATGACCAGCAGCAGCGTCGCAGCGCCGCCGACCGCAATGATCATCGCATCAGCCCAGAGCATCCCGGCAGTGGACCCCAAAAGGAAGCCTTCCAGCCCGGCCTGACGGCCTACGCCCATCGTCTGTATGACCGTCAGCAACACGATGCCAAAGCCGAAGAAGACCGACAGGACCGCTCCGATGGCGGCATCTTCGGCCAAACGCGTGTGACGCGTCAGCCAGTTCATGCAGAGAAGGCCGATCCAGGCCGAGACGGCCGATCCTGCCAACAGGCCCAGCAGGTTGCGCCCGTCTCCTCCCAGTGCGACCAATACCATGAAAGCCAGACAGACGCCCGGCAGGGTTGCGTGGCTGATTGCGTCACTGACCAAGGCGCGCTTGCGCAGAAACAGAAACGTCCCCGTCACACCGGCAGACACACCCAGCAAGGTTGCACCGATGGCGACCAGCGTGGCGTTATAACCAAGTTGCAGGGTCAGAGCATCCCAAAGCATGCGTTACCCCAGCGCGCGCGATATCTGATCGATCTGCGCGGTTGCCAGTCGACCGCCATATGCTGATTGCAACGTTTCCGCCGTGAAGGCCTCGGCCACTGGTCCCTCGGCGACCTTGCGGGTGTTGATCAGGAAGACATGGTCGAAATAATCGGTCACGGTCGCAAGGTCGTGATGCACTACGACAACCGTCTTGCCCGCCTCTTTCAGGGATTTCAGCACCGAGATGATGGCTTTCTCGGTGGCGGCATCGACGCCTGCAAAAGGTTCGTCCAGAAGATACAGATCCGCGCCCTGCGCCAGCGCGCGCGCCAGAAAGACACGTTGTTGCTGCCCGCCGGACAGCTGCCCGATCTGGCGATCCGCGAAATCCCGCATTCCCACGCGGTGCAAACAATCTATCGCGCACGCCTTGTGGCGGGCACGCACACGGCCCAGCAAGCCAAGTTCGCGCGACAGGCCCATCAGAACCACGTCGATGACGCGCGTGGGAAAATCCCAATCCACGCTGGCACGCTGAGGAACATAGGCAATGCGCGCGCGCTGCGTGTCCAATGGCTGGTCAAACACGGTCACTTGACCTGACAAAGGGGAAACGATGCCAAGCGCCGCCTTGAGCAATGTGGATTTCCCGGCCCCGTTCGGCCCGATGATCGCGGTCATCGCCCCGGGCTGTACGGTCATGTCGACTGAAAACACCGCAGGTTTCTGCCCGTAGGAAACCGTCAGGCCGCGCAGGGCAAGGGGGCTGTCGGCCAACCCCGTCTCACCGACGGTTACGCCTTCATTGCTGATCAGGCCCAGCATCGATCAAAACCCCGCCGACAGTTTTCCATCCATGCCACGATCTGGCACATCGCCACCCAAAGCACTGGCAATGACCGTGATGTTATGGTCCAGCATACCAAGATAGGTGCCTTCATAGGTTCCTTCTTCACCCATGGCGTCCGAGAACAACTCGCCCCCCACGTGCACCTCATGACCCTTGGCGGCCGCGCCCTCGATCAGCGCGCGGATCGAACGATCCGAGACCGAGCTTTCGACGAAAACAGCCGTGATCTTGCGGTCAACCAGCAGATCGACCAATTCGCCTATCCGGTTCAGTCCCGCCTCGGACTGGGTCGAGATGCCCTGAATTCCCAGAACCTCGAACCCGAAACTTTCACCAAAATAACCAAAGGCATCATGGGCGGTTACTAGAACCTTGTTGTTGTCCGGAACGGACGCCAGAACTTGATCTGCATAGGCTGTCAGACGATCGATATCTGCCAGGTGTGCCTGCGCATTCGCTGCAAAAACCTCGGCCGCTTCAGGACGCACCTCGGTGAGGGCTGCCTGCACTTCAAGCACCACTTCCCGCCACAATTCGGGCGTCATCCAAACATGCGGATCATATTTGTCGGCGTAATCGTCATGCGCGCGCAGCTTCGACGTGTCGATACCTTCGGCAACTGCAACCACGGTTCGCTTGCGTTCAAGGTCATGGAAGAAATCTTCCATCTGCGCTTCGAGGTACAAACCATGCCACAGGATCAGATCCGCACGCGTCATCGCCACGATATCGCTGCGGGTCTGACGATAGGCATGCGGGTCGACGCCCGGCCCCATCAGCCCCTTGACGTCTACCTGATCACCACCGACCTGACGTGCCGCGTCAGCAATCATGCCCGTCGTGGCCACAACCTTGAGGGGTGCATCGGCCCAGGCCGTGACCGGCAGGGAAAAGGCCAGCGCCAATACCGCAAGAAAATTCCGGCGAATCATCTTCTACCTCAGTTTTTGCTTCTCGTACGAACTGAATATGAGAACCATTCGCAAGTAAGTCAACGCTAATGCGAATTATTCGCAAGAAAGCGGTTACATTTTGTCCATTTGGTCAAAAATTATCCAAACATTGCCCGCCTGCATCTTCCATTCCCCGGTCTCCCGTGCGAATTTTGTCGCAAACCTCCCAAAGGACGTGACAATGGATACGCAGAGCTCAGAAAGCCCCGTGCGCACCGCGCATCTGCCGCAAGTGACCGAAGCCCGGAATCCCGGCATGGATCTGGACCTGGACTGGGTGCGCGCCGTGCAGGCCAACACCTCGGCCATCGAACGCCGGGCTTCGACCCTGCCCGGGCGCCGGTCGGTCAAGAAAGAGCATCAGGCCGCCTGGCTGCTGAAGGCGATCACCATGATCGACCTGACCACCCTGTCGGGCGATGACACCGAGGGCCGCGTACGCCGCCTGTGCGCCAAGGCCCGCCAGCCCGTGTCGCCTGACCTGCTGAAAGCGCTGGACATGCCGCCGATCACCACCGGCGCGGTCTGTGTCTATCACGACATGATTGAAACGGCTGTGGATGCGCTGAAAGGCACCGGCATTCCGGTCGCGGCTGTCTCCACCGGCTTTCCGGCGGGCCTGTCGCCCTTTCACCTGCGCGTGGCCGAGATCGAGGAAAGCGTGAAGGCCGGGGCCGAAGAGATCGATATCGTGATCTCGCGCCGCCATGTGCTGAAAGGCGACTGGCAGGCGCTGTATGACGAGATGAAGGCGTTCCGCGACGCCTGCGGCGAGGCGCATGTAAAGGCCATCCTGGCCACGGGTGAGCTGGGCAGCCTGCGCAACGTGGCGCGTGCCTCGCTGGTCTGCATGATGGCGGGGGCCGATTTCATCAAGACCTCGACCGGCAAGGAAAGCGTCAACGCCACCCTGCCCGTGTCGCTGGTGATGATCCGCGCCATCCGCGACTATTATGACCGCACCGACCATCGCGTGGGCTACAAGCCCGCGGGCGGGATTTCCAAGGCCAAGGACGCGCTGGTCTACCTGTCTCTGATCAAGGACGAGCTGGGCGACCGCTGGCTGCAACCCGACCTGTTCCGGTTCGGCGCTTCGTCCCTGCTGGGCGATATCGAGCGGCAGTTGGAACATTTCGTCACCGGGGCATACTCGGCCGGCTACCGGCATTCTATGGGGTGATGTATGAAGCTCATCGTTACTTTTTCGATTGCAGTCACTCTGGCTAGCTCTGCTTTCGCAACGGAAGGCACTTACTCGCTATACAGAACGTCACTCGTCGAAGGAGTTTCCAAAGTTCACATCGCCACATTCGACACATCGAATGGCGGCGACTACAACTTGGAAAACTGTCAACTAGCTGCTGAGCTTTTCCAAAACCAACCAGGCGTAAAGACGAAGTTCTGGTGCGAACAAGGCCGTGCGGAAAACGACTAAGGATCAACAATGACAGTCAAAGAGATTTTCGAGACCATGGAATACGGACCCGCCCCGGAAAGCGCCGCCGAGGCCCTGGCATGGCTGGTCGATCAGGGCGACACGTTTGGCCATTTCATCGACGGGGCCTTCACCAAGCCGGGCAAGGGGTTTGAAAGCCGCAACCCGGCCACGGGCGAGGTTCTGGCCAAGCTGACCCAAGCCACACAGGCCGATGTGGACGCCGCCGTTGCCGCCGCCCGCAAGGCCCAGCCCAAATGGGAAAAGCTGGGCGGCCCCGCCCGCGCCCGATACCTCTATGCCATCGCGCGGCTGATCCAGAAGCATGCCCGCCTGTTCGCGGTGCTGGAAACGCTGGACAACGGCAAGCCGATCCGGGAATCGCGCGACATCGACATTCCGCTGGTGCAGCGGCATTTCTACTATCACGCGGGCATGGCCCAGCTGATGGAAACCGAGCTGCCCGACGCACAGGCGCTGGGGGTCTGCGGCCAGATCATCCCGTGGAACTTCCCGCTGCTGATGCTGGCGTGGAAGGTGGCCCCGGCGCTGGCCATGGGCAACACGGTGGTTCTGAAGCCCGCCGAATACACCTCGCTGACGGCGCTGCTGTTTGCCGATATCTGCATGCAGGCCGGTCTGCCCAAGGGCGTGGTCAACATCGTCACCGGCGACGGTGCAGTGGGTGAGATGATCGTGGCCTCGGACGTGGACAAGATCGCCTTTACCGGCTCGACCGTAGTGGGCCGCCGCATCCGCGAGGCCACCGCCGGGTCTGGCAAGGCCCTGACGCTCGAGCTGGGCGGCAAGTCGCCCTATATCGTCTTTGATGACGCCGACATCGATTCAGCCATCGAAGGTCTGGTCGATGCGATCTGGTTCAACCAGGGCCAGGTCTGCTGCGCGGGCTCGCGCCTGTTGGTGCAGGAAGGCATCGCCGAACGGTTCTATGCCAAGCTGCGCGCCCGCGTGGACACGCTGCGCATCGGCAACCCGCTGGACAAATGCATCGACGTAGGTGCCGTGGTGGATCCGGTTCAGTTGCAGACGATCACTTCCATGGTCGACAGCAATACGGTGGGTCATGTGCATCAGGCTGCCTGCGAATTGCCCGCAAATGGCTGCTACTACCCCCCGACGCTGATCACCGGGCTCGAAACCTCGGACCCGCTGATGCAAGAGGAGATATTCGGCCCGGTTCTGGTCTCGTCGACCTTCCGCACCCCGGCCGAGGCCGTCGAACTGGCCAACAACACCCGCTATGGGCTGGCGGCCACGGTCTGGACCGAAAACGTCAACCTTGCGCTGGACATCGCGCCCAAGCTGGTCGCGGGAGTGGTCTGGGTCAATGCCACCAACCTGTTCGACGCGGCCGCGGGCTTTGGCGGCCTGCGCGAAAGCGGTTTTGGCCGCGAAGGCGGCTGGGAAGGGCTGAGCGCCTATACCAAGCCCAAGGGCAAGGCCAAGCCGCTGGCCAAGATCGAACCCGTCGTGGGCGAAGGCGGCCCGGTCGACCCGATCGACCGCACCGCCAAACTGTATGTCGGTGGCAAGCAGGCGCGGCCCGATGGCGGCTATTCCCGCGCGGTCTGGGGCAAGGCGGGGCTGCTGGGCCTTGTAGGTCAGGCCAACCGCAAGGATGTGCGCAACGCGGTCGAGGCTGCGGCGGGGGCCAAGGGCTGGTCCAAGACCACCGGCCATCTGCGGGCGCAGATCCTGTACTATATCGGCGAGAACCTCTCGGCCCGTTCCAACGAGTTCGCGCATCGCATCGACGCGATGACCGGCCGCAAGGACGGCGCGAAAGAGGTCGACGCCGCAATCCAGCGCCTGTTCACCGCCGCCGCCTGGGCCGACAAGTATGACGGCCAGGTGCATGGCGTTCCGATCCGGGGCGTGGCGATTGCGATGAAGGAACCGGTGGGCGTGATCGGCGCGCTCTGTGCGGACGAGGCACCGCTGCTGGGTCTGGTCTCGGCCATGGCGCCGGCGATCGCGATGGGCAACCGGGTGGTCCTGGTGGCGTCCGAGCCCTATCCGCTGGCGGCCACCGATTTCTATCAGGTGCTGGACACCTCGGACGTGCCCGCAGGCGTGGTCAACATCCTGACCGGCAGCCACGAGGAACTGGCCAAACCGCTGGCCTCGCACCTGAACGTGGACGCGGTGTGGTCGTTCTCATCGACGGACCTGTCGGCGCAGATCGAGGTCGTCTCGGCCGGGAACCTGAAACGGACCTGGGTGAATAACGCGACGGCATTCGATTGGGGCATGGACCATTCCCGCCGCTTCCTTCAGGCTTCGACCGAAGTGAAAAACATCTGGGTGCCCTACGGCGAGTAGGGCTCCCCTTCAAGGGAGGCCTACATGGATTTTTCGGGAAAAACCGTCATCGTCATCGGTGGCACCAGTGGCATCAACCGGGGCATCGCCGAGGCCTTCGCGGCCTCGGGCGCCAAACTGGCCGCGGCCAGCCGCTCGCAGGACAAGGTGGATGACACCGTCGCCGCGCTGAAGGCGGCAGGCGCGGCCGAGGCGGTCGGCGCGGCCTTTGACGTGCGCGACGCCGATGCGGTCGCCGAGGGGCTGAAACAGTTCCAAGCGGCGCTCGGCGATTTCGACGTGCTGGTTTCGGGGGCGGCGGGCAACTTCCCGGCGCTGATGGCGGAGATGTCGGCCAACGCCTTCCGCACCGTGGTTGAGATCGACTTGATGGGCACCGTGCATGTTCTGAAAGGCGCCTATCCCTATCTGAAACGGCCCGGCGGCAACATCATCAACATCTCAGCCCCGCAATCCTATCTGCCCTACGAGGGCCAGGCCCATGTCTGTGCCGCCAAGGCGGGGGTCGATCAGATCACCCGTACCCTGTCGATGGAGTGGGGCGTGGAAGGCATCCGGGTGAACTCGGTGGTGCCGGGCTTCATCGAGGGCACCGAAGGCGCGAAACGGCTGGCCCCCACCCCCGACGCGGGCGAGCAGCTGCGCAGGGACGTGCCGCTGGGCCGCTGGGGTACGCCACAAGACGTGGCCAATGCCTGCCTGTTTCTGGCCTCGGACATGGCCAGCTATATCAGCGGTACCGTTCTGGCAGTGGACGGGGCGTTGTATCAGCGCGGCTCGGGCCAGTTCGGCCAGATGATGGGAGACATGCTGCGCAGCATGAAAAAGGGGTAAGCCGCAGCTTACCCCAAAAGGTTCAGTTCGTTGTTTCCAGGCCCACCGGCTTGCCAACGACGACAAAGTGCAGACCGTCCGGGTCAAGCAGTTCGGCAGCAACGCGGTTCACATCTTCCAATGTCACCGCGTTCACCTTGTCATTGCGGGTGGCGATATAGTCAATCGGCAGGCCTTCCATCTGCATTCCGACCATGATCGAGGCAATCTGACCATTGCCATCGAACCGCAGCGGATAGGCGCCGGTCAGATAGGTCTTGGCGTCGTCAAGTTCCTCTTGCGTCACACCCTCGGTGGCCGCGCGCGCCCATTCATCGCGAATTACGTCGATGGCTTCGGCGATACGGTCATTGGCCGAGGACACGGACCCAAGATAGACCGAAGCCAGATCCTTGGGCACCAAATAGGTCCCGACCCCATAGGTCAGGCCACGCTTTTCGCGCACCTCCTGCATCAGCCGGCTCTCAAACCCGCCGCCGCCAAGAATATGGTTCAGAACAAAGGCCGCAAAGAAATCCGGGTCATCCCGATCAATCCCGGCCTGACCGAACAAGGCCACGGACTGAGGTGTGTCGAATTCGACAACGCTGACGCCGCCGGGAATGTTCACCTCGGCCTTGCCCGGGATGGGCTTGCCGGTGTCCGGCAAGTCGCCAAGCAGGGTATCAAGCAGGATACCCAGCTCCTCTGCCGTGATATCGCCGACGGCCCCCACGTACAGACGATCCTTGGCGAACACGCCTTCGTAAGCCGCGACCACGTCATCGCGGGTCAGGGCCGAGACACTTTCGATGGTGCCTTTCCCTTCGGATCCATAGGGGTGATCGCCGTAGGCCATCTGCGCAAAGGTGAGGCCTGCGATTTCGTTCGGGTCAGTCTGGTCCGAGCGCAGGCCCGACAGAACCTGCGCGCGCACCCGGTCAACCGCATCCTGATCAAAACGCGGTTCGTGGATCGTCGTGCGCAGCAAATCGACCACTTCATCCCGGTTTTCGGACAGAAAACGCGCGGAAATCGAAACTGAATCGTCGCCAGCATTGTATCGGAACGAAGCCGCCAGAGCTTCCAGCTCGCGGGCATAGGTCCGCGCATCCATGTCGCCCGCGCCTTCTTCGATCAGCCCGCTCATCAAGTTGACCGCGCCGCGTTTGTCAGGGTCGTCCAGCGACGTACCACCACGGAAGCGTAACTCCAGCGCGGTGAATGAGATGGAATGGTCCTCGACCAGCCAGGCTTTGATGCCGCCGGGCGAGGTCACTTCTTCGATCTCGATCTCGGCCAAAGCCGGCAGGGCGACCAGGCAGGCAATCAGCGTTGCAACAAACCGTTTCATTGCGTCACCTCGTCATCGCGCATCAGCCAACCGGTGACCGACGCCTCGGGTTGCAGAACTTCGCGGGCCGCGGCGATGATCTCATCCCCGGTCACGGCCTGAAGGATGTCGGGCCAGGCCTGAACATCTTCGACCGTCAGGCCGCTGGTCAGGGCCCGGCCATAGCGGTTGCCGATGCCGTCCACGTTGTCGCGCGCATAGGTCTGGGCGGCGCGCAGCTGCATCTTGATGCGCTCAAGATCGTCTTCGTTCACACCTTCGGCGATGAAGTCGGCCACGGCCTGGTCCATGGCGTCTTCAGCCTCTTGCAGGGAAACACCCTCGGCCGGAACGACGATCAGATCAAAGGTCGTGTCATCCAGCGAAACACCGCGATAGAACGCACCGGCATAGACGGCCTTTCGCTGATCAAACTGCAACTTTTCGTTCAGGTAAGACGTCGTGCTGCCGCCCAGCAACTCGGCCAGCAGAAACAGAGCCGCCGCTTTTTCCTGTTCGCCCGGATCGCGTTCCGGGGCCAGATAGCTGCGCTGAACGTAAGGCTGGGCGACGCGCGGGTCCTTGAAGGTCAGGCGACGTTCGGCCGTTTGCGGCGGCTCTTGGGACCGAACCCGCTCGGGCAGGTCCGGGTTGGCGGGAATCACACCGTAATACTGATCGGCAAGCGCGCGGACTTCAGCGGGATCGACATCACCTGTGACCACCAGAATGGCGTTGTTGGGCGCATAATGGGTCTGGTAGAACGACAGCGCGTCCTCCATGTCCAGATCCTCCATCTCGTGCATCCAGCCGATGATCGGCACGCCGTAGCGGTGGTTCAGATACTGGGCCGCACTCATCTGTTCGCCGAACAGGGCGCGCGGGTTGTTTTCGGTGCGCTGGTTGCGTTCCTCGAGAATCACGTCCCGTTCGGTCAGAATGTCCTCTTCGCTCAGCCGAAGGTTCCGCATCCGGTCGGATTCCATCCGCATCATCAGCTCTAGCCTGTCGGCGGCGACACGCTGAAAATAGGCTGTATAGTCATACGAAGTGAAGGCGTTGTCGTTACCTCCATTGGCAGCGACGGTGGCAGAGAACTCTCCCGGGGCCAGCGTGTCGGTGCCTTTGAACAGCAGGTGTTCCAGGAAATGCGCCACGCCGGATGATCCGATCGGCTCATCAGCGGATCCGGCCCGGTACCAGACCATATGCTGCACGACCGGGGCACGGTGGTCTTCGACCACGACGACATCCATGCCGTTGTCCAATGTGAATGTGGTAACCGCTTCTTTCCCATCCTCGGCAAATACCGGGGCGGCAGCGATCAGGGCAGCCGACAAGGCCAGGGCCCGAACCATAGGGCATCCTCCGTTTCGTTTCTGGTATTCAAACTACGGTGACGCGGCCCGGGTTCAAGCCCGATGACGGAAAGTTAAGAATTATTCACCCGGCGGCGAAGAAGGAGTTTCGATGCCGGCCCGACGGGCGGCTTCTGTTTCCGCGAACGGATCGATCGATTGTTTTTCGTAAACTTGCCCATAGCGGTCGACCGGGAACAGACGCAGGCCGGTCCAGCGCCCCCGGCGTTTGCGGAACGCGGCGTCATCAGCCTCGACCACCTGCCGCGCATCGGGGGAAACACCATAGCGGCTGGAGGCCGTGACAAGCGCTGCATCCGAGGATGGCACAGCCGCGTTCGGGTTCAGCGCAGCAGCATTGCCGCCCAGCGCAGCCACCGCATCGGCATTTGGGTTCGGATCCGTCAGATTCGCGCCACCCGGCGTGGGTGCAGGCAAGAAAGCATAGTCCTGAGGTTGGGTCAGCGGCTTGACCGGCAGCACCGAAAACTCATCCGGCCCCGGGCCCGGAGCCTCCAGATCCCGCAGACCGGGATTCGAACACGCCGCAACCGCAGCGGCAACAATCAAAACAAATAGGGCGCGCGGCATCCGCATTGGTGTCTCCAGCCTGTTTCAGGCGCTTTTATCGCATATCATTCCGCGCGTCACGAGGCCTTTTTGCCGTCAAACAGCACCAGCCCGATGGCTCCTGCAAATATGAAGACATCTGCGAGGTTGAAAACAAACGGATTGTTGATGCCGCAACAGGACATGTTCAGGAAATCCAGAACAAAGCCGTAAAGAACCCGATCCACCACATTCGCCAGCGCACCGCCGATCAGCAGGCCGCCACAAAACAGCATCAGACCCGAATGGGCTGCACGGCCGAGCCAGACAAGCACGCCAACACAGATCGCCACGGAAATACCGATCAGAATCCAGCGCGCAGCCTCCGAATTTCCTTGGAAGAGGCCGAAATTGATGCCCCGGTTCTCGCCGTATTTGAACACCAGCAGCGGCGGCACAACATCAATACCGCCGGGCTGATCGGCCACGCGCATGACATGAACGACCAGATATTTGCTGATCTGGTCGATCGCAAAGGCGGTCAGCGCCGCCCAGAGAAGCAGGCTTGACCGCATCAGTGACGGAAATGGCGCATGCCGGTGAAGACCATGGCCAGGCCGGCCTCATCCGCAGCGGCGATGACTTCGTCATCCCGCATGGACCCACCTGGTTGGATCACACAGGTTGCGCCTGCCTCGGCCGCTTCCATCAGGCCGTCAGGGAAGGGGAAAAACGCGTCCGACGCAACGGCCGAACCGATGGTCAGCGGTTGGGCCAAGCCCAGCGCATCAGCCATGCGTTCGGCTTTCTTAGCGGCGATCAGGGCCGAGTCCACACGGCTCATCTGGCCCGCGCCGACGCCCACCGTGGCACCGTCTTTGACATAGACGATGGCGTTGGACTTGACGTGCTTTGCCACTTTCCAGGCAAACAAAAGGTCACGCATCTGTTCGTCGGTCGGGGCCTTCTTGGTCACGACTTTCAGATCATCCAAGCCGACAAAGCCGTTATCCTTGTCCTGCACCAGCAACCCGCCGGCCACCTGACGCACGGTTTTCCCACCGGCGGTCACATCCGGCAGAGCTTCGGTTGTCAGCAGGCGCAGGTTTTTCTTGGCGGCAAAGACTGCCTTGGCCTCATCCGATGCGCCCGGAGCGATCACGACTTCGGTGAAAATCCCGGTGATCTCCTGCGCGGTTTCGGCGTCCAGGGGCTGATTCAACGCCACGATCCCGCCAAAGGCCGAGGTGCGGTCGCAGTCGAAGGCAGCCTTGTAGGCCTGAAGCAGGGTTGCACCCCTGGCCACGCCACAGGGGTTGGCGTGCTTGATGATGGCACAGGCGGCGCCCTCGGTGGGGTCAAACTCGGCCACCAGTTCAAAGGCCGCATCCGTGTCATTGATGTTGTTGTAACTCAGTTCCTTGCCCTGATGCTGGATCGCGGTCGCCACACCGGGCCGATTGGTGCCGTCGGTGTAGAACGCAGCCTGCTGATGGCTGTTCTCGCCATAGCGTAAGGTCTGTTTCAATTCACCGGCAAAGGCGCGGCGCTTCGGGGCTTCAAGCTCCAGCGCATCGGCCAGCCAGTTGGACACTGCCGTGTCATAGGCAGCCGTACGGGCATAGGCTTTCTGCGCCAGCTTGCGGCGAAATTTCGGACAGGTCGCGCCGTCGTGCTGATCCATATCGCCCAGCAGTTTTTCGTAATCTTCAACATCCACGACCACATTTACGAACGCATGGTTCTTGGCCGCCGCGCGGATCATCGCCGGACCGCCGATGTCGATATTCTCGACGCACTCATCGTAACCTGCGCCTTTGGCCACGGTTGCTTCAAACGGATACAGGTTCACAACCAACAGATCGATTGCACCGATGCCGTGTTCGTTCATGGCTGCAACATGGGTGTCGTTGTCGCGCAGGGCCAGCAGCCCGCCATGCACCATCGGGTGCAGGGTCTTGACCCGACCATCCATCATCTCGGGGAAGCCGGTGATCTCGCTGACATCCTTCACCGCAAGCCCTGCATCGCGCAGCGCCTTGGCCGTGCCGCCGGTCGACAGCAGTTCGACCCCGCGCTCGGCCAGCGCCTTGCCCAGCTCGATCAGCCCGGTTTTGTCGGATACGGAAAGCAACGCGCGGCGCACGGGGTGAAGATCGGTCATGGGTCCAAAGGTCCTTTTGGCGTCAGTCTAACTCGGGCTCGTCCCGATGCGTATCGCGCACGGCATAGGCTGTGTCCTGTGCCTTGCTCAGAGTCCATCGGGTGCGCGTCGCATACTCCATTGCGCGCCCGGATAGAACGATCTGTTTTGTCGCGCGTGGCTTCAAACGCCCTTTTTCAAGGTAAACGCTTGGCTCGACGGACAATTTTCCAACGCCGTCATGGCGGAAAACCCAGATTTCACCGCTTTTGAGCGCCATCGATACCGCCGCACCGCCCAAATCCAGCGCCGCATCGACATCCGGATGCAGGTGAAACCGGATGTCATAGCCAATGCCTTTGAGGCCCGAAGCGTCCATCGCCTTGTCAAATTGACGTTTTGCCTTGTCGGTCGCAGTCAGCAGAATATCCTCGACCGTCAGTTCGCGCCCGTCAAATCGCAATTCAAAGGTCCGTGCATGGGTCAGACCAAAGACCTTGGCATACCCATCATGCCCCGCCATAAAGCGGATGCCCTCGAACGCATCCTCGAAATCAACGGGCACCTCCTGTGGCGCGTCCACCAGCGCCTGCGCTTCACGCCCCGACACCGGGTTGGCCAGCCGGGCGCTTGAGAACCCATCCAGGCAAAGCGTCGAGTGCGACGGCGTCGCCCGTCCTGCGCGGCGCCATTCCAGCCCGAAACTGGCCCCCGACCCGCAATTCACAATCAGCGGCCGCCGCCCCGAGGTCAACTCGAACGCCAGAGTAGAGGCATGCGCATTGTAAGAGGCCGCCCCCGACGGCGGCACGCTGGCATCCACGATCACCGTGGTGCGCGCGGCCGACAGACGGGCATAGCCCATCGGCAATTCGGTGGCCGCCTTGTGTTTGACGCCGCTTTGCGCAAGGGCCTGCTCCAGTCGCCCCTCGACACCGCGCCCGCCACCATGGAACCGCGCCAATGCCCCATCCGCATGGCGCAGGCTGCGCAGGGTCGGCGCGATCCGTTTGATCGCATTGGCCTGGGCGGCAGGCGTCCCGCGACCAAGATCATTCAGCGCCGCCGAAGTCCAGCTGAGCAGCGTGAACACCTCGAGCAATTCTTCCGGGTTGCGGGTTGGAATTCCGCCCTGCGCATCCACCTGACGGTCGCATTCCCCGGCCAGGGCGCGCAGGGCCGGGTCGGCCATCCGCTCCAGACCCTCCAGCGCCAGCCCGGCCTGTACCAGTCCGGCCAGCGCCTCGAACCGGGGCAGTCCCGGGGTCGCGGCATGCCAGCGCTTGGACAGGAACCATGTTTGCTGGGCCAACGAGCGGAAAAACAGTTTGCTTTGTTTTTCATCCGCCCCTCGCAGCAGAAAAAGCGCGTGGTTGATCCAGCGCATCACCCGACGTCCGGTCAGATCAGGCGCCCAGCCGGGCCCTTGCCCGCGGCCATGAGATTCAATCCATCCCCAGACCCAGCGCTGCGCCTTTTCCCGCGCACGCATGTCTCCGACCGCGGCCAGATCATCCAGCCACGCAAAGCCGTGACGTTCTTCGTCAAAGCCGGCGCTGGGGGCGGTGACGTCCCAAAGCCCGGTATCTTCGGCCTCGACCAGATAACCGGCGAACAACAGATTTCCGGCAACCAGTTGCCGGCCACGGGCGAACGAACCCACCGAGCGCGGATCCGGTTGCGCAACAAACCCTGTGACCGCCTTTTGCCGTTGGCTCAGGTGCGCATAGAAACGGTTCTGAAACCGCATCCACCGACTGGCCATGGTGTCTGATTTCGACATGACGCGTGTTACTCTGCCCCTTGCGCTCTGCTGGCGCTTGAGACCCAACGATAGACCGCGCCGATCGTCAAGTCATCGAAAAGCGTGCGTTCAGACGGATTTGGTCAGACACGCGACATAGAACCCGTCCATACCACCCCGATCCGGCCAATAATCCGGTCGCAATCGCAAGCCGCCTTCCTCGGTGATCCAATCCGTTTCGACACCGGGTACGTTCAGCGCGTCGCGATCCACGCTCATGTCCGAATACATGTCCAGCGCCTCTTCCACCTGAACTTCCCCCTCGTCCGGCAGCAGGGAACAGGTGCAATAGACCAGACGCCCACCGGGTTTGAGCAAGCCCCACGCATGGGACAACATGCGCGACTGGAGCTCGATCAGGCCGCCGAATTCCGAACCGTCCTTGGCAAACGGCAAGTCAGGATGTCTGCGAATCGTACCCGTGGCCGAGCACGGCGCGTCCAGCAGGATCGCGTCGTACCGGTCTTCGTGTTCCAGCGCATCACCCACGATGACCTTCGCCCTGAGGCCGGTCCTTGCAAGGTTTTCGCGCACCCGTTCCATCCGTGAGTCCGATACGTCAAGTGCCGTGACATCGGCCCCTGCGGCCGCAAGCTGCATCGTTTTCCCACCCGGCGCCGCACACAGATCCAGCACTTTCTGGCCCGCCTTCGGGGCCAGAACGCGAACCGGCAATGCGGCCGCCGCATCCTGCACCCACCAGTCTCCGTCCTTGTACCCCGGCAGGGTCGAGACCTGACCCGCATCGTGCAACCGCACCGACCCGGTCGGAAGGATCTCGCCTGAAGGGCCTTCCGCCCCGGGTTTCAAGGTAAGGTCCAGTGGCGCACCCGCGAAATGTGCCTGCTCGATTCCGGTAACGGCATCCGTGCCCCACGCTGCGATCAGCGGTTCACGCAACCAGTCCGGCAAACGCGGAACGCGCATCTTCGGCCAAGCCTCGGGGCCTTCTGCCGCAACCTTGCGCAGAACGGCATTCACCAACCCCTTGAGGCGACCATGCTTGCGCGAACGGCTGACGATCTCGACCATGGAATTGACGACGCCATGGGCGGCTTCGCCGTTGCAAAGTTCGACCGCACCCAGTCTCAGCGCGTTGTGGACCGTCAGAGCGGGTGTTCGGTTCAGGTGGTTGGCCAGCAGGCGGTCGGCCCGTTCCAGCCCACGCAGTGTTTCCAACGCCAGTCGCTGGGCACGCGCGCGATCCTCGGGTTCCAAGCGATCCACTGCGCCCGCCGCCAGACACTCGGCCAGCAGGCGACCTTCGCCCAGAACCTGATCCAGAAGATAGATTGCGCTGCGCCGTGCTGCTGTCGCGCTGTTAGACATGGTACCGCCTTCATGTGACCTGCGTCCGCATTGCCAATGGCGGACGCGGGCGTATATCAAGACTGCGCAAGGAAAGGAACCCGATGTAATGAGTGACGACCGCAAAGACTTGCCCCCCGCCGCCCAGCGCGCCCTGGCAGAAGCGGAAGAACGCCGCCGCAAAGCCAAAGCCGAGGCCCGGGAATTGCCGAAAGAGCTGGGTGGCCGAGACGGACCGGATCCGGCCCGCTATGGTGACTGGGAAAAGAAGGGCATCGCCATCGATTTCTGAACGGTCAACCACGCAGCGCATTCAGGAAATCCTCGATCAGGGCACGCTGTTTTCTGGACTTCGCCCGGTCTTCAGGCCAGGTCAGCCAGTACCCGTCCTTGGTGTGTAATTCGGGTAAATCCAGCCGCCGCAACCGCCCCTCTTGCAGGTCGGCAAGGGCCAAGGGAACGGATCCCAAAACCACACCCATGCCGCGCCGCGCAGCCGAAATCGCATGTTCCATCGAATCAAAGCTGATTTTTGATTGCAGCAGGTCCTGCTGGCCGTTTTTCTGGCTCCACTCTCTCCAGCCGGGTCGTTCTCCGCGCAGATCGATCAATGGAGCGCCCCAGTCGACACCCGGCGGCGCCATGGGGGCAAGGATCTCAGGCGCGATCAGGGCGGCATCACGCCCGGCCCAGATGCCTCGACCATATCGGATTTGCAGCCAGGTTCGTTCTTCGTCCAAAGACGACCGGCGCGCGACCGAGTCGGTCATCACCCGAACCCCTGGCTGCATCTCGTGAAACCGGGTCAGCGCCGGCAAAACCAGTGCGTGGATGTTCGACGACAAGCCGGCCACGCGCAGCTCGCGCGGGGATTTGCCAAACAGGTCCTCGGTATTGCGCTCCAGCGCGCGAAGGCTGTCCTGCACCAAAGGCAGATAGCTTTCACCTTCGACCGTCAGTGACACGCCCCGCGCCTCGCGCACGAACAAGGATCGGCCCAGCCAGGCTTCGAGGTTGCCGATCCGCTGGCTGACAGCGGCCTGCGTCAGCCCGAACTCCTTGGCTGCTGCCGAGAACCCACCAAGACGCCCGGCGGCCTCGAACACGCGCAGCCAGTCCAGTGGCGGTAGCCCGATCCTTTTCTTAGCCATTAGATTTTCCAAGCCTCAGCCGAAATAAGGATTAATTGTCGTAATGCCATGAAAAGCGTATCTGCTCAACCAAAGCTCGCGCCGAACAGGAGACCCCAAATGCTGCGCACCGCCACCCATGACACTTCGGTCGTCACCGTCGCGTTCGACACAGGAACGCAAGCCCGCTTTCACGCCGTCTGGTTGCGCGACAACGCGCTGGACCCGGAAACCCGGGCCCCGGGCAACGGCCAGCGGCTGATCACCATCGGCGATATCCCTGCTGACATCTCGGTCAGTTCAGCCGAGGTTGTCGCGGGCGGCCTTCAGGTCACGTTCCAGCCCGAAGACAAAACCGTTACTTTCCCGGCCGAATGGCTGGCCGAACACAACTATGATTGCGAACGGGACGACACGCTGGGCCGCACCGGCCCCGGCATCATCACCTGGGAAGGCGGGATCGCCGCACCCTCTGGCGACTGGAACGAGGTTCATGCCAGCCCTGCGGCCAAACGCAGCTGGCTGGCGTCTGTGGCGAGTTACGGCTTTGCCAAGCTGACGGGCGGGCCAACCGAACCAGAGTCGCTTTTGAAAGTGGCCGACCTGTTCGGCTATGTCCGCGAAACCAACTATGGCCCTTATTTCGAGGTTCGGACGGAAGTGAACCCGACCAACCTCGCCTATACCGGGCTTGGCTTGCAGGCCCACACCGACAACCCCTATCGCGACCCTGTGCCGACGCTGCAAATCCTCTATTGTCTGGAAAACAGCGCCGAAGGGGGCGACTCGATCGTGGTCGACGGCTTTCGCGCTGCCGAAAAGCTGCGTGCGCAGAACCCCGAAGGTTTTGCGCTGCTGGCAGGTTACCCGGCACGGTTTGAATACAAGGGGTCTGACGGTGTCTGCCTGCGGTCCCGCCGTCCGATGATCGAATTGTCGCCGGATGGCGAACTGGTTGGCATTCGCTTCAACAACCGTTCCTCAGCGCCATTCGTGGACGTGCCTTTCGACAGGATGGAAGCCTATTACGCGGCTTACCGCCAACTGGGCGAGATCATCGACGACCCGGCCATGGGCGTGTCGTTCAAACTGGAGCCGGGCGAGAGTTTCATCGTCGACAACACCCGTGTCCTGCATGCAAGGCTGGGCTATTCCGGTGCGGGGTCGCGCTGGTTGCAGGGGTGCTACGCCGACAAGGACGGGTTGCTGTCGACTTTGGCGGCGATGGAGATGACACAACCGGAGGCAGCGGAATGAAGCCCGATTTCTCGACCCTGAACCGGGACAATATCGTCGCCTTCATCGGGGATATCTTCGAACGCCGCGGCGGTGAGGAATATCTTGGCGAACCCGTCACCATGGCCCAGCACATGCTGCAAGGCGCCACCATCGCCGAACAGAACGGCCAGCCTGAAGAGATCATCGTCGGCGCCTTGTTGCATGATATCGGCCATTTCACATCCGAGTTCGGGACCTACCACCCCGATGATACCGAAGATCGCCACCACGAAGATGCGGGTGCTGAGGTGCTGGAACAGTTCTTCCCTTCGGTCATCACCGATTGCTGCCGATATCACGTGGCCGCCAAACGGTATCTCTGCGCCACCAAGCCCGAATATTTCGACCGCCTCTCTGCCGCCTCGGTCCATACCTTGGAACTGCAAGGCGGCCCGATGAGCGCCGAAGAAGTCGCCGCCTTCGAATCCAATCCGAACCTGAAAGAAATCATTCAGGTCCGGTATCTGGATGAGGCCGGCAAACGGGCGGATATGGAGACACCGGATTTCGCCCATTTCGCACCGATGGTGCAGCGCATGGTCGACAAACACCTGGGGGCATCATGACCGCACCCGAGTACATCTTCGAGGCCAGTTCCAAGCCATCCCTGCCGTGGCACGAGGTTCCCCTGATCCGGGCGACGGACAGCACGGTCAGGGGGTACGGCTGTTTGGTCGGCGACCCCGAAACCTTTGAAATCGAGATCGTACGCTGGCCGCAGCAGGGCTGGCGACCGATTGACGACGGCACGGGTGACGAAGGCGGCTGGGTTGAAGGCACGTTCAAATGCGATTGGCAGGGTGACGTGCTTTACGGTGAGAACGAGGCGGTCAAAGGCCATTACGTGCTGGGTTGGTCCGCCGACCCTCAGCAGGCGCAAACCGACCGACAAACGGCCCCGCGGAATCAGGTGTTGCTGTGGCATATGAACTATCACCCCGATGGCGGCCAGATGTTCTGGCCGCTGGACAACAAGCCCTTCATCGTGCCTGCTGCCCTGCCCGGCGACGACCTGACCCCTGAGAAAGTGGTGGCATTCTGGTGCGACGGGTCAAAGGGGCTCTATATCCATCCCGGCATCTGGCATGAAGGGATTTTCCCGGTTGAAGACAACCAGCGTTTTCTGGATCGTCAGGGCCGGGTCCACGCGCGGGTCAGCGCCGATATCGGCAAAGAGTTCGGCGTTTATCTGGCCTGCCCGCTGCGCGCGGACAAAGTCAGGGATTTGTGACCAACGCCCCCTGATGCCTCGGGCGCCGGTGTGCAATCCAGATCTGCAAGGCCAGCAGATAAGGCACAAAGAACGCGAAATTCTGCACCAGATCAAAAGGGCCCGAGAAATCGGGCTCTGACCCCACCCCTCCGGTCAGCAGATACCAAAGCGTATAGTGGACGCGGTAAAGCCACGACCCCAACGCCAGCCAGAACAGCCGCAATCCCCATGCCCAATGGCCTGCGCGATCCCCTTCCAAAGCCCTGCGCGCCACCATCAGCGCAGCCGTGAAAAGACACAGCCCGTACAGAAAAAAGGCGGCAGACATCAGCGGCCCACCGATGGTTCCGCGCAGGGGAATATAGCTCATGCCCGCCAGCCCGGTGATCAATGCCAGCGCCACCAGACAGGCTCCCATCATGCGGTGAAATCGATTGTACTTGAGCCGCAGCCCCTTCAACAGTTGAAGCGGGACGAGTGCGACCAAAAAAGTTCCTGCCAGAATGTGCACCAACATCGCGGCATTGCCGAAATTCGCGCCATCAGCGAACAAATAGCTGTGCCGGGCGGCGTCCTGCGACAGGCCTTTGCCGATCATTCCAACGCCATGCGCAACGAATGGCAACAGTGTCAGGTAAAACACCGCAAGCAAAATGCCGGTTGCCAGTCCAGAGCGCCGAATCCTCATGAATCAAAGTTAGCGTCGGCGACCGCTTCGTCTATGGCTCACAGACCCAGCACATCCACCATGTCATATTGGCCGGGTGCCTTCCCCTGCCCCCACAGCGCCGCCTTCAGCGCGCCGCGGGCAAAAATCGCGCGGTCGCTGGCCAGATGGCGCAGAACGATGCGCTCGCCGGGCGCGGCGAACAGGACGTCATGTTCACCAACGATGTCGCCGCCGCGAATGGCGTGGAAGCCAATGTCACCACGCTTGCGCGCACCGGTGATGCCATCCCGCCCCCGGTCGGCCACATCCGACAGTTTGACGCCGCGCCCCTCGGCGGCGGCCTCGCCCAACATCAGCGCGGTGCCGGATGGTGCGTCCACCTTGTGATGGTGATGCCCTTCGATGATTTCGATATCAAAATCCTCATCCAGTGCAGCCGCGACTTTCTTGGTCAGTTGCACCAGCAGATTGACGCCAAGGCTCATGTTCCCTGCCCGCACGATCACCGCGTGGCGCGAGGCCGGTTCCAGCGCGGCGATCTGCTCATCCGTCATGCCGGTCGTACCGATCACATGCACGCAACGCGCCTGTGCGGCCAAAGCGGCAAAGTCCAGCGTCGCCTCGGGCGCGGTAAAGTCGATCACCGCCTGTGCCTGCGCAAAAGCTTCCAGCGGGTCATCGGTAACTTTGACGCCCAGCGCCTGGCCACCCATCGCTTCGCCCACATCCTGACCGACCCAGTCATGCCCCGTGCGCTCGACCACGCCGACCAAACGCGCCTGATCACTGTCGGTTACGGTCTTGATCAGCATCTGCCCCATGCGGCCCGAAGCCCCTGTGATGACGATCCCCGGAATATGGGTCATGGCGGTATTCCCTTGCTGCAAACTGCTCAAAGCCTCCTACCCCGTTCGCGCCCGCTTGGCAAAGCCCCGGTTTGCGCTTAGATCGGGGATTATGGCAAAGAACAAATTCCACGATGGCCCCGGCCCGTCCCAACGACAGCTGCGCGTCGGCGAACTGATCCGCCGCACCCTGTCCGAGGTTCTAGCGCGCGGAGATGTCCACGACCCCGACCTGAACCGCATGTCGATCACAGTGGGCGAGGTGCGCACCTCGCCCGATCTGAAAATCGCCACCGCCTATGTGCTGCCCTTGGGCGGCAAAGGGCAGGAGGACGTGATCGATCTGCTCGCCCGCAACAAAAGTGAACTGCGGCGCATGGTTGGCAAAAAGGTCGGCCTGAAATTCTCGCCCGATCTTCGGTTCCGCCTTGATGACACGTTCGATCGTCTGGACGACACCCGCCGCATGTTCGAACAGGACGCGGTGCGCCGCGATCTGGACGAGTGATCCGGGCACTTGTCACATTGGGCGCGGTTGTCTGGGCCGCGCAAGCCTCCGCGGTCACTTGCGAAAAGCTGACCCATGATGACAAGCGCTATACCGTCTGCGAGGTCGACGCGGAAAACGAAGACCTGCGCCTGTTTCTCAACGACGAAAACGGGGATCTGCTGGGGCATTTCTCGTCGGTGAACGAGGCGCTGGCCCCCGGCGGCAAGCGTCTGGCCTTTGCCATGAACGCGGGCATGTACCACGATGACCGTTCGCCCGTCGGCCATTATGTCGAGAACGGCAAAGAGGTCATGCGGGTGATCTCCAACCCCGGCCCCGGCAATTTCGGCCTGCTGCCCAACGGCGTGTTCTGCATCCGCGAGGGCCGGGCTGATGTGTTCGAGACGCTGGATTTCCTCGATCAGGCCCCCGACTGCCGGTTCGCCAGCCAATCCGGCCCGATGCTGGTGATCGATGGCGAGTTGCATCCCCGGTTCCTGCCCGATTCGACCTCGCACTATGTGCGCAACGGGGTGGGCACCAGCGCCGATGGCACCCGGGCGGTGTTTGCGATTTCCGAAGATTACGTCACATTCCACGAATTCGGCCGCCTGTTCCGGGACGTGCTGGAAACTCCGAATGCGCTGTTCTTCGACGGCAATATCTCTCGCATGTATGACCGCGCGAACAATCGGTCCGATGTCGGGTTTTCGCTGGGACCGATCGTGGGTGTGGTCGAAGACGCACCTTGAAATTGACAGGGCGATGGCGATCCGCTAGGTCGCGCGCCTCAGCAAGATTGAAGGTGCTTTATGGGACGCAAACGCAAGGGTCGCGACATTTCCGGCTGGCTGGTGGTGGACAAGCCCGCGGGCATGACGTCGACCGCCGTGGTCAACAAGGTGCGCTGGGCCATGGATGCCAAGAAGGCGGGCCATGCGGGCACGCTGGACCCCGAGGCCACCGGCGTTCTGGCCGTGGCCCTGGGTGAGGCGACCAAGACCGTTCCCTACATCACGGATGCTTTGAAGGCTTACACCTTCACTGTCCGTCTGGGTCAGGCCACCAACACTGACGATGCCGAGGGCGAAGTGATTGCCGAAAGCGATGCGCGTCCGTCAGACGAAGACATCAAGCAGGCGTTGACCCCGTTTCTGGGCGACATCATGCAGGTTCCGCCCAAGTTTTCCGCCGTGAAAATCGACGGCCAGCGCGCCTATAAACTGGCCCGCGACGGCGAAGACGTTGAACTGACCGCACGGCCCCTTTGGGTCGAGGAACTGATCCTTGTCGACCGCCCCGACGCAGATCACGTGGTGCTGGAGATGACCTGCGGCAAGGGCGGATATGTCCGCTCGATCGCCCGCGATCTGGGTGAAGCGCTGGGATGCCACGGCCACGTCCGGGAACTGCGCCGGATCTGGTCCGGACCGTTCGAGGCCGAAGACGGGTTGAGCATCGAACAGATCGACGAAATGGCGAAGACCACGGCGCTGGACGACTATCTGCACCCGCTGGAAGCCGGCCTGTCCGACCTGCCCGAGCTCAAATGCACCCCCGAAGGCGCAACCCGCCTGCGCAATGGCAACCCGGGCATGGTGTTGGCCTCGGATGTTGAATACGGCGACGAGGCATGGGCCTCGCTGGATGGCAAGGCCGTGGCCGTGGGGGTTTATAAATCGGGCGAATTGCATCCCAGCCGGGTGTTCGCCGCCTGAACCACGTGTTAGGCGAAAAGCATGATCACCCGAACGCACACCAAGGGCGATGCGCCCTCGACCGCCATCTATTCCGACTGCGAGAAATACCGCTATAGCCTGACCCGTGTGTGGGACCCGGCAGGGCGCAAGGCGCTGTTTGTCATGTTGAACCCGTCAACCGCGACCGAAGTGCAGAACGACCCGACGGTGGAACGCTGCGAACGTCGTGCCCGGGCGCTGGGGTTCGGCGCGTTTCAGGTGACCAACATCTTTGCCTGGCGCGACACCGATCCGCGCAAGATGCGTGCCGCTGCCGATCCGGTAGGCCCGGAAAATGACGCCGCCATTCTGGAAGGTGTTCGGTGGGCCGATCAGGTCATCGCCGCCTGGGGCACCCATGGTGCGCATCTGGACCGGGGCCCGGCGGTGGAAACCCTGCTGCGCCGGACCGGCCAGCCGCTGTTCCATCTGGGCTTGACCAAAGACGGCCACCCCAAGCACCCGCTTTATATCGCCTACAGCCAACAGCCCGAGCAATGGTGATAAAGTATTAACCATTTCAATAACTTGACTTTGACCCGACCGCCGATTGCGTGGGATGTTCACCCTCGGAGCATTCTGCGATCGGAGAGGTGTCATGTTTCTGGCCGGATTGATCGGACTCGCCGCCATCGGCGGTGCCGCATACGCGATGAGCGACATGCTGATCGAAGACGAGGACGTATCAGAGGACGACCCCAATGATGACGCAGAAACTGAACCCGACACCGGAGAGTTTCTTGAGATTGGCGAAAACGTCGAAGACCCGGTAAACCCCGACATCGAAACCCCATCCACTGGAACCGTAATCTCTGAATTCGAAGGAGACCTCGTGATTGCCGGCAGCGATGGCCCGGACCAGATCACCGGTCAGGACGGTGTTGACCAGATCAACGGGTTTGGCGGCGATGACACCATCGACGGCGGCCAGGGCGACGACGTTCTGCACGGGGGCGACGGTACGGACACGATTGCGGGCGGTCAGGGTGATGATGTTCTGCACGGAGAGGCGGATGACGACTTTCTGTTCGGCAATCAGGGGGACGACGCCCTGTTCGGCCATTTCGGGGACGACACCCTGGATGGCGGCGAAGGCGAAGACGAGCTTTACGGCGGTCAGGGTAACGATACTCTGATGGGCGGGGCCGATGATGACGCGTTGCAGGGCGGGTTCGGAGACGATGCGCTGAACGGTGGCGCAGGTGAAGATACGGTCTTTGGCGGCGACGGCGACGACTTTGTCTTTGGCATCGAAGAGGGCGCAGCCGAAAAGGATTTCCTGAACGGCGGCGACGGTGACGACACCATTGTGGCAGGCGGCGGGGATGTGGTGACCGGTGGGCAGGGCGCCGATGACATCGTGCTGAGCCCGGGTGACGAAGACGTCACCGTCATGGGCTTCCAACCCGGCGAGGACAAGCTGCTTGTCACCTGGGAGGATGAGGCCGACCCGGAGATTGAGGTGGAACCCGACGCGGAAAATGCCAACCTGACGCGGGTCATGATCAACGGTCAGGAAGTGGCGCAGGTATACGGGGCCGAAGGTATGTCGGTGGCCGACATTCAATTGATCACCGAAGCGCAACTGGCCCAGTACGGGCAGATGGTCTGATCCCGCAAATTCCCTTTGCCATTTGGTGAAAATGCGCCTATACGCGCCCATCCGCATCGGAATCGGTGCGGTTTTCTCCATGGGCCTGTGCTGGACGACATCCCGGCCTGCGCCATCAACTCTAACCTTTGAAGGAGACCCCGATGTCGATCACTGCTGAAGAAAAAGCACGCGTCATGAAAGAATTCGCAACCAAAGAGGGCGACACCGGTTCGCCTGAAGTACAGGTTGCCATCCTGACCTCGCGCATCACCACTTTGACCGAGCACTTCAAGACCCACAAGAAAGACAACCACGGTCGTCGCGGTCTGCTGAAGATGGTTGCCCAGCGCCGTAAGCTGCTGGACTATCTGAAAGGCAAAGAAGAAGCACGTTACCAGGACCTGATCAAAAAGCTGGGCATCCGCCGCTAAACGCTTTTTTGCAGATGACCTGAAACCGGGTATTCCGGTTCGACGCCCGCCAACCGGCGGGCGTTTTCCGTTGGATCCACCGCAAGCGATACCCCCCCTTAACTTGCCAGAGCAACTGGACATTCCCCGACGGTCAGGGAATGTCCGTTGCGGCACTTGGTTTTAGGCTTTCTGCGTGTTTTCCCAACGCGTGGCATAGTCACTTTGCGACACATTTTCACTTGTCTTGGTGCCGGCAACAGGTTTTCGAACCACATAATCCAGAAGAACAGGCAATCCCGGACCAAAAGTTCCCAGCGGTCGCGGACGTTTCTTTGTCTTGTTGGGGTCCGTCATTTTCACCACGTCACGAGCAGCGTATGGCCTCAATGGCTGCCACACGCATTTCAGAGCCTCATAGTTCATGGCGTTTACCCAAAAGCCGTACACGATCTCTGGGCAAATCTGATAGAAGCCGTGATTGATCCAGTTGTTCGATGGCGAATGTGCGATAAACACACCCCCGCGCTTCAGCATCTTGTCAATGTTCCGGTAGGCGGTCGGCAAATCGAACACGTGCTCGCAGGTTCCACCGTCATAGATAACGTCAAACCGACCAACCAGATTTTCAGGCAAATCCCCCGCGAGATCCTGAACGATGCTCGCACCTTCGAAGTCCGAAAAATCCAGCGAATCCACTTCCGAGAATCCAAGTTTTCGAAAGAATGTTTCCGAGTATCCATCATCCGGGTTGCGAAGGTCAGCTTCGGCCACTCCGGGCAGGTATTTCTGCAAGGTTTCCCTGAACAATGCGGCGGACTTAGACCGGCGCGCACCGATCCAATCCTGCCGCCCAAGCATCAGAAAGCTTCCTGAAAGGTCATTGGATTTGACATCTTCGATCAGGCGCGCAGCCAGGACATCAACAATTGACACTCATTCCTCCGAAGGGTGGTCCAAAGCGGTTTTCTTCGCGTGAACGTCCTATTCTGCGTATTCAATGTCAACGCAATAGCAACGTCCCGGAACATGCGGCAAAGCGGGCAAGTTTCCCGGGCAGCGTAAAGTTGGAAGCTTCCCTGCTTTGCTGACATCCTGCGCCCGGGTGTTCGGCATCCGGCATCAAGCGCAGAGCCCGACCTGTGCGGTTTTCTTCGCGCTGACGGGTGTAAAATTCCGGTCAAGACACCGCGCAGATCTCTTCACTTTATGCAGGCTCCACAAAACCGAAGACGCCCACCAATCGGCGGGCGTCTCGTTCATGGGAAAAATCTTCGGCTCTACATTTTCGCCTTTTCTGATTTCAACGCCAGCCACAGGCAATAGCACATTATCAGAACCACCAGCGTAAAGGGGATGCCGGTTGAAACCGCCGCGCCCTGCAATGCGGAAAGACCGCCTCCCAACAGCAATGCGATGGCAACCAGGCCTTCCAAAGTACACCAGAACACGCGCTGAACCACGGGTGCGTCCATCTTGCCGCCTGCGGTGATCGTGTCGATCACCAAAGATCCGGAATCAGACGAGGTGACGAAGAAGATCACGATCAGGACAAGGGCGATCGGGGCTACGATGCCGTAAAGCGGCAGCTCCTTCAGGAAACCGAACAGCGCTCCCTCGGGGGCGTAGCTGTCGATCACGGTCGCGCGCACACCTTCTGCTCCGCCTGCGTTCAACATGTCGATGGCTGCGCCACCGAAGGTCGACATCCACAGGGCACAGACGGCTGTTGGCGCCAGCAGCGCACAGATTACGAACTCGCGCACCGTACGGCCCTTTGAAATGCGGGCAATGAACATGCCAACAAACGGTGACCATGCGATCCACCACGCCCAGTAGAAGGTTGTCCAACCGTGGAAATAGCTGGTGTCTTCCCGTCCGAACGGGTTCGACAGCGCGGGCAGGTGCAGCACGTAATCAGTCATCACGTTGAAATACCGGGCGATGGCGGTGCCAATGCCCGTTACTGCGATGACGAAAAGGAACAGCCCCACGGCCATGATCATATTGATCTCACTCAGCCGTTTGACGCCCGCATCCATGCCCAGCAAAACCGAGCCCAGCGCGATCAATGTAATGCCAATGATCAGCAGAACTACGACGGTGGGGCTGGGTTCGATGCCGAAGACCTCGTATAGGCCAGCGGCAACCTGCTGAGCACCCAGACCGAGCGATGTGGTCAATCCGAACAACGTGGCAAAAACCGCCAACGTGTCGATGATATGGCCCCACCAGCCCCAGACCCGTTCACCCAGAATTGGATAGAAGGCCGAACGCAAAGTCAGGGGCAGGTTCAGATTGTAGCTGAAGATCGCCAGGCTCAGGCCGACTGCGGCGTAAACCGCCCAGCCTTCCAGCCCCCAATGGTGAATGGTTCCAACAACGCCGATATACTCATTGCCCGGAACAGCAATATCGATACCCAGTGGGCGCGCATTCCCGTCTTCGGCAAAGTTGTAGTAGACCGGCTCCATCACACCGAAAAACAAAAGACCGATACCAATACCGGCGGCGAACATCATCGCAATCCATCCGGCGTAGGAATAATCAGGCTTGGCGTCCTTGCCGCCGATCCGCACACTGCCGACGGGCAGGATGATCAGAACGAGGCAAAACAGGGTGATTGCATCTACCGAAAGGACCAGAAACCAATCGAACGTGCTGGTCAGCCAAGGCCGGAGCCAGCCGAAAAACGTAGCTGCGGCCTCTTGGTTGGCCAATGCGATCAGAACGAACGCAAAGATCATGATACTCGAGATCAGAAAGACCGGGTTGTGAATGTCCAAGCCAAACGGCCGGACGTTATCCTGCCCCAGTTCATATTCCGTTTCGAAGTCGTAAATCCGGGGGTCCGGATCCAGCATCTTCTTTGTTTGTGCCATTCGATTGCCCTTCTGTTCGCTGTCTGCAAACGCCAAGGTATTCGGTCGGCGGACGGGAATGAGTTAGTTAACCCCCTTGGCGCGTTTCCGTCATTTCGACCGCAGGCTTAGTGATAAGAGCTTATACTGCCTTCATATTTTTACAAAATGCATTCGATTGCGGATATGTTAGCGCTACACGCTGTTCCGGTTTCTCGTAACCCCGGACCTGAAGAACCAACAGCGGCTTGATAAGTTGATCGTTGTTCGGGCTTGAATCTTTTGCGCCCGGTGGCAGCACAAGCCAGTCCCGGCATGAAACGGCCATCCGATGCAGTTTCGCTTTCCTTCCAACGCATTCTCATGTATGCGCGCGGTATCTGAGACGTTGTGCCCTGACCCCGGCACTCGAATGGAAGATAAATTGGGGTCGGCGGCAATGGGGCCGCCACGCAAAACGGGAGACCCGCAGGGGCGGGAGTGCTCCCATCTAGGATACGCATATGTTTGATGTAACGAAGAAATCGATGCAGTGGGGCGAGGAAACGCTTACACTGGAAACCGGCAAGGTTGCCCGTCAGGCTGACGGCAGCGTGATTGCCACCCTGGGCGAAACCAGCGTCATGGCCAACGTGACCTTCGCCAAGGAACAGAAGCCCGGTCAGGACTTTTTCCCGCTGACCGTGCATTACCAAGAGAAATACTATGCCGCCGGCAAGGTTCCGGGTGGCTTCTTCAAGCGCGAAGCGCGCCCGACCGAGAAAGAGACGCTGACCGCGCGTCTGATCGACCGTCCGATCCGTCCGTTGTTCGTTGACGGCTTCAAAAACGAAGTCCTGGTGATGTGTACCGTGCTGAGCCACGATCTGGTCAACGATCCCGACATCGTTGCGATGATTGCTGCTTCGGCTGCTCTGACCATCTCGGGCGCACCGTTCATGGGCCCGATCGCGGGCTGCCGCGTGGGATACACCGACGGTGAATATGTCCTGAACCCGACCGTGGACGACATGCAGGACCTGCGCCTGAACCCCGAACAGCGTCTGGACCTGGTTGTGGCCGGCACCAAAGACGCCGTGATGATGGTGGAATCGGAAGCGTACGAACTGTCCGAAGCGGAAATGCTGGGTGCGGTGAACTTTGCGCATGAGCAGATCCAACCGGTCATCGACCTGATCATCTCGCTGGCGGAAGAAGCCGCGAAAGAGCCGTTTGACTTCCAGGCGCCGGATTACTCCGAGCTTTATGCCGCCGTTAAGGCCGCCGGTGAAGAGCAGATGCGCGCCGCCTTCGCGATCACCGACAAGCAAGAGCGCACCGCCGCCGTTGCCGCCGCCCGCGAAGCGATCAAAGAGGCGCTGACCGAAGAGCAGCTAGAAGACGGCAACCTCGGTTCCGCGATGAAAAAGCTGGAAGCCGGCATTCTGCGTGGCGACGTCGTCAGGGGCGGCAAACGGATCGACGGTCGTTCGACCACCGATGTCCGCTCGATCGTTGCGGAAACCTCGCTTCTGCCCCGGACCCACGGTTCTGCCCTGTTCACCCGTGGTGAAACACAGGCGCTGGCTGTAACCACGCTGGGCACCGGTGACGATGAGCAGTTCATCGACGCGCTGCATGGCAACTTCAAATCGAACTTCCTGCTGCACTACAACTTCCCTCCGTATTCGGTGGGTGAAGTGGGCCGCGTGGGTTCGCCCGGCCGTCGTGAAATCGGTCACGGCAAGCTGGCATGGCGCGCGCTGCAGGCTGTTCTGCCTGCACCGACCGACTTCCCCTACACCATCCGCGTGGTGTCGGAGATCACTGAATCCAATGGCTCGTCCTCGATGGCGTCGGTCTGCGGCGGTTCGCTGTCGATGATGGATGCAGGTGTTCCGCTGAAAGCGCCAGTTGCCGGTGTGGCCATGGGTCTGATCCTGGAAGATGACGGTGAGTACGCTGTTCTGACCGACATCCTGGGTGACGAAGACCACCTGGGCGACATGGACTTCAAGGTTGCGGGCACCGAAAACGGCATCACCTCGCTCCAGATGGATATCAAGGTTGCCGGTATCACGCCGCAGATCATGGAAACCGCCCTGGCACAGGCCAAGGAAGGCCGGATGCACATTCTGGGCGAGATGGGCAAAGCCCTGTCCGAGACCAACGATTTCTCGGTCCACGCCCCGCGCATCGAGACCATGAACATCCCGACCGACAAGATCCGCGAAGTGATCGGCTCGGGCGGTAAGGTCATCCGCGAGATCGTCGAGGTTTCGGGTGCCAAGGTCGACATCAACGACGACGGTGTCATCAAGATCGCCTCGCCCGATGGTGAATCGATCCAGAAGGCCTATGACATGATCTATTCGATCGTGGCCGAGCCGGAAGAAGGTCAGATCTACACCGGTAAAGTGGTCAAGATCGTCGACTTCGGTGCCTTCGTGAACTTCTTTGGCAAGCGCGACGGTCTGGTCCACGTGTCCCAGATCGAAAACCGCCGCCTGAACCATCCGTCGGATGTTCTGAAAGAAGGTCAGGAAGTCAAAGTCAAACTTCTGGGCTTTGACGATCGCGGTAAGGTGCGCCTGTCGATGAAAGTCGTCGATCAGGAGACCGGCGAAGAGATCGTTCCGGAAAAGAAAGAAAAGAAAGAGGAAAACGCAGAGTAATCTGCCCCTCTGACCCACAGCGGAAGGCCCCGGTTTCATCCGGGGCCTTTTTGTTTGCGCGGCAGCAGGACGGTTAACTGCGCCGCAACTTTGGTAAATCAATTATTAACACTTATTGCGTGTATTAGCTCAACCTTAAGGGGGATATTGCCGTTTTCAAGGAAGCTGTTCGACCGTGGCATCGATTACTGTTTATGAAATCAGCGCAGACCCGTTCAGCAACCGCATTGTTGATATTACTGCTGCGTATTCGGTCGACGTCACGGATAATGACGCTCTGCTGCAAGATCCCGACCCGGATGGCAGCTCGCAACTTGACCTCGGGTCTCTTCCCGGCTTTTCCGGCTCGACCCAGAATTTCAGTACTTTCGAAAACTACACAGGAACGGTCGATGGCGCGCCGGTCACGTTCATCCTGATCCAGTTTTCAAACCCGCGTTACATCATAGTCACTTCGGGTCAGGCCGAACTGAATGACACGATTTCAGATACCAGTTTTGCCGGCACCGCGCCGCCATCCGCGTATGACACTTTGCCTTCTTTCGTGTGTTTCACCTCAGGATCTCTGATCCAGACACCAACTGGGCTGCGCCGGGTCGAGGCGCTGGAGCCCGGCGACCCGGTCATCACCGCCGGCGGCCATGCCCGCCCGGTCCGCTGGATCGGCAAGCGCCGGTTGTCCGCGGCTGAGTTGCGGCGAAACACGCACCTGTCCCCTGTACGGATCAAGGCGGGCTGTTTCGGGTCGAACAGCCCAAGCCGCGATCTCGTCATTTCCCCACAGCACCGGATTGCCGTGACCTCGACCATGATGGAGCTTATGCATTGCGAAGCGGCGATGCTGGCCCACGCAAAGGGGCTGATCAATGGGCATACCATCGTTCAGGAAACGCCCGCACTTGGGGTGGAGTACATTCATATCCTCTTTGATCAGCATGAGTTGGTGAATGTCGAAGGAATCTGGTCCGAGTCCTTTTACCCCGGCGACACCAGCCTTGGGGCAATGGCACCCGCCACCCGAAGCGAGCTGTTCGAACTGTTCCCGGAACTTGCCAATGGTGAAGGCAGTTACGGTTCGACCGCATTGCCGGTCCTCAAACCTTTCGAAGTCCGGGTGCTGTCGGCGGATCTGGCGGTTCCGGGCTGGAAAGTCCGCCCCAATGAATCCGCGAAAGCCGCCTGACCGCAGGTCAGTGCGCGACACCACCGGGGCCATGTTTCAACAGGTGCCACTGGCCGTAGCTGTCTTTCAGATCCAGTTTGATCGCCGCATCGGCTCGGGTCGAGGCGCTGCCGATCTCGGCAATGGTGAATTCGATCCCACCGGGAATATCGATGCGTACACGGTGTTCGCCGCCACCATGCGGGGCCTGAATCGGGCGCCCGGTCGACTTTAGAACGTCGCCAACGGCAACGCTGGCCGTTCGTCCTTCGATATCCATCTCAAGCTCGATCGGCAGGTACAGCGTGTCGTGCACCGTCTCACACATGGCCCGGAA
Organism: Ruegeria sp. HKCCD6428; assembly: GCF_013110595.1. Classification (NCBI taxonomy): domain Bacteria; kingdom Pseudomonadati; phylum Pseudomonadota; class Alphaproteobacteria; order Rhodobacterales; family Roseobacteraceae; genus Ruegeria; species Ruegeria sp. HKCCD6428. Next base: position 45,875 of record NZ_WVQX01000008.1, read on the forward strand.
CACGTACCAATGGGTTGCCATCTCTTCGGTTTCTTCGCCGTGAAAGACTTTTTCCAACGCATCGCGCTGCGCCGGTGAGGCCGCGGGGTCGACGATCACCTGCATTTCGCCGCCACCTTCGAATATTGGCCCGGGCCATGCATAGATCAACGCAGCCTTGGTTCCACTCAGATCCGTTTCGCCAAAATATCCGGTGGATATTTCAAGCACCTCGAAGCCGCGGCAATCGCCATGCGTCGGCAATTCCTCGAACTGGCAGGGGCAGGCATAGCCGCAGTTGCAGTTTCCGAAGCTTTCTCCCTCGACGTACCAATCTGTAAAAGCCATGGTTTTCTCCTGTTCAGGACAGTCAGAAAGCCCGACATCGTTGGTCACATGCCCGTATGTTTCCGCAAAACAAACTATCACAACTTGATTGCAATCTGAACCTGACGCGCGCAAACGGCCGCAAATGGCATAAACCTTGGTTCCATTCGCCCTGTTTCAACCAAAAACCAATCGCAGGTGTCCGCTGCCATCCCCAGTTCGACCGCATCGCCACAACGAAAAAAGGAGATGCGATATGGAAACCTTGAAACTGCTGACACTGACGGGATTGATCGCAACCGCACCGGTTCTTGCTTTGGCCAATGTCGGACTGGGCGACAAACTGGGCACAAGCGAAGCCGATATCCGCACGGCGCTTGAAGCCCAGGGGTACCAGATCGAAGAGATCGAATTCGAAGGTGGGAAGATCGAGGTTGAACTCACCAAGGATGGCGGGGAAACTGAACTGGTTCTGTCTGACACGGACGGGGTGGTGACAGCCATCGAGCTCGAAGAGGACGACGACTGAACCTGCAACGTCCAAGGGGCCGCATGAAAGTACCTCAAACGTCTTTGCTCTGGCTCCTTCTGGTGATGCAGGCCCTCTGCGCCGCCTTTTTCATGACGGATGCGGTGCTGGATTGGACAGGCGGTGACGGCGCAGGGTTTCGTAACCTTCATTCGTTCGAACTGTTTCTGTCGCTGGCGCTTGTCGGCGGCCTGAGCGCCACGATCGCCCTGATCCGTTCCCAGTCCAGGCGGGTGCGCGACATGCAGCGGCAACTGCAAGTGGCGCAAGGGGCTTTTGCCCAGGTCATCGAAACCCAGTTCAGCGAGTGGAAGCTCAGTGATGCTGAGCGTGACGTCGCCATGCTGACGATCAAGGGTCTTTCCATCGCGGAAATCGCCGGAATGCGACAGACGAAAGAAGGGACGATCAAGGCCCAAAGCGCTGCAGTCTATCGAAAGGCGGGCGTTTCCAGCAGGGTGCAGTTGCTCAGTTTCTTTGTCGACGAACTCCTGTCAGAACCGTTGGTCAGGGATGTGCCCTGAAACAGTGGCAGAGCCTCGTGTCTATTCACTCACACATTCCTAAAAACCTGTGAAACGAAGTGAAGGCCCGGCGCCTTTCTTTTTGGGCAAGCCTCGTCCACATCCATGGCATGCGGACTTTGGAACACTGGAGATGGTTATGTTCACGCGCCTCATTCTCGCCTCTTCGGCTCTGGCGATCAGCGCAACGGCGCTTGCCGCGCAGAGCCTGGGCGACGGCACCTATATTCACGGCTTCATCGGCTACAGCCAGCTACAGGACAGCGATTTCACCGGGACGATCGGTGGCGCGACGCAATCGGTCGATACCGAATTCGACGCAGGTTTCGGACTGGGCCTCGCGATAGGCAAGGAAATCCCGCAATGGTCCAACGATATCATCGGAACGCGGATCGAGCTGGAACTGTCTTATCGCGACAGCGACGTGGATGGTGTGAACTTTACCGGCAATGGTCCGGGGCCCGAGGGCAATATCTCGGGCGACGTCACGCAGACCTCGTTATTTGCCAATCTGCTGTTCGATTTCAAACAGGCCGGCGCGCTGACACCGTTTGCCGGGTTTGGTCTGGGGGCCACCTATTCGGATCTGGAATTCTCTTACGGGCCGGGTGTGGCGCTGAACGACACCGACACCACCTTGGCCGCCCAGCTGATCGCCGGTGTGGCATATGACATCAACGCGTCGACAGCGTTCACGATTGACGCCCGTTACGCCCGCGCCTTTGATGTTTCGTCGCAGCGCCTGGCCCCCAACGGAGCTTTGACCGGCAACGTAGAGGACGATCTGGATACTTTCAGCATCAATTTCGGACTTCGCCATAATTTCTGATTGCTTCGGGTGTCAGGTTTCTCTCCGGTTTCCTGCACCTCTTTGCCCTCGCGCCTCAGGCGCGGGAGCACCCGGAAAACCCCGAAAAATGCAGTACGCGCTGGATATGCCGGTGGTCGCCCGAACTGCAACAACCGCCTGCTTCATCTGGCGAAAAAATATCCTCCGGGGGAATCGTGCCAGCGGGCACGATGGGGGGCAGACAGCCCCCCTGACCCGGCAACCGGCTTACGACGGCGCTTTGGTCTTGCGCAGATAGGGGAAGATCGTTTCGAACTCGCCAAACTTGGCCTTGGCGTCTTCGTTCGACACGGTTGGCGGGATGATCACGTCTTCACCCGGCACCCAGTTGGCAGGTGTCGCAACGCCCTTGGCCGACATCTGCAAACCGTCAAGCGCACGCAGAATTTCGGCAAAGTTCCGGCCCACGGTCATCGGGTAGGTCATCGACAGCTTCAGCTGCTTGTCCGGGCCGATGATAAAGACGGAACGCACCGTGGCACTGTCAGCCGGTGTACGGCCGTCGGGCAGATATGCTTCGGCAGGCAGCATGTCGAAAGCCTTGGACACAGCCAGACCGTCATCGGCGATGATCGGAAAGCCGGGTTTGGCCTTGCCATATTCCTCGATGTCCTTCTTCCACTTTTTGTGGTCTTCGACACCATCGACCGATACGCCGATCACCTTGGTGTTGCGCGCGGCCCATTCGTCATTCAACTGCGCAACGGCCGAAAACTCGGTGGTGCAAACAGGTGTAAAATCCTTTGGGTGCGAGAACAGAATGGCCCAGCTGTCGCCAATCCAGTCGTGAAACTGAATGGTGCCCTGATCCGTTTCTGCCGTGAAATTCGGAACGGTGTCGTTGATACGCAAACCCATGGGGCATCTCCTTCTCTGTGAAAAACCTGAATCGGTTGTTTGGAACCTAATCACTTTGTGTGCAGGTTAAACCGTCCATCACGCCTGGCGATACGGAATTCGTGGGCATTGCCAGAAAATAATTTGATCAAATTCACTATTGCTCAGCCTGTGCATGGGTGACAGAGTGGCCCCGAACAACCGGTTTCAGGCAGACCTTCAGGAGGGCTCAGGATGATCGAAAAGCGGGATTTCTATATTAATGGTCAGTGGGTGGCCCCATCGCAGCCCAATGACTTCGAGGTCATCAACCCGTCAACCGAAGACCCCTGCGCCGTGATCTCGCTTGGCACCGAAGCCGACACGAATGCGGCCGTTGCCGCGGCCAAGGCCGCCCTGCCGGGCTGGATGGCCACGCCAGTGGAAACCCGCATCGCGCTGGTGGAAAAACTGGTCGAACTCTATGCAGCCCGGGCAGAGGATCTGGCGCAGGCGATGTCGCTGGAAATGGGCGCCCCGATCGATCTGGCGCGCTCGGCGCAGGCGGGTGCCGGCATCTATCACCTGAAGAACTTCATCCGCGCCGCCAGGTCGTTTGAATTTGAACGCCCGCTGGGGGATCATGCGCCGAATGATCGCATCATTTACGAGGCGGTTGGCGTTGCCGCTTTGATCACGCCGTGGAACTGGCCGATGAACCAGATCACGCTCAAGGTTGGGGCTGCTGCGATTGCGGGCTGCACCATGGTGCTGAAACCGTCGGAACAAAGCCCGCTGAACGCGATGATCTTTGCCGAGATGATGGACGAGGTAGGCTTCCCGCCCGGTGTGTTCAATCTGGTCAACGGCGACGGCGCGGGTGTTGGTTCGCAACTTTCGGGCCATCCGGATGTGGACATGGTCAGCTTCACCGGCTCGACCCGCGCAGGCACCGCGATTTCCAAAAATGCGGCAGATACCCTCAAGAAAGTACATCTTGAGCTTGGAGGCAAAGGGGCCAACGTCATCTTTGAGGACGCGGACGAAAAAGCGGTTAAGCGTGGGGTGCTGCACATGATGCAAAACACCGGCCAGAGCTGCAACGCCCCCAGCCGGATGCTGGTGCAACGCCCGATCTATGACAAGGCTGTGGAAACCGCGGCCGAGGTTGCAAACATGGTCAAGGTTGGCCCTGCCTCAGAGGAAGGCCGTCATATCGGACCGGTGGTGAATGAAGTTCAGTGGACCAAGATTCAGGACCTGATCCAGAAAGGCATCGATGAAGGGGCGCGGCTGGTCGCAGGTGGCACCGGACGGCCAGAGGGGCTGAACAAGGGCTACTATGTCCGCCCCACGGTCTTTGCCGATGCAAACAACCAGATGACCATCGCCCGCGAAGAAATCTTTGGCCCGGTTCTGACCATGATCCCCTTCGACACCGAAGAAGAGGCTGTCGAAATCGCCAATGATACACCCTATGGCCTGACCAACTATGTTCAGACGCAGGACAGCGCGCGTGCCAATCGCATGGCGCGGGCGCTGCGCTCGGGCATGGTCGAAATGAACGGACAATCGCGCAGCGCGGGCTCACCGTTCGGCGGCATGAAGCAATCCGGCAACGGGCGTGAAGGCGGCGTCTTTGGGCTTGAGGACTTCCTCGAGATCAAAGCTGTCGGTGGTTGGGCGGCAGAGTAACTTTACCTGCTAAGCAGACAGATCGGGCGGGGCAACACGGTTGGCCCCGCCCGCAACCCCCTATAGGGGCCGCACTACAAGCTGGGGCACGCCATCGGACGTGCGGCGCCGGGATTGACCGTCCCACCCAATCTCTCCGGTGACGCGCTGTCGAAATGCAGAAAAGCTGTCAAAGCGCACCACATCTACCGGCGTATCGAAATGCAGGGTCACTCGGCGACGCGCGCCATCGCCAAGCATGGTCAGACCGCGAATTTCGGCCGTGAACGCCTGACCCAGATAGCGCCCTTCGACCCGATCACCCACGCGCAGATGCATCCGGTTTCCGGCCATTGCGTGCAAGGTGTTCCAGTCTCGAACGCCATGCTGATGGGCCAGCAGTTCCAATGCCGCACTGTGCGACAGCGAAACGCCCTTCGTTTTCAAGTCTTCCCGCAGGCGTCTCGCCTGCGCTTTCAGCTCTTCAACCGGAGCAACGGTTCGGGATCGTGTCATCATGTGCCTCGTTTCCTTGAACGGGCGCGAAGTCAGGACGGGGCTCGCATTTCCATCCGCGCGCCGGGAAAGGGCAACAGATGCTTTTCAAACCGGGTTTCACCAAAGCCAATGGCCGCGAACGGCAGGGGACCCGAACCTGAGGTGCCTTTTGGCAGCGGCCGGGCCGTATGTCAATCAGGCGTCTGCCTGCGCCGCCTCATAGGCCAGCATGGCACGCTTGACAGGCAAGCCCCAGTGATAGCCCCCCAGACCACCTGATTTGCGCAATGCCCGATGGCAGGGGATCAACCAACTGACCGGGTTGCGGCCAACTGCCGTTCCCACGGCGCGAACGGCTTGCGGCGAGCCGACTCGCTGGGCGATCTCGGAATAGGTCGTGACCTGCCCGGACGGGATATGCATCAGCGCTTCCCACACCTTGATTTGCAAAGGTGATCCGATCAGGAAAAGCGGTGTCGGCTCCAACCGGTCGCTGGCAGCGCCAAAAGCACTCAGCACCCAAGGACGCAGGCGCATCGGATCTTCGACGAACGTTGCCTTGGGCCAACGCGAGATCATGTCTTCCATCGCGGCCTCTTCGCCGGTCTCGGCCCCGAAGGCGATGCCGCAGATGCCCTTGTCGGTCCCCATGACCAGCGCAGGGCCAAAGGGACATTCGAACCACCCCCAATAGATCGTCAGGCCTTCGCCCTTGCGGGCATATTCGCCGGGGCTCATCGATTCCCACTTCAGGAACAGATCATGCAGACGCCCGCTGCCGGACAGGCCCACATTGTGGGCCGTTTCCAATGTCGTAAACCGTTCACGCAACAATGCCTTCGCATGGCCCAGCGTCAGGTATTGTTGATACCGTTTCGGTGACACTCCGGTCCAACGCGAGAACAAACGCTGGAAATGGGCCGGGCTCATATCCATCTGGCGGGCCAGTTCATCAAGGCTCAGGCCTTCACCGCCCTGATCGATCAACTCGATTGCCCGGCGCATGACGTTGTAATGATAACCGCTTTCTGGGGTCTGGACGTTCATGGTTCCACCTCATCATCTGACAAAACCATAGCGCGCCGGCCACGCTGTCGCGACCCGGAACTTGCGCATTGGCTTTGTGCTTGTGTCAGGGCGCGGTGGACGGCATTAAGGCCCGGATGGCAAAGCAACTCGACTATCATACGATCCGCGAGATTTTCACGCGCTTTCAAGAGGCCGACCCGGAACCCAAGGGAGAGCTGGAGCATGTGAACGTCTATACTCTGGTCGTCGCCGTGGCCCTTTCGGCGCAAGCCACGGATGCGGGCGTCAACAAGGCGACGCGCGAGTTGTTCAAGATCGCCGACACGCCGCAAAAGATGCTGGAACTGGGCGAGGACGGCCTGATCGAGCACATCAAGACCATTGGCTTGTTCCGCCAGAAGGCCAAGAACGTCATCAAGCTCAGCCGTATCCTGGTTGACGAATATGGTGGCGAGGTTCCCAATTCCCGGGCTGCCCTGCAATCCCTTCCGGGTGTGGGCCGCAAGACGGCCAACGTGGTTCTGAACATGTGGTGGCGGCAACCGGCGCAGGCGGTGGACACCCATATCTTTCGCGTCGGCAACCGCACCGGTATTTGCCCCGGCAAGGATGTGGACACGGTCGAACGCGCCATCGAAGACAATATTCCCGCTGACTTTCAACTTCATGCGCATCACTGGCTGATCCTGCATGGCCGGTACCACTGCAAGGCGCGCAAGCCGCAATGCCCGACCTGCATCATCCGTGATCTCTGCCAATTCGAGGACAAAACCCTATGAAGACTTATCAACTGACCGGCATCGGAAATGCCGTTGTGGACGTGATTTCCCAGGCCGATGACAGCTTTCTGGAGCTGATGGGCATCGAAAAAGGCATCATGCAGTTGATCGAACAGGAACGCGGCGAGGTGCTGTACGCCTCGATGGAAAGCCGAGTTCAAACGCCGGGCGGCTCAGTAGCTAATACAATTGCGGGCGCAGGCGCTCTTGGGCTGGATGCAGCGTTTATCGGCCGGGTACACGATGACGCTCTGGGCCGGTTCTATGCAGATGCGATGAACGAAGATGGCGTCGACTTCGTGAACCCGCCTGTTCCGGGTGGCGAATTGCCCACGTCACGCTCGATGATCTTTGTCTCGCCTGATGGCGAGCGGTCGATGAACACCTATCTGGGCATTTCCTCGGAACTGTCGTCTCAGGACGTTCCGGATGAGGTCGCAGGAAACAGCCAGATCATGTTTCTCGAGGGGTATCTGTTCGACAAGGAAAAAGGCAAGGCGGCATTCCTTGAGGCCGCACGTGCCTGTCACAAGGGTGGCGGCAAGGCCGGGATTGCCATTTCCGACCCATTCTGTGTGGAACGGCATCGGGTGGATTTCCTGCTGCTGATTGAAAACGAGCTGGATTTCGTGATCGGCAACGAGGCCGAGATCAAATCCCTGTTCGAGACCGACGACCTGGAAGAGGCGCTGCGGCGTACGTCGGCGATCTGCCCGCTGGTGGTCTGCACCCGTTCGGGTGACGGGGTGACGGTTATGAACGGCGATGCTCGCATTGACGTACCGGTCGAGAAGGTCGTCCCCGTTGACGCAACAGGTGCCGGCGACCAGTTTGCCGCCGGGTTCCTGTTCGGCATGGCGACGGGACGCGATTACGAGACCTGCGCCCGCATCGGCAATGCCTGCGCCCGCGAGGTCATCAGCCATATCGGCCCCCGCCCCGAGGCGAACATGCTGGAGCTGCTGAGGGAAGAAGGGTTGGTTTGAGGACGCGGGTTTCCCGCGCCTTTCTTCGGGAAAAAATTCGGCTCGACCCTGCGAGCGCGGCCTGAACACCGGGCCGCGAAGCCCTTTTTTGCTGGCAGGGCTAGCTCTGACAGCGTTATGCTTTTCGCATTAAAAAGGGGGGGGGTGTCATGAGAGCACTGCTGTTCACGACGGGATCGCCATTTGCAAGGGCGGTCAGGATCGTTCTGGACGAACTTTCGCTGGATTACGAAAGGCGAGAGGAAATCACCACGCCCAGCGCCGAGCAACGCGCGCAGGCGACTCCGACATTGCAGGTGCCGACATTCTGGGACGGCGATCTTGTGCTGTGGGAAAGCGGCACCATCGTCGAATACCTGCTGTCGACCTATCCGGACAGGCCGCAGGCCGCGCCCAAGCTGGCACCCTTTGCCTTTCGGCCCGGGGGCGCGCAGTGGCAGGACAAGCTTGTATTCTCGACCATCCAGACCTTCGGCTACGCGGCCACGACCATCTCGCAAATGAAATGGTCCGGCGTGAGCGTGGACCAGAACGCGCATCTGCAGCGGTCGGCCGAGAAGCTGACCCATATCCTGGGCTGGCTGGAAGACCGGCTGAGCGGCGAGGACGGTTTCGTGCCGAGCTACCTGTCGATGCAGGATATCTTTCTGGCCGCCCATGTGCGTTTCGTGCAGGCAAGGCCGCTTGGTGTCGACCTGAAACTGGACCAATACGGCAAGGTTTCGGCGCTGCTCGACCGGCTGGATGCGCGCGACAGTTTCAAGGCAAACCCGATCTGGTGGTGGGAGCCGGGGGTCATCGGCTATGAGCCCGACGGCACGCCTGTCTACGCAAAACAGAATGCCTGAGTCGGGACGCCGGCACGGAGCTGTCGCAGCCCTTTTTAGCGCAGATACCCACGAAAGGCCTCCATGACGCGCTCGTAGACCTCGCGTTTGAAGGGCACAATCTCGGCGATCAGGCGATCGGAGTCCTGCCATTTCCAGCGGGTGAACTCGGGGTGATCCGTCTGGATGTCGATCTGGTCGTCGGTTCCCAGAAACCGCATCAGGAACCATTTCTGCTCCTGCCCACGATACCGGCCTTTCCAGATCTTGGGCACGATGTCATGCGGCAGGTCATAGGGCAGCCAGCCCTCGGTCTCGGCCACGATTTCCACAAGATCACCGGTTACACCGGTTTCTTCCAACAGCTCTCGCAAGGCCGCATCACGAGGGTCTTCGCCCTTGTCCACGCCGCCTTGTGGCATCTGCCAGGCGTCCTCGAACCGGTCGTTGCGCTGGCCGACGAAGATCTGGCCCTGATCGTTCATCAGCATCAGCCCGACGCAGGGGCGATAGGGCAGTTTGGCAATTTCTTCGGGGGTCATGCGCGGCCTCATCGTGTTGTTTCGCCCACCTCTAGCAATCACCGGCGCAACAGCAAAGAGGGTGACGTGGGGTTTCGCGTGACAAAGTTTACGCGAACGTCAATCTATCACGCAAATTCAGGAGGGAGAGTTTTGCCATGACTGTGTACCCAAACATGCTGGCACCACTGGATCTGGGCTTTACCACGTTGAAGAACCGGGTCCTGATGGGCTCGATGCATACAGGGCTGGAGGAAACCGGCGACTGGAACCGGGTGGCTGAGTTCTATGCCGCCCGCGCGCGCGGTGGCGTGGCGCTGATGGTCACGGGCGGCATCGGGCCGAACCTCGAAGGCTCGGTCCTGCCGGGGGCTGCAATGATGACCAGCGACAAGGACGTGGCCAATCATTCCGTCGTCACCGACCGTGTGCATCAGGCGGGCGGCAAGATCGCGATGCAGATCCTGCATGCGGGTCGCTATGCCTATGGGCCGAAATGCGTGGCGCCCAGCCCGGTGAAGTCGCCGATCTCGCCCTTCCCCCCCAACGAACTGGACGAGGACGGCATCGAGAAGCAGATCAGCGACATCGTCAACGCCGCCGTGCTGGCCCAAAAGGCGGGCTATGACGGTGTCGAGATCATGGGGTCCGAGGGGTATTTCATCAACCAGTTTCTGGTGACCCACACCAACAAGCGCACAGACCGTTGGGGCGGGTCCTATGAGAACCGGATGCGCCTGCCACTGGAAATCGTGCGCCGCACCCGCGAGGCGGTGGGCACCGATTTCATCATCATCTACCGGCTGTCGATGATCGACCTTGTACCCAATGGTTCGACCTTCGAAGAGGTGGTGCAACTGGCGCAAGCGGTCGAAAAGGCCGGGGCCACGATCATCAACACCGGCATCGGCTGGCACGAGGCGCGGATTCCGACCATCGCCACATCGGTGCCCCGCCGGGCCTTTGCCTGGGTGACGAAGAAGCTTATGGGCAAGGTGGGGATTCCGGTCATCACCTCGAACCGGATCAACACGCCCGAGGTGGCCGAGCAGGTGCTGGCCGAGGGCTGTGCCGACATGGTCTCTCTGGCGCGGCCGATGCTGGCGGATGCGGATTTCGTAGCCAAGGCGATGGCAGGTGACTCGGCCAGGATCGCGCCCTGCATCGCCTGCAACCAGGCCTGTCTGGATCACACTTTCAGCGGCAAACTGACCTCCTGCCTGGTGAACCCGCGCGCCTGCCACGAGACCGAGCTGGTGATCGAAAAGGCCGCCACGCCCAAGCGCGTGGCCATCGTGGGCGCGGGGCCGGCGGGCCTGTCCACGGCGATGACGGCGGCGGAGCGCGGCCATGACGTGACCGTGTTTGACAAAGCCGACGAGATCGGCGGCCAGCTGAACATGGCCAAGCAGGTGCCGGGCAAGGAAGAGTTCTGGGGCTTGGTGGACTGGTACCGCACCATGCTGAACGATCTGGGCGTCAAGGTCGAACTGGGCCGCAAAGTCGGCGCCGACGATCTGGTCGGGTTCGACGAGGTGGTGATCGCCACGGGCGTCAACCCGCGCGACCCGCAGATCCCGGGCGAGGACAGCGACAATGTCGTGAACTATATCGACGTGCTGCGCGACAAGGCCCCGGTGGGCAAATCGGTGGCCGTGATCGGCGCGGGCGGCATCGGCTTCGACGTGTCGGAATACCTGTTGGAGGAAGGCCACTCGCCCACCACCGACCTGCCCTTGTGGATGAAGGAATGGGGCGTCGCCGACCCCGAGCAGCACCGCGCAGGCCTGGCGCCCGAAGGCCCGCAGCCCGAGGCGCCCAAGCGGCAGGTCACGCTGTTGCAACGCAAGAAGCAGGCGCATGGCAAGGGGCTGGGCAAGACCACCGGCTGGATCCACCGCGCCACGCTGAAGATGAAGGATGTCAACTTCGTCGGCGGCGTGAACTATGAACGCATCGACGACGAGGGGCTGCATGTCTCGTTCGGAGAAGAGCGAGCCGATCCGACCGTCATCAAGGCGGATACGATCGTTCTGTGTGCAGGACAGGTGCCCGAGCGGTCGCTGGCCGACGCGCTGATCGAACGCGGGATCACCCCGCATGTGATCGGCGGCGCGGATGTGGCCGCGGAACTGGACGCCAAACGCGCAATCAATCAGGGCACACGCCTTGCCGCGGAGTTCTGAAGCCACTCGTTCAGAGTGTCTTCAGTCCGACAGCGCGAGCTTTGCACCCAAGGCACCAAAAGCGGTTGCGAAACACCGCTTTATCCACGCCATCACAGCAGGGCGCCGGATCACATAGTCCCGCGCCAGTGCGGCGCATGCGCCATACCCGACAAAAACAAGAAATGTCATGGCCATGAAGGCCAGCGCCAGTTTGGCCAATTCCATTCCTGCATTTGCTGCACTCGCCGGCAGGAATTGAGGCAGAAAGGCCAGGAAGAATAGCGACAACTTTGGGTTCAAAACGTTGATCAGCGTTCCTGTCACGGCAATTCCAAAGTCGCTTTTTGCGGATTTCTCCGCCGCGACATCCATGGCACCGCCGTCCTTCAGGATACCCCATGCCATGTAGAACAAGTACAAGACGCCAAGATATTTGATGAGTTGAAACGCGACGGCACTGGTGTGCAGCAAGGCTGCAAGTCCGATGATGCTGGCCAAGGCCGCCGGAACGATCCCAAGTGTGCATCCGAAGGCTGCGGCGAGACTTGCGCGAAACCCGCGCCCAAGACCGACAGCCAAAGTATAGATGACGCCGGTACCCGGCAGCAAAACAACAATCAATGATGTGACGAAGAATTCCAGCGACATTATTACCCCCCTGCAAATGCAGGCAGATTCACTAAGTGCGCCGAAAATGTAAATGCCTTTCCATCACATGAACCGAACGGACGGTTTCAACGACCTGCGGCTATTCCACGGTGATCGTGATCACCTCGGATACAATCGGCGAGGAATGCGGCACATGCCCGGCGTCGCCCAGAACCAATTGCAGGGTGTGTTGGCCCGGCGCCAGATCCAGCGTTACTTCGGTCTGACCGCCTCCGAAGTGCATGTGATTATCGTCGGCGGGCAAACCATTTGCCAACTCATCCGCGCCATCCTCGCCTTCACCGAGCGGGGGACGGTCAAGCAACAGGTGGTGGTGCCCGGTGTTTTCTTTCTCGGTTCCGGCGGGCGCGACGCCCATGCCGCTTAGGCCAAAGACAACCGTGACCGGTGATTGCACGGTATCGCCATCCGACAGGTTGACGAAATAGACCTTTGCATCAGGATTCGATGGGGTCTCTCCTCCGGCATGCGCAAAGCCCACCGAAAGGCAAAGCGCAGCAATGGCGAAAAAGGTTCTCATGATCTCCTCCCTGGTCACAAAAATGCCATTCTCAATGTGAGATCTTAGCGCGATTGTCTGAAAAACACAGCATCACAATGCCTGAGGCGCGTTTGGAAACCACTGTTTCTACGTTTCCCATACGCAAACGATCCGATTCAAATCCCTGATATTATCCCATGTCTGCCCCGTTTCCGCCCAGATTCAGCGCCATAGTCAGGACGGAAATCAAGATCTGGGGAACGAGTATGGACCGACTGACCGAAATGGAAGCCTTCGCCAATGTGGTGGACCAGGGTGGCTTCACCGATGCGGCCAAAAAGATGGGCATCTCCAAATCAGCTGTGTCCAAACACGTATCAAGCCTTGAGGCGCGCCTGGGAGCGCGGCTGTTGAACCGCACCACGCGCCGGGTTTCACCAACGGAAATCGGGCTGGCCTATTATGACCGCGCGCGGCGCGTGTTGAATGATGCCGGAGAAGCGGATTCATTGGTCACGTCAATGCAATCGGCCCCGTCTGGTCTTTTGCGCATCAGCGTTGCCACGGATTTCGGCGTCAATCACCTGTCACCTGTTCTGTCCGAGTTCCTTGCAGCCTACCCCGACATCACTGTGAACATGGTTTTGAACAACCGCTATGTCGAGCTGATTTCCGAAGGATTTGACGTGGCCGTGCGTATTGGTGAGCTGGAAGACAGTACACTGCGCGCCCGCAAACTGACCGAGACGGTCAAACGCATGGTCGCCGCGCCCAGTTATGTCGAAAGGTTCGGCCGGCCGCAGAAGATCGATGATCTGAACGAACACAAGCTGCTGCATTATTCCAGCCAATCCTCGGGCAATGTCTGGAAACTGACCGCGCCATCCGGCGAAAAACGTCAGGTTCGTACCGCCGGGTGGTTGAGTGTCAATGATGGCCAATCCCTGTTGAACGCGGCGGTTTCCGGCCTGGGTATCGCCTATCTGCCCAGCTATCTTTACGCTGAAGCCTTGAAGGCCGGGCTGGTTGTCGATGCAATGCCGTCCCTGCCTGACGAAGTTCAAGGCGTTTACGCCGTCTACCCGCCGGGCCGCTTTACGCAACCCAAAGTACGGGCCTTCATCGATTTCCTCGTCGATTCCTTCCACGGGAAGGGTCCGATGGACTGGTAATTTCTCCCTGAAGACCAACCTTTGGCCCGCATGTAAAAGTGCGGGCCTTTTTTTAAGGGTCGATTACTGAAAGTCCCATGGACCGGGCGGAAGTGCGCAAGCTGTCCGTCAGCACATTCTGACCCGGCGGTGGGGTTTCGGAACTACGTGCCAACAGGGCGATATCGCGATTTGCATTGGCGATGGACAGCGGTCGCAAGCGCACCTCGTCGCGGTAGATCCCCTGTCTGCGAGCATAAAGATCAGGCAGTACCGCAACACCAACACCCGAAGCCGCCATCAGAACAATGGAATCAAGCGTCGTGCCTTCATACTCATCCGAAACAACCCCACCGCATTCCGCCGCCAATGCATAGACGATGCGCGACAGGCGGTGGCTTTGATCCAGGGTGAGGAAGATCCGGTTCTGAAGATCGGTGGCGCTGACACCCTGCAAATCCCGCGCCAGAACGTCATCAACGGCAACCGCGACCCAAAGAGGTTCGTTGAACAACCGGTGTTGCACGGTATTCGGATGGTCTTCGGGCGTGGACAATATCAGATCAAAGCGACCGGATTTCAGACCCTGTTCCAGATCCAGTGTGTTTTCCTCGCGCACCACAATGCGCAATCCGGGGCGAATCCGGTGCACCTGTTTGATGGCTTGCGGCAACAGATAAGGCCCGATCGAAGGCAAAACCCCCAGTCGCAATCGTCCTCCGACGGGCATATCGTTCGACATGGCGTGGCGCAGGTCCTTGACCTCTGCCAGGATCTTCTGTGCGCGCAAGATGAACTCTTCTCCCTTCGCCGTCACCTGGATACCACCACGGTTACGCTCAAAGATCCGAACGCCAAGCTCTTGTTCTACAGTCGCAATTTGCGTCGACAGGCTGGGCTGGCTGACATTCAGCACCTCGGCTGCCAAACTGAATCGCCCAAGGCGACTGACCGTAACGATGTATTCCAACTGTCGTAATGTCGGGCGCATTGCATAGCCTAAAACTATTTATAACTTAGAAAGATAGTATTTGGCGAAATCAGTTTTGCAAGGCACCTAACCCGAAAACGAGGGATCAGGAGTCAATTATGCCCGGAGTGATCGAGACACTGTCCAGCAACCTGCTGGTGCCGACCATACTGTTTTTTGCTCTTGGGCTTCTGGCGGCCTTTGTACGCAGTGACCTGTCCATTCCGGCGGGCGCGGCCAAGTTCATGTCGCTTTACCTGCTGCTGGCCATCGGGTTCAAAGGCGGTGCCAGTCTGGCCGCGCATGGCATTCATCTGCAACTGTTCCTGACGCTGCTGGGCGGTGTCGCCTTGTCCTTTGCCATCCCATTCGTGGCCTTTGGCCTGCTCAGGGTGATGACACGCCTGGATGCGCTGAACGCGGCAGCGGTGGCAGGGCACTATGGTTCGATCTCGATCGTCACCTTTGTTACAGCTACCAGTTTGCTGGATCTGGTGGGGCTGACCCATGACGGATTCATGGTGGCCGTTGCGGCTGCGATGGAGGTGCCTGCAATCCTGTCGGCGCTTTGGTTGGCGCACAAGACCGGAAGCAATGGCGTCAAGGATGACAAGCTGTGGCGCGATCTGCTGGCCAACGGCTCGATCGTTCTGCTTACCGGTGCCTTCCTGATCGGAGCCATCACCGGTGGTGAAGGCATGCAGATGATCGCGCCCTTCATTGTGACGCCTTTCACCGGAATCCTGTGCCTGTTTCTGCTGGATATGGGCTTGTCGGCAGGGCGCAGCCTGATCAGCAACCGAGACAAGCTGTCGGTTGGCCTGTTCGCCTTTGGTGTTTTGATGCCCCTGATCGGCGCATTTATGGCCTGGGCGGCAGGTGCCGTGATCGGCTTGCCACAGGGCAGCTTGTTCCTGTTCATGGTGCTGTCAGCCTCGGCTTCGTATATCGCGGTTCCCGCCGCGATGAAGATCGCCCTTCCAAAGGCCGAGGCCGGGATCTATCTGACCTTGTCGCTGGGGGTGTCGTTTCCGTTCAACATCACCGTCGGATTGCCGCTGTACCTGTGGTGGGTCAGTTGACCAGCAATACGGCTTCGACCCGACGGTTGAGATCGCGCCCTTCCGGAGTTGCATTCGATGTGAGCGGAGACAGATAGCCAACACCCTGCGCTTCGATCCGGTCGGGTGCCACGCCATGCGCATCGATCAGGCGGGTTCGCACCGCCTCGGCCCGGCTTTTGCTGACCGCAATATTTGCCTGTAAGGCACCGGTATCGTCAGTGTGCCCCACCAACGCCAGGCGTGTGTTCGGGTTGGCGGTCAAGTATCCGGCCAGCAAGGTCAGCGAGTCAAACGGCCCTTCGCCCAGGGCAACCTCGCCCGTCGGAAAATGCAGGTCATCCAAGATCACGTGGCCCGTTGTCGCCAAGGCCTCCAACACCCCGACCGAGCCTTCCACGGCTTGCTCTACCACCACAGGGTCCGGGCCCGGCGCGTCCTGGGGTGTGACCCGGATCATCTGCACATAGCCATCCGGCGGGTTGCGGCTGACCAGCAGGCTAAGGGCAACCGGCCCCTTGGTGGCCGACAAAAACCGGTAATCCTGAATGGCGACATACATGTCTGGGGTTGGCACGACTTCGGTGCCAAAGCGAAAGTCGAAACCACCGCAAACCCGCGCGTCGCATTCGAACAGGATCTTGTAGCCCTGCGCCTCGATCTGATCCCGCAACGGTGCCAGCAGCTGCAATGTCGTGCTCGACCCCGCCTGAAGCCGCCACGTATAGCGCTCCACCCGCCCTTCGCGCGTTTCTGCGGGAACCGAGCCATTTGCATAAGACCCCGTCGGCAGGTCATAGCTGTCCAGTGGCGATGTTCGGTCGCTGATCTGTCGGGCACTGGCCGGCAGGGTCAGGTCCTGCGCGGCAACAGGTCCTGTCATCAGCAGGGCAACAAGGGCGGCGGCGCGGATCATCGAAACTGTGCGTGATATTCTTCGTTGGGCACCATCGCCGTCGCGCTGGCGACCCGGTTTGACATGTTGAAAAACCCGGCGACATTGGCGATGTCCCAGATGTCGCGGTCGGAAAAGCCTGCATCGCGCAGGCGCTGGCGGTCGGGCTCTTCAATCTCGGCGCTGGCGGTAGTCATCTTTGCGGCAAAGTCCAGCATCGCCCGTTGACGCGGCTCCAGCGGGGCGACGCGATAGTTCATCACCAGCATTTCGCCCAGTTGCGGATTGCCCGAAAGCTGACGCACAGCCGCCCCATGGGCGACCAGACAGTAGAAGCATTTGTTGATCGACGAGACGACGACCGCGATCATCTCGCGTTCCAGTTTGGTCAGCCCGCTGTCAGCCAGCATCAGGTCGTTATACATCGCGGTGAAGGCGTTCAGCTTGTCGATATCGAATGCGTTGGCTTTCAGCACATTCGGCACCATGCCCAGTTTTTCGACACAGATATCAAAGTATTTCTGCGTTTCCGGCGGCAGCGGATCGACCATGGGCAGGTTCAGCGCGGTAGGCATGTCTTTCTGTGTCACGGCGGCCTCTTCGGTTCAGACAAGATGACGGTAATGGTATTCGCCCGCGATCTCCATCCCGAGGGCACGATAAAGACCGTTGGCGCCCTCATTGGCCTTGGTGCAGATCACGCTGAGGTTCTGCGCACCGTGATCACGCGCCCAGAATGCCGCCGCGCGCATGGTCCAGTGGCCCAATCCCTGACGACGGTGTTCGGGCAACACTTCCAGCGCGTGGACCATCGCAGTGTCTGCATGCATCGCCACAAAAGCCACGCCGCTGGGTTTGTCGTTGTGACGCAGCAAAAATCCTGTCTTGGGGCCCTTGGCACGTTCCATCACCGCGATCCGCTCGGGTCCGATCCCGCCCGAGGCCCAGATTTCGCGCATGATCTCAAGCGGTTCCCAGATTGAAAACACCATGACCGGTGGGATCGGCTGATCGATCAGCCGAGAGACGGCGCAGACATATATGTTGACCGGGTCAAGAATGTCGTATCCCCGCTGGGCCAGCATTGCATCCAGGGCTTCATCCCCGGGCCGCAGGCAGAAGATGCGGTTTTGCCCCATGGCCAGCATCGCGGCCTCGGCGGCGTCGATATCGTCTTCATTGGCCGGGCCCAATGCACTGGCCGCAGACACGCGCGACCCTCCGCCCTGCCCCTCACGCAGCAGAAACGGGCCAAGCCGCTGATAGCGTGCGGCGGGCCATGTTCCGTCGACTATTTCCGCCCAGTTATCGCTCAAAGCTCAAGCTCTTTCGCCAGGCGAGTGGTGGCCGCGTCGATCCGGCCTCCGTCGGTGCCGCGCACAACCACATTGGCCCCGAAGGCACCGTTGATCTGAAACGGATAGCACCCGATGGACAGGTCGCTGAAATCTTCGGCCAAGGCCGCCAGGTTTGCGGCGATATCACCTTCTCCGCGGTCCACACGCAGAGTTTGCGACAGCAAAGGGCGGCCTCCGGTCAATGTTGGCAAAACGCTCGCCACCATCGCTTGGAAAACCGACGGCACACCTGCCATGACATGCACATTTGCAAGCGTGAACCCGGGCGCCGTCGAAACCGGATTTTCGATCAGCGTCGCACCGTCCGGAATACGCGCCATGCGCAGGCGGGCGGCATTCAGTTCCAGCCCGGATTTGTCGTAATGAGACTGCAACAGCGCGCGCGCATCATCGCGCACATCAATGGGTGTATCGAAAGCGCGGGCAATGCAATCGGCCGTGATATCATCATGGGTCGGGCCGATGCCGCCGCTGGTGAAGACATTGTCATAAGCGTCGGACAGCGCTTTGACGGCCGCTTCGATGGCAGGGGCGTCATCGCTGACAATGCGGACCTCTTTCAGGTCGATGCCGTGTTTGGTCAGTTCCTGCGCCAGAAAATGCATATTCGCATCGCGGGTGCGACCCGACAGGATTTCATCCCCGATCACCAGCATCGCTGCGGTTGGATTGGCCATGGCACTGTCCCCTCTTGATCGTCCTCAGGGGCAGGTATAGGCCCTGAACCATGCGATTTGAAACCCCTCTTGTCCCCGCCCGGCTGATCCGCCGCTACAAACGCTTTCTGGCCGATTGCAGGCTTGAGGACGGGAGTGAGGTAACGGCCCATTGCGCCAATCCGGGGTCGATGATGGGGCTGGCCGAGCCCGGCGAAAAGATCTGGCTGGAACCCAACGACGATCCGAAGAAAAAGCTGAAATTCGGATGGCGGCTGGTGGACCACGAGAACGGGCATTTTACCGGGGTCGATACCTCGGTCCCGAACCGGGCGCTGCGCACTGCTTTGGAAGCCGGTGAGATTCCCGAACTGGCCGCCTATGACACCGTCCGGCCCGAGGTGAAATACGGCGACAACAGCCGCATCGATTTCCTGCTGACGGGGCCGGGCCTGCCGGATGCCTATGTCGAGGTGAAAAGCGTCACTCTGTCACGCCAGCCCGGACTGGCCGAGTTTCCCGACAGCGTCACAGCCCGTGGCACCAAGCATCTGGGCGAGTTGGCCGCAATGGCGTCACAAGGGCATCGGGCGATCATGCTGTATTTGGTTCAGCGAACCGATTGCGACCGGTTTGCTTTGGCGGCCGATATTGATCCGGTCTATGCGGCGGCGTTTGAGGCGGCGCAGGCGCAAGGGGTGGAACGGATCGTTTGCGGGACGCGGATAACGCCGTCGGGGGTTTGGGTGCAGATTGAAACGAGGATTTTGGCCGGCTGAGTCAGTCCGCAACGACAGCATCAACCTCAATCTCGACCAGCCACTCGGGATTCACAAATCGTTCGATGGCCATGATAGTATCTACAGGGCGAGCATCCAGACAATACAGCTTTCGGGCTTCGATCGCCTGTTTCCAGTTTTCGATTTCGGTCAGGATGACACGCGTTCTGACAATATCGTGCAGCCCTGACCCGGCACGCTCAAGCGCATCTTTGATGATTTCGAAACATTGTCTGGTTTGCAGATAGACATCGCCGACACCCACAGTGTTGCCCTCAGCATCGACTGGTGCGGTTCCCCCGACCGCGATGAAGTTCCCGACCCGAACCGCTCGGCTGAACCCAACGATGCTTTCCATGGGGTTTCCGTTAGAGATCAATTCTCGTTTCTGTGACATGCATCCGGTTCCCTGATTTTCTCAAGAAAAAGTGCAATCATTAGATACTGATCCGCCTGCCGTGAAAAGTGTCCAAGCCAGTAGCCGTACGGATTGCAGTCGAGGCGGTGGGGTCCGAGATGCTGCAATGCAGCCCCTACTCTTGAATCCCGAGCCAACGGAACCAAGTTTCCCGCATGGTTTACGCAGTCTGAACACTCGCCCTCTGGTACTTTCTGCACAAGCAGCGTAAAAGGAATGCTGCGCGCAACATTTGGAGCTTAGCGTCGATGAAAGAGCATCGTGGCCGCCTGACCAAGGACGGCATTCGCATCTATGAACAAGGTGACTTTGCCGGGATGCACGCGGCAGGGGCTTTGGCGGCGCGGATTCTGGATGATATTGCAGAACATGTGTTTCCCGGTCAAACCACCGGCGCACTTGACGGGCTGATCACGCAGATGGTCGAAGACGCCGGTGCGACCTCGGCCACCATAGGTTATAAAGGCTATCAGCACGCCAGCTGCATCAGCGTGAACCACGTTGTCTGCCACGGTATTCCCGGTGAGAAAAAGCTGAAGGACGGCGATATCCTGAATATCGACGTCACCGTCATCGTCGATGGCTGGTTTGGCGACACCTCACGCATGTATGTGGCGGGCAAGCTGCCGCGCAAGGCGGAGCGGCTGATCCAGGTGACCCATGACGCGCTGTTCAAGGGCATCGAGATGGTCAAGCCGGGCAATACCTTTGGTGACATCGGCCATGCCATCCAGTCCTACGTCGAAGCACATCGGATGAGCGTCGTGCGTGATTTCTGCGGTCATGGTCTGGGTCGTGTGTTTCACGCGCCACCGAACGTGCTGCACTATGGTCGCCCGGGCACCGGTGCCGTGCTGGAAGAGGGTATGTTCTTTACCATCGAACCCATGGTCAATCTGGGTCGTCCCGAAACCAAGACTCTGGCCGATGACTGGACAGCCGTGACCCGCGACAAATCGCTGTCGGCACAGTTCGAACATTCGGTGGGCGTCACCTCGGATGGGGTCGATATCTTTACCCTGTCACCCGCTGGCAAATTTCACCCGACTTATTCGTCCTGATCAGCGGCCTGCTCACGTAGAAGTTTCAGCAGCATCGTTTCAGCCCCCCACGGCGTAACCGCGTCGTGGATGAAGGCCGGCGCGCGCATAGGTTTGCGCTCGGGGCCAGTTGAGGCTTCGGTGTCACTGGAAAAGGTCCAGGCAAAAGGTGTCAGGGTGCGGTCCATGCGGGCACATTAGCACAACCGCGAGTCAAAGTCCCAACACCCCATGCGCCTGTGACATGTCCGTGATCACCTCGGCCCCCAGATCCGCCAGCTTTTCGCCGCCGCCATGAGGCGCATAAGCAAGGCAACGCATGCCGGCGCGGATCGCCGCCGTGACACCGCTGTGACTGTCTTCGATCACCACCGGAGCCGTTGCGCCAAAGTGCTCGGCGGCCAGTTGGAACATCTTTGGGTCCGGCTTTCCGATACCCAGCACATGGGCCGAGAACATCACGTCTTTGAACCGGTCCCAAAGCCCGTTCTGACCCAGAGTGATCTTCATCTTGTCCGGGCTGCCATTCGACGCGACGCAACAGGGGATACCTTTTTGATCCAGCCCCTCAAGCAGGTCTGCGATACCGGGCACCAATGGCACACCTGCACGCAGGCGGTCGTAGGTTTCGGCATAGACCTGATCTATCCAGTCTTCGGGCAGAACGGCACCCATCGCGCGGGCCTTGTCCCGCACACCCACCATGGTTCCGCCCACAAACAGGGACATACATTCATGCAGCGCCAGATGCAGGCCATGTTGCGCCAGATTGTCCACCAGCACCTGGTTCGAGACCACCTCGCTGTCCACCAGAACGCCGTCGCAATCGAAAATGACAAGATCGTGCATATGGGATTCCTGCTTTGCCTCACGCTCGGCCTATCAAGGCTTTCCCGTCATCGTCCACCCATGTTCCGCACCAAACCGCGCAGCGCGTTTCAATCTGGAACGCCTTTCCACATCAAGGAAATATGCGTGTCGCCATAT
The DNA here is from genome assembly GCF_013110595.1 of Ruegeria sp. HKCCD6428. Lineage (NCBI taxonomy): Bacteria > Pseudomonadati > Pseudomonadota > Alphaproteobacteria > Rhodobacterales > Roseobacteraceae > Ruegeria > Ruegeria sp. HKCCD6428. The sequence goes on from NZ_WVQX01000008.1 coordinate 67,847, forward strand.
TTGCGGCTGTCATGCAATTTAAATCCGGCCGGCGCCTGCATCGGGGCGTTTTCTTCCCAAACCAAAAAGGCATCATCCGCGATCCAGCCATTGGCCAAGGCGGCGACGGCCTTCTGCCCCATGGATTTCCCGTAAGGCGGGTCCAGAAAAACCAGATCATAAGGCGCGGCGGGATTGTCGCCCAACCGGGTCGCGTCGCGGCGGATCAAATCCGTACGGTCGGCGCTGCGGGTCAGGTCGATGTTCTTGCGTATCAACCCCTGGGCCACTCGCCCGTCATCGACGAAGGTGACATGCGACGCCCCCCGCGACAGCGCCTCGAGCCCCAGCGCCCCGGTTCCCGCGAACAGATCCAGCACCCGCAAACCGTCAAATTCGATCTGGTGGCTGAGCACATTGAACAGGCTTTCACGCACACGGTCGGTGGTGGGGCGCAGATGCGCGCCCGCATCACCCTTGCCGACCGAGGCCAGCGCCCGGCCCCGGAATTCTCCGGCAATGATCCTCACGCCTTGAGCAGCGGTTTCAGGTCCGCGTTCGGGTCTGCCACGACTTCGGGATCAGCGGTCTTGCCCATTTCGATCAGTCTTTTGCCGACCATGTATGCCCGCGGATCATTCATCGCATCCACAGCAATCAGCCTGTCGCCCTTGTAATACCAGAAGGACACGGTCTGACCCTCTCCCTTGCGGGTCACCACGCGGTCATATCCGGTGTTCAGGCCCGCGATCTGAAGCTTGACGTCGTACTGGTCCGACCAGAACCAGGGGGTCGCCACATACTCCTTGGCCGCACCCAGCATGTTCTGCGCCACGATTTCGGCCTGGTCGATGGCGTTGGGGACGCTTTCCAGACGGATACGCCCTTCGCCATGCGGGAAAGAGGCGCAATCGCCCGCCGCCCAGATCGACGGATCAGAGGTCCGGCCATGGGCGTCGGTTTTGATGCCGTTGTCCAGTTCGAGCCCTGCCATCTCGGCCAGTTGAGTAGAGGGGGTGATGCCCACTCCGACCACGACGAAATCCACGTCCAGCTTCGTGCCGTCCGTCAATACGGCCCCCACAACCCGGCCATTTTCGCCGATCAGACGATCCAGCCCGACACCTTCGCGGATGTCGGCACCGTATTCGCTGTGCAACGCGCGGAAATACGCGCTGGTTTCTGGCGCAGCGACCCGTTGCAGGATGCGGTCGGCCATCTCGACCAAGGTGACCTTGACGCCGCGTTTCGCGCAGACGGCGGCGGCCTCGAGCCCGATGTAACCGCCGCCCACGATCAACGCGCGGGCGCCTTCGGTCACTTTGGGTTCCATCTCATCAATATGGGCCAGGTCGCGCACCACGTGCACGCCGTCCAGATCGCCTCCGATGGCGGCAGGCAGGCGGCGCGGATCTGACCCGGTGGTCAACGCCAGTTCGTCATACGGGATGACTTCGTCCCCAACAGTGACCGTTTTGGCCTTGGGGTCGATGCCGGTCACGCGCTGGCCAAGCCGCAGAGTGATGTTGTTTTCGGCATAGAAGCTTTCGGGTCGCAGGAACAGGCGCTCCAGCTCCATCTCTCCAAGAAGATAGGCCTTGGACAAAGGCGGGCGCTGATACGGCAGATGCGGCTCGGCCCCGATCAGAGTAATCTCTCCGTCGAACCCGTCCTTGCGCAGCCGCGCCACCAAGGACGCTCCTGCCTGACCCGCGCCAATCACGACAATATGGCTCATGCTTTGCCCACCCCGCAGTTTTCCCGTGGTCTCTCTGATTTGACCACCTATATTGCGGCTTAGCCCAATTCTGCAAATCCAAACGACAGGAGCTGAAAAATGATTTCAACAGGAGACACTCTGCCCGAAGCCACACTGATCCAGATGGGGGCCGACGGGCCGGAGGAAGTTCGGATTTCAGACAAGACCAAAGGGCGCAAGGTTGTCATTTTCGCTGTGCCCGGCGCCTATACCGGCACATGCACCACCGCACATGTGCCAAGCTTCATTCGCACCAAAAAGCAGTTCGACGACAAGGGCGTGGACGAGATCATGTGCCTGTCGGTCAACGACCCGTTCGTCATGCAGGCCTGGGGTGAATCCACCGGCGCGACCGCGGCCGGACTGACCATGGTTTCAGACGCGGCCTCAGAATTCACCAAAGCCATCGGCTTGGATTTCGACGCCCCGCCCGTTGGCCTGTTCGCGCGCTCGAAACGGTATGCGATGCTGGTCGAGGACGGCAAGATCACGGCCCTGAACCTGGAAGAAAACCCCGGTGCCTGCGGGATCTCGGCGGGTGAAGGCCTGCTGGAGGTGATCTGAATTTGGCCGGCCCCGGTCTGTCCGGGGCCGCGTGAACCCAATTTAACTTGAAGCACTGTCTCAATGCGCGAATACTCGTCGCACAAAATTGGGGAGATTTTTATGAAACTTAAGGTATTTTCATCCATCCTGACCGGCGCAGCGCTTTTGGCAGCCTGCGGTCCGGCCCCAACCCCGCAACAGCAAGCCGCACGACAGCACGAGATTGCCTGCCTCAGCGGCACACTGGGCGGCGCCTTGATCGGCGGTGCAATCGGCAACCAGTTCGGCGGCGGATCGGGCAAGACGATCCTGACCGCAGCCGGCGCTGCCGCTGGTGGCATTGAAGGCCAAAGATTTGCATGCTGAGGAGATTGGACATGAAACGGGCGATTTTTGTATTCACAGCTGCATTCCTGGCCTCGGCCACCAATGCCGAAACCGTGGCCGAGCTGCATGAAAAAGAATTGAATGCCATCGACGCAAACAATGACGGGTTCCTGTCCAAAGACGAGTTCGACGCTTTTTCGGACTATGCGTTTCAGGCCATGGACGAAGACAAGAACGGCACACTGGGTCAGGCCGAGGCCAAGCCGTTTCTGGACATAAAGCAGTTCCAGAATGTTGACCGCAACAAGGACAGCTTTATCTCAAGATCTGAATATGATGCACAGATGAATGAAGATTTCGGCGCGGCAGATCAGAATGGTAATGGTCAACTGGACTAAGCCCGCTTGAAGGAGCTTGCTATGAAGAAATGGATCGGAATGGGTGCTTTGGCACTGGCCGCGGCCTGTGACGTTCCGCAAGCTCCCGTGGTGACGGGGCCTGACGGACAGGCCCGCATCCAGATCAATCCGTCTGGCTTGACCTGCTATGAAAACCGGTGTCTGGATATCAACCCAGCGGCTCGCAGCGTGCGCCAGATCGGGAACAAGACCACGGGTATCCCAAGGTCCATCGATGTCAGCGATGGCACCGTCACACCTGCGGAATTCAAGCAGATGGGCACGGCTGCGTCGCTTGCCGGTGGCCAGGGGTCAGGCAACGACCGCTAGCACAGACTGTCCATCTTTCGGGCCAGTTTGGCGTCCAGTGACGACAGGCCGCCTACGTCATGGGTGGACAGGACCACCTCGACCGTGCGGTAGACGTTGGACCATTCTGGATGATGGTTCCATTTCTCGGCCCAGATCGCCACTTGCGTCATCCAGCCAAATGCGTGCACGAAGTTGTCGAATATGAAGGTCTTGGTGATCGCGTCGCGGCCTTCGACCATGGTCCAGCCGTTTTTGAACAGCGGATCCAGCAGCGGGCCACGGGTCTCGGCGGACAAAAGTTCAGTCATTGCTGTTCCTCCGGGTTCGATTTCCTGAACGGGCCGTAATCCGTCAGAATCTCGATCTCTTCTCCCACTGCGCGGCCTTCGGCGTCCAGATATTTTTTGACGGCATCGGCAAAACCCGGATCGCCGACCCAGTGCAAGCTATGCGTGCGCGTCGGCAAATAGCCCCGCGCCAGCTTGTGTTCGCCCTGAGCGCCCGCTTCCACCCGGGCCAGACCGTGGGCAATGGCAAAGTCTATCGCCCTATAGTAGCACAGTTCGAAATGCAGGCAGGCATGATGTTCGATGCAGCCCCAATACCGCCCAAAAAGCGTTTCGCGGCCTATGAAGTTCAGCGCGCCCGCAATGGCATGACCATCCCGTTCAGCCAAAACCAGGGCCATGTCATTCGCCATCGTCTCTTGTGCGATGTCAAAAAACTGGCGCGTCAGATAGGGTGAGCCCCATTTTCGCGCCCCGGTGTCCTGATAGAACCGCCAAAACGCATCCCAGTGTTCCTGGCGCAAGTAATCGCCCGTCAATGTGCGGATTTCACCGCCAAAGCCATTGGCCTGCGCCCGTTCCTTGCGGATGTTCTTGCGCTTGCGTGAGGACAAGGCCGCAAGGAAGTCATCGAATTCGGCGTAGCCATCATTCAGCCAGTGAAACTGTTGCGAGCTGCGAAGCATCAGCCCCATCTGCTCACCGGCCAATGCCTCGGCTTCTGTACAGAAGGTCACGTGAACCGAAGAAACCTGATTGTCGGCCGCCAGTTGAACGGCACCCTGCACCAAAGCCGACATTCCGATCCTGTCATAACCCGGGCGCACCAGAAACCGCCGCCCGGTGGCGGGTGTGAACGGCACCGCAATTTGCAGCTTGGGATAATACCGCCCGCCCGCGCTTTCATAGGCATGGGCCCAGCTGTGGTCAAAGATGTACTCGCCCTGGCTGTGCGATTTGGCATACATCGGGGCCGCTGCGATCAGGATCCCGTCAAGAAAGGCGGTCAGGTATTGCGGTTGCCAACCCGTACCGCGCCCGACCGAGCCGCTTTCTTCAAGCGCCAGCAAAAAACGATGCGTGGTGAAGGGATCAAGGGGCCGTCCACCATCGGCGGCCTCGGGGCAGGCGCAGGCATCCCACTCGGCCGCTGAAATCCGCGACAGAGACCCAATGACCTGAACTTCGATTTGGGCCTGATCCATGTTTCCTCCGCACCAGCCCTTTATCTGTGACCGAAGCGGCAAGGTTCAAGCTGAATGCGCAGCCAGATACCCTTCGAAGGTCACATTGTCGGCAACCATGCGGGCCTCTGCCTCTTGTTCGGGCGTTCGGACGGTCCAGCACAGGATCGGCACGCCTTGCGCCTTCAGTTCGGCCACACGCGGGCGGGAAAGATCTTCCGCCTCGTGGCTGATGAAACCGGCCCCGACACGTTCAAAATCAGGAATGTCGCGCAGGGTGTCGCAGACGTCATGCGGCAGAAGCTCGACACTGGGCTCATAGGCGCAAGTCGTGATGCCGCGCGGCAGGTGCGGGGCCAGCCGCGCCAGTTCCGCAACCGAGTTTGGATTGAAGGACATCAGGGCCACCGGGCCGTCATAGCCCTGCAATGCGCGCACGGTGTCGTGCTCGAGGGCACCGATATTCATACCCATAACGCCGTCCTGATCCTTCAGCTCGATCAGAAGCGGCACCCGGCCTGCGACCATATCCAGCACCTCATCAAGCGTTGGAATGCCGTCATCACCATACAAAAGGGTCAATTCGGACGCCGCCGCCGCCGACACCTGCCGGATCGGCCCGGGCTGGCCGGTCAGACGCCCCATGTCGTAATCATGGAATACGACGGCACGATCATCAGATGTCAGCTGAAGGTCGATCTCGATCCCGTATCCGGCATCAATGGCGGCACGAATGGCCGCCCGGCTGTTTTCCGGGCGGTTGTTCGAGACGTCATGCAGCGCCCGATGAGCAATCGGGGCCTGCAAAAACGCAGCTGGCAGGGGCGGTATCATTTGATCTCGAAAATGCCTTCGATCTCGACCGCCACGCCCAAAGGCAGCGACGCAGCACTTACGGCAGAGCGCGAGTGGCGACCGGCGTCGCCCAGCGCTTCGACCAGAAAGTCGGATGCGCCGTTGATCACTTGCGGCTGCGCAGTGAAATCTGCGGTCGAGTTCACGAAACCGGTCAGCTTGATGACACGCACCAGTTTGTCGATATCTCCGCCACAGGCCGCCTTGACCTGTGCCAGCAGATTGATCGCGCAGACCCGCGCCGCTGCGGCTCCGGCCTCGACATCCATGTCATCGCCCAGCTTGCCGGTGATCAGCTCGTCTGATTTCGATATCTGGCCGGACACGTACACGATATTGCCCACACGTACATACGGCACATAATTTGCCGCTGGCGCGGGTGCGTCGCCCAGCGTGACACCGAGGCTTTCCAATTTTGCAGCGATGCTCATTGAGAGGGTCCTTCCCTGATTGACTCTGCCGGACGCTAACCGGGAAGCACATCCGTGGAAAGACGGAATGCGGCAAATTCCGGCTTGCATGCGATCTGAGCATATCTTTACTTATTATGACTTGCAGATGCTCAATTGCTTTACCCGGACCTGACGAACAGGTTACACGCTAGGTGTTTCATTTGAGACCTGAAACGACTATGTGACAAGAACTTGTGCCTTACAGGCGTGTAAGTATTGGTGATGTGTGATTGTTGGCCCGGCAGAACGGATGTCGGGCATTTGGGAGAAGCAAAGATCGTGTCGAGCAGATTTTGCCTGAAACACCTGGTTGTCCTGTCGCTCATGGCCATTCTGTCCGCCTGTGCAACGACCCCGCCCGAGGGCGCCGCACGCAGCGACGTGTTTGACCCCTACGAAAACGCGAACCGGGGAATTCACAAGTTCAATCTGGGCGTTGACCGGTTTCTGTTTCGACCTGCGTCCAAAGGGTACGTGAAGATCGTTCCTGATCCCATGGTCACCAGTTTCAGCACATTCGCCGAAAACATCTCGTTGCCCGGACAAGCGGTCGACTACCTGCTTCAGGGCAACCCGAAACAGATGGGGAATGCGCTGCTGCGGTTCGTAATCAACATGACCGTGGGCGGTTTTGGCCTGTCCGCGCCCGCAGATGAGCTGAACCTGCCGCCCGTCGATACTGATTTCGGTGAGACCCTGCATGTCTGGGGGGTCGGCGAAGGGGCTTATGTTGAACTGCCTTTCTACGGCCCGTCGACCCAAAGGGATGCCATCGGGGTCGTGATCAACCTGTTCTCGAATCCGATCAATTTTACCCCGGTCCGGCCCGCCGACAATCTGGGCGTCTATGCCGAAGTCGTTCGCCGCATGGGCGATCGTGGGCGGTTCTCAGATACCGTGGACTCGATTCTGTATGAAAGCGCAGACAGTTACGCGCAGGCCCGCCTGATCTATCTGCAAAACCGCCGCTTCGAACTGGCGAGAGATGACGAAGACGCCTATCTGGATTTGTATTCCGACCCCTATGCCGAAACCGGTACAGACCCGGTCAGGGACCCCTATTTAGACCCATACGAGGACCCCTATGCTGAATAACGAGTTGAACCGCCGTAGCTTTGTCGCAGCTGGTCTGGCCTTGGCCGTCTTGCCAAAATCTGCGTTTGCCCAGACCGAGGCATCAGCCAAGGCACTGGTCAACAGTGTGGTCAACGACATCAACAGGGTTATCGCATCGGGCAAGTCAGAAAATGCGATGCTGCGTGATTTCGAGAAGATCTTTGTGCAATATGCCGACGTCCCGATCATGGCGCGTTATGCCCTCGGTGCCGATGCCCGTACGGCCACCCCATCCCAGCTAAGGCAATTCACCAAGGCTTTTCAGGGCTATATCTCCCGCAAATATGGTCGCCGCTTCCGCGAGTTCATCGGCGGTGAGGTCAACGTGCGCAATGCCCGCAAGATCAAGGCCGGATATGAAGTGCGCACAATGGTCAAGCTGCGCGGCTCGGCGCCGTTTGATGTGACGTTCCTTGTTTCGGACAAGTCGGGGCGTGAAAAATTCTACAACATGTTCATCGAAGGCGTGAATCTGTTGCTGACCGAACGCACCGAAATCGGCGCGATGCTGGACGCGCGCAAAGGCAACCTGGACCAGTTGATCAAAGACCTGAAAAAGACGGGTTGATCCGTTTCACTTGCGGCCACGCATTGAATTACGCCTTTGACAACAGTGGGGCAGAGGCGCCTGACCGCCTGTTTTTTCAGCGCGCCGCGGCTACGTGTCGAGGTCACGGCATGTAACTGCGCACCAATGCGCCCGCAATCAGAGCCCACCCGTCACCAATCACGAAAAACGCCAGCTTGAATGGCAAGGATACGATGGCCGGTGGCACCATCATCATGCCCATCGACATCAATACAGCGGCCACGACAAGATCGATGATCAGAAACGGCAGGAAAATCAGAAACCCGATCTGAAACGCCCGTGCGATTTCCGAAAGCATGAAGGACGGCATCAAGACCGACAACGGCGCTTGTGCGGACAACTCCACAGCCTCACCACCGGGGCGCAAAGCCGCCATGGCATAGAACGTGTCTGCATCCAGTCGGACCGCCATGAAGGCACGGAACGGCTCCAACGCGCGCTCCAGCGCTGGTTCCACTTCCATCGTCTCTTCCATCATCGGTCGTATCCCTGTCGCCCATGCTTCTGAAAACACCGGGTCCATGATGAAATAGGTCAGGAACAACGCCAGGCTGACCAACAGCATATTGGGCGGAGATTGTTGCAGGCCAATCCCTTGCCGCAGGATCGACAGAACGGTGATCAGGAAGGGAAAGCAGGTGATCATGATCGCCAGCCCCGGAGCGATGCTCAGCACTGTGATCAGCAGAATCAGCTGGATCGTCCGGGCGGAAATCGACCCGCCCTCGCCCAGGGACAAGGTCAAATCCTGGGCAGCGGCCAGTGAGGGCGTCAACACGGCCACCAAAGCCAGGCAGATTACATAGCGCATCAACCGATTCCGTTGTGCAAATCCGCAATCTCGGTCAAGCGCACTGCAAGCTGCCCTGCCTGATCGCCTTCCATTTCTTCCAACAGCCCGCGCGCCACCAACTGATCCCCAACATAGAGGTCAACCGGATCTTCGATCCGTTTGTCCAGGGTCAGCACGGCATTCTCTCCCATGTTCAACAGATCCTTGATCAATGGGCGCGCACGACCAACGGAAACGGTCACTTCAATCGGGACCGAGTCGAAGGGGTTGGGTTTTTCAGATTTCGGGATCTGGGTGTCATTCATTGGACAAAGCCTCTCTTGTCTCAAAGACATAAGCGTCAAAGGTCTGTTCGATGGCGGCGAGCAAAGCGTTGCAATCAACCTCACGTCGGCTCGTGCCGACCTGAAGGCGGGCCTGACCCGGCTCCAGGTCCGAGTGTTCGATCACCTGAGGAGTGGAATGCAGATCTTGCGGCAACAGCTCTGCGACACTGTCGGCACATCCCGGCGGAACCAAAATCTGCGTCGGCTGCTCTATCCGCGAACGCGCCATTTCACAGAGTTGCTCCACGATGCGGGTTGCCAGGCCGCGCTCGGCCATCTCAGGCAGTACGGTCTGAACCAGGCTGGTGAACATGGGCTCCAACGACAGGGTCATGCGGGCGATGGCTTCGTGATAGGTGAAAGACATATCCTCAAGCGACCTTGCCAATTCAGCCGAAATCTGGCTGCGGCTTTGCTCCTGCGCCCGCGAGGCATCTTCCCAACCGGCCCCATACCCGTCTTCGAAGGCAGCGAGCCGTTGTTCTTCCAGCGTGTCCTCATTCAAGATCAGAACAGGCCCCGTACCGGTCTGGGTGGCGAAATCCTCAAGAAGATGGGCAATCGACATCACACCCGCTCCTCACCTTCTTCAAGCCAACTGCGCAGGATCTCGACAGTTTCTTCCTGCTTGTCACCGATCATGGCGCGCAGCCGGTCGACAGGATCCTCCGTGGCGTTCGAGCCGAGAGCCGGAACACCACGCTCTGCCGGCAGGGTCGAGAGCTCTGCCGGTTCCTCCGGAGCGATTTCACCTGTCAGTGCCAGGGTATCCGAATCCGCCCCTCCTGCCGCCGCCAGCAGCGCCGGTGTCGGTGTTGCATTCGTCAGGATCGGGCGGATCACGAACAGGGCCAGCACGAGCGAAACCAAAGCCAGCACAGCCATCTGTATCAAGGACATGACGTCCAGATGAATGTTCTGCCAGAGCGACGACGAAACCAGGGTGCCCTGTGGTTCGACCGACGGCAGATCCATGGATTTCAGTGTGATAACGTCCCCGCGCGCCGCATCGTACCCGACTGCCGACGCCACGAGCTCTTCCAGAGCGGCCAGCTCTTCCTGGGGCAAGGGCGTGAAGACTTCGGCACCAGAGGCGTCCACTGATCTTTTCCCATTAACCAGAACTGCAACCGTCAGGCGCTTGATCGCGCCGGGAGCCTTATGAACTTCCAACTCAGTCTCGGAGACTTCGTAGTTCACCCGCTCACGAGTCTGGGTAGCCGTCGAGTTCGATTCGTCCCCGCCCGCCGCATCGCCATCCGGCAGGTTCGACGCCACGGTGACATCCGATGACTGATTTCGGGCGCTGTCCGAACGTTCTTCGACATCCGTGCTGATCGCCACGCGGCCCTTGGGATCAAAGCGCCGCTCGCGAATGGATTCCTTCTTGGTCTCGGTATCGACACTGACCTCGACCACGGCGTTGCCGGTACCGACACGCGCCTCGACCAGGCGCAGAACGCGTTCCCGCAACTGACGCGACTTGTCGTCCGCAGTGTTCGCAGGCGCTGCGGTATCCTGACCGCCAATCACGGCCCCATGCGAATCAACCACCGTAACGTTCTCCGGCGTCAAACCGCTGACGGCCGAGGCAACAAGGAACCGGATGGCCTTGGCCTGATCCCCGGTAATTTCGGTCCCGGATGGCACGAGGTAAACAGACGCTGTTGGCGACACGCTGCGCTGAAACGGGTTTGCTGTCCCGTTGGCAATATGGACGCGCGCCTGACTTATATGTGGGCTGCCGACAATCGTCCGCGCCAGTTCACCCTCTTTCGCGCGCCAATAAGCAGCATCGAACATCTGAGAGGTGGTGCCAAACCCGCTTAGCGAATCAAGCAGTTCGTACCCTTTATTGCCGTTTGCGGGCAGGCCTTCGCTGGCCAGGGTCATTCGCAGCTCGTCGCGCTGCGCGCTGGATACATAGATCGATCCACCCCGAATTTCATATGTGACGCCGCGCTGGTCCAGCGCTCGTACTATTTCCCCGGCGGCACCGCTTTCCAGGCCCGCATAAAGCAACGTCATGGACGGAGCCGTCACAAGGCGCGACATGCCAAGGATTCCCAGAAACACCAGCGCAACCGCACCGGCGACGATGATTTGTTTACGCCTGTCCAAATTAGCCCAGACAGTTCCGATCTGCTGCACGCTCACCTCCGACTCGCCGGCATTCTGCCCGACGCACCCTCTGTTTGGACGATTGCTCTTAACAATCGGTTAGTCCCTGCGCGGTTATGACAGAGTCGGAACGGATGAATGAGGACGTCATGACCGACGCAACCGATGAACTGGCGGAACCCACCGGAAAAAAAGGGAAAAAGGGAATCCTGATCGGGATGCTTCTTGCCATCGCCGGCGCTGCGGGCGGGTATTTCCTGACGTCATCCGGATTGATTCCGCTGGGTGGCAAGGCCGCGGTTGAAGCCGACAAGGACAAGGCGAAAGAGGAACCTGCCAAAGCGCTGGCGGATGTCGGGTTCATTGATCTGCCGCCGGTTGTTGTATCGGTGAATTCCGGCAAGTCGCGACATTTGAAGTTCCACGCTCAGCTCGAAGTTAACGCGCCGTACATGGATGACGTGAAAAAAATGCAGCCACGAATCATGGATGTCCTGAACGGATACCTGCGAGCCGTTGAATTGAAGGACCTGGAGGATTCGCTGGCATTGACGCGCATCCGAGGTCACCTGCTGCGACGCATTGGAATTGTCGTTGGCGAAGGGCGCGTTCGCGATGTGCTGGTGATGGAATTTGTGCTGAATTAGGAGGCGGAATTGGAGCTGATTGCGGATATTTTGCTGGTCGCCGGTGCGTTGGGCGCGGGACTTTATTGCTTTGTGCTGTCGCGCCGCCTCAGGCGGTTCACCGATCTTGAAAAAGGCGTCGGTGGCGCGGTGGCCGTGTTGTCGACCCAGGCAGAAGAGCTGAAGAAATCCCTCGACAGCGCGCGAAATGCCTCTGATCAATCGGGGGATCAGCTGAAGGCGCTGACGCAAAGGGCTGAGACCGTGGCTCAGCACCTAGAGCTGATGATGGCATCTCTGCATGATGTCATACCCGAAGAAGAAACTGCTGCCCCGGAAACGGCAAAGCCTGTCCAAGACGATCCCCAGCCTGAAGAGGAACAGGGCACCAAGCACGAGAAAGCAGCGGAACCGGCCGAAACTGGTGCGCGTGAAGAGCAACCCAAGGCGCCAGAGGGCCTGATGTTCTTCCGCCATGACCGCAAGCAGAACGGGGCGCAGGCATGAGCCTTGCGCGCAACGCCAAACACGATACACGCCCGCGCGGCGGTGTGCTTGCTGTCATCTCATTGCTGATGATCGGCTCGGCAGCCATTCGCGTTGGCTTGGAGGCAGGACCCGCGCTCGCCAAACCGGCGACACCCGAAGTCGTGGAAAACAAGCCTGCCGCATCCGAAACACGCGACGTTCAGGTTGTGCTGGCAGAGCTTTTGCGCCGGGAGGAACGCGTCAAACAGCGAGAGGCTGAATTGCGCGATCAGGAAAAAGCACTGGAGATCGCAACCCAGGCCGTTGAAACGCGTCTGACGGCCCTGAAGGAAGCAGAAGATGCCCTGCGTGCCACGTTGGCGGTTGCGGACAAGGCGGCAGAGAACGATCTGGCGCGCCTGACGGATGTTTACCAGAACATGAAACCCAAGGACGCAGCCGCGTTGTTTGAAACTATGGACCCGACCTTTGCCGCAGGGTTCCTGTCCCGCATGCCGGCGGACGCAGCGGCTGGCGTACTGGCGGGCCTGAGCCCCGAAGCGGCCTATACGATCAGCGTTGTCATGGCCGGACGCAACGCCTCTGCCCCACAGGAGTAGTCGCCCGTGTTGCCCGGTAACGCACAGAACTCATCTGGAGATCTCAAATGATTGGAATTGTTGGAATTGTTGTCATCTTCGTAATGGTCTTCGGCGGCTATCTCGCGGCAGGTGGCAAGATGACCATCATCATGAAATCTCTTCCCTTCGAAATGATGATGATCGGTGGCGCCGCCGTAGGAGCCTTTCTGATCAGCAATGACATGGGCGGCGTGAAACATACGATCAAAGACATGGCCAAGGTTTTCAAGGGCCCGAAATGGAAGCCCGAAGACTATCGTGACCTTCTGTGCCTTCTGTTTTCGTTGATCCGCATTGCCCGCGCCAACCCTGTTGAGGTCGAGCAGCATATAGAAGACCCCGAAAACTCCAGCTTGTTTTCCGCATACCCCAAGATCCAATCAGACAAGGAGGCCGTCGACCTGATTTGTGACACCATGCGGTCGGCGGCGATGAATTATGACGATCCGCATCAGGTTGAAGAGGTTTTGGAGAAGCGCATGGAGGCGAATTTTCATCACGCCATGCACTCAAGCCATGCGCTTCAAACAGTAGCAGACGGCCTGCCCGCGCTGGGGATCGTTGCTGCGGTTCTGGGCGTGATCAAGACGATGGGATCAATCGATCAGCCGCCCGAAGTGCTGGGGAAGCTGATTGGGGGTGCCCTGGTAGGCACGTTCCTGGGCGTTTTTCTGGCCTATGGTCTGGTCGGCCCGTTCGCAGGCAAACTGAAAGCCGTGGTTGAAGAAGACAACCACTTTTATCAGCTGATCAAGGAAGTACTGGTGGCCAACCTGCACAACCACAATGCCGCCATGTGCATTGAAGTCGGACGCCAGAACACTCCAACCCATAACCGCCCGGGCTTTTCCGAGCTGGAAGACGCATTGAAAGAGCTCAAGCAGGCTGCGGCATGAAGCGCATCGGGTTTCTGATTGCTGTTTTGGTCACGGCTGCATCTGCCGTGACCGCACAGGACGTGGTGGTGCGATCCGGTGAGCATGACGGATTCACACGTCTGGTTTTCGACGTGCCACCGGACACCCGCTGGGTGCTGGCGCAACGGAAGAACGGCACCAGCCTTACCATTGCCCTGGACGACGTGACATTCAAAACCAGCTCGGTTTTTGGGCGTTTGACCACGAACCGCCTGGCCTCATTGTCGCAGGAAAACCCCGGCAGCGCTTTGGAGCTGGAGTTCGGGTGCGACTGCGTGGCGTCGGCGTTTCTGTACAGAAACTCGATGATCGTACTCGACATCGCGCCAGGGGAATTGTTGCCGCCGCTTCTTGAGAATGTACCGCCACCCTTGATCGGAAAAACGGCCGAAGGCAAACCGCCATCGGTTGAGACAGGGTTGCATCTTCCGCTCCTCACCATGACTGAGCAGGGGATAAAAGACCAGCTGTCCACTCGTCTTCTGCAAGGGACCGATCGCAAGTTGCTGGATTTGAAGCTTGCTCCTGTCGGGCCTCGCACTACCGCCCCGTCGGGTACAAGCGTTGTGCCTTCCCAATTGCGTTCGAACGTACGTCTCACCACGGTTCTGGACGATTTGCAGAATGTTTTGAACGCAGAACTGCAACCAATTGACCACAGACCGGCCTGCATCTCGACTGCTGAGCTGAATTTTGCGGCCTGGTCAGGGGACACGCCTTTTCCGGATCAGGTATCAGCTCTCCGCTCTGGGCTGTACAAAGAGTTTGACAAACTTGACGGCGAAAAGGCCATGAACTTGGCCAGGCTCTACGCCTCTTTCGGTTTCGGAGCCGAAGCGTTGAGTGTCTTGAGGCTGTTGGAGACGCCGCCAAAGGGCTTCGAGCCCGTTGCGGCAATTGCGCGGGTTGTAGAAAACCGGCCGCCGCTGCCCAGGAATCCATTCAACGACCTGCAACGATGTGACAGCGATGCCGCGCTTTGGGCTGTGTTGTCCGATGGGGAACTGGCACCTGACGCAAACGTGGAAGCAATCGAAAACGCGTATTCAAAACTGCCGGATCATCTTCGCCGCCAGCTGGGGCCGCGGTTATCAGAAATACTGGTGAGCGCACAACAACTAGAGGCTGCCCGCAGAATCCTTCGTTCGGTTGACCGGATTGAACCGGAAACGACATCCCGTTTCGCTCAGGCCAAAGCCAGCGTTGCCAAGGCGGAAGGGGACAGTGACCGTGAAGAAGAGTTGTTGACCGAGGTTATAACCTCTACCGACGCCGCCGCTGAATCTCCGCTGGCTTTGGCGCGCCTGGTGGAAAAACGTTGGTCTGAACGCAAAGCTGTTTCTTCTCAGGAGCTTGATCTGGCGGCATCTTATGCGGTCGAGTTCAAACGATCGGAGCTGGGCGCGATGATGAACCGCACCTATGCGATCGCTCTGAGCCTGAGCCAGGAATTCGACCGCGCATTTGACGTGATCAAAGCGCAGCCACCCGGACCCGATAGTGACGGCACGATCAATCGGCATCTGCAATTGGTTGCCGAAAGATCGGACGACGCAACCTTTCTACGTCAGACGATGGAGGTAATGCAGCCAGACATGACGGCAGTGCTGACAACCAATACTGCAATTGCATTGGCAAGCCGTCTTGCTGATCTGGGCTTTGCTCAGCAGACATTCGCGCTGGCGAACAAACCGGAAGATCAGTCTCGGCGCTCGGATCGGGCTCGGTTGCGGGCTCGGGCCGCTTTGCTGTCGGGGCGCCCTCATCAAGCCCTGCTGGAGCTGGCTGATGACAATTCCGCAGAGGCGATTGCCTTGCGCGCGCAGGCGATGGTTTCAACAGAAGATTTTGCAGCCGCCGGCGAAATGCTCCGAGATCTCGAACAAAACGAAGCGGCAAACCGGTACTTCTGGCTGGCCGGAGTATCGGATAAAAGGTTGGAACCTGCGGGCGGGAAATACGCGGCATTGAATCAAATGACCCAAGCCTTGTCTGACCTGCCGGAACGGTTGGCAGAAAAACCGCTGGCGGATGCGGAAAACCTGTTGAAGGACAGCCAGTCGGCCCGCCAGCGGATCGACGAGATGTTGAACGCAGTTGGGGTAAAATGACGTATATCGCGACTGTTCCGGCCGCACCCGGCAAAGTGAACGCCGGTCCCGGTAAACCCTGCGATGCGTTTCAACCGCTGGCAGCGTTGGGAGCCCGGCGCAGTTGCTTCAAAGCGGGTCCAATCAGAACACCCGATCAGGCGGGGATGCAAACATGGCTCCAACTTCTTTCAAGGATGTTGTGTTCCAGACATGACACAGAAGAACAGGCCGCCGAATTTCAGGCCACGTTCCTCAACCAAAAAGGTCACGACGGCTGACCGCCCGTAAAGCAACCGGTGCCGTGGAATTTGCGGCAGATGCGTGAAAACGAGACGCCACATCCGAAATACGGCGGTAAAAGTTCCGCACCTTCAATGAGTTCCGTGGTCAGAGAAATCGCGGACGTGTCTCCTCATCAGGCCGGGCCAACCGGCTTGGGATGGCAACGTCTTTGGACACAAATTCTGCAAGCCCGCCTTTTCCGGCACGCTGACAGGCATCGGTATTGCCAGTGCAGTATTGCACACCACTGGCTGGCGTTTCCCCTGCTCCCGGCGTCAGACACCGGGAACAGAGACGTCAAAAACAGCGGACAACCGTCCTTGATTCAGTACGGAGCCTCAACATCATTCATCGAGACATAGACGGTTTTCATTTCCGAGAAGTGATTGATCGCCAGTTTCGAGTTCTCGCGCCCGACACCGGACATCTTCGATCCACCAAACGGCGCTTCAACCGGGGCAAGGTTGTAGGTGTTGATATAGCAAGTGCCAGCTTCGAATCCGGCCACGATTCGATGCGCCCGGGTCAGATCGTTCGTGAAGACACCTGCGGCCAGACCGAACTCGGTGTCATTGGCGCGGGCCATCACCTCTTCCTCGGTCTCGAAATCCAGCACCGACATGACGGGGCCAAAGATTTCCTCGCGCGCGATGGTCATGTTGTCCGTGACGTCAGCAAAAACCGTAGGCTGCACAAAATAGCCGTCTCTTTCGATCCGTTCTCCGCCATAAACCAGTCTTGCGCCTTCGGCTTTGCCCTTTTCGATATAGCCCAGGGCGATGTTCATCTGGTTCTCGCTGACCATCGGGCCAAAGCTGACGTCCTCGTCCATTGGATCGCCGGTTTTCGCGTGCGCCAGACGTTCCGACAGACGTTTCAGGAATGCCTCTTTGATACCTTTCTGAACGAAGACGCGGGTGCCGTTGGAACAAACCTGGCCCGAAGAGTAGAAATTGCCCAGGATCGCACCTGATACAGCGTTTTCGATGTCGGCATCGTCAAAGACGATCATCGGGGATTTGCCGCCAAGTTCCATGGTCACATGCTTCATGCCATCCGCCGCAGCAGCATAGACCTTGCGGCCCGTCGGCACAGAACCTGTCAAAGAGACCTTGGCCACGCGCGGATCAGAGACCAGCGAAGCACCGACATCACCGTAACCCTGGATCACGTTGTAGACACCCTTGGGTGCGCCGGCCTCGACAAGAATTTCGGCCACTTTCAATGCCGAAAGGGGCGTGGTTTCCGAAGGTTTGAATACCATCGTGTTGCCGCAAGCCAGTGCAGGTGCACCTTTCCAGCAGGCGATCTGCGTGGGGTAATTCCAGGCGCCGATACCGACGCACACGCCCAGCGCCTCGCGGATGGTATAGACGAAATCCCCCCCGCCCAGCGGAATATGCTCGCCAGTCAGAGAGGCTGCCAATCCACCAAAATACTCCAGCGCATCGGCCCCCGAGGTGGCATCGGCCACTGTGGTTTCCTGAATCGGCTTGCCGGTATCATGGGTTTCCAGAACGGACAGGTCGTAATTGCGTTCGCGCATGATATCAGAGGCGCGGCGCAGGATGCGGCCACGTTCCGTCCCGGACAGGGCCGCCCATGCTGCCTGAGCGTTTTTTGCACTGTTTAGAGCCTGTTCCACGATCGCCGGCGTCGCTGAATGCAACCGTGCAATCACTTCGCCTGTAGCGGGATAGATCACTTCGATGGCCGCGCCGTTTGTATCTTCGACATATTCGCCGTCAATGAAATGGCTGGCCCGGGGCTGAAACTTCATACCGTGTCCTTTTCTTTCGCACCCGTCAGGACGGGACAAATGGTCAGTCGAAAATCGGCCTATCGGTTATTGATTGACCAGTCAATAAAATCATCGAAGGGGCGGTTTCACGCCTGTCAAACCCCGCAAACCTTGAAATTTTTGGTTAATGTTCTATTTATGTTCTACATAGTCAGAGGACAAACCGATGACCCAGCAAACACGCCCCACAGCCCTGAACGGGCCGAACAACGACTATCACCTGCTTCCGGTCACCGATCGGCAGATGCGGTATGCGCGTGCAATTGCCGAGAAGTCAGCCCTTGAGATTCCGGTTGAGGCACAGCGCGACCGGCGGCTTTTGTCTGACTGGATTTCAGCCCACAAACCACACGGGACCTCGCAGTTCGACAATTACCCAACGGGAAAACAAGTCGCGTTTGCCGAGCGGATTTCACGCAGCAAGCGCCGCCCGATCCCATCCGAGTGTTTCCGCGACAAGAAAATGATGTCGCGCTGGATCGATCACAACAAATAGTCCCGAATTAGGGTCTATCCGGATTGTGGTTGCGGGCATAAAGCGAAACTGCTGCGGCAACAAACATCCCCAGCAGGATATAGCCCGTTACGGCCTCGGACACGGCGAGCCCACGGCACAGACCGGTCGGGGACATGTCGCCATATCCGACTGTGGTGAAGGTGACATAGGAAAAATACAGGATATCCCCCGGACCCTGCGCACCAATGACACAGTGGTCGTTATACCCAAAGGCCCCGTAAACTGCGGCGAACAGGAATGGAACGACCTGTATGAACGAAACACCCATCAGAAACAAAAGCCTGCGGGGCGATTTCACTTGTGTCATGTAGTACCAGGATTGTGACACCAACCAGATCAACAACCCGATCGAGGCGACTGTGCCAATCGTATCGCCTGCAGCCGCCTCGCTCAGGCGGGACAGGCCATACCAGGCCAGGAAGCTAGCAAGGACCAGCCCCAGTGCCGCAATCAGCGTCGATTTCCATTCGTCCAATGTCGTGGGTTTGCGGTGCATGAACGCCCCTTCAATCCGGTCTTCGGGCAATCATCCGACCTAAAGGCATCGCTCGCAACCCGAATTCAATCCTGCCGCAGATGCGCCTCACCCCGTTCCCGCGCCAGCAGGATCTGCTTCTGCCGCTCGCGAAAGCGCATTTTGTCAGCATCGGACGTCTCATCGATGCATTGATGGCAAGAAACGCCGTGCTCGTATTCCGGGCGCTTCATATCCTCGGGCAGGATAGGACGCCGGCAGCCATGACAAAGCTTGTGCGGCCCTTCAACAAGCCCGTGGCCAACCGAAACGCGATTGTCGAAAACAAAGCATTCACCCTGCCAGGAACTGTCTTCGGCGGGGATTTCCTCCAGATACCGCAGGATACCGCCTTTGAGGTGATAGACATCTTCGACCCCCTGCCCCAACAAGTAGTTGGTGGATTTCTCGCAACGGATGCCGCCCGTGCAGAACATGGCGACCCGCTTGTTGTGAAAGCGGTCCTTGTTCTGTTCCCACCATGCCGGGAAATCGCGGAAACTGGCTGTTTCAGGGTCTATTGCGCCTTCAAACGTCCCGATTGCCACTTCGTAATCGTTTCGCGTGTCGATCAACACCACATCGTCAGAACGGATCAGGTCATTCCACTCCTGCGGGTCGACATAGTTGCCCACACGGGCGCGCGGGTCCACGTCGGGCTGGCCCATGGTCACGATCTCTTTCTTCAGCCGCACCTTCATCTTGCCGAAAGGCGGGTGGTCCGAGGTCGCTTCTTTCCACTCCAGATCAGCACAACCGGGCAAGGATCGGATATGTGACAGCACGGCGTCAATTCCGGCCCGCGGGCCGGCGATCGTGCCGTTGATCCCTTCCTGGGCAAGCAGCAGCGTACCTGTGACGGACTGCGCGCGGCACAAGTCCAGCAAGGGGTCGCGCAACGCGGCCGGATCCGCGAAACGGGTAAAGTGATAGAGGGCAGCGATTGTGTACATACGCGCGATCTACCTTTGCAGACCCAGAGTCGCAAGGGATTGCATTGACGCCCCGCGCGCCGCCGCCTACCGATAGAGCGGTAAAAGGAGGCCGCCATGACCCATGCTCTGCTCGTGATCGATGTCCAGAACGACTTCTGCCCAGGTGGGGCACTGGCCGTGGCAGAAGGGGACGAGATCGTCGCACCGATAAACGCCATGATGGATGAATTCGATGCCGTGATCCTGACTCAGGACTGGCATCCGGCGGGGCATTCTTCGTTTGCCAGTTCCCACGATGGCAAAAACCCGTTCGACCTGGTCGAAATGCCCTATGGCCAACAGGTTCTGTGGCCCGACCACTGCGTGCAGGGCACGCGCGGCGCCGGGTTTCATCCCGAATTGCGCACGGATGGCGACCTGATCCTTCGCAAGGGGTTCCGCAGTGCCATCGACAGCTATTCCGCATTCTTCGAGAATGACCACCAGACACCGACAGGCCTGAAAGGCTATTTGGATACACGCGGTATCAACCGTTTGACCCTTGTGGGATTGGCCACCGATTACTGCGTGCGTTATTCCGCGGTAGATGCCGCCAGGTTGGGTTTCGATGTCACGGTTCGCATGGGTGCCTGTCGCGCGATTGACATGGACGGTTCGCTGGCAGCCGCCGAGCAGGCGATGCGGGACGCCGGAGTCGCTTTGACCTAAGGTGTGGCCCCTGCGGCAGCCAAAAGCTTGATCATCACGAACAGAACAACCGCCAGACCCAGCGCGAACCCAATGCGCCCTGGTATCGTCCGACGTTCCGGGTTGGTTTGGTTTGACGGAGGTGGCGGAACGCGCATCGGTCGGCTGCGTACGATCCCAGCCATGGGTTGCGCGATTCGCACATAATGCAGGAAATCCCAAAGGTTGAAATCGCCGCAATATTCACCCTGAATTCCACGCGTCCTGATGTTGTCAAACAGCGACCGCAGAATTCGCACCCGATCCGCATGATCCTCGGCCGGAAAAACACCTGGCACGATGCCGCTGTTGCGCGACTCGAGGCTGAATCCGGCATCCATGAAAATCTTGCGGATTTTCGGCGATGTTCCACGCAACGCGTCCGCGGCTCTGATATCGCGGAACACCGCACATACCTGGCGTTCCCTATCAGAGGCAGACCCCAGCTTTTCGGGGTCCAGATCTTCCAGCGCTACGTTAACAATATCAAAATCGTACTCGATACCCATTCACAAACTCAGTTTCGACTTTCCATCCCCTCTTCTCACTAACCGGTAAAAACAATGCACAATATGCCGGTATTGTGACGTCAAACTGGCATTGTCACCAAATCAGCGACTCTTGCTATTTCCAGAGTCGATTGATCTAACTACGGAAATCGCAGGAGTTCCCCATGGTCGACATCGCGACCCGCGTCTACAATCACAAATGGAAGATTGACCCGATTGTACGGTCTTTGATCGATACTGATTTCTACAAACTGCTGATGTGCCAGTCAGTGTTTCGAAACAAGCCTCAAACAGATGTCGTTTTTTCGTTGATCAACCGGTCGAATCACGTACCTCTGGCGCGTTTGATCGATGAAGGCGAGCTGCGGGAACAGCTAGATCACATCCGCTCTCTCAGCCTCAGCCGTGGGGAAAGCACCTGGCTGCGCGGCAACATGTTCTATGGAAAACGGCAGATGTTCCGCTCTGACTTCATGGAGTGGTTCGAGAATTTGCGACTGCCGCCCTATCACCTTGAACGCAAAGGTGACCAATTTGAACTGACCTTTGAAGGCAAGTGGCACGAGGTCATGTTGTGGGAAATCCCCGCGCTGGCGGTGTTGATGGAGCTGCGCTCGCGCGCGGTGCTGAACGACATGCGCCGGTTCGAATTGCAGGTGCTTTACGCCCGCGCGATGACCCGGGTTTGGGAAAAGATCGAAAAGTTGAGCTCGATAAACGGGCTTGGGATCGCGGATTTCGGCACCAGACGGCGGCATTCCTTTCTGTGGCAGGATTGGTGCGTGCAGGCGATGATCGAAGGGCTGGGCGCATCCTTTACCGGAACTTCAAACTGCCTGATCGCCATGCGACGCGAGGTCGAGGCCATCGGCACCAATGCGCATGAACTGCCCATGGTCTATTCCGCGCTGGCCGATACGGATGAAGCGTTGGCGCAGGCGCCTTATGACGTGCTCAGCGACTGGCATGACGAGCATGACGGCAACCTCCGCATCATCCTGCCCGACACCTATGGCACCAAGGGGTTTCTGGACAATGCTCCTGACTGGCTGGCGGGATGGACCGGCATTCGCATCGACAGCGGAGACCCGGCAGCAGCGGCCGAGGTCGCAATAGACTGGTGGAACGCACGCGGCGAAGTCCCGACAGGGAAACGGATCATCTTCTCTGATGGTCTGGATGTCGAGAAAATTCAGGAATTGCATGCCCAGTTCGCGGGCCGCGCCAATATTTCCTTCGGTTGGGGAACCTTGCTGACCAACGATTTTCGCGGACTCGTCCCCTATGACGCGCTGGCGCCGTTCTCATTGGTCTGCAAAGCGGTATCCGCCAATGGCCGCCCGACGGTCAAACTGTCGGACAACCCGGAAAAGGCTATGGGTCCGGAGGACCAGATCGAACGCTACAAGCGGGTGTTTGGAGTCGGAGCGCAAAAGGCGATCGAGGTGATCGTCTGAACCACGGCAGCGCATTCATCATTTATCGGCACCTCACCTGATGCTATTTTGGAAGGCATTCTCATTGAGCATTAAGGTTGAGATAAAATGATTTTTGAACCAAGGAACTTCTACGATACCGGCGGATCCCGGGATGAGCTTTCACTTTTTTCCTACGCCGCATACCTGATATCCCGCGCGCAGTTTCTGCAAGCCGAAGGCGATGACAGCGACCTTTTACTGTTGGGCCGCGATTGGGAAGAAACCGACGATGCCGTTCTGTCCAAACAGCTTGTTATGCTCGGATTCCGGCCAATTGACGACCGCCAAACATCCGCCCACGAATACATGCGTTTCTTTGATGGCCCCGGCGATCTAAGGCCCGTTGACCTGCTTACTTCGCCAGAGCCTGAGGGGTATTACCAACATTTGTTCGAGGCGATCAAAGCAGCAGAAGAACAGCCGAACGTCGAACATATTGACGCTGCTTTGAAGCTTGGACTGGCGGCCCCTGATTCAATTGTTGCTCTTGCCGCACTGAGTTCGTGCCTCAAACTGTATTCGCCGGAATCTTTTCCGCCACGTCTTTGGCTTGGTGTGTTTACGGCGCGTTGGGCGCAGTTGGAGCCGCTCTCGCAAGATTTGCTTACTGTGTTGTCGTCCGCTCTGATTTCAGACCCGCCGGGTTCGAAGATTCCACCGGCGCCCGCGCAACAGAAAGCCGGTGCGCCGGGGTTGCTTCTGGTTCATGGCACACACTTCGAAGTCAATCCCGACCCCACATGGTACTATCCCCATGTCGGAGATCTGCACAATTACATCAGGCCGCATCGCAACGACATCTATTCAGGGCAAAACTACTATGAATGGGAGGGCCGGTGGTCCGACCGCGGCCGACATATTGCTGCCAAACACTTGAAAAACTGGATAGATCTTCAGGCTTATCACGGCTGCGATGTGGTGGCCCACAGCCACGGCTGCAATGTCGTCATGAAAGCCGCCGAGATGGGGGCACATTTCAACAAGGTCGTTTTCTTGAGCTGCCCGATACACTGGCACAAATACAACCTGAATTCAGGCCGGATCAATGTGCCGTATTCTGTTCGGGTCTGGTTTGACCTGGTGATCCTGGCAGATGGCGGAAGACAAAAGTTCCCCGCCAGTGCCAACGTTGCCGACGAGGTCGTCGGAGGTTGGTTCAGCGGGCATTCTGCCACGCGGACATCACAGATTTGGGGCAATCACACATTGGAAGCAAAGCTGATCTGAATTGCCTGGGGAAGTGTTATCCGTGAAACGCGGCAACTGTCTTCAACTGTGAAAAGCCGTACAAAGCTTCGAACCCTTTCTCGCGGCCATGGCCGGATTTTCCCACCCCGCCAAACGGCAGTTCAACACCACCGCCTGCACCGTAGTTGTTGATGAAAACCTGACCCGAGTGCAGCGCTTTCGCCAACCGCATCTGCCGCGCGCCATCCCGCGTCCAGACGCTGGCGACCAGGCCGTACTCTGTACTATTCGCTATGGTCAGGGCCTGTTCTTCGGTGTCGAACGGGATCAGAACCTGGACGGGGCCGAAAATTTCGTCCTGTGCCAACTGATGATCTGGCGGCACGTCTGCGAACAAAGTGGGCCGGACATAGGCTCCGGTCTCTGGCGCGTCTTCGACAATTTGCCCCTGCGCAGCGATCGTCAGGTCCGTGGCGGTTTTCAGAAAACCCCTGACAATCTGTTTCTGCCGGTCCGAGATCAACGGCCCAACCCGCAGATCCTGCATCGCCGGGCCGACGGTCAGTTCTTCATAGGCCTTGGACATGCGCGATCTGACCTGCTCATAAACGCCCCGCTGCACCAGGATCCGGGACGAGGCCGAACAGGTCTGGCCCGCATTTTGGATACCCGCATTCACCAGAAACGGCAGCGCCGCATCCAGATCGGCGTCGTCAAAAACCAATTGCGGGGATTTCCCGCCCAGTTCCAGCGTCACGGGCACCACGTTGCGTCCCGCCGCCTGCTGCACAAGGGCCCCTGTGGCAACAGAACCGGTGAACGAGATGTGGTTTACACCCGAATGTCCGGACAGGGCCGCACCCGCCTCGACCCCCAGACCGGGCACGACATTCAAAGCACCGGCTGGCAGCCCGGCCTGTTGCGCAAGATGGGCAAAGGCCAACGCGGTCAGACAGGCCTCTTCCGCAGGTTTCAGAACACAGGCGTTACCCATGGCCAACGCCGCCCCGACCGAACGCCCGATAATCTGCATCGGATAGTTCCAGGGCACGATATGGCCCGTCACCCCATGCGGTTCGCGCAAGGTATAGACGGTGTAGCCATCGAGATAGGGAATGGTCTCGCCCATCACCTTGTCCGCCGCGCCGCCGTAGAACTCGCAATAGCGCGCCAGGGCGACCGCGTCTGCCCGGGCCTGTGTCAGCGGTTTGCCGACATCCATCGCCTCAAGCCGCGCCAGATCGTCCACCCGTTCCAGCACCAGCTGGCTTAGCCGGGTCAGGATGCGGCCGCGTTCCAACGCCGTCTTTCGCCCCCAATCACCATTCAACGCAGAACGGGCGGCTTGTACCGCCGCGTCGATATCCGCCTCGAACCCTCGGGCGATCCGGCAGATCTCGGTCCCGTCCGAAGGGTTGATCAAGGGCAGGCTGTCGCCCGCAGCCGCCCGGATCCAGCGCCCGCCGATCAGGCACAAGGTGGGATCAAACCAAATGTTCTGGGTCATTTTGGGCCTCCAATCAGGCTCTAACAAGGAACTTTATGCCGTCAGCGGCCTTATCTCGGGCAACCGGGGCGCAGCGGTAATCAGGGTTTGCGTATAGGGATGTTGCGGATCTTCGAACACCTGCTTGGTCTGACCCTGTTCGACGATCCGCCCGGACTGCATCACAAGCACACGGTCGGTGATCGTGCGGACAACGCTCAGGTCATGGCTGATGAACAGATAGGTCAGGTCATAGGCGTCGCACAGTTCAGCGAGCAGATCGAGGATCTGAGCACGGACCGAAACGTCAAGCGCCGAAACCGCCTCGTCGAACAGGATCAGATCGGGCCGGATGATCAGGGCGCGCGCAATGGCGATCCGTTGCCGTTGCCCGCCCGAGAATTCGTGGATGTACTTGCCCGCGTCGTCGGGGCCGAGGCCGACGGCCGTCAATATTTCCGAGATCCGATCCTGTCGATCTGATCCGGTGGGCGGGGTGTCCAGCAGGTGGAAAGGCTCGGTGATCAGGCGCGCGACGCGGTGGCGGGGGTTGAAGCTGCCATATGGGTCCTGAAACACAACCTGCATCCTCCGACGCACGGCAAGGTTGGGTTTGTGACCGGTGAATACCGGCTGACCACCCAGCTGGATTTGACCGGACTGAACCTCCTCCAAGCCCAAAATTGCCCGTGTCAGGGTCGATTTTCCGCATCCGGATTCCCCGACCAGCCCCAACCGCTCGCCTCGGTTGAGGCAGAAGCTGACACCATCCACCGCCCGGTGATGGCGCGGCGCGTCCAACAGGCCTTTTCGGGGTAATCGGTAGGCCCGGACAACCTGGGTTACCTCCAGCAACGTTTGCGGTTGCGCGGGTTCCGGCAAAGTGACCTGATGGCCAGACGCCTCGAACAGCATTCGGGTATAAGGGTGTTGCATGTGACGCAGCAGGTGCTGTGTGGCCCCGCTTTCAACCACTTCTCCGTGGCGCATGACGATGATCTGGTCGGCCATGTCAGAGACAACAGCCAGATCATGGGTGATCATCAGCAGCCCCATGTCGTATTCGCGCACCAGCCCCTTGAGCAGGTCGAGAATCTGCGCCTGTGTCGTGACGTCCAGCGCTGTCGTCGGCTCGTCCGCGATCAGCAGCCTGGGGCGCAGAGCGATGGCCATGGCAATGACCACGCGTTGCCGTTGCCCGCCGGACAGTTCGTGCGGATAGCGGGAAAGGGGGAAGCGATCAGGCGGCAGGCCGACGCGGGTCAGCACCTCTTTGGCGCATGTTCGGGCCTGGGTCGGGGGCATCGCCTTGTGGATCAGGATCGTCTCCATCACCTGATCACCGATGGTTTTCACCGGATTGAGCGCTGTCATCGGTTCCTGAAACACCATCCCCACGGACGCGCCGCGCAAGGCGCACAAATCGGGCTCTGACCGTGTCAACAGATCCTGACCGTCCAGCCAGATCGCACCTTCCGTGCTGGCCCCATGCGGCAGCAGTTGCATCACCGCCAATGCGGTCATCGATTTGCCCGAGCCGCTTTCACCCGTCACCGCCACGATCTGGCCGGGGTCGATCGACAAGCTGACCTGTTTCAGAATCGGTCTCCCGTGGATCGTCAGCGACAGGTTTTCAATCTGCAACAAACTCATGCCCGCGCCACCCTGATCCGGGGATCCAGCCAGTCCCGCATTCCGTCGCCCAACACGTTCAGACCCAGCACCGTGACGATGATCGACAGACCCGGAATCAGAGCCAAATGCGGGGCAAAACTGACCATCGTCTGCGCGTCTGCCAGCATCCGACCCCAACTGGGCGTCGGAGGTTGAGCGCCCAGACCGACATATGACAGGCCCGCTTCGGCCAGAATGCCAAGGCTGAACTGGATGGTCCCCTGCACGATCAGCAGATTGGCCACGTTAGGCAGAATATGTTCAGCCGATATCCGCGCGGCCCCTTTGCCCGACACACGGGCGGCGAGGATGAACTCTCTCTCCCAAAGCGACAAAGCAGCCCCGCGGGTGATACGGGCAAAGACGGGGATGTTGAAAATACCGATCGCAACAATGGCGTTGATCGCTCCGGCGCCATAGACGGCCGTGATCAGGATGGCGATCACCAGCGAAGGGAAAGCGAAGACCAGATCGTTGCCACGCATGATGACCTCATCCAGCCATGAGCCTTTGCGCGCGGCCGCCGCCAGTCCAAGAGGAACGCCGATTGCCATGCCGATGCCGACGGCCACCAGCGCCACCGCAATTGACGTACGCGCACCGACCATGATCATCGAGAACATGTCGCGGCCGAAATGATCGGTCCCAAACCAATGCTGCCCGTTTGGTGGCTGCAATTTATTGGGAATGTCCAGCGCGGCATGGTCGTAGGGGGTCCAGATGAACGAGACCAACGCGGCCAGAACCACCAGCGACGACAACAAGGCCCCAAGGATCAGGTTCCGGTTCATGTCCTGCTCCTCAGTCGTGGGTCCACGGCCGCATAAGCAAGATCGACAAGGAAATTGACCGTTATCACAGCAAAGACCAGCAGCATCACGACCGATTCCACGACGATGAGGTCTCGGGCAGAAATGGCCTGAAACACCAGCCGCCCGAGGCCCGGCAGATAGAACACCTGTTCGATGATGATCGATCCCGCCAGCAGAAAGGAAAACTGCAAGCCGATGATGGTCAGCACCGGAATCAGCGCATTTCGCACCCCATGCCGCCAAAGGGCCTGACGACGGGACAGACCCTTGGCCCGAGCCGTACGCATGAAATCCTCACCCAGAATGTCCAGCAAGGCCGACCGCATGACGCGCGCCAGAATCGCCGCCTGTGGCAAGGCAAGAGCCACGGCAGGCAGGGTCAGGGAATGCAGGCCGACCCACAGACCGTCGTTCCAACCGGCAAACCCGCCCGCATTGAACCAGCGCAGATTGATGGCGAAGATCAGCACAAGCATCATCGCGAACCAGAAGTTCGGGACTGCGATGCCAAGCTGCGTCGCCCCCATCACTGCAAGGTCCCCCGGTTTGCCCCGACGCGCAGCGGCATAGATTCCGGCGGGAAAGGCGATCAACGTGGACAGCGTCAGCGCATAAAGTGCCAGGGGCAACGACACCCACAGCCGGTCAGCGATCATCTGCGACACCGGTGTGCGATAGGTGTATGAGGTGCCGAAATCGCCCACCAGCATGCCGCCAACCCAGTGGAAATAGCGCTGTATCTTTGACCCATCCAGGCCCAGCTCGGCCCGCAGCGCCGCCAGCGTGTCCTCCTGCGCATTGACGCCCAGCATGAACGAGGCCGGATCACCCGGGGCAACCTCGATCACGGCGAAGATGACCACCGAGGCGACGGCCAGGCTGACAAGCAAGGAAATCAGTCGTTTGAGGACGTAGCGGAGCATTGGCACCACGTTAGGGTCACATCAGGCACGGGTCCAGCGTCTAAGGCACCAGAAGGAAAGCGGAAACCGCATAGGCAACGATCGCGGCATAGCCCAGTGGATAGATCCACTTGATCGCATAATTGTCCAAAGTGCGCGCCGCCCCCTCCTTGCCGGACACTTTCAATCGTCGCAGCGCGACGTTGAACACGATCAGCGCCCCGGTCATCAGGAACATACACTGAAGGACAAAATCCAGAAAAGTCAGATAACCCAGCTTGGGCAGATCTGCGGATATTGCCCAGTTGAACGCGACGAAGACCAGCAGGTTGCCGCCCGCAATCTCGATCCTCCGGCGGTATTCATCCAGAAAAAACAGCGCCCAGCCGACCGAGATCAAGACAAGCATCGGCAGGAAAACCCGAATGACGTAATAGGTCAGATGTCGATTGCCCTCAAAAACAAGCGCGACCTGATCGCTTTCTTTGCCGGATAGACCCAAGACCCTGGATGTTTCCAACCGTGCATTGTTCAGAATCCATTCTTCTTCGCCCAGCTGATCTCCGAGGCCCGAGAATTCGTTCAACGGATGGTAAGTGACGTATTCAGAGGGAAAGACCGAAACGACCTCGAAATGAAACTCCTGCGTGTCGAACGGGTATTTTCGGAAATCGAAATGAGGCGCCTGGAGTGTAAGAGACGATTTTTCGACATACAGCACCCGCCCGTCGTAACGCAGGGATGCGGCGGATTCGTGGATCCACTTGTTGGACTGCTGATTGTGAATGACAAAAGCCGGCAGAACGGACCCGATACTTGCCGCATGATTGGCAAGGTCGGGCGGGTTGAAGACCCTGATATCCCTCCCCAGTTCCTCAGGATCAAACGCCAGCGCCGGATCGGTCCATTCCACCCGCAAGACCACAACCGCGCCATAGTTTTCGGCCTTTTGATCAACACCGGTGATCTGGTCGATGCGAATGCCGATCCCAACATTCAACGGATTCTCGGGCGTTCCGGGCAGGGCATCCAGCCGCCCCCCCAACACATTCTGCGCCGTGGCCGCGACAGAGGAACCGAGCACCAGGAAAAAACCTAAAACCAAGACGGGAATGGCACGGAGCAAGAACATACGTGAGAACACCCTGACACAATGGAAGGTCCGGGCCGCCCGGCGCGGCCCGGGCTGTAACATCACTCGGACCAGCTGATCTGAGTCAGATCGATTGCGGCGGTGGGCGCGTTCTCCCAAAGGCCCTGAACGCCGACTTTCGCAACGCCCAGTTTGGCCAACTGGAACAGGTAGCCATTGACATAGTCGCTTGCGATCAGGCGCTGCGCCTCACCCAGCAAACGGGTGCGTTCTTCGGGGTCGGTGGTGGTGTTCAGAGTGTCCATCAGCGCCTGAAAATCCGTGCTGTCATACTGAAAGTAATAATCAGGCCGCGCATAAATACCGATATCCATAGGCTCGGTATGGCTGACGATGGTCAGACCGAATTCCTTGCCCTTGAACACGGATTCCAGCCATTGGGCCCATTCCACATTGATGATCTCGGCCGTGATGCCAACCTCGGCCAGCTGCGCCGCTATGATTTCGCCCCCACGACGGGCGTAAGACGGCGGAGGCAAATGCAATGTCGTCTCGAACCCATTTTCGAATCCCGCCTCTGCCAGCAACTCTCTGGCTTTTTCGGGGTCGTAAGCGGATTGCGCGGTCAGATCGACGTAAGCCGGATTGTGCGGCGCAAAGTGGGTTCCGATCGGCGTGCCATAGCCAAACATTGCGCCGTCGATGATCGCCTGCCGGTCAATGGCATGGGCCAATGCCTGACGAACAAGGATATCATCAAACGGAGGTTGCTTGTTGTTGGTAGACAGGATCGTCTCACCTTCGGTCGACCCCACAAGGACCTGAAAGCGCGGGTCGGCCTCGAACTGAGGCAGGTTTTCCGGCGCCGGGAAGTTGTCAAACACGTCGACATCCTCGGCCATCATGGCGGCAAAAGCGGCAGTCGGGTCCGAGATGAACTTGAATGTCGCAGTCTCTAGTTCGGGCTGTTCGCCCCAGTAATCGGGGTTTCGGTTCAGCGTGATACTGTCGCCCTGCACCCAGTTTCCAAAGGTATAGGCACCGGTACCAACCGGGTTGGTCTTGATGTTGTCTATGCTTTCCGGCGCGACGATGACCGCATCCCCCCAGGCCAAGTTGAACAGGAAATTTCCGTTCGGCTCTGACAGGGTGACTTTCACGGTCAACGGGTCGACGACCTCGACGGTTTCGATACCGGCAAACAGGGCCTTCTGCGCGTTGGCGCTGTCTTCCGCGGTTGCGCGGTCAAGGCTGAATTTGACATCCTCGGCGTCCATGGTGGTGCCATCATGGAAGATCACCCCGTCATGCAGGCTAAAGGTATAGACCGTCCCGTCTTCGGAAATCTCCCAGCTTTCCGCCAAGCCGGGTACGACCGAACCATCGCCCATGAAACGTGTCAGACCTTCGAAGATATTGGTGTAAACCACCGAGTCGATGGCTTGCGCCGCGGCGCTTGTCGGATCCAGATGCGGAGGCTCAAGCTGCATCGCGATAATGATGTCCGACTTGGCCAAAGCCTGCGTGGCAAGCAGGCTGGCCCCTACAGCCAGGGTCGATGCAAATGTCCGGAACAGGAATTTTGTCATGTGAATTCTCCCTACTGAAATGGGTTGTGCCCTTGTTTTCAGGGCCATTTTACTGACAGTCTTCCTGTAAACCTCAGGTCAATCAAGGGAATGTTCGCGCAACCGGGGTTTCTTCGGCCCCTCCCGATCTGCTATGCCGCACTGCAACATAATACTGCAGGAGCGATCCATGAGCGCCACCGCCCGCAAGAAAGCCCCGAACGCCGAGGACATTCGCGCCCGAAAAGGCGGCGAACCTCTGGTCTCTTTGACCGCCTATACCACGCCAATGGCGCGCCTGATGGACGCCCATTGCGATTTCGTGCTGGTCGGTGACAGCGTCGGCATGGTGATTCACGGGCTGGAATCCACGCTGGGGGTCACGATGGAGATGATGATCCTGCATGGTCAGGCCGTATCACGCGGCCTGGAAAGTGCGATGATGGTCATCGACATGCCTTTCGGAAGCTATGAGGAAAGCCCGGCACAGGCCTTTCGCAACGCCGCACGCCTGATGGCGCACACAAATGCAGGCGCGGTCAAACTGGAAGGCGGAGTCGAAATGGCTGAAACCATCCGCTTTCTGGTGAAACGAGGCATTCCGGTGATGGCTCATATCGGACTGACGCCGCAGTCGATCAATACGCTGGGCGGCTACAAGGTGCAGGGCCGGGACGAGCAGGCTGAAGCCGTCATGGCAGACGCCCACGCCGTAACCGAGGCTGGTGCGTTCTCGGTCGTTCTGGAGAAAGTGCCCCAAGGTCTGGCGAACCAGATCACCGAAGAGATTGCGATCCCGACCATCGGCATCGGTGCATCTGCGGGCTGTGACGGGCAGATTTTGGTCGTGGACGACATGGTGGGCTTTTTCACCGCATTCAAACCCAAATTCGTCAAACGCTATGCCGAGCTTGGTCCGTTGGCCGAAGCGGCCATTGCGGAATACGCGGCCGAAGTCCGCGCGCGGACCTTCCCGGCGGACGAACATGTCTTTGCCGATCAGGCTCCGGCCAAAGGACAAAAGACATGACCGCACCGATTCTGCGCTCTCTGACCGAGCTGCGTGCCAACACCACCACATGGCGCCGAAACGGTGAGGTGATCGGCGTGGTTCCGACCATGGGTGCGCTGCACGAGGGGCATTTGTCACTGGCGCAGGCTGCGAAACAGGGCTGCGACCGGGTGATCGTGACGATTTTTGTGAACCCCAAGCAGTTCAACAATCCCGAAGACTTGGCAAATTACCCCCGCACCGAACATGAAGACGCCCAAAAGCTGGCCCCGTATGGCGTGGATGCGATCTATGTGCCGGACCCGCAGGAAATCTATCCGGAAGGTTTTTCGACGACGGTGTCGGTTGCCGGTCTGACCGACGTGATGGAAGGCCCCTTCCGCCCCGGACATTTCGAAGGCGTGGCCACGGTGGTCGCCAAGCTGTTCCTGCAAACACAGGCGGATCGAGCCTATTTCGGGGAAAAAGACTATCAACAGCTGCTGGTTGTCCGCCGGATGGCGCGTGATCTGAATATCCCCATAGAGGTGATCGGCTGCCCGACCGTGCGTGAACCCTCGGGCCTGGCGATGTCGTCGCGCAACCTTCTTCTTTCCCCCCAAGGATTGGAGATCGCAGAGCAAATGAACAGCGTCATGCGGCAGGTGGCGGACGATCTAGCTGAGGGAGCAGACTTTGCCATGCTGGCGCAGGATGCCAAGGAAACCCTGCTGAAGGTCGGGTTCACCGAAGTCGAGTATGTCGACCTGCGCTGTGCCGAGACGCTGGAAAGCCTGTCCAACGCAAGTCAACCCGCCCGCCTGTTCGTCACGGCCTGGGCCGACGGTGTCCGCCTGATCGACAATATTCCTGTCAATCCGGCCTGATTTCTGCACTGGCCCCTTCGCCATTGTTTGCGCTAAAGTCCGGCAAAACGATACCGGGGGAGAGCGGAAATGACCCATATTCTGGCAATCGATCAAGGCACCACATCCTCGCGCGCCATTCTGTTTGACGCGCAGATGCGGCCTGTTGGCACCGCCCAGCAGGAGTTTCCTCAGCACTTTCCGCAGGAAGGCTGGGTTGAACACGACCCCGAGGATATCTGGTCCAGCGTTCTGCACGTGTGCCGCGAGGTGATGGAAACCACCGGTGTTTCAGCGGATCAGATTGCCGGTATCGGCATCACCAACCAGCGCGAAACGACGGTCGTCTGGGACAAACAGACCGGCAAGGCCATCCACAATGCCATCGTCTGGCAAGACCGCCGCACCGCCGATATCTGCGCGCGCTACAAACAGGCCGGGTGCGAGGATGACGTCACAGCTCAGACCGGTCTGCTGCTAGATCCTTATTTCTCGGGCACCAAGGTCAAATGGCTGCTGGATACCGTTTCGGGCGCCCGCGAGCGCGCAGAAGCCAGAGACCTGCTGTTCGGCACGATCGACAGTTTCCTGATCTGGCGGCTGACCGAAGGCCGTGTTCATGCAACCGATGCCACCAACGCCGCCCGTACTCTGCTGTTCGATATTCACTCGGGCACGTGGAGCGCCGAGATTTGCGACCTGCTGGATGTGCCCCTGAACCTTTTGCCCGAAGTGAAGGATTGCGCCGCGGATTTCGGAACCACCACTTTGCTCGGGGGCGACATTCCCATTCTGGGCGTTGCTGGCGACCAGCAAGCCGCCACCATCGGGCAGGCCTGTTTCCAGCCCGGTATGATGAAATCAACCTATGGCACGGGTTGCTTTGCGCTGCTGAACACCGGCGCGCAGCCGGTTCAGTCGAATAACCGCCTGCTGACGACGATCGCGTATCAACTGGACGGCCGACGAACTTATGCGCTGGAGGGTTCGATCTTTATCGCGGGGGCCGCAGTGCAATGGCTGCGCGACGCGTTGCAGATCATTGATGCGGCGCCACAAAGCGGCGAACTGGCGGCTCAGGCCGATCCGAACCAGCATGTGGTGCTTGTGCCCGCCTTCACCGGCCTCGGGGCGCCTTATTGGAAACCTGACTGTCGCGGAGCGCTGTTCGGGCTGACGCGCAATTCCGGCCGGGCCGAGATTGCCCGCGCCACGCTGGAAAGCATCGCCTTCCAGACCCGCGACCTGTGGCATGCCATGCAGGGCGACTGGGGCGCCGATGCCGATGTCATCCTGCGCGTCGATGGCGGGATGGCCGCGTCTGACTGGACCATGCAAGGCCTGTCGAACTGTCTTGGCGCGCCTGTGGACCGCCCTGTCATGCAAGAGACGACAGCCCTGGGCGCCGCATGGCTGGCAGGCATGAAAGCCGGAATTTATCCGGATCAGGCCGGGTTTGCGGAAACATGGGCGCTGGATCGCCGGTTCGAACCAACGCAGGAACAAGCCGAACGCGATGCGGCTTATGAGCGTTGGCAACGCGCGGTACAGGCTGCGATGGCGTTCTAGCTGTGGTCTTTCAACAAACGCTGTTTCTGCCGTGACCAATCGCGCTTGGCCTGGGTTTCGCGCTTGTCATGGGTTTTCTTACCCTTGGCGATGCCGATCTTGATCTTGGCCAACCCCTTGTGGTTGAAATACAAAACCAGCGGCACCAGCGTCATGCCCTTGCGCTGGGTTGCATTCCACAAATCGGACATCTGTTTGCGGGACACCAGCAGCTTGCGACGGCGGCGTTCTTCGTGCTTGAACACTTTGGCCTGCTCGTATGGCGCGATATAGCTGTTGACCAGCCACAGCTCGCCATCATCGACGGTGGCATAGCTTTCCGCGATGTTGGAGCCACCCGCGCGCAGGGATTTGACCTCGGATCCTTGCAGAACGATACCGCATTCGATGTCGTCCTCGATGGCATAATCGAAGCGGGCGCGCCGGTTTTCGGCGATCACTTTGTAATTCGGGTCTGTCTTCTGCTTGGCCATGACGCGTTGATTTAGGCGGCTTGCGCCGCCCTTGCAAGGCACGGATTTCCAGCCGAGGTCATGATTTGGCAGAAATGATCAGATCCGGGCCAAAAATCGTGTCCGCGTGGTTGTGAAGATATATCTTCAACCAGGGCGTAAACCGGTCCGGGTGGCGTTTCACCTCGGCCAACAGATCGTGATAGTCGATCCAACGGATATCCATGACTTCATCCGGGTTGGGCGCGATTTTCAGCGGGCCGCGGACATGGGCCAGAAAGACGTCGACAACCTCGTTTTCCACCATGCTGTTGCCGACATCGGCGTGATATTCCAGCCGGTGTCGGTATTCTGGATACAGGCCCGTGATCCCAAGCTCTTCACGCAGGCGGCGCACGGCACAGGTGGACGAGCTTTCGTCCCAATCGGGATGCGTGCAGCAGGTGTTCGCCCAAAGGCCGGGTGTGTGGTACTTGCCCAATGCGCGACGCTGTAACAGGATCTCGGTCCCCCGTACGACAAAAACCGACACAGCCTTGTGCTTGAGCCCCTTCTCGTGAACTTCAAGCTTGTCTACAGGGGTCAACTCACCATCGACCCAAGCTGGGATCATGATACCCATCTGTCCTCTCCTGCTGCCAATCCGCCTGACGAGCCCTGATTTTGATTATAGCTGTTGCCGGACCGGCTTGACTTTGCGACGTTGCTTGGCAATCCGCCGTCTGACTTCAAAGTGTCGCTGTTCCACACTGTTATCAATCGCACCAAAGGCCGCAGGGGCTGCGGCCTTTGGTCCTTGTGCAGTGGTGCACAGTATCAGGTGTTATTCACCCGACACGCTTGCGATATAGGCATAGACGTCTTCGGCACCCTTTTTCAGCTTGAAGGTCATTTTCGATTTGGCGGATGTGTCATCCAGATAGGCTTTCAAAAATGCCTTGGGGTCCTGAGCATACTCGACAAAAGTAGTTTCGTCCCAGACCAGACCCTTCTCACCGGCGGCAACGATGCTGTCTCCGTATTTGAAACCCTCAACGGTACCGGCGGTGCGGCCCGCGATTCCATAGAGGTTGGGGCCGGTCTTGCCACCTTTGACGATCACTTCGCCTGCCGGGTCGGCGATCATGTGGCAGGACTTGCATTTGTTGAAGGTTTTCTTGCCCGCCTCAGCGTCACCTTCAGCATAAGCAGGAAGGGCCAGAAGGCCGACGATTGCGGTAGCGAGGATGCGATTCATAGCTTTTGCTCCGATAGAAATTGGCTGCACCGAATGGACCGTCGGCGCAAAAAAGAGTCAACGCGCAGATTGCCGCGCGCGCTTAATGTGCCACTGCGACAAATACGATGTCCTTAACTTTTGTCATGTACCTCGGACCAGCAAGGCAACAGATCGCCCGCGGCCGGAGTCGCCAGATACACGGCGCGCGCAATAGCTCGCGCCAGGCACAGCGAGGCCGCATGCCCGATGACACCTGGTTCGGTGTCGGTGGCGACACTCCGCGCGCCCGTGCTGACCCCGAATACCAGATCACCATCCCCCGGCGTGTGGGCGGGTACAATGGCGCGGGCAATACCGTCATGGGCGGCAACGGCCAGTCTCTGACATTGCGGTTTGGTCAGGGCCACATCCGTCGCAACGATGGCAATCGTGGTATTGGCCTTGTCCGGGTTCGCGGACTGCATCACCTGCGCCTTGCGACTGACCGTTGGTTGGCCAAGTCCGGCATTGGAATCAGGCCCCAACCCGCCGAATTCGCCGTCCACTTCAAAGGGGGCTGCCCAGAAATGCCTGTCACCCGGCGTGGTGACACTGCCCAGCGGATTGACCGCAACCAATGCGCCAACGGTAACACCACTGTCCAAAACAACCGAGGCCGAACCCAACCCGCCTTTGTGCATCGCGGTCAAAGCCCCGGTTCCTGCACCTGCTGTTCCGAGTTCGAACCGGTCCGACGCGGACTCGAACGCCGCACGGCCCAATGCGCGATAGGGATTCTCGTGCCACGCCTTGTCGCCGCCATTCAGCAGGTCGAACAGGATCGCCCCGGGCACGATCGGCACCACGGCGGAACCCACCTGAAACCCGCGGCCTTGGGCATGCAGCGCGTCCATGACACCCGAACAGGCATCCAGCCCGAAGGCCGACCCGCCCGAAAGCACGATCGCATCCACCTTTTCAACGGTCTTGTCGGCGGCCAGCAAATCTGTCTCGCGCGTGCCGGGAGCGCCACCCATCACATGCACCGAGGCTCGGAGTGGTTGCGCGCCGGTCAGGACGGTGACGCCTGATTTCAAAGTTGCGTTCTGTGCGTTGCCGACCTTCAGGCCGGGGACATCCGTGATCAGGTTTCTGGGTCCGGGGATCATGCAAGCCTCGGCGGTTGAGCGGGAAAGCGCGCTGGCGCGCGCTGCCTCCGGCGGGGATATTTTTGGCCAGATGAAGAGCGGGTCAGATGCATCGGCCTCCGTCCACCTCGAGCGCGGCGCCGGTGATCATGCTGGCCTCGTCCGAACACAGGAAACAGGCGGCATTGGCCATATCTTCGGGGGTTGAGAAGCGGCCCAACGGGATGGTCGACAGGAATTTGGCACGGATTTCGGGCGTATCCTCGCCCATGAAGGATTTCAATAGCGGCGTTTCCCCGGCAACCGGGCAGATCGCGTTCACCCGCACGCCGGACGGGGCGAGCTCGACCGCCATCGTTTTGGTTGCGGTGATCATCCAGCCCTTGGAAGCGTTGTACCAGTTCAGGTTCGGGCGCGGTGACAGGCCCGCGGTTGAAGCAACATTCAGTATTGAACCCGCCCCGCGCGCCTTCATGGGTGGAACCAATGCGCGGGCGGTCAGATAGACGGATTTCATGTTCACGTTGAAAACACGGTCGAAATCCGCTTCGCTGACCTCCTCCAGCGGCGTTGGCAGGTGGGTCACACCGGCATTGTTCACAAGGATGTCCAGATGGCCGAAGGTTGAGAAAGCCGCATCCGCCATCTTTTGAACCG
This sequence comes from Ruegeria sp. HKCCD6428, assembly GCF_013110595.1. Lineage (NCBI taxonomy): Bacteria > Pseudomonadati > Pseudomonadota > Alphaproteobacteria > Rhodobacterales > Roseobacteraceae > Ruegeria > Ruegeria sp. HKCCD6428. The sequence continues at coordinate 106,002 of NZ_WVQX01000008.1, forward strand.
AAGCGCCCTCGCCTACATCGACCTGCTGGGCAACCGCCTCGGACCCAAGCCGGGTTGCGAGTTCATGCGCAGCATCGCCATTGATGTCAGCGATCATGACACGCGCGCCTTCGGCCAGGAACTTCCTTACGATCCCCGCACCAAACCCGGATGCACCGCCAGTGACGATTGCGGTTTTTCCCTCCAGCCTCATGGTGTTACTCTCCTGCACCTTTTGCAGGCCAGACTATCAACGCCCGGACGAGATGCCAGATCAATCTTCGGACACCTTGCCGCGCAGCGCCTTGACGTCGCCCCGCGCCTTTTTCGCCGCAAGCCTGCGTTTGACCGAACCATAGGTGGGTTTCGTCGCGATGCGCCGCTTGGGTTTGACCAGCGCCTTGCCGATCAGCTCGGCCAGCCTTGTTCGCGCAATTTCCCTGTTGCGGGCTTGGGAGCGTGTTTCTTCGCATTGAATGATGATCGCGCCATCCTTGGTCCATCGGCGCCCGGCCAGCCGTTTCAGCCGCGCCTTGACCGGATCGGGCAGCGAGGGTGAGCGCGCGGCCTCGAACCTCAGCTCGACCGCGGTCGAGACCTTGTTCACATTCTGCCCACCTGGACCGGAGGAACGCATGAAGCTTTCGGTCATTTCCCAGTCTTGCAAGATGATATCGTCGGTGATGCGCAACATGGGCCCGACCTTACAGGGCACGGGTGGAAACAGAAAGGGCCGCCCCTTTTGGGACGGCCCTTCGAAAGTTCAGGAGGTCGGGTCGGTTAGATCAATCGACCAGCCGGAGCGAACGCTCCGCCAAGGGCTGCCCTAGCAGGCTTTCCCCCCGGTTGTTCCGACACCTCTCTCCAATCTCTTTCTCGACACTGGATCACCTCCTTTTCTATCTGTTGCGGTTGAAAAGGATGGTGACACAACTTGTGCCACTCTCAAAGCGTTTTTTTACGCGGGCCGTGCGGTCAGGCGCGCGACGATCACCTTGAAGGGGATCAGCGCGACCAGGGCCAGCGACAGCTTCACCAGCCAGTCGGCAAAGGCCAGCGTCACCCACAGGGGCGCCTCGGGGCCTGACAGCATGAAGGGCACGGGCTCCCACGCCCAATTGATGGCCGCATCTGCATCGGCACCAAAGAAGGTGACCGAGGCCGAGAACGCGATTGTGAAGAAGATCGCTGTATCCAGCGCCGACCCGACCAGTGTGGACACCAGCGGCGCACGCCACCAGCGGCCTTCACGCATGGCGTTGAACACGGTGACGTCGGTCAGCTGCGCGATCAGGAACGCGGTTCCCGAAGCCACGGCGATGCGCAACGGCACGGCGGCGTAGGTGAAGCCGTCGCCCTGCAGCATGATCTGGCTGCCGATCAGCGAGCAGATCACGCCGGTTACGAAGCCGGCGAACACGACCTTGCGGGCCGGGCCCACGCCATAGACGCGGTTCATGATGTCGGTGACCAGAAAGGCCAGCGGATAGGTGAAGGCACCCCAGGTCAACAGCCCGTCAAAGATCAGGAACTGGACCAGGATGTTCGAGGCCACGACGATGGCGGCCATGGCAAGAATGCCGGGAATAAAGTTGCGTTGCATTTTTTGATGCCCGTTTTGACAAGGTAGCGGCGACTTGGCCAAGGGACCGTCCCAAGGCAGGCTGTGCGTTTAGACCTTCATCTGCCGCGTGTCAATCGGGCAGCAGATACTCGACCAACTCGGTCCGTTGCAGTGCCAGAAAGTTGTCATCCGAGATCATCGTGGCCCGCAAACGTCCCCGATCATCCCGCCAGATCGACAAGCCTTCGAGGTTGTCATGCGCGCCGGTTCCGGTTTCGAACAGGGTTTCCTCGGCGTTTGGCACGTCGCCTGTCAGATCCCATCGCCGCAGGCGCGAGCGAAATCCGATTGCCGTGAGGTTTCGCTCCAACACGTAGAACCGCCCATCAGGACCGAAATCAGCGGCAACCGGTTTGAACCAACCACGCTGGGGCAGAACAAATGGGGTCGACCAGGTTTGGCCATTCCAGCGATAGACGGGAATATCTCCGTCCGAGGTGCGGTTCGTTTCCGGCAGCGTATACAGCCGCCCGCGCCTGTCGATGGCCAGACCTTCAAAGGACCCGTTGTCGGCGAGATGCTGAAATGCCTGCGGGCGTGGCAATACACGCGCCTTCGTGCCCGGTGCGGGGTAATGGGCGACGCGGTGCACCCCTTCGAATGAGATATAGAATCCACCGTCAGGAGCCGCCGCAATCCCCTCGGAATCGCCAACGCCGCCGGACATGAGATGCCCGTTGCTGGACAGAACCGGCCATTGCCCCAGAATGCGAATGCCGGTGATCTCGCCATCAAGACGGTCAATGCGCGCCGTCACCAACCGTGCCCGGTCGCTCAGCGCCATCATCTGCTGCCCATTGTCCGAAATGAGCAGCGCGGAGAATCCACCGAACCAATCCGCCTTGTCACGCCATGCAAAACTGCTTTGATGTGTGGCGGTTTTTACATCCACTCCAGGGGCCGCCGTGGCCAAAAACAGTGCCGCACTTACTTGGATTGCAAGACTGAGGCGCATTGTTTCGGCAAATCGGCCAGCACATATTCCCGGCGTTTCTTGGGCGCCGGCGCGTTCGGGTCTGGCGGCGGCGGGTTCAGGATGTTACGCACCCATTGTTGAGCCTCGGCACAGCCATCGCCCTTGGGTGGTGCATCCTGGTTGACGCATCCCTTTGATCCTCTTGGGCATTTCAGGCGTACGTGAAAGTGGTAGTGATGCCCCCACCAGGGCCTGATCTTGCGCAGGTAGGCCCGGTTGCCTTTTTCATCGTTGCACATCTGTACCTTAGCCCCGGGGAAAACGAAGATACGTGCCACGCGCTTGTCCTTGGCGGCTTCGCGCAGTACCGCGTGGTGCTGTTTGGTCCAGTTGCTGTTGACATAGGCACCGTTCGAGCGGCGCAGCGATATGGACGAAATATTCTCGCGCGCCTTGCGCGACAGGCGCATGTTGTCACCCGGAAGCATCCAGATATCGATATCCAACCCCAGCTGGTGCGAGCGGTGGCCCGAAGTCATTGGCCCGCCCCGCGGCTGGCTGATATCCCCGATATAGAGACCGTTCCAACCCGGCTGTTTCGCTGCAAACCGGCTGAGGTCCTGCACGTAATCGATCGCTTCGGGGTGCCCCCAGTTGCGATTGCGCGACAGCCGCATTGCCTGCCACGTGGGCCCGGTCTCGGGCAATTGAACCGATCCGGCCGCACATCCGCGCGAATAACTGCCGAACGCCGCTGCTTTTTGTTGCGAGCTTACCTTCTGTGCCCCGAACAACTGCTTTGCCAAGGGCTGCGCTGATGCCGTATTCGCCAGCGCGGTTATTACCAATAGTGCCAAAAAACGTAGTAAAATCATCTGCTCTGATCCCCTTCAGGTCTGACCCAGCGCATCAGGAATAGACCCAGAATAAACAACAGAATGATTGGTGACACCCCTAGACGCGCACTGCCGGTTGCGGTTGTTGCAATCCCGATCAACAACGGGGCCGCAAAAGCGGTCGCGCGCCCCGACAGACCATAAAGACCAAAGCTTTCGACCGGGGTTTCGGGGTCGGTGTGGCGCACCATCATCGAACGGCTGGCCGATTGCAGAATGCCTCCCATGCCACCGATCAGCACACCACAGCCAAAGAAGACCAGGTCAGGCAGGTTGGATCCGTCAGGCAGGCCGATGCCGTAGATCTGCGTCCGGTCCATCGACACCACTGTGACGCAGACAAAAATCAATACCCAGATCGCCACCAATATCACTGGTTTCGGGCCGTATTTCTTGTCTGCCTTCCCCCCGATCCACGCAAAAACGGCCGAAGCGAGAACGCTGACGATCCCGAATACTCCGATCTTGATCAGATCCCATTCCAACACCAGCCGCGCATAGACACCACCAAAACTGTACAGCCCGTTAAGTGCGTCGCGATAGAACATGGACGAACCGAGGTAACTGGCCAGACTGACGCGATAGCGCAAGTTAGACACTGATTTCGACAACAGGCGCAGCGCCTCACCCACGCTTCCTTTCCTGTCTGTCGCCGCATCTTCGCGGACCCAAAGGAAGTACGGCACCATGAACAGAATGAACCAGATTGCCGTAAATGGGCCGACAAAACGCGTGCCTTCCCGGGTGGCGGCATCCAGACCAAAGGCGGGCACCATCCCGATCAGGGTTTTGCCGTTTGGCTGTTCCACAAACAGCGCCAGCATGATCGCCAGCGAAATCAGCCCTCCAAAATAGCCAAAGGCAAAGCCAGAGCCCGAGATCTCGCCCACTTCGCTGTCATCGCCCAGATCGGGTAGCTGCGAGTTGATGAAGATCAGCGCATATTCCGCACCTACGAAGCCGAAACCAAAAGCCGACAGCATCAACCACATGTTCGAGCCATCGGGCATCGTATACCAAAGCGCCGCAGACCCGACCGCATACATGACCGAAAAGGCAAATATCCACGGGATACGCCGCCCCGAAACATCCGCCATCGCCCCCAGCAGCGGCGCGCCAAAAGCGATGATCAACCCGGTGATCGTCAGACAGTTCGCCCAAACAGTCTGCGCGCGCGCCGCAGCCGCCTGCGCATCCAGCCCTTCATTAGTGAAATACCCGGCGGCGACGCCTGCGAAGTAGGGGCCAAAGACAAAGGTGACCAGAAGGGTATGATAGGGCTGGCTGGCCCAGTCAAAGAACCACCAGCCCCAGATGCGCCTGCGCTTGGATATTTCTGCCATCTCTGCCCCTGTTTATCGTTGCGATTATATGACTGGGCTTTAATTCAAATCGCAAGCGTTGAGTGCCAGACACTTGCTCTTTGTCGCTATGGTGCTTAGGTCTCGGCCAACTAGAATACGGAGAACCCATGCTGTCGCTGATCCAAATCCTGCTGCTGATCCTGGACATTGTCTGGTTCATCATCCTGGCCCATGTGATCATGAGCTGGCTGATCAACTTTCAGGTGCTCAACCTGCACCAACAGCTGGTCGCGCAAATCTGGTACGGGCTGAACCGCCTGTTAGAGCCTATTTATGGCCCGATCCGGCGTATCCTGCCCAACATGGGCGGTCTGGACCTGACGCCGCTGGTGGTGCTGATCGGGGTCTATGCGCTGCGGATCGTCCTCATCAACAACGCGGTCTATTTCTACTGACCTCTTGTTCCCTGATTCCGACTGTGTGATTGTCCGTTCAAGAGCAGTCAAATCTTGAAACAGGGCACCCCCGCACATGTTCGACGCCGCGCCTCTGCTGCGAGATGTCTTTGGATTCGATGACTTCCGCCCCGGGCAGGAAGAGATCGTCGATGCCGTGACCGCCGGCGAGAACGTGCTGGCGATCATGCCCACCGGGGGCGGCAAATCTCTGTGTTTTCAACTGCCTGCCCTGCTGCGCGAGGGGGTCACGGTGGTGATCTCGCCGCTGATCGCCCTGATGCGCGATCAGGTGCGGGGGCTGCAAGAAGCCGGGGTCGAGGCCGGTGCGCTGACCTCGGGCAACACCCCCGAGGAAACAGATGCCGTGTGGGCGGCGCTCGAAACCGGGCGGCTGAAACTGCTTTACATGGCGCCCGAGCGGCTGGCGGCGGGCTCGGCGCTGGGCATGCTGCGGCGGATCAATGTCAGCCTGATCGCGGTGGACGAGGCCCATTGCGTTAGCCAGTGGGGCCATGATTTCCGCCCTGATTATTTACGGATCGGAGAGCTGCGGCGCGCGCTGAACGTGCCCTTGGCCGCCTTCACCGCCACGGCGGATGCGGAAACACAGGACGAAATCGTCGAGAAACTGTTCGACGGCACACCCCCGCGCATGTTTCTGCGGGGCTTCGACCGGCCGAATATCCACCTGGCCTTTGCCGCCAAGGACAGCCCGCGCAGGCAGATCCTGGATTTCGCGGACGCCCGCCGAGGCCAGTCGGGCATCATTTATTGCGGCACCCGCAACAAGACCGAAGTTCTGGCGCAGGCGCTGCGCGAACAGGGCCACAGCGCCTGCCACTATCACGGCGGGATGGAGGCCGAGGACCGCCGCATCGTCGAAACCCGTTTCGCGCGCGAGGACGGGCTGATCGTGGTGGCCACCGTGGCTTTTGGCATGGGCATCGACAAGCCCGACATTCGCTGGGTCGCCCATGCGGACCTGCCGAAATCGATCGAGGCTTATTACCAGGAGATCGGCCGCGCCGGCCGCGATGGCGGGCCGGCCGAGACCCTGACCCTGTTCGGCCCCGACGATATACGTTTGCGGCGGTCCCAGATTGACGAGGGGCTGGCGCCACCCGAACGCCGGATGGCGGATCATGCGCGGCTGAACGCGCTGCTGGGGTTGGCCGAGGCGCTGGAATGCCGCCGCCAGACCCTGCTGGGCTATTTCGGGGAACAGGCCGCACCCTGCGGCAAATGCGACCTGTGCGATACACCGCCCGAGGTATTTGATGGCACAACACCTGTCCGAATGGCCTTGTCCGCGATTCTTCGCACCGAGGAATGGTTTGGCAGCGGTCATCTGATCGACATCCTTCTGGGGAACGAGACCGACAAGATCCGCGCCCGTCGTCATGATGGTCTGTCCACCTGGGGCATCGGCAAGGACTGGTCGCGCGCGCAATGGCAGGCGATATTCCGCCAGATGATGGGGCACGATCTGGTGCGCCCCGACCCCGAACGCCACGGGGCCTTGCGTATGACCGAGGCCGCCAAACCTATTCTCAAGGGCGAGGCAAAGATCAACCTGCGCAAGGACGCCCTGCGCAAGGCAACCCGTCGCCCCGCCGTGAAAGCCATGGTGTCCGATGAAGATGCGCCTTTGCTGTCGGCTCTCAAGGCCAAAAGACGCGCTTTGGCAGAATCCGCCCGGGTCCCTGCCTATGTCATTTTTCCGGATCGCACCCTGATCGAAATGGCGGAAAAACGCCCCATGACGCTGGACGAGATGGCCCGGATCGGCGGCGTCGGCGCCAAGAAGCTGGAACGGTATGGCGACACCTTCCTTGAAGTGATCGCGGGCGAGGCCCGGGCGTTGCACCCGGCGCGGCGCAAGCTGGCCGGTCGCGATCAGGGCGACATCTATGACCGCTTGCTGGAAGTACAGTCCCAATTGTCCCGCGGTCCCGACGGGATAGACAAGCCTCTGACCTGCTCGGCCTCGCAACTGGCAAAGGTGGCACAGATGCGCCCGGATGACCTGCGCGGGCTTGAACAGGTGCTGGGCGACCGGCGTCACGAAAGGTTTGGCACCGCCTTTCTGGACGTGCTGCGTGAGGCGGGCTAGATACACCGGGACAGGTAAGGAAAGAGGGCAGGTATGCTGGTGGTGATTTCCCCGGCCAAACGGCTGGACTGGACAGAGCGGGATGTTGAAGTCACACAACCCGATTTTCAGGATGATGCGATCAGACTATCCAAAACCGCACGCAATCTGACCCTTGGCGATCTGAAAAAGCTGATGGGTCTGAGCGATGATCTGGCGCGCCTGAACCGCGATCGCTATCGTGCTTTTTCCGACATGCCAGACGCTGATGCAACGCGCCCTGCCGCGCTGGCCTTTGCGGGGGACACCTATCAGGGTCTGGAAGCAGCTTCGCTCGATCCTGACGAACTGGCATGGGCACAGGATCATCTGCGCATCCTCTCAGGTCTCTATGGTGTCTTGCGGCCACTCGATGCGATACAGCCCTACAGGCTGGAGATGGGCAGCAAGCTGAAAACACGGCGCGGCAAAAACCTTTACGAGTTTTGGCGCGACCAGCTGAGCAAAGCTCTGAACGCACAAGGCAACATGATCGGCAGCGACGTTCTGATCAACTGCGCCAGTCAGGAGTATTTCGGCGCCGTGGACCCGAACGCGCTGAAATTGCGCGTCATCTCGCCAGTGTTCATGGAAGACAAAAACGGCACTCCGAAAATCGTGAGTTTCTTTGCCAAAAAGGCGCGTGGTGCAATGGCGCGATATGTCATTCAGCACCGCCTGACCGACCCCGATGCCTTGCTGGATTTCGATACGGGCGGTTACGCGTATCGTGCTGACCTGTCGGAAAAGGATAAACCTGTCTTTGTTCGACCTTATTCGGCCTGAGACCCTGACAGCCTGATCGATACTTCCTTCCACGGTTTTAGGCCGTGGGTCCGGGCGAGGGGCCAGCCCCTCGCGCTCCCCGGGATATTTTCAGCCAGATGAAGTGGGATCCTGTATGGGGTCACACATGGGTGCATGCTTCTGGGCGAGGTGATTGTCCATGACTTCGCTTACGCCATCCGGTTGGTTTTGCAGGATCATTTGATGAATGTGGTTTTTGCGCAGTGGTTTCGTCATGTAGTGATCCAACCCCGCGGACAGGATGCCCTGATCGTCACCGGCCATTGCATGAGCCGTCAAGGCGACGATCGGGACATGACGCCCTGTTTCGACCTCAAGCCTGCGGATTTCAGCAGTGGCCTGTTTGCCGTCCATTTTTGGCATCGATATATCCATGAAGATCAAGTCCGGGTCAAATTCCTGAAAGATCTCGACGGCTTCTATTCCATTGGACGCAAATCGCAGATCTATATGCAGGTCTTTGACCATCTTTTTCAGGATCAGCTGGTTGGTAAGATTGTCCTCGGCCGCAAGTACCTTCATGCGCCTTGTTTCCAAGACCTTGGTTTCTCGGCCGTCAGCAACGGGTTTTCGCTGCGTCGAACGACGTTCTGGCGGCGGGGTGTCCTTGAGAGCCACGAGCCTGGAATACAACTCGGCCCTGGGGATCGGTTTTTGCAACACACCGTCGATCAGTTCACGGGCTGGGTGCGTGTGGATCAGAGATGGATTTGCAGACATCACGATGACCGAAGCGTCGCCCCACCCACGGTCTTTGAGGGTGACGGCAAGATCCAAGCCATCCATATCCGGCAGATCATGATCGCACAGGACAAGTTCAATCGCGTCATGCATTTCTGCCAGCGCCTCGGCCCCTGATGCGCAAACCGTCACTTCGGCCCCCAAACGGCCAAGTTGTTTCGCCAGAATGGCCCGGTTTACGGCCAGATCCTCGACCACCATGACGTGTTTCACGCAATCCGCCAGTTTCGGAGGCTCGGGCTGTGGGCCTTCTGCCGTGGGCAGCGACACCCTGAACCCGAAACAGGATCCCCGACCCGGTTCGCTTTCGACCCAGACTGAACCGCCCATCATGGTGATCAGGCGCCTGGTGATCGCAAGACCCAACCCGGTACCTTCAAATTGACGATTGCGTTCATCTTCGACCTGATTGAACTCACCAAAAACGTGGTTGATCTTGTCCGCATCGATACCGATGCCGGTATCTTCGATGGCAACATGGATGTCGCATGTTTGAGCCTGGGCATGCGGAACGCCTGTCACACGGACCAGGACATGCCCTTCCGTGGTGAATTTGACTGCGTTGCCGACCAGATTGGTCAGAACCTGCCGTATTCGGCCCGGATCGCCCACGAAAAGGGTGGGCAGGAACAGGTCGTAATCCACAAGCAACGTGAGCCCCTTGTCACGCACGCTTGGCTGCAACAGCATCGCGATTTCAAGAATGCAGCGCTCCAGATCGAAGGGTTCAGGGTGCAGAACCAGTTTGTCTGCCTCGATCTTAGAGTAATCAAGCACGTCGTTGATGATGACCAACAATGCCTCACCCGAATTGCGGATCGTGTTGACATAGAGCCGCTGTTCTTCGTCCAGCGGAGATTCATCAAGCAGTTCGGCCATACCCACGATACCATTCATCGGCGTGCGGATTTCATGGCTCATATTGGCGAGAAAGGCTGATTTGGCCCTGTTGGCCGCTTCCGCCCGTTCGCGGGCAGCCTTCAGTTCTGTTTCGTGCCGGACCGACGCGGTGATGTTGAGCGCCAGGCTGACCACATCGCCGCCGCTGCCACGCTGATCGATCAGTCGGATGTAGTGGCCGTTCCACAGTTGCATGACGATCGGAGGTGGATTGGCCCGGTTCCAGCGTGCCTGCATTCTGGTCTGCCATTCCTCGGCTGTTTCGTCACCGGTATCGACAATTCCTTCGGTGGTCAGCAATTGCAGAATGCGCTGGTAGGAAATCCCTGGCGCCACCTCATCCAGCCCTTCAAATACGCTGAGATATGCAGCGTTTGCGCTGATGAGCCTGCTGTCGCCGTCAAAGAAAGCAAACCCGTCCTGAATGGTCTGGATCGAATGCCAAAGACGGCGTTCGGCAATTTCGATCTTGGCATGGGCGACGGTGAGATCGGATTTGACCTTTTCGTTTTCGCCGCGAACAGTTTCAACTTCGGCCTGAGTTTCACCAATACGCCTGGTCAGCGCCATGGCGTGTTGGCCCAGTTTTCGATTTGCAGCAGATAGTTCGGCCTGTTTCAAGGCAAGCATTCGTTCGGCTGCCAGACGCGCACGCCGTTCCTGTGCCAATTTGTTTGAAAGACTCATTTTGATCGATTCCGGGACGTTCGGAATTCAGCATCGCGACAGAGAATGAAAAACTGTTTAAGCCGTTGCGCTACAGGCGCGCGCCATGCAAGGTTGAGCCCAAAGAGGAGGGCACGATGCACCGCTTTGTTTTTATTTCAATGACTTACATAATTTTCCTTCTGATCCTTCCCGCTGCCGTTCTGGCGCAGAGTGCGGTGCCCGAGTTCCGCTATGTCACCTCTCGGGACACGGATTTTTACGGGTCGGATCTGGATCCGTTGTTCGACACCGATCTGAAGTCCTGTATTCAGGCCTGCTCGGCCAACGCGCAATGTACGGCGTTCACCTACAACACTCGATCCGATGCCTGCTTTCCCAAAAGTGGCGTGAACCGACAAGAGGCGTATCAAGGCGCATTGTCCGCGCAAAAGGTGCCAAGCAGCGAACAGACCCTAACCTTGGGAAAAACGCGCGCAAAAGCACTGAGCGTCCTGAGTTCTGACGATCTGGTGCACGCAAGAAAACAAGCCCGCGATCTGGGATTCCTGCACCCGGCAGGGGGGTATGACCTTCAAGCCGTTCTGGATGCGGCGCGCGACACGGGCAGTGTCGCACAAGCGATGCAGTGGACCGGTGTGGCCGTATCGCTCAGCGACAGCGCGGATCTTTGGGTGGAATATGCGCGCCTGCTGCTGGCCATGAACCCTTCGGGTTGGAACGAGCGGCGCGACCTGCGCAACCGCGCGCTGAATGCGTCGATCAATGGCTATCTGCGCGCCGAAACCCCCGGCACCCAGATCGCTGCCCTGATGACCCTTGCGGACGCCCTGGAAGAGGTTGAGCGCGGGCGCGACATGATTCCCGTTCTTCGGCTGGCCGAGCAAGTGCAGCCGCGCGAAGACGTGCTGTCCGCATTGGACAAAGCCATCGGCAAATACGGTTTCCGCGTGGTCGACAGCTCGGTCGAAAGCGATGCGGCAGCCCCCAGGATCTGTATCGAATTCTCGGAATCACTGGTCAAGGCCGGGGTTGACTATGATCCCTTCGTTCAACGTGACGCCGACGGGCTGGTCGTGCAGGCCAAGGACAGCCAGCTTTGCATCGATGGGGTCGCGCATGGCCAGCGTTATCGCCTGACGCTGCGCGAAGGCTTGCCTGCCGCCTCGGGCGAAGCACTGAATCGCAGCATCGAACTGACCCATTATGTACGCGACCGGACGCCTTCGGTTCGGTTTCCAGGGCGCAGCTATGTCCTTCCGAAATCTGCCGACGCGGCCTTGCCCGTCGAAACGGTCAATGTCACCGAACTTGACCTGACACTGCGGCGGGTCAGCGACCGGAACCTGTTGCGTGCCGTGCAACAGGATTTTTTCGGTCGCCCTCTCAGCGAATGGCAGGAGGAAGAATTCTCGGACCAGATTGCCCAGGACATCTGGACGGGTACTGCCGAGGTTTCAAACCGGTTGAACCAGACCATGACGGCACGTCTTCCCATGGCCGAAGCGATCTCGGATCAACCTGCGGGTATCTATGCATTGACCGCCCGGGTTCCGGGGGCCGATCCCTATGACGATCCCGGCGCAACGCAATGGTTTGTGCTTTCTGATCTGGGGATCAGCACCGCCTTGGGCACTGACGGGCTGCACGTGACCGTGCGCGGGCTAAGCGACGCGGCACCGCGCGAGGGTGTCGAAGTTTCGCTGGTCTCTGGGGCGAATGCTGTCATCGCATCGGCACAGACCGATGAAACCGGCTATGTAAGGTTCGATCCGGGCCTGACACGCGGCAAAGGGGCCAGCGCGCCTGCTCTGGTGACGGCGGCAATCGATGATAGCGATTTCAGCTTTCTCTCGCTGACCGATCCTGCCTTTGACCTGTCGGATCGCGGCGTTGAAGGGCGCGCACCGGCGGGGCCGGTCGATGTCTTCCTGACAACCGACCGAGGTGCCTATAGGGCCGGCGAAGTGATCCATGTCACCTCCCTGTCCCGCGATGGCAAGGCGCAGGCCATCGAGGGCCTGCCTCTGACGGCGATCCTGTATCGCCCGGACGGGGTGGAATACCGCCGGTCTGTCTCGGATCGCGGTGTTGCCGGGGGCCATGTCTTTGCCCTGCCCGTGGCCGCAGACGTACCGCGCGGCGCATGGAAGATTGAAATCAAATCCGATCCCAAGGGCGATGCGCTAGCGCGTCAGACCGTTCTTGTCGAGGATTTCCTGCCCGAGCGTATCGATTTCGAACTGACCCTGCCCGACGCACCCTTGCGCCCCGGCGACAGTCCACCGCTCGCGATCGACGCGCGCTATCTGTTTGGAGCGCCGGGGTCGGACCTGAGCATTGACGGGCAGGTCATCGCCCGCCCGGCGGACACGGTCCCGGGCTACGACGGGTATCGCTTTGGCCGCTATGATGCAGAAACCTCGATCAAGAGCACATATTTCGGAGACACGCGCACAGACGCAACCGGGCACGCGACCATGGCGGTCAAAATCCCCGTGTTAGAGACTGAGGGAAAGCCAATCGAGGCCGAAATCATCGCCCGGCTTGCCGATGGCTCAGGCCGCCCGGTCGAGCGTCGCCTGACCGCGCCCGTCCTGCCGCCGCACCCTGTTATTGGTGTCAAACCTCTGTTCGACGAAGTCATCCCGGAAGGCACCGAGGCTGCATTCGAGATCGTTGGCCTGTCTCCTGAGCTGACGCCCATTCCTATGCGTCTCCGCTGGACGCTGAACAAGATAGAAACGCGCTATCAGTGGTACCAGCTTCACGGCGACTGGAACTGGGAACCGACAACGCGCCGCAGCCGTGTCGCCACCGGCGAGGTAGACGTCTCCTCTGACCCTCTGATGCTGACCCAACCGGTGGAATGGGGGCGCTATGAACTGGTGGTGCAGCGAGTTGACGGAACATATTCCGAAACCGCCGTCGATTTCTATGCGGGCTGGTATCAGGCCGCCGATGCATCGACCACGCCGGACCGGCTTGAAATGTCGTTGGATCGCGACAGCTATCACATCGGGGATACGGCGCAGTTGCGGATCGTGCCCCACATGGCCGGTGTCGCTCAGATCGAAGTCCTTTCGAACCGTCTGATCCACCGCCAGATCGTGGAGGTGCCCGAAGGGGAAACTCTGATCCCGATTGAGGTGACCCAGGATTGGGGCGCCGGGGCTTATGTCACCGCAACCGTGATCCGCCCAATGGATGTTGCAGCCGGTCGGAACCCGGCGCGGGTGATGGGCGTGGCCCATGCCAGCATCGATCCAGGGGACCGCAGACTTTCCGTAATTGTCGATGTGCCCGAGGTCACCGCACCTCGTCAGACGCAAAAAGCCCGTATCAGGGTCGAAAATACCGTGGGCGATGAGCCGGTCTGGCTGACGCTGGCCGCCGTCGACGTGGGCATTCTGAACCTCACCGGGTTCAAAAGCCCGGACCCGCAAGGATACTATTTCGGGCAACGCCGCCTGGGTGTTGATCTGCGGGATGTCTACGGGCGACTGATCGACGGCATGAACGGAACCATGGGCACAGTGCGCTCGGGCGGCGACAATGACAGCGGGATGCGTCGCCAGTCTCCGCCACCGACACAAGACCTGATGGCCGTGTTCAGTGGCCCGGTCGAGATCGGCGCGGATGGAGAGGTTGAGATCGACATTCCCCTTCCCGCCTTCAACGGAACCGTCCGGTTGATGGCTGTCGCGTGGTCGCGCAAAGCCGTCGGTCAGGCCGAGGCTGAAATGATCGTCCGCGACCCGGTGGTCGTCACCGCCAGCCTTCCGCGCTTCCTTGCCCCGGGCGATCAAAGCCGGATGCGTCTTGAGATCGTCCATGCAGATGCCACATCCGGAGAAATGGCACTTGGCCTGACCGCCTCCGATGGTTTGGAACTGGGCGCGGCACCGGCCAGCTTTGTGCTGGAGGACGGTGGCAAGGCGGTTTTCGAGATCCCGATCACGGCCAGCGCCATCGGCGATCCTGAAATCAGCGTATCGATCACCACACCTGATGGACGGGACCTGTCGCAAACCCTGCGAATGCCGGTGCGGGCCAATGATCCGGTGATTGCACAGACGCGGCGTTTTGCCTTGGGCGCAGGCGATAGCTTCCTGTTTTCGCAGGATGTGTTTGACGGGTTCCAGCCGGGTTCAGCCAAGGCCATCCTGTCCACCGGAGCGTTGGCCAAATTCGACACGCCCGGTCTGCTGGATCAGCTGAACCATTACCCCTATGGCTGCACCGAACAGATCACCAGCAAAGCGCTGCCGTTGCTGTACCTGTCATCCGTTGCGCAAGCCACGGGGCTGGGGGATGGCCCGGTTGTGGATCAACGCATCGCCGATTCGATCCGCAGTATCCTGACCCGTCAGGCCGCAAACGGCGCCTTTGGCCTGTGGCGCGCAGACAGCGGGGATTTCTGGCTGGACGCCTATGTGACCGATTTCCTGTCCCGTGCCCGCATTCAGGGGCATCCCGTGCCGGACCGGGCGTTTGCTCAGGCGATGGACAATCTTCGGAACAGGGTCAATTACGCGCCTGATTTCGACGAAGGCGGTCAGGACATCGCCTATGCCCTGATGGTTCTTGCGCGGGAAGGCGCGGCATCGATGGGCGATCTGCGCTATTACGCGGATGTCAAAGGGGATGCCTTCGACACCCCTCTGGCGGCGGCGCAATTGGGCGCAGCTCTGGCCTCTTACGGCGACCAGACCCGCGCGGATGCGATGTTCAACCGTGCCGCGCGGATGCTGGATCGGCAACAGAACCAGCAACAGAACGTCTGGCGCGCTGACTACGGCACCCAACTTCGGGATGCAGCGGGCTTGTTGAGCCTTGCAGTGGACGCGGGCAGCGAGGCGATTGACCGCGATGCTTTGATCCAATGGGTGAGCACGGGCCGCACGCCGCTGTCCACTCAGGAGGCCACGTGGTCATTGCTGGCGGCGCACGCGCTTGTGTCTGACCCAACGGGATCGGGCTTGATGGTCAACGGGGCGCCGGTTTCCGGTCCGTTCGTGAAAGTTCTGCAATCCGGACAGGCGGACGAGATCAACGTCACGGGCGCCGACGATCAGGCGACGGATATCACCTTGACGGTCACAGGCATCCCTGAGGTTCCTCCCGAGGCAGGCGGCACCGGCTATGCAATCGAACGGCGGTATTACTCGATGGATGGTGATCTGATCGATTCAGACAGCTTTGCCGTGGGTGATCGGTTCGTCACCGTATTGCAAATAACACCGTTCGAAAACGGCGGCGCGCGGCTGATGGTGAACGATCCACTGGCCGCCGGGATCGAGATTGATAACCCAAGCTTGCTGCGCTCGGGCGATGTCCGATCGCTGGACTGGCTGGATCTGTCCGACGCCACCCATACCGAGTTCCGCTCGGACCGGTTCCTGGCCGCCGTTGATTTGTCCGGTCGTGAAACCGTGACGCTGGCCTACGTGGCGCGCGCCGTGACACCTGGCGTGTTCCATCATCCGGCGGCCTCGGTCGAGGACATGTACCGCCCGCGGAACCGGGCGCGGACATCTACCGGACAGGTCGAGATCCAGTGACCGGCCTTGCGCCATACCCTTGTTTGGGCGGTCGACATGCCTAGGCGGTCGCGGCTCTTGTTTGCGCTGGCCGGAGCACTCTATCTGACGGCACTGGCACGGGATGGTGTTGACCGCTGGGTCGATGCCACAACGCTGCCTTCCGTTCTGGCTGAAACTTCGGTCGAGATGCGGGACCGGAATGGCGAGCTTTTGCGGGCGTTTCCAGTCGAGGATGGCATCTGGAGGCTGCGGCCCGGCGCAGTTGACCCGGATTTCATCGCTATGCTGATCCGGTACGAGGATAAACGGTTCTGGACCCACGCCGGAGTGGACCTCATCGCGATGCTGCGGGCTGCCGGGCAAAGCCTGTGGAACGGGCGTAACGTGTCGGGCGGGTCTACCCTGACCATGCAGGTGGCGCGGTTGATCGAAGATGGCCCAACCGGGCGCTGGAGCGGGAAATTTCGCCAGATCAGAGTCGCATTGGCGTTGGAGCGGCGTCTGAGCAAACAGCAAATCCTGAACCTTTATCTGACCCATGCCCCCTATGGTGGCAATCTGGAAGGGCTCCGTGCCGGCGCCCGCGCGTGGTTTGGAAAGGACGCCACGCGGCTGACGCCCGCGCAAAGCGCCCTGTTGGTTGCATTGCCGCAATCCCCCGAGGGCCGGCGCCCGGATCGCAAGCCCGAGGCTGCCCGGCAGGCCCGCGACCGGGTTCTGAACAGGCTGGTGCGCCACACCGTCCTGACCGATGCCCAAGCGCGTGCGGCCATGACCGACCCCCTTCCGGATCGGATGAATCCGTTTCCGCGCATTGCACCCCATCTAACTGACCGCGTGAGGCGGCAAGCACCCGCAATCCAGGCCTTCGATCTGACACTGGATGCCGGATTGCAGGCCCGGTTGGAAACCTTGGTGGCACAGACCGCCAACCGCGTCGGACCACGCGTTTCCGGGGCTCTGATCGTGGCCGACCATCGCGGCGGCGAGGTTCTGGCATCAGTCGGATCTGCCGGGTACCAAGATGCCCGTCAGGGGTTCGTGGATATGACCCGGGCCGTACGATCGCCCGGATCGACCCTGAAACCTCTGGTCTACGGGCTGGCCTTCGATCAGGGGCTGGCCCATCCCGAGACCCTGATCAGCGACAGCCCCGTGATGTTTAGCCGATACGCACCGCGCAATTTCGACGGCGCCTTCCGTGGCGATGTCCGGGTGCGGGACGCCCTACAGCTGTCGCTGAACATCCCCGTAGTGCGCCTGACGAATGAGCTGGGGCCCGCTCGGTTGATGACGGCTTTGCGGTTGGCCGGGTCAGAGCCACGTCTGAATGGCGCAACACCCGGATTGGCGATTTCTTTGGGTGGCGTGGGGTTGAGCCTGCACGATCTGGTACAGGTTTACACCACTCTGGCAGCTGGCGGTACAGGCCCGATCCTGCATCATGACGTTCTGGCAGACGCCCGGCGCACCCGGCGCGTTCTGTCGGAAACCTCGGCCTGGCAGGTTTCGGACATTCTGGCCGGGCTTGCGCCACCGGCAGGCGGTGCAACAGGGTCGCTGGCCTACAAGACCGGCACGTCTTATGGCCACCGCGATGCCTGGGCCATCGGCTTTGACGGGCAGCACGTCATAGGGGTCTGGCTGGGCCGCGCCGATGGAACGCCTGTTCCCGGTGCATTCGGCGGCGACCTTGCCGCACCCCTGTTGGCCGAGGCTTTCAACCTGTTGAAACCCGAGCTCACGCCCCTGCGCCCGCCGCCGCCTTCGACCCTGCTTGTGGGCGCGGCCCAATTGCCTCAGCCGTTGCAGCGATTTCGCCCCCGCACGACGGCTTTCAAGGATGATCCCTCGGCGCCGGACCTGCTGTTCCCGCCCGATAACGCCGTGTTAGAGACGTCAGGAGCACCTCTGACAGTCAAACTGCGTGGCGGCGTCGGGCCGTTTTCCGTTTTGGCGGATGGCGTGCCGGTGCTGACCGGGCAGCGGCGACGAGAGTTCGAAATCCCCAATCCGGGGACCGGCTTCACCTCACTTGTCGTGGTGGATGCGCAAGGTCAATCCGACAGGGCGTCAATCAGGATCGATTAGCGCCGCCCCTCGCGCAGCCAACCGCCCAACAGGAAACCTCCCGCCAACAGCAAAACCAGCCAAGGTGGCAGCAGACCCGCCTGGGTAACATCCCGAGTCTCGTAGGCATCGCGCGGGGTCAGACCGATCCAGCCCCGACCAGCCGCCGGGCGCCCGGCGCGCACGTTGCGGATCGACGGCAACCCATCTTCCACCCGGATCACGCCGCCCCGCATGCCGGCCAGAACCGGTTCAAGAACATCCCCCGTTGCGATGGTGCGTTCAAACTCCTTCGGCGCGGCGGGACCAAGCCCGATCACGGCCATGTGGTCACCTTCCTGCAAACGGTAAAGACCAATTTCGGGCCCATAGTATTGCGCTTCGAACCGCCCCGGAGAGACCTCTTGCAAGGTGATTTCCAGCGTTTCGCCGTTCGGGCGCGTCACAGTCACCGGACCCACATCATCCCCAAGCGTCTGTCGAATGATGCGCATGGATTGGCCGTTGGCTTCGGCCCACAGCGCCTCCTCCTCGAGTTCGGGTTCCTTCATCATCCAATGGGCCAACCTGCGCAAAAGCTCCAGTTGCGGGCCGCCGCCTTCAAAGCCACGGCTCCACAGCCAGGCGTGGTCCGATGCCAGCATCGCAACACGCCCTTCTCCCACTCGGTCCAGAACCAGCAGGGGGCGTTCGTCAATGCCCGTCATCAGAACCTCGCCCGAGCGATGGTTCACATCGATCTGGCGCAACCAGGCCCCCCAATCCTCGGAATCGCCCAGATTTGTTGTCACCGGATGGCGCTGACCCAACTCGCTGACCTTCGGAACAAAGCGTTCCTCGAAGACACGCGCGGAAGGTTGCGCCGGCAGGATCGGCGCCAGCGGCGACCGGAAAATGCTGTCAGCTCCGGCGAAATCGGGACCGGCCGCAATCAGAACCGCGCCGCCGTCATTGATATAACTGGTGACGTTGTCCAGATAGATCGCAGGCAGGATGCCGCGCCGCTTGTAGCGGTCGAATATGATCAGATCGAAATCGTTGATCTTTTCCAGAAACAACTCGCGGGTCGGGAAGGCGATCAAAGACAATTCGTCCACCGGCACGCCATCTTGCTTCTCGGGCGGGCGCAGGATGGTGAAATGCACCAGATCGACCGAGCTGTCGGATTTCAGCAGGTTGCGCCATGTGCGCCCGCCCGGATGAGGTTCACCCGAGACCAGCAGAACGCGCAGGCGATCCCGAACGCCGTTCATTTGGATCAGCGCGGTGTTGTTGCGGTCGGTCAACTCGCCTTCGGCCAGGGGCACGGAAAACTGGATCACGTTGCGCCCGCCATGAGGCAGGGTGACAGGCAGTTCGACATCCCGACCGATTGGAATACTCAGCTGCTGAGGCTCACCACCATCCACGGAAATCTCCAGCGGCGCTGTCGCGGCACCCGCGGGGGCTGCTCCGCTGTCTTCAACGCGCAGGGTCAAAGTCACCGATTCACCGATGATGGCAAAGGCAGGCGCATTTCGGACGATAAGCCGGCGATCCCAGTCGTCCGCACGCCCGGTTTGCAGCAGATGCATCGGCGCCGGCAATTCCGGGGCCTGATCGGCATCGTGCACGATCCCGTCCGATATCACCAGAATGCCTGCGATGCGCGCACGCGGTTCTTCGGCCAGGGCCTCATTCAGGGCGGCCATGACCTGCGTGCCCTCATCCCCGTCACCGTCGCCGACCCGAATGCGGCGCAGTTCCGTATTGTCCCGCGCCTCGATCTCGGCGGCCAGATCTTCGGCGGCCTGCGCAGTCTGTTCGGCCCGGTCCGAAAGTGTCTGGCTGGCGCTTTCATCCTCGATCATCAAAACGATATCCGTCAGCGGCGCGCGGTCCTCGACTTGATAGACCGGACCGGACAGTGCCGCGACGACAACCAGGGCCGCCAATCCCCGCAGGGCCCAGCCCGACAAACCGCGCCACAAGGCCAGAGCTACTCCGACAGTGGCAATCGCCCCCACAGCAGCCAAAAGCGGCCACGGGATCAGAGGGTCGAATATGACGGTTCCGGTCATTGTCCCAACCTGTCCAAAAGGGCGGGCACGTGGACCTGATCGGATTTGTAATTCCCGGTCAGCACGTGCATCACCAGATTGACGCCAAAACGATCGGCCAGTTCGCGTTGCCGTTCCCCGGCATACCCACGACCGACAGGCAAAAGGGCCTGGCCGTTGCGATCCACGGCCCAGGCCCCGGCCCAGTCATTGCCGCCGATAACCACCGGTGTCACGTTGTCATTGAGGTTTCGGAAAGGCATCCCTTCGATCTGTTCTGCATCCCCGGGTGCAGCTTCGACCCAGACTTCTGCGCCGGAATAGCGGCCCGGGAAATCCTGGAGCAAATAGAATGTTCTGGTCAGGACGTGATCGCGGGGAATCGGCTCTAATGCAGGGATATTCAGCGGTCCGGCCAGTTGCTGCAACTTGCGGCCATTCGGACTGGATGCGCCGAAACCGGCAATATCCGCATCGCGCGTATCAAACAGGATCATCCCACCCGAACGCAAATAGGCGTTCAGTTTGATATACGCCTCGGCCGAAGGTTGCGGCTGGTTCGGCGTAATGGGCCAGTAGAGAAGCGGAAAGAATGCCAGCTCGTCTCGTTCCAGATCAACGCCGATTGGGTCCGCCGGTTCGACAGAGGTGCGAAAGAACAGGGTTTGCGCCAAGCCGCGCAATCCGGCCTCGGCAATATCGTCCACCTGCGCCTCACCGGTCAGCACATGCGCCAGCACAAGCTCGTGCGTTGCGGCAAGGGCAAATTCGGTATCTTCGGGCGTCTGCGCCTGTACGTCCGGCACCAGCAGAAAAGCGGCCATCGCGGCAGCCGCCGTTCGCGCCAGACCCAGCCTGCCCGACAAGGCCAGCGAGGCAATCACGTCAACCGTCAGCAAGATCAGTGCGAGGCTTAGTAACAGGCCACCAAGCGGGGTTTCCGTGCTGACCTCCTGCCCTTTGATCGGCACATTGGCGGGCCAGGTCACCGGGCGCAGCTCGGTTTCTTCCGAGACCACGTTCAATGCCAGCTTCTGCTTGCCGCTTTCATAGAGACCCGGACGCAAATCTGGCCCGATCCGGCCCGAGATCAGCTGAACGCCATCCACACCGGCCAGGGTTCCGGCATCTGACAGGGCGCCAAACCCGTCCATAATCTGAACCGGCTCCCACGTGGTGCCTTGCAGTTGCGATTCTTGCCGCGACTTGGCTGCCGAAGCCACGGCCAAACGATCCAGCATCTCGACGAATAGGCCCGACAACGGCAGGCTGGACCATTCGGCATCCGCAGTGACGTGAAACAGCACCACCTGCCCAAGCCCCAAAGCCTTGCGTGTCACCAACGGAGTCCCGTCGGACAGCGAAGCAATCACGCGATCCGCCAAGTTAGGGTCTGGTTGAGCCATGACTTGGGTCGAAACAACCACGTCCTTTGGGATATCCAGGCCGAAAAACGGAGAGCTTTCGGGGAATGGAGCCAGCGTCTTGGCTTCGCCCCAGCTCATCGCACCGCCGACGGATCGCCCACCGCTGCGCAGCCGCGCCGGCAACAGGGTGTCTTCGGTATCCCTGCCCAGATCGCTGGCCGCCATGCGTGGACCGGCAAAACGCAGCAGAAGCCCGCCCTGTTCGACCCATTCGATCAAAGCGGCCTCTTCCGGCTCCGACATCTGCGCCACGTCCGACAGGACGATCACATCCGGGTTGGCGGGCAGAACCTCAAGCAGGCCGCCATCGACAAAATCCGCGGTCGGGACCAGGACCTGCGTCAGGTAATGCAGGGGTGACAACAGCTCCAGCCCTTCACGGTTGCGGGTTCCGGCAATCAGCGCAACCTCGCGCCGGCGCAGACTGTCATCGGTCAAAGTCACGGCCCCGGCGGACCTTTGGCCCTTAATTTCAAACCGCGTGATACGGGCGCGCAATTCCGACGGCAGCGCCAGATCGGCCTGCGCCGTGGTTTCGCCGGCTTCAAGGGTCAGCTCAACGGAATGCAGCACCCGGGCCGTACCCGCCGGATCACGGCCTTGCGCCAGTACCGTCACGCGGTCTTCCGGTCCGGGGCCCGCGCGCTGAACGGTCAATTGGATCAGCCCGTCCTGGTAGGCCGCAGGCCGGATCGCAACGGGCCGGGACGCCGCCTGATAGACCGTCACATCTCCGCGCGCCTGAAGGCTGGACACCAGTTCAGCGTGGTCTGCATAGTCCAGCCTGTCACTGAACCAATGTGTATCAAATCCGCCGTCAACGGCGTTCAACGCGGCAATGGTCTGAGCAATCTGATCCGCATTCGGCTGCCAGGGGTTCGGGGTCAGCCCAGGCAAACGCCCGCGCCACGCTTCCGCAGCCTGAAATACCGGTGTTTCCGGCTCTGTCAGGCGCAAAATCGCAACCGTTCGGCCCGCGCGCCCGGCCTCCGACAATTGCGTGTCGATTTGGTCAAGTGTCGCCGGCCAGCGCGCGGCCCCGGCCCAACTGGCGTCCAGCACCAGCAGCAGCGGCCCGGTTCCGGTTTCATCCCGTGACGGGTTCAGAACCGGCCCTGCCAGCCCGATGATGATCGCAGCCGCCGCCAGCATCCGCAGCAGCAGCAGCCACCATGGGGTGCGGTCGGATACGCTTTCGTCATCTTTCAGGCCCAACAGCAGCGTGACCGCCGGGAACAAGCGGCGGATCGGTGCGGGCGGAACCGCGCGCAGGATCAGCCACAGGATCGGCAGGGTCAGAAGACCCAGCAACACCCATGGCGCGGTAAAGCCGATGCCCGCCAGAACCGTCATCGCGTGCCCCCATCCAAGGCCCGATAAAACCATAACAGAGCCGCTTGCGCGCTGTCGCCCGTGTGGTGCAGGCCCAGTTGCCAACCCGTCGCTCGGCACAGTTGCCTCAGCGCGTCCTTGCGGTGCGCCAGGCGTTCCAGATAACGGTCCCGCAGCTCGGCAGCCTTGAGCGTTTCGTGTCGGACAGACCCTCCGACGCTTTCGAAAATGGTGCGCCCGCGATAGGGAAACGACTCCTCACCCGGATCCAGCACTTGCAGAACCACGCCGCGCACGCCACGGTCGGCGGCTTTGGTCAAGGCAAGTTCAACCTCATCCATGGGGCCCAGAAAATCCGAGATGAACACGGCGCGGGCATGAGGGATCATGGCGCGGTGTTCGGGCGGGGCGTAATCCGCTTGATTATCCTCGGACCAGGCCTGCGCCAGCCGGATGATCTGCGCATTGCCGCGCCGGGGCGGCAAGGTGGTGCCGGTCAGACCTACGCGTTCACCGCCGCGCACCAGAAGGATGGATGTCGCCAGCCCCAACAGCCGCGCGCGATCCGCTTTGGTCGGCAGGGTCTTGTCGGACGCAAACCGCATCGAAGCCCCCTGATCGACCCATAACATCACGGATTGCGCGATCTGCCATTCCCGTTCACGTACGAACTGCTGATCCCCCCGCGCCGAGCGGCGGTGATCGATCATGCGACGGCTGTCGCCGACCTGCGCCGGGCGGTATTGCCAGAAATCATCCCCCATCCCGGACCGCCGTCGACCGTGGTCGCCCAGCAGAACGGTTCCGGCCAAGTGCTCGGCCCGCGCCAAGAGGGGCGGCAGCCGTGATGCCTCGGCTTCGGATCTCTCGCGAAGGGTCAGCTCGGCATTCACGCCGCGGCCTCGGTCCGGATCAGCCCGACAGCGGTCGAGTCAATCAGCTCTGCAAGGCTGTCACCACGCGCCCTTGCCGCAAAGTTCAGTGCCATCCGGTGGCTGAGCACCGGGCGCGCCATATCCAGAACATCCTCGGCATTTGGTGCCAGGCGTCCCTGCAACATGGCACGCGCCCGCACCGTCATCATCAGCGCCTGCGCGGCACGGGGGCCCGGACCCCAGGCCACGGTTTCGGCAACCCGTTCGGACACACCGGGTTCTTCGGGGCGGAAGGCCCGCACGAGATCAAGAATCAGTTCAACGACAGATTCTCCGACCGGCATCCGGCGCAACAAGACCTGCGCAGCCAGCAACTCTTCCTTGCTGAAAATCTGATATGCCTCTTCCTCTTCAACCCCGGTCGTGGCCAGCAGGATATCCCGCTCGGTCTGGCGGTCGGGGTATTCGACGTCAATCTGTACCAGGAACCGGTCAAGCTGGGCTTCGGGCAGCGGATAGGTGCCTTCCTGCTCAATCGGGTTTTGCGTTGCCAGCACGTGGAACGGCGTACCCAATGAACGGTCCTCGCCTGCCACGGTAACGGTGCGTTCCTGCATCGCCTGCAACAGTGCCGATTGTGTCCGCGGGCTTGCCCGGTTGATTTCATCCGCCATTAACAACTGACAGAAGATCGGGCCGGGAATGAACCGGAAATGCCGGCTGCCATCGTCGGCAGTGTCCAGAACCTCGGACCCAAGAATATCGGCGGGCATCAGATCGGGCGTGAACTGAATGCGGCTGCCATGCAGGCCCATCACCGTCGACAGAGTCTCGACCAGGCGTGTCTTGCCCAAACCCGGCAGACCGATCAACAGGGCATGGCCGCCGCACAGCAGCGCGGTCAGCGTCAGGTCCACGACCCTCTCCTGCCCGATGAAGCGGCGGGTGATCGAGGCCTTGGCCTCTTGCAGCTTGTTTTCCAGCGCTTCGATCTCGGCTACGAGGTCGGCAGGTTCGGTCATGACTTTCCCTTCCGTGGACTATTATAATTGAAGTGTATCGCGCTGAGAGGAAATGGCAAAAGCAATGAGCGGACAAAAACCTGTGAAACCGTCGCCAGATGGTCTGGCGGCATCGGTCAAAGCGGCCAAAACCAACGGTTTACCGCCCGTTCACCTCTGGAATCCTCCGTTTTGCGGCGATCTGGACATCAAGATCGCAAAAGATGGCACATGGAGTTATTTAGGCTCACCCATCAACCGTTTCGAGCTTGTGAAGCTTTTTTCCTCAATTCTTAAGAAGGAAGACGGCAAGTACTTCCTCGTCACCCCGGTCGAGAAGGTGGGAATCACTGTCGAAGACGCGCCGTTTGTCGCTGTGGATTTCGACCGGGACGGGGATGGAAAGGACCAGTCCTTGACCTTCACAACCCATGTTGGCGACAGGGCTGTGGCCGGAGCTGATCATCCGATCCGAATTGTTATAGACCCTGAAACAGACGAACCCTCACCCTACATATTGATCCGCGACAACCTCGAAGCTCGGATAGACCGCAAAAGCTTTTACCGCCTCGTCGAGATCGGAACGCACCATGACGGCTGGTTCGGTGTTTGGTCAGGCGGGCAGTTCTTTGGCCTGATCCCCTCAGCCGACCTGAGCTAACCGTGGCGCGCGATCCTGTGCCAGCACGACAGCCATTGCAACAATGCCCGCACCCAATGCCCGGGTCCAGTTCCATTCGTCCCCCAGCATCAGCATGATCAGCATCACGTAGAACGGGGCAACATTGATGTGAAAAGAGGCCAGCGCCACGCCCAGCTTGCCGACGGAGGTGATGAAAAATACCTGGCTGAGACCCATTGAGATAAGCGCATAGATCATCAGCATGCCTGCCTGTTGCATGTCGAACGCAGTTGCAGGCATCACGTCCAGACCAAACTGCGCCGATCCGAAAACCAGCAGCGATGCCATGGCCAGCCCTCCGACAAAGGTGATCGTCGTGCGTCCAGTCTGGCTCAGTTCGGCGAAATCCCGGGCGGTTGCCATGCTGGCCCAGCAAAATAGCACCGTTGATCCAACCGCACAGGCCGCGCCCAGACCCAACTGGGCCGGGGCCAAGGCGCTGGTGGCGATCAACCCGCCGACAATCGATACAGCTACGCCCAGCGCAAAATTCAACTTCAGCCGGCGTGTGCCAGCAGCCAATTCAAGCAATGTGGCCACCAAAGGTGCGCAAGAGACGATGATTGCCACCGTCACCGGGTCGGTCAGCTTTTGCGCCAAGATCAACAGGAACATTCCCGACCCGATTCCAAGGCCGCCGACGGTCATTGCATGACCCCAGCGGGCTGAAACAACCCGGCGCGGCCCGTCCAGAATCAGCCAGACCGGCACCATCACCAACACGGCCAGCGCCAGTCGCGCGGCCAACAGGGCGACGGGCGGCCATGTTTGCAACAGCACCTCGGCCGCCGGAAACCCCGCCGCCCATGTCAGCATCGAAGCCACGGCCAACCCGTTACCCGACAAGGCAGAATGCTGTCCCGCCGGCGCAGAAAGGCTGTTCCCGCGGACGGGGTCTGGGCTCATCGCCATCGTTTTCAAACCTTCCATTGGCACGGCGTCAGAAAATTGATTCGCCGCAATGCAGGAAGCGTTTCCGATTTCATCGGGTCGATCTGGTCGAATTTCGACAAACTGTCGTTTTCTGTCACTTTCACAGAAATCAACGCGCGGATAAGGTCGGGCCACCAGAAATCCATGGGCCGCCTATGCCAAAATTCGCCGCGAATATCTCATTGCTCTTTGCCGAACTTCCGTATCTGGATCGGTTTCAGGCAGCGGCAGATGCCGGGTTCCAGGCGGTCGAGATCCTGTTTCCGTACGAACTTGCTGCAAAAGAAACCCGGCGTGCCTTGCTGGCCAACGGACTCGAACTGGTTCTGATCAACGCGCCCCCGCCGAATTATACCGGTGGCGCACCGGGTTATGCCGCCATCCCCGGCGGTGCGTCCCGGTTTCAGTCTGATATCCGCCGCGTTCTGCGCTACGCTCAGGTGCTGCGGCCGGGCTTCATTCATATCATGTCCGGATACGCAGCCGGGACGGATGCGTTGGACTGCTTCGTGCAAAACTTGCAGTGGGCCGCCGATTTCGCACCGCAGCAGACATTTACGATCGAACCCCTCAATCCGATGTCCCAACCCGGCTATTTCCTGAACGACTATAATCTGGCGACCGAGGTACTGGGCCGCGTGGATCGCCCGAATGTCGGTCTGCAATATGACAGTTTTCACGCACATATGATCCACGGCGACGCGCTGGCCGTCTGGGAGCGTTTTCACCCCAGTGTTGTCCACGCCCAGATCGGGGCCGCCCCCGAACGTTCTGAACCGGGACGCGGGCCTACGGATTTCGCGCAGCTTTTCGCGGCAATGGATGAAGCTGGTTACACCGGTTGGGTCAGCGCCGAATACGCGCCTTCGACGGCTCGAACGGATGCGACCCTGGCTTGGATGCGACGTTGACGCCGTTCATCGGGCTGGAATTCGCTGCCCGAAAGGCGCACATATCGGGCAAGCCGTTTTCGAGGATGCCCGATATGATCCCTGCCCGCTTTGCCAATGCCATCTTTGGTCTGATCATGTCAGGGCTGATGTCGTGCATTGTCACCGGGATCGCTACGGTCAAGGCAGTGGGGTTCCATCCTGAAACGCTGGGCGACTGGATGGCGTCCTGGGCCTTTTGCTGGCCCATCGCGTTCACGGTGATCCTGGTCCTAGGACCTTCGGTGAAACGTTTGGTCGAAGGGTGGGTCAGGCCACAGGGCTGACCCGGAAGGCTGACCTGGTGCTAGTGCGCCTCGGCCCAGTTCGCACCCTGGCCGGCATCCACGCTCAGCTTCACATCCAGTTTCACCGCCGGGTCCGAGGCACCCTCCATCACCTCGCGCGCCACGTCGATCAGCGGATCCACGGAATCCTCGGCGACTTCGAACAACAATTCGTCATGGACCTGCAACAGCATCTTGGCGGGCAGCCCGTTGATCGCACCCGGCATCCGCACCATCGCGCGTCGGATCACATCCGCCGCCGTGCCCTGAATCGGCGCGTTGATCGCCGCCCGGCGCGAGAATCCTGCATGCGGCCCCTTGGCGTTGATCTCGGGCGTGTGGATCTTGCGCCCGAACAGAGTTTGGACATAGCCGTGCTCTTTGGCAAATGCCACCGTGTCATCCATGTACTGGCGAATGCCCGGAAAGCGTTCGAAATAGCGGTCGATGAAACCCTGTGCCTCGGCCCGCGGGATGCGCAGGTTGCGCGCCAGTCCGAAGCCCGAGATGCCATAGATCACACCAAAGTTGATCGCCTTGGCCTGACGGCGGATGTCCGGCGTCATCTCGTCCAGCGGCACGTCGAACATTTCCGACGCGGTCATGGCGTGGATGTCCAGCCCGTCGGCAAAGGCCTGTTTCAGGGTCGAAATGTCGGCGATATGCGCCAGGATGCGCAGCTCGATCTGGCTGTAGTCGAGGCTGACCAGAACATTGCCCGGCTCGGCGACAAAGGCCTCGCGGATGCGGCGGCCCTCCTCGGTGCGCACGGGGATATTCTGCAAATTGGGGTCGGTCGAGGCCAGACGCCCGGTATTCGCCCCGGTGATGGCATAAGACGTGTGCACCCGGCCCGTGTCGGGGTTGATATGGGTCTGAAGCGCGTCGGTATAGGTTGATTTCAGCTTGGACAACTGGCGCCAATCCAGCACCCTGCGCGGCAGTTCATGCTCGGTCGCCAGATCTTCCAAAATATCAGCCCCGGTCGAGTACTTGCCGGTCTTGCCCTTCTTGCCACCTTCCAGGCCCATCTTGTCGAACAGGATCTCACCCAACTGCGCGGGTGAGCCGACATTGAAGTTCTCACCCGCCAACTCGTGGATTTCAGCCTCTAAACCGGCCATTTTCTGGGCAAAGGCGTTCGACATGCGGCTCAGCACGTCGCGGTCGACCTTGATGCCATGCATCTCCATCTCAGCCAGAACCGGCACAAGTGGTCGTTCGAGCGTCTCGTAGACAGTCGTCACCTGCACCCGGTGCAGCTGCGGTTTGAACAATTGCCACAGGCGCAGCGTTATATCCGCATCCTCGGCGGCATAGGCGGTGGCCTCGTCGATCGGCACCTTGTCGAAGGTGATCGCAGATTTGCCTGACCCCAGCAGCGGCTTTATCGGGATCGGCGTGTGGCTGAGATACCGTTCCGAGAGCGTATCCATACCGTGCCCGTGCTCACCGCCATGCATGGCATAGGACATCAGCATCGTATCATCAATCGGGGCCACATCGATGCCGTGACGCCGGAAAATCTTGGCATCGTATTTCATGTTCTGCCCGATTTTGATGATCGAGGGGTCCTCAAGCACCGGCTTCAGCAGCGTCAGCGCCTCATCCAACGGCATTTGCCCTTCAGCAAGCGCGTCCGACCCGAACAGATCATCCGCCGCACCATCGCGGTGAGTCAGCGGGATGTAACAGGCTTCGCCGGCCTCGACACACAGCGAAATACCGACCAGATCGGCGATCATTTCATTCAGACCGGTGGTTTCGGTATCAACAGCGATCCAGCCTCGTTCATGGGCCTGGTCGATCCACTTTTGCAAAGCCGCTGCATCACGGACACATTCATACTTTGAAGCGTCAAACGGGATCGTCTCGGCCTCAACTTCCTTGGCCGCAGGCGCCGGAGCGTCGGCGATGGCCGGTGCTTCGGCCCCCAGCTTGTCGGCGATCCGTTTGGTCAGTGTGCGGAATTCCATATCCGCCAGAAAACCCAGCAGGGTCTCGGCATCGGGCTCTCTCACTTCAAGGTCATCCAGCGTGAAATCCAGCGGTATGTTCTCGTCCAGCTGCACCAGTTTCTTCGACAGTTCGATCTGATCGCGCTTTTCGATCAGGGTCTGCCGGCGCTTGGGCTGTTTGATTTCCTCGGCCCGGTCCAGCAGTGTTTCCAGATCACCGTATTCGTTGATCAACAGCGCGGCCGTCTTGACCCCGATTCCCGGAGCGCCCGGCACATTGTCAACCGAATCCCCGGCCAGCGCCTGAACATCCACAACGCGCTCGGGGCCAACTCCAAACTTCTCGATCACCCCGTCCCGGTCGATACGCTTGTTCTTCATCGCATCCAGCATCTCGACGCCGTCACCGACCAACTGCATCAGATCCTTGTCAGAGCTTACGATGGTCACGCGCCCCCCAGCCTCGCGCGCCTGCACGGTCAGGGTGGCGATGATGTCGTCGGCCTCATAGCCCTCGAGTTCCTTGCAGGCGATATTGAACGCCTTTGTCGCCTCGCGGGTCAGTGGAATTTGCGGGCGCAGGTCCTCGGGCATCGCTTCGCGGTTGGCCTTGTACAGGTCGTACAGATCATTCCGGAATGTGTGCGACCCCTTGTCGAAGATCACCGCGACATGGGTTGGCGCATCCGGCCCGGTGTTCCCTTCGACATATTTCTGAAGCATGTTACAGAACCCGGACACCGCCCCAATCGGCAGACCATCCGACTTGCGGGTCAGCGGAGGCAGCGCGTGATAGGCCCTGAAAATAAAGGCCGATCCGTCGATCAGATGCAGGTGACATCCTTTTCCGAAATTGCTCATGCGCGCGCTCCCTGTCGGTCAGGGATGGTTCTGCCACAGGGTCACGCGGGTGACCAGCCAAGAACGCAGCCTAACCGCCAAACAATCCCGAGAAGACGTCAGAGAAACTGTTCAGCAAAGCCATGATCACCAACACCCCCAGCAACGCAAAAAACGCAAAGGCAAAGAACTGGAACAGGATTGCCCCCGTACCGATAACCATTCCGGCGATGGCAGGGCGCCGCTTTTCGTGACGCAGGATGCCAACGGCCGAGATGACGATCGCAAGCCCGCCAAGCATGGCGACACCGATCCGCAGGAAATCATCCAGATCGCGGGCGCGTGCAACGGGCTCGGGTTGTTCCATCCCTGCGGCGGCCCTCAGTGTCGATTTGCCGATTTCGGCCGCCAGTTCGCCCAGCGACACACCCGCAGTCTGCTGAGGTGCAAAGGGCCCCGCCCAGAATACAAACAACGCAGCAAACAACGCCAAAGATGCGATGCAGAACCCAACCCAGCCGAAAACCGGGTTAACATTGTCAGTGGCCGAAATTCCGGTCATCACGTATCCCTGCTTTGGTTGCGCCAAAGCACTAACATGAAAACCGAGGCAAGATTTGGGCAAAACCCGGCTGGTCGGGCAATCAGCCCTGTTCACGGCCCTTCAGCACATATTTGCAGTCGCAATACGGGCATTCGACCCAGCCTGAATCCTCAGGGATTTGCAGCCAGACGCGCGGATGGCCCAATGCGCCTTCGCCGCCGTCACAGGCGACACGGGCGGTTTCGACGATCTTGGTTTCCGGCGCTTCGATGGTCACGGCTGGCGATCCTTCTTCGGTTGTCGGCCTCGCGGGCATGTATTAGGTGCGTTTATGAGCGATGAGCAATCCGGGGGCAAGAGCCACATGAGCGATGCGGCAATCAGGATCGAAGGTCTGCGCAAGACCTATCGTGGCGGCAAGGGTCAGCCCGAGAAACACGCGCTGAAAGGCATTGATTTGACTGTTCCCAGGGGCTCGGTTTTCGGGCTTCTGGGCCCGAACGGCGCCGGGAAATCGACCCTGATCAATATTCTCGCCGGGTTGGTGGTGAAGTCTTCGGGCCGTGTATCGATCTGGGGTTTCGATCAGAATCAGAATCCGCGGCAGTCCCGCGCCGCGATTGGTGTGATGCCGCAAGAACTGAACCTTGACCCGTTTTTCACCCCGCGGGGCGCCTTGGAAGTACAGGCAGGCCTGTACGGCGTACCGAAATCCGAACGTCGCAGCGATGAAATCCTTGAACTGGTCGGCCTCAGCGACAAGGCCGAGGCCTATGCCCGCACGCTGTCGGGCGGGATGCGGCGGCGGCTGCTGCTGGCCAAGGCGCTGGTGCATCACCCGAAAATCCTAGTGTTGGACGAACCCACGGCGGGCGTCGATATCGAACTGCGCCAGATGCTGTGGGCCAATGTGCGCAAGCTGAACCAGCAGGGCGTGACCATCATCCTGACCACGCACTATCTGGAAGAAGCGCAGGAGATGTGCGACGAAATCGCCATCATCAACCACGGTGAAAAGATCGCTCAGGACAGTACCGCCAACCTGCTGGGCCGCATGGACAGCCGGACCATGGTCATTGTGCCGGACACCCCGGTGGTCGACCTGCCGGTGACCGAAGGCGTCGAGGCCAGCTTACGTGAAGACGGCAGCCTTATACTGCAATATCGCAGCGCCCGGACCAGCGCCGAGCAGGTTCTGGAGTCCGTCCGGGCGGCGGGCATCCGCATCCGCGACGTGCGCACCGAAGAGGCCGATCTCGAGGATGTGTTCCTGGCCCTGACCTCCTCGCGCACCGACGATGCCCCGGCCGACGATCAGGACCAGCCGCGCCGGGGCCTGCACCGGGTCAAGCTCTAAACCCGGTCGATCCGTGCTTGGTAGCAGTTGTTCCGCGCCGATCTGACGTGAATATAGGCCACGTCCAGGCGGGCAAAAATATCGCTGACTTTTGCGCCGATCTGATCTTTGGGCGTGATTGCCCCGGTGCCATAGACGATCCGGTCATCTGGTCCATACCCCTTGATCAGATAGTCGGGTGCAGTGGTCAAGATCTCGGGCAGGGCGTCGTCTTCATAGCGCTCGCAAGGCGTTGCGCACAGAAAGATCGGCCCTGTTTCAGCGTATGGATGTGGCTCTAAAAAAGGGCGATGCGCCAATATCAGCATCTTTGCGCCTTCGGGAATGTTCTTCAGGCAGTGGCGACAGGGATTGCCAGCCCCCGACGAAACGGCGCGCTCGGGCGCGGCGCCATATGCATCAGGTTGACCTGCCTGAAGGGCGCGGACTTCGTCAGTGGGCAGAGCGGTGATCTTGAACATATCAGGTCTCCTTTTTCTGCAACCATGCGCGCCTGGCCTGGTCCAGGCGACCCGTTTCCTGCGCAAAGGACTCGAAAAAGAACAAAACGTGAATATAATGTGGAATCGCCATGTATGCCGAGCTGTCGATCACGTCGAACTTCACCTTTCTCACCGGGGCTTCGCACCCCGAGGAGTACATGGAGCGCGCCGTCACCCTGGGCCTGCCCGCCATCGCCATCGCCGATGACAACTCGGTGGCCGGCATCGTCCGCGCCCATACCCAGGCGCGCGAGATCGCCCGCAAGGTGCGCGAGCGCCGCGCGTGGGAGGAGCAGAACACGCCCATCGGCCCGCCCTGCCCCGATCACATCCCGAAATCGCCCTCGTTCCCGGTGCATGCGGTGCCGCGCCTGATCCCGGCGGCGCGGCTGATTTTTACCGATGCCCCGCCCGTCACCGCCCTGCCCCTCAACCGGCAGGGCTGGGCCAACCTGTGCCGCATCCTGTCCACCGGACGGCTGCGCGCGGCCAAGGGCGACTGCATCCTGCACCTGTCCGACCTGTTGGAATTTTCCGGCGGTCTGCACCTGCTGCTCTGGCCACAGGCGGGCCGTCCGACCGGCGGCGCGAGCGGATGGCGGACACAGGCGCAACGGCTGACGCGCCGCTTTGCCGGGCGCATGCACCTGCTGATGCACCCCCGCTATGACGGGGCGGATTCCGCGTTTTTCCAATTATTAGAGACTGAATCACGCCATCTGGGCCTGCCCACCATCGCCAGCGCCGCGCCGATGATGCATCACGGCTCGCGCCGCAAGCTGGGTGATGTGCTGACCGCCATCCGCCTGCGCCGCAAGGTGGACGATCTGGGCCGTCACGCGCTGGCCAATGGCGAACAGCGCCTGCGCTCGGAACCCGAGATGCTGCGCATCTTCAAGGGCTTTGAGGACGCCGTGGCCCGCGCTTATGCGCTCAGCCAGGAACTCACATTCTCGCTGGACGAGCTGCGCTATGAATATCCCAGCGAAGGCAGCGACCAGGAAACCCCGACCCAGCGCCTGCATCGGCTGGCACATGAAGGGTTGAAATGGCGCTATCCCGCCGGGGCGTCCGAGAAAGCCAAAAAGATGCTGGCGCATGAGCTGATGCTGATCGGCAAGCTGAAATACGAGCCCTATTTCCTGACCGTCCGCGACATCGTCCATTTCGCCCGCTCGCGCGGCATCCTGTGCCAGGGGCGCGGCTCGGCGGCGAACTCCGTCGTCTGTTTCTGTCTCGGCATCACCGAGGTCAGCCCCGAGATGGGCACCATGGTGTTCGAACGCTTCGTCTCCGAGGCCCGCGACGAGCCACCCGACATAGACGTGGATTTCGAACATGAACGCCGCGAAGAGGTGATCCAGCACATCTATGAACGCTATGGCCGCCACCGCGCGGGGCTGTGCGCCACCGTGATCCACTATCGCGGCAAACGCGCCATCCGCGAGGTGGGCCGCGCCATGGGCCTGACCGAGGACACGATTTCCGCCCTGTCCTCGCAGCTGTGGGGGTTCTTCTCGTCCTCGGGGCTCGAGGCCGAACGGATGCGCGAAATCGGCCTCGACCCCGAGGATCGGCGTCTGAAACAGACTCTAATGCTGGTCAATGAGATCAACGGCTTCCCCCGCCACCTGTCCCAGCATGTGGGCGGGTTCATCATCACCGAGGGCCGCCTGGACGAACTGGTGCCCATCGAGAACGCTACGATGGAGGACCGCACCGTCATCTGCTGGGACAAGGATGACATCGACAGTCTGGGCATCCTGAAGGTCGATGTCCTGAGCCTTGGCATGCTGACCTGCATCCGCAAGGCCTTCGACCTGATCGCCCAGCACCACCAGACCAGCTACACGCTCGCGACCCTGCCGCCCGAGGACCCGGCGGTCTATGACATGCTGTGCCGCGCGGATTCGGTCGGCGTGTTCCAGGTGGAATCACGTGCGCAGATGAACTTTCTGCCCCGGATGCGGCCGCGCAATTTCTATGATCTGGTGATCGAGGTCGCCATCATCCGCCCCGGCCCCATTCAGGGCGACATGGTCCACCCCTATATCCGCCGCCGAAACGGCGAGGAGGAGGTCAGCTTCCCCTCGGACGAACTGGGCGAGGTGTTGGGCAAGACGCTGGGCGTGCCGTTGTTCCAGGAACAGGCGATGCAGATCGCCATCGTCGGCGCGGGTTTCACCCCGGAACAGGCGGACCGGCTGCGGCGCTCGCTGGCGACCTTCAAGAAACATGGCAATGTCAGCGAATTCCGCGCCCTGTTCCTGCGCGGGATGCAGCGCAACGGCTATGACGCCGAATTTGCCGAACGCTGTTTCTCGCAGATCGAGGGCTTCGGCTCCTACGGCTTCCCCGAAAGCCACGCGGCCAGCTTTGCGCTGCTGGTCTATGCCAGCGCCTGGATCAAGTGCCACCATCCGGGGATTTTCGCCTGCGCGCTGCTGAACTCGCAGCCGATGGGGTTCTATGCCCCCGCCCAGATCGTGCGTGATGCGCGCGAGCATGGGGTGCAGGTGCGCCCGGTCTGCATCAATGCCAGCTTCTGGGACAACGTGATGGAGCCCGACGGCCATGGCGGGCTGGCCCTGCGGCTGGGCTTCCGCCAGATCAAGGGCCTGAGCGAAGAGGACGCCAGTTGGCTGACCGCCGCGCGCGGCAACGGCTATACCCAGGTCGAGGATGTCTGGCGCCGCGCGGGCCTTGGCCCCTCGGTGATCGAGCGTCTGGCCGAGGCCGATGCCTTTGCCGCCTGCGGCCTGACCCGGCGCGAGGCGCTGTGGCAGGCCAAGGCGATCGCCACCGCCAGGCCCCTGCCCCTGTTCGCGCAGGATCTGGAAGGCGAGGCGCTGGACGAGCCCGCCGCCCATCTGCCGCAGATGTCGCTGGGCGAACAGGTGGTCGAGGATTACGTCGCCACCCGCCTCAGCCTGCGGGCGCATCCGGTGGCCCTGCTGCGGCACCTGCTGACGCCGGGGCAGCGCGACAATACCACCTCTGTCACATAACGCCGGAACCGCCTATCTGCCAAAAACGGAGTCGAAAACAGGCCACCATGATCAGACCAACCCTTCCGCCGCGCTTTCCCGCGACGCCCGAGCAGATCAACGCACAGGTTCGCGCCTTTTACGCCCGTGTGCGGCAGGACGCGGTACTTGGACCCGTATTCGCCAACCATGTCACCGACTGGTCCGCGCATGAGGAAAAGATCGCATCTTTCTGGCGCAACGCCATCCTGTTCGAGCGCAGCTATGACGGCAATCCGCAGCGGGTGCATATCGAACGACCGGACGTGAAGCCCGAGATGTTCGCCCATTGGCTGGACCTGTTCGAAGAGGTCGCCACCCAGACCCTGCCCCCGGAAACCGCCACACCCTGGGTCGCTCTGGCGCGCCGCATCGGTGTTGGGATGAAGGCCGGGGTGCAATCGGCCCGCCAGCCCAAGGACGCGCCACCAATCCTGCGTTGAGCCCACGTCATGGCTGCCTTGCAATGTTAGCGGTAAATTGGGGGCTATGCGGGTCGAGAAAATAGGGTTAGTCAGAGACAAGACAGCCCCTTTTGCGCTGCCCCTTCACATCGACACATCACCCGAGGCCGACCCATGAGCACTCAGAACACCACCCTCCGGGGTCTTGGCTATGCATTCGCGGGCTTTGCGGTCTTTGCGACCCATGACGCGCTGATCAAGACGCTGGGCGGGACCTACTCGGTGATGCAGATCATCTTTTTTGCCACGCTGTTTTCCTTTGTCCCGATGGCAGTGACGATCTTGACGGACCGGACCACGGGCAACTTCCGGCCGCATCACCCCTGGTTGGTGTTGCTGCGCTCAGGTCTGATGGTCACGGCCATGTCCTGTGCGTTCTATGCCTTTTCGGCCCTGCCCCTGGCCGAGGTCTATTCGTTGCTGTTTTCTTTCCCGCTGATCGTCACGGTCCTGTCGATTCCGATACTGGGCGAAGTCGTCCGGGCCCAGCGCTGGGCTGCGGTTGGCATGGGTCTGATCGGGGTGCTGATCGTCCTGCGCCCCGGCGCGACCGAGATCACCCTGGGCCACCTTGCCGCCCTGATGGCCGCGTTCTGCAGCGCCTTCGCATCGGTGCTGGTGCGCAAGATCGGGAACGAGGAACGCTCGGCCGTCCTGATCCTGTATCCGATGCTGCTGGCGATCGCGGTCATGAGCCTGGCGCAACCGGCGGTCTACCAGCCGCCGTCCCTGCTTCATCTGGCGATGATGGCGCTGGTCGGCGTGTTTTCGGTGATCGCCCAGCACCTGATCATCCTGGCCTATCGGGCTGCGCCCGCCGGCGTGGTCGCGCCCAGCCAGTACAGCCAGATCATCTGGGCCACGATATTCGGCGCTGTGTTCTTTGGTGAACGGCCCGACAAATGGGTGGCCGTGGGGGCCGCAATCATCATCGCGTCCGGTGTGTTCGTCGTCTGGCGCGAGAGCCGGGCCAATGTATCGCCGAACAAACCGGTTCTGCGCGTCCGCTCGCCGCGGTCCGACACCGGGGCCTCGGCGCGACCGGGGTCGTAGGGCGTCTGCTACTGATCTTTCAATCTGATCTTCAGGCCGCCGTTTTCGCCTGTTTCCTCGAACTTCCCGATGGCTCGTACCAAGTCGCTCAGCCGCTTGAAGCCATAGGTTCGCGTGTCAAAATCCGGATAGTTCATGCTGAGCTGACTGCCTAGCCAGCCAAGGCCCGCCCACCCGTCCGGTTCCTCGGATTTGAGCACGACATTCCGGATCAACTGATAAGCATGGTTCAGTTCTTGTTTGGCAGAGGGCTTCTTAGCTTTCTCCGGGGAATCGTTCGCCTGCACCTCCTCCTTTTTTATATTCTCGATGTAGATGAACCGGTTGCAAGCCGCGACAAAGGCTTTGGGCGTCTTTTCTTCGCCGATCCCGAACACACTCAACCCTTGTTCTCGGATCCGGCTGGCAAGCCGGGTAAAGTCGCTGTCTGACGACACCAGTACAAACCCACCGAACCGGCCGGAATGCAATATGTCCATGGCATCAATCACAAGGGCGATGTCCCCGGCGTTCTTGCCAGTGGTATTGGCGAATTGCTGGTGCGGAACGATGGCATATTCCGCCAGCTTCTCAGCACTCCAGCCTTGCGGGGTACCGCCCGAGAAATCTCCGTAGATCCGGCGCAGGCTTGCCTCACCCAATGTGGCAACTTCTTCGAAAATCTCGGCAACATGCTTTGCCGGAACATTCTCGGCGTCAATCAGAACGGCCAGGCGTTCCGTTGCTTCAGTGGTCAATTTAGTCCCTCTATTCAGATATTTATCAATATCCTGAAGATAGGAGACAAAAAGGGCGGGTTAAACCCCGCCCTTGCAATTTCTGGTTGTCAGTAAATCACCACCGACCGGATGCTTTCGCCCTTATGCATCAGGTCGAAGCCGGTGTTGATGTCGTCCAGACCCATGGTGTGGGTGATCATCGGGTCGATCTCGATCTTCCCTTCCATGTACCAGTCGACGATCTTGGGCACGTCCGTGCGCCCACGTGCACCGCCGAAAGCTGTACCGCGCCACGACCGGCCGGTGACCAGCTGGAACGGACGGGTCGAGATTTCGGCCCCCGCGGGCGCAACGCCGATGATGATCGACTCACCCCAGCCTTTATGCGCCGATTCCAGCGCCGCGCGCATCACGCCGACATTGCCTGTTGCATCAAAGGTGTAATCCGCGCCGCCCTTGGTCAGGTTCACCAGATAGGGCACCAGATCGCCCTCGACCTCGGACGGGTTGACGAAATCGGTCATGCCGAACTTGGTGGCCATCTCGACCTTGGCGGGGTTCAGGTCGACGCCGACGATCTGATCGGCCCCGGCCAGACGCAGGCCCTGAATCACGTTCAGACCGATCCCGCCCAGACCGAACACGATGGCGCGGCTGCCGATTTCAACCTTGGCAGTGTTGATCACCGCGCCGATGCCCGTGGTCACGCCGCAGCCGATATAGCAGATCTTGTCGAACGGCGCGTCCTCGCGCACCTTGGCCAGCGCGATTTCCGGCAGGACCGTATGGTTCGAGAAGGTCGAGCAGCCCATGTAGTGCAGGATCGGATCGCCATCCAGCGTCGAAAAGCGCGAGGTGCCGTCGGGCATCAGCCCCTGGCCCTGCGTCTCGCGGATGGCCTGGCACAGGTTGGTCTTGGGATGCAGACAGTATTCGCACTCGCGACATTCGGGGGTGTAGAGCGGGATCACGTGATCGCCTGGCTTCAGGCTGGTCACACCCGGTCCGACCTCGACCACCACGCCGGCGCCCTCGTGCCCCAGAATGGCCGGGAACAGGCCTTCGGGGTCGGCGCCCGACAGGGTGAATTCATCCGTATGACAGATGCCAGTGGCCTTGATTTCAACCAGAACCTCGCCCGCCTTTGGGCCTTCAAGGTTCACATCCATCACTTCCAAAGGTTTGCCCGCCTGTACGGCGACGGCAGCACGGGTACGCATGGTACTTATCTCCCTGTCACTTTTGCCCCGACCCTGCGTCAAATACAGGGTGTTTTCAACTGTGCTTTCTTGGCAGGTTGGCTAATTGTTTGATATTGCAGAAACGACATTGCCAGAATGAGGAACGCCAATGCACCGTTTTTTACCGATCTTTATCTTTCTGGCGGCCTGCGCAGACACAAGCGTTCCGCAGGATGTCGCCACCACCTCAGAAGACGCTCCTGTTGATCTGGCATTTTGCAAGGGCGAGCCCTTTGCCGAAACGGTCGGTCAGCCCGTGTCGACGATTCAGGCCGATCTTCCCGAACGGTCTCGTGTTTTGGGCCCGGATGACATCGCCACACAGGATTACCGTATCGACAGGCTGAACGTCTATGTGGACGGCGCCGGTGTTATTCAGCGTCTGACTTGCGGGTAAGCGTGGACTCGGCTGGTGATTCTCGGATAGGAACAAAATAAGAACATTTTGATGTCTGCCCGATGCCCAAACGCCGAATACTCTCGCTGTGGTTCCCCCGTCTGGGGGCCGAACGGCTGATCCGCGCTGCGCGGGGCCTGCATGGCGGGCCTTTGGCCGTTGTGGCCGAACAGTCGAACATGCAGGTCATCACCTCGCTGAACACCGAAGCTCAGGCCGCTGGTCTGCGCGTGGGCCAGCCGGTGCGCGATGCCCATGCCATGTGCGCCAGCCTGATCACCCGCCCCCGCAACACCCCGGCCGAGGCCGCGTTTCTGACCGCGCTGCGCCGCTGGGCGGGCAAGTTCAGCCCCTGGGTGGCCGAAGAGGCCCCCGATGGCCTGATCGTTGACCTGTCGGGTTGCGCCCATCTGTTCGGCGGTGAAGAGGCCTTGCTGAGCGTGCTTGAAACCGACTGCGCCGATATGGGCCTGAGCGTGCAGATGGGCATCGCCGACACGTTAGGCGCGGCCTGGGCGCTGGCCCGCTATGCCGGGCAACAGGCCACATCCGACCGCAACGGCGACGCCATCAACCAAGAGGCCCGCGCCACCCGCGCCCGGGCAAGCAAGCGGCGGCACTGGACCAGGGGCGGGGCCGCGCCACAGGTGATGGCGCTGGGCGGTGGCGCGCGGATTGCCGCGCCGGGGCAGGCCTATGGCGCGCTCAGCCCCCTGCCCATCGCGGCGCTGCGGCTGGACGATCAGACCGTGGCGCAACTGAACCGCCTGGGCCTGCGCCGGATCGGTGATCTGCTGGGCCAGCCGCGTGCCAGTTTGGCACGGCGGTTCGGCCGCGGGCTGGTGTTGCGTCTGGATCAGGCCATGGGCAGCGCGCCCGAGCCGGTCTCGCCCGCCCGTCCGCCACATCACTTTGCAGTGCGGATGACTCTGCCCAACCCGATTGGCCTGGTCGAAGACGTGATGGCCGCTGTCGATCGGATTCTGCCAACGCTCTGCACCAAACTGGAAGAGAAGGGGCGCGGGGCCCGCACGCTGCGGCTGGAAGCCCACCGTGCGGATCAGGCCGCTGAAATCATCGAGATCGGCCTGGCCCGTCCGACCTATGACAAAAATCGCATTCGCCCTTTGTTAGAGATGAAAGTTGACAAGATCGACGCAGGCTATGGCATCGACTTGCTGCGGCTTGAAGCGATCCAGACAGAACCCATCCACGCCCGCACCATCGCCGGTCATGCCGAAGCGCGCCGCGTGGCCTGCAACCGGCTTGAGGGCAATACAGCCGTGGATGACCTTACGGCCAAGCTGGGCGCGCGGGTCGGGCTGGACGCGATCACCCGGCGGCATCCTGCGGCCTCTCATATCCCCGAGAAAACGGCGCAAACGCTGGCGGCGGCCTGGTCGGAACCCGCGCGCGACTGGCCTGCCCCGCCGCGCCCCCGCCCCTTGCAGATGTGGCAGCCCGAACCCGTGATGGCCCCGGAAACCCCGAATGTGCCCTGCACCTTTCGCTGGCGTGGACGAGACTGGCAACTGGCGCAGGCCACCGGCCCGGAACGCATCGCGCCGGAATGGTGGCTGGATGACCCCAACTGGCGCAGCGGTGTACGCGATTACTGGGTGGTGGTGACAGAACAAGGGGAGCGCCTGTGGTTGTTCTATGGCCACGGAGGCGCGATGTCCGCCGGCTGGTTCTGTCAGGGGCAGTTTTGTTAGAGTCTATTTTCCACGATAAACCAGCAGATCCGGCAGACAGTCGATCAGACGAATGAACCAGGAAAACGGTGCCGGAAAATCCGTACGGAAACGGCGACGCGCCATCGCCTTGACCACGTGATCCGCCGCATCCTCGGGCGACATCAGCATCGGCATCTTGAAACCGTTCTTTTCGGTCAGGCGGGTTTTGATGAAGCCCGGATTGACGATACGCACCGTCACGCCCGTACCCGCCAGGTCGTGTCGCATCGTCTCGGCCAGAGAAATCAGCGCGGCCTTGCTGGCTCCGTACCCGATTGCGGCGGGCAGCCCGTGATACCCGGCCAGTGACCCGATCAAAGTAACCTCTCCCTGGCCTGCCCGGACAAAACCCGGAACGGTTTCACCCAGAACCCGTAGCGCACCCAGATAGTTCACATCGCTCATCCTGAGCGACGCCTCGGTGTCCCATTCGGCCGAACGCATGGGGTCATACGCACCTGCATTGTAAACCAGCCCGTCGACATGCCCCGCCTCGGCAACAGCCGAACGAACAGAGTCTAACTCGGTCACATCGCACCGGATCGCGCGCGCATCCGGCAGTTCAGAACACAGCTCGGACAACCGCTCAAGATTGCGCGCAGACAGGATCAGGGAAGCACCCTGTTGGCCAAGCGCATGCGCCAAAGCGCGACCCAGCCCTTCGCTTGCGCCGATGATCCAAATGGTTTTGCCGTCAAAGCTGCTCATGTATGGGCCGATTCAGTTGTGTTTCACCATAATACGGCCTCGCATCCGCTTCGGATCAAAACGGTAGCGCAGGTCACGGAAGCTCAAACCAGAAGCCACAAGGTAGTGCATCTGTTAAAAACTTCTAATCGGATTGATCCACTTGTGCCTACCCTGCGTATCTTCTTGTAAACTGTCACATAAAGAGGCTGGAATGTTCGACGAACCCCGGGGTGTACGGAAGAAAATCGCGATTGTAGGTGCAGGCATTTCGGGACTTTCCGCCGCTTACTATCTTTCAGAAAACAACGACGTGACAGTCTATGAGGCCGAACCTCGGCTTGGTGGCCATGCCCGCACGGTGATGGCCGGAAAGAACGGGGATCAACCGGTCGATACGGGCTTCATCGTCTTCAACTATGCGACATATCCCTACCTGACCCGGCTGTTTGATAAACTGGGCGTGCCCGTGATCGAAAGCGAGATGAGCTTTGGCGCGACAATCGACAATGGCCGCATTGAATACGGGTTGAACAATCTGCGCACACTGACCGCTCAAAAGCGCAATCTGGCGCGTCCGGCCTACTATAAAATGATCGCCGATATCCTGCGGTTTGGCAAAGAAGCCCCAGAAGCCGCCAAGGACGATGACACCACGATTGGTGAGTTGGTGGACCAACTGCGGCTGGGTCACTGGTTTCGGCACAATTATCTGATGCCGATGTGCGGTGCCATCTGGTCTACGCCGGTCGAGTTCGTGGATCAGTTCCCCGCACGCTCTTTGGTGCAGTTTTTCCGCAATCACGCTTTGCTTGCAAGTGGTCGCGCAAACCAGCATCAATGGTACACGGTCAAAGGCGGCAGCATAGAGTATGTCCGCCGGATCGACGCGGCCCTTCGTGCGCGGGGGGCAGAAATACGTCTGGCCAGCCCTGTTCAGAATGTATCCCGTGACGAGATGGGCGTCACCATCCACAGCCAGGGCGCCGTGGATCAGTTCGATGAAATCATCCTGGCCACCCATTCGGACCAGTCGCTTTCCATTTTGGGTGATGGCGCGACCCCCGCGGAAGCCGCTGCATTGGGCGCAATCCGCTACCAGCCCAATACGGCCACATTGCATTGTGACCCAGGTCAGATGCCAAAGCGGCGCGCCTGCTGGTCAAGCTGGACCTATCGTTCGCAAGCCGGAGATGTGGGGGTAACCTACTGGATGAACCGGCTTCAGAACATTCCGGACAGTGACCCGCTGTTTGTAACGCTGAACGCTTCATCAGAAATTCCCGCGGAAAAGATCTATGACCAGGTTGAATTTGCCCATCCGGTCTTCGACAAGGCCGCCCTGAAGGCGCAAGGGCAAATCCGCGAGATGCAGGGACAGAACCGAACTTGGTTTGCCGGTGCTTACAACCGGCACGGATTTCACGAAGACGGGATAGCCAGCGCGATGCATGTCGTTGCTCGAATAAATGGCGCCCCGCAAACCATCGGAGCTGACAATGGCATTCCTGGGAAAGACCCGGCCCTATCTGTTGCCGCTGAATAAGGCGATATGGCGCACAGCGTTTCTTGCACTTTCCTTGCTGATCCCCAATGGGCTGGTCGCGTCGCCGGTCACGGAAGAACTGAACGATGCCCAACTGCGCGGAACCGCGACGTTCCGCTATCTGGGTTTGCCAATCTATGACGCCAAACTCTACACGCCCAAAGGTGCGCCGTTCAGTTGGAGCGAAGATATCGCCCTGCAACTGACCTATCGCAAGAACATCAAGAAGAAAGCGCTGGTCAACTCGACCCTGGACGAGATGGACCGCATCGGCCGGTCAGCACCCGTTCGCGACCAACTGAACCGGTGTTTCAATGCCGTGGCAAAAGGGGACAGCTATCTGGCGGTTTCTGATGGTCCCGACAAGGTCAGTTTCTGGCTGAACGGGCAAAAGACCTGCACCATGGCGTATCCGGGCATCAAGCGCAGTTTCATGTCCGTGTTCCTGGGAGACAACACGCGGTCCGCGTCCTTCACGCGCAGGCTACAGGGGCGGTGATGCTCTATCCCCGGGTCAGTCTCTATGCGTTGATGCTCGCTGCGGCGGGTATCCCGCTTTATATCCACTTGCCGCGCTTTGCAGCCG
Organism: Ruegeria sp. HKCCD6428; assembly: GCF_013110595.1. Lineage (NCBI taxonomy): Bacteria > Pseudomonadati > Pseudomonadota > Alphaproteobacteria > Rhodobacterales > Roseobacteraceae > Ruegeria > Ruegeria sp. HKCCD6428. Next base: position 150,181 of record NZ_WVQX01000008.1, read on the forward strand.
TGAACCTGGGTATTGGCCTTGGGGTCATTGGTACGGTGCTGCTGGTGATCCGTTTGGTGGATCTGGTGCAGGATCCGCTGATCGGTTGGGCAATCGACCGATGGCCCGGCGGCCAGCTTGCATTTGCGGCGATGGCGGCTTTGGGGCTGGCAATCGGGTTTCCCCTGCTTTTCAATCTGCCGCAGGGTGCCAGCGTGCCGGAACTGGTCGCGATCCTGATCTTGCTGTTCTCGGCGTACAGCCTGGGAACCATTCTTCTGTATGGTCGCAGCGCAACTCTGGCGAAGCAAACCGATCCGCAAGAGCTGATGACACTGGCCGCCTATCGTGAAGGCGGGCAGTTGACCGGGGTGGTCATCGCAGCCAGCGCTCCGGCCCTGTTGGTTGCTTTCGGGGCACACTCCCAAGGCTACCCCGCATTCGGAGCGTTTCTGGGGCTGCTGTCCGTTCTGACCCTGATACTGACGATCCCGATCTGGCGTCGCAGACCGATCACCGGATCAGGCCTGTCCTTTGCAGGGCTGGGTCAGGCCGGTGGCTTGCGCCTTCTTGCGCTGGCTTTGGTCAACAGTCTCCCGGTTGCCATAACCTCCACCCTGTTTCTGTTTTTTGTGGAAGACCGGCTGCAACTGCCGGGCAAGGCGGGTCCTTTGTTGATCCTGTTTTTCCTGAGCGCAGGCGCGAGCGTCCCGCTCTGGGCAAAGCTCAGCAACAGAATTGGCCCGAAACAGACTCTGATCATCGCCATGCCGCTCTCGATTGCCGGCTTTATCGGCGCTGCCACACTGAGTGCAGGAAATCTTGCGGGTTTTGCAATGATCTGTCTCGCCTCGGGCGCGGCGCTGGGCGCAGATATGGTCGTGTTGCCGGCCATGTTCTCGATCGTCCTTACCCGGGCCGGGCTGAACGCATCAGCCGCGTTTGGCGTCTGGTCCTTCGCTGGCAAACTGGGCCTCGCCCTGGCTGCCTTTTTCACTCTGCCGCTGCTGGAACGCAGCGGTTTCACCCCCGGTCAAACCAATTCCGCACAGGCGCTGGATACACTCAATCTTGCCTATGCGGTGCTGCCCTGTATCCTGAAAGTCGGAGCGTTCGGGATGGTGTTGACCCTGCCCACCGAGGTCACAAGCAAATGAACGCTTTCACCATCATCCTTCTGGTCCTTCTGACCGCTGTCTTCATCCGTGCAAGGCTGCTGAGCTTTCGCGCGCAATCGCCGTCAGATTACAGCGGCACCGGGCCAGATTTTTCCCTGAAAAAACACCTGAACGGAGAGATCTTGTCCGAGGGCCTGATCTATGGCCCCAACGGCAAAATGTCGAACAGCTTTGTCGCGCGCATGTCCGGCGAATGGAAAGGCAACTCGGGCACGCTGACCGAATACTTCACCTATTCCAACGGAAAACAGATGACCCGCAAATGGTACCTGACGCTGGGAACCGGCAACACGTTCACGGCAATGGCGGATGATATCGTGGGCGAAGGTCAGGGCATCATCTCGGGGTCCACGGTGAAACTGACCTATCGTATCATTCTGCCAGATGACGCTGGTGGACATACGCTGGACGTCACCGATTGGATGTACCTGACAGAAACCGGCGTCATCATGAACCGGTCCGAGATGCGCAAGTTTGGCGTCAAGGTCGCGGAACTGATCGCCACAATGCGTCCAAGCCCCAGATCGAAACCGATTCATCCAAGTGGGTCAAACGGGTATGACGCGACTTCGGAAGGGAAACCGTTGCAATGATCACCTTTCGCTCTTTCATCGCCTGCATTGCCATCGCAAGCCTTGCAGTTTTGGCGGCCTGCTCCGGCAAACCGAAGGTACCAAAAACGTTTCTGTCGGACCGACAGTTGAACCTCGAGGAATTTTTCGAAGGCAAAACAGTGGCCTACGGTCAGTTTCAGGATGTTCTGGGAAATATCCCCCGCAGATTCACGGTTGATATCGACGGGACATGGGACGGCGAAACCCTGACCCTGGTCGAAGACTTCGTCTACGACGATGGCGCGACGGAACAACGCATCTGGACATTGACCAAAACCGGAGAGGATACGTGGACCGGTACGGCGCCTGGCGTACTGGGTACCGCCAGCGGGATTGAACGCGGGGATACGTTCAACTGGAAATACAAGATCGACCTGCCGATCAAGGACGGGACCATGCGTGTCAAATTCGACGATTGGATGTGGCTGCTGGATGACGACCGTCTGCTGAACCGCGCGTATGTCTCACGCTATGGCGTCCGTCTGGGTGAAGTCATTCTGTTCTTCGAGAAGAAATAGGGCCGCCAGGCCCGGTTTCATCACAAAAGTCAGTAGAAAATAAACTCGTCCACCAATGCTGTCGTCGATCCCTTGACCTCACCGGCCGTGTTTGCCCTTGGCCCGTCCGAGGCTGCGCCCTCGGCGCGTTCGCCGCCCTCGACCTTCAAGCGCGCGCGTTCTATCTGCCCCCAGAGGAAAAACAGACCATCCCGTTTTCCCATGAGGCGCGAAGGAACTGTTGTCCGCAAAACACCTGTTTTCGGTTTTGGCATCTGCTCTCTTACTGCCTCCGGTGTTTTCCACCATTTTCGGAAAACGTAATGGTTTTTCCCGAAAAAGACAATTTTTTATAGACAAAATGAGGTTTTCTACCGGCCGTTGACAGGGTGGACTGACAACTCTCGCATGACGGATATTCGCATTCTTCACCTGCCCCATTGAAAGCCAGCACTATCCCAAACGGATCAACTTTACGCAAAAGGGCCTGCTGCAAACCTCCTTCACTTGGCCCGACACTCTCTTTTTCAGCCATGCTCAGGCGACGCGCAGCGTTTGGTTTCTGATCAGAGCAGCCGGCCTTCGCCGTCGCGGTTGGGGGTCAATTTTACGGCGCGGATGTCAGACGTGGCCGCATCCATCGCAAGGCCATCGGCCACCGCAAAACGCCATGCTGGCGAGCCTGCCACGCCCCTGTGCCAAGGACTGTGGTCCCGGCGCCGTCCACTCTGCCGGAATATTTCTATGTCTGTTTTGAAACCGGAAATGTCGCAAGCATTTCAGCGCCCAAGCGGGTAAAAAGTAGGCTGCCATCGTGAGGTGCCGCTGTTTGATTCTCAGACAGCGGAGAATTGGGAAGCCGGTGGAATTCCGGCACTGCCCCCGCAACGGTAAGAAAGGTCAGGTTCGACAATCAACCACTGGGACGAGGATCCCGGGAAGGTGTCGCAACCGGGTGCAAGCCCCTTTCAAGTCCGGAAACCAGCCTTGCAGATATGTCAAACCGCGGGTGGCGGTGGGGGCACGGGTTTCGGACGTGGTCCTCGCGCGCCTCCGGACGGTTCCTCCCTGTCATCTGCCCAAGCAATGCCGCGGGGCGCGGCAGGAGAGCCAGAAGTGAACAATGTCCAAAACCTGTTGGCGCGTCGAATCCCGGGCTATGCTCTGGAACGGGCCTTTTACACCGACCCCGAGATCTTTCAGACCGACCTGGAAGCCATCCACTATCGCGAATGGCTCTTTGCCATTCCGGCCTGCGAACTAGTGAAAGCCGGCGACTACGTAACGTACAACGTGGGTGCCTATCGCGTGATCATCGTGCGCGGCGCCGACAACCAGATCCGGGCGTTTCACAACACCTGCCGCCATCGCGGCTCGATCATATGCAAGGCGGCAAAAGGCAACGCGCCGAAGCTGGTTTGCCCGTATCATCAATGGACCTACGAGCTTGACGGCTCATTGCTGTGGGCCCGCGACATGGGGCCGGAGTTTGATCCCAGACAGCATGGTTTGAAGACGGTTCATTGCCGCGAGCTTGCCGGCTTGGTTTACATCTGTCTGGCGGATGTCGCCCCGGATTTTGACACGTTCGCCAATATCGCGCGCCCGTATCTTAAGCCGCATGATCTTGCGAATGCCAAGGTCGCCTTCGAAAGCACGATCATCGAGAACGGCAACTGGAAGCTGGTCTGGGAAAACAATCGCGAGTGCTATCACTGCGGCGGCAACCACCCTGCGCTGTGCCGGACCTTCCCTGATGATCCGGGCGTGACGGGGATCGAAGGCGGTGAAACCCCAGCCTATATGCAAGCCCATTTCGACAGGTGCCAGGCTGCCGGCATGCCATCGCAGTTCTATCTGCACGAGGACGGGCAATATCGACTAGCGCGGATGCCGCTGAAAGAAGGGGCCGAGAGCTATACGATGGACGGGAGATCCGCCGTGCGCCGCTGGTTGGGCCGGTCGCCCTTTGCGGATGCGGGATCGCTTTTGAAGTTCCACTATCCGACCACGTGGAACCACTTTCTTGCCGATCACTCGATTGTTTTCCGCGTTACGCCGATCAGCCCGACAGAGACCGAGGTCACGACCAAATGGCTGGTCAACAAGGATGCGGTTGAAGGCGTTGACTATGACGTGAAACGCCTGACCGAAGTCTGGGTCGCCACGAATGACGAAGACCGTCAGGTGGTCGAGGACAACCAGCAGGGCATCAACAGCCCGGCCTATGTGCCCGGCCCGTATTCAGCCATTCAGGAATCCGGCGTGCTGCAATTCGTGGATTGGTATTGCAACACAGTTTCGGCCCGCCTGGCCCCTGACTCCCTGGCGGCGGAGTAAGTCTGATGAAAGACCTGAACTCGCTTTCTTCCAACATCTGGCAGGATGGAGAGATGCTGGAATGTGTCTCGGTCGTGCCCGAGATGCCGAACACCGCCAGCTTTTCGTTCCGGGCCCCCTCGGGGGCGCAGTTCGCCTATCACCCCGGTCAGTTCCTGACGCTCGAGATTCCGGCGCCCGGCCAGCCCGGAGGCGTTGTGCATCGCACCTACACGATCTCATCGTCGCCGTCGCGGCCGCGGTCGATCACCATCACCGCCAAAGCGCAACCCGACAGTATCGGCACGCGCTGGATGCTGGACAATCTTCAACCCGGCATGCGGATCAAGGCCATTGGGCCCGCGGGCCTGTTCACCAACGCGTTGAGCGATGCGCGCAAGTTCCTGTTTATCTCGGCTGGCTCGGGCATCACCCCGATGATGTCGATGACCACCTGTATGTGGGACGAAGGCCGCGATCTGGACGTTGTCTTCATCAACTGCGCCAAAAGGCCATCCGAGATCATCTTCCGCCAGCGCTTGGAACAGATGGCCAGCCGCACGGATGGTTTGGACCTGAAATTCGTGGTGGAAGAGCCGGACCGCTACCGCCCATGGACGGGATATCAGGGTCAGTTCAACCAATTGATGCTGGGGCTGATGGCGCCGGATTACCTTGAGCGCGAAGTCTATTGCTGCGGTCCTGAGCCCTTCATGCAAGCGGTACGCGACGCGCTGGCCGGTCTTGGTTTTGATATGAACAACTACCATCAGGAAAGCTTCGGCGCGCCGGTGGAAACCGAGGCGGATCAGCCCGAGTTGGATGACGTTGTTCTGGACGACGACAGCAGCGCCGAGATCCTGTTCGCGACCTCGGGCGTGACGGCCAAGGTTGCCGAGACCGACACGGTCCTTGCCGCCGCCCGCTCGGTTGGCCTGAACATTCCGTCAGGCTGTACCTTCGGCGTATGCGGGACCTGCAAGGTCAAGAAAACTGCCGGAGAGGTCCATATGGTCCACAACGGAGGGATCTCGGAAGACGACATCGACGCGGGGTACATTCTGGCCTGCTGCTCGAACCCGATCGGCAAGGTCGAAATCGACGTTTAGGCGCTTCGCATCACGATCAAAGCCGCAGCGTGGCTGACACCCGCTGCGGTTTTCGGCGCGGTTTTTCTGCCCTTTGCAGAACACGGGCCGGATTGGGTCGCCGGACGTCCGGAGCTTTCCCGCCATCTCACAAACGCGGCGCAAGCATCTGCCTTTGTCTTCGCCGGCCATCACGCTATTGTAGAAAACGCGAGAAGAGAGAGCCCCACAATGCCCGCGGCTGTTCCCTGCGGCAGTTCCTGAGCACCCTTACAAGGGTTTGAAGAGGTTCTGGCGGTCAGTCAAATGACCGCACATCTGGAAAACCAACGAAAACATGATCACAGGCACGCGCCTCGCAGACGACCCCTTGCGGCAATAAGCTCAAGCTGACGACTTCATCGTCCGCGGACCGGTTGATCAATCATGGCAGTGGATAATGTGTTCGTCGGCGCGGTGTCGAAGCTTGGGCCCGGAGCCAATACGCTAAGCTTGTCCGAGAGTAGGTGTAAGCGATTGGATGAGCGTCATCAGGCCAGAGAACCCATTCACTAAGACGCACCAAAGCAGCGTTGATTCAGTTGATCTATCAGAAAACGGGTACTATGCGCGCTGTCCAACTGTTGCTTGGCCATAGCAAGACGGACAGTACAATGCGAAACCCGGAATGGACGCGCAACAGCAGCCAAGACGTACATTTTATTGGTCAGAGGCTGCCCCTGATGTTCCTCGAATTGTCAGGGTTGCAGAATACTCGAAATGGCGAACTGGCATTTCAGGTGTTCGCATGCGGTCCAGAAGGATCTCGGCCAATCGCGTACCCAATTTTTTTGGGTTGATCGCCATTGTTGTGAGGCCAGGCGTCGAGACGGCGGCATCTTCGATGTCGTCGAAGCCTACTACTGAAAAGTCACGCCCGGGTTTCAAATTGGATTGGATCAAGCCAAAGCATGCCCCAAGTGCAACAACATCGCCATTGCAAACAACGCCTGTTACCTCAGGGTGTCGCTGACGAAGTGCGGTGATTGCTTCAACACCAGAGCGTTTTGTTTCTTCGCATGGCCAGATAACCGGATGCACGCCGCCCAATTTCTCCAAGGCACTCAGATAACCGGCGATGCGCTCTTCGCGCACAGACGTTTGTTCGGTTCCGCCTAAGTAGGCGATGTGCCTGTGCCCCAAATCAATCAAGTGTTGTGTGGCCTGCACGAGGGCCTCTTTGTTTAGAACACCAACGTGATCCAGAGACTGAGACACCTTTCGCATGAATGTGACAGCAGGAACACCGTGAGCATCCAGAAGCCCCATGGCGTCCCCGCTGGTGTTGAGTGCCGGAACCCAGATCAGACCACGTCGACCAAATCTGATGCAGGCTTCCAGAAGGCGGTCCTGGCGCTGAAGGTCTCCTTGAGCATCGAGGACCGAAACCATAAAGCCCTCGGCCTCCAGCAGGTTAACAGCGCCGCTAACGACCTCTGCGTTGAACGGGTTTGCCAACTTGTTAAGGATAAAGCCGATTTCGCGATTGTCGCCCGATCGCATTGTGGCCGCAGCGTGATTTGGGACGTATCGAAGCCGCTTAGCCGCGCTCAAAACTTTTTGACGCGTTTTTTCTGAAATTCGACCTGTGTCGCGCAAGACCTGACTAACAGTTGGTACTGACACGCCAGCTTCTTTGGCAACGCTGGAAAGGGTGGGTTTCTTCGCCATGGATGAGTTTTTGTAGGTATAACGTTTTGTCTATTTTGCAGTCGAAATCGAATACTTCAAGTAAAATATGGAAACATGAACGGGCTATCCGACTTGACTCATGATAAAACGATATATCATAGTGCCAACATTCGCCATAGACTGATCCAAGATTGTCGGCGAGGGAGGGAGGTTGCCAGATTTTGGCCAGCCCCAGACAAACGGAGGAAAACATGTCCATTCAATCGAAACTTGCGGGTGCCGTATCAGGTTTGGCTATTCTTGTTGGCGCAGCTGCCGTACAAGCCGAAACTCTGTTCTGGTCGACCCAAGCCCGTCCTGCTGAAGAGGCGCAAGCCATGCGGGCCGAGGTGCTTGGTGGATTTGATGGCGAAGTTGATTACCAGCCAAACGAAGATGGCCCTTGGTTGACCCGGCTCCAAGCCGAGTTGCAGGCGGGCTCGGGTAGTATTGATCTGCTGGGCTCTTTGCACGGCAACTTCTCGGCAATGAACCCCGATGATCTGATGGATCTCAGCGATCTGGGTGTGATGTCGGCGTCGGACACTTTCAACGATCTGGCTAAGCTGGGAACGGACAGCCTGCAATACATGCCGTGGATGCAAGCGAGCTATATCATGGCCGCCAACAAGGAAGCGCTGCAATACCTGCCAGAAGGTGCAGACGTTAACGCGCTGACCTATGACCAATTGATCGCATGGACAGCCAATGTCGAACAAGCGACTGGTCAGAAGAAATTCGGTTTTCCGGCTGGGCCCAAAGGGCTGAAACACCGTTTTTTCCAAGGCTATCTTTACCCGTCCTACACTAACGGTGTCGTGCGAACGTTTGCTTCGCCCGAGGCTGTGACCGCATGGGAGAAATTCAAAGAGCTTTGGAGCCATACGAACCCTGCATCAACCAACTTCTCGTTTATGCAGGAACAGCTATTGAACGGAGATGCGTGGATCGTCTTCGATCACACCTCGCGCCTGGCGCAGGCATTCAATGAACGCCCCGATGATTTCGTCGCCTTCCCGGCGCCTGCAGGTCCGACCGGCCGTGGCTTCATGCCTGTTCTGGCAGGTGTTGCCATACCGCGCACCGCGCCGGATGCAGAAGGTGCCAAAGCTCTGGTAACTTATCTGATGCAACCAGAGACGCAGATCGCAACTCTGAGAGCCACTAACTTCTTCCCTGTAGTTGACGTCGAGTTGCCAGACGATTTGCCGCCTTCGGTAAAAGCTGCCGGTGAAGCCGTTGCCAAGATGAGCGGTTCGGCAGACGCCAATCCTGGATTGTTGCCCGCAGGTCTGGGCAGCATGGGCGGTGATTTCAATCGTGTCTACGTAGATACGTTTGAACGCATTGTTCTGGCTGGCCAGCCCATCGAGCAGGTACTGGATGATCAGAAGAAACAGCTTGAAAAAATCATGACCGAAACCGGCGCGCCCTGCTGGGCACCTGATGCGCCTTCGGAAGGCGCGTGCCCGGTCGAGTAAGACCTTCCAACGGTCGGGCCGCTGAAATAGCGGCCCGGCTCCCCAGCATTTTCCCAACTTGAAGGAGCGGTCCGATGGAAGCGCGGCTATTGCCATACCTTCTGATCCTCCCGGTGACTCTGTTTCTCTGCCTGTTCTTTCTTTACCCGTTTGCGTTGGTGGCGCAGCAGGCTTTTGGAACCGAGAGCGGTTTCTCACTGGATAATTTTCGCGAGGTTGTGAACTACTGGAAGTTCCCGATTTCAATGAAGAACACTTTTCTTCTGGCAGCGGCTGTGGTGCCGATCCAGTTGGCCCTTTCGCTTCTGATGGCCACAATGGTCACGAAGATGCAAAGGGGACGCGATCTGGTTCTGTACATTTGGACCATCCCGCTGGGCATTTCGGACCTTGCTGCTGGTATCATCTGGTTGGCTATCTTCGAGCAGTCAGGCTTCCTGAATTCGATGATGGTGGGATTGGGTGTCACTGACCAACCTGTGAGTTTGCTGAGCTATCAGACCCCCTGGATTGTATTCCTTGCGATTATGCTGGCCGAGATTTGGCGCGCAACCGCGATTATGCTTGTGATCCTGGTCGCAGGCATCGGCTTGATACCCAAGGAATACTACGAGGCCGCAGACGTGTTCGGAGCCTCGCGCTGGAAGCAATTCACGCGGATCACCCTGCCCCTTTTGCGCCCGTCCCTGCAAACGGCCCTGGTCCTGCGCGTCATCCTTGCCTTTGAGGTTTTTGCCGTGGTCGCAGCCCTTGGGGGCACGATTTTCCCGGTGCTTATGGGCGAGATCTACGCCTATCAGTTTGATCTGCAAAATGGCGGTGCAGCAGCAGCACTCGCGATCATCGTTCTGATTATCTCGATCGTCTTCACTCTGATCATTATGCGCGCCTTGCGCGTCCCGAAAGGAGCCACGATATGACGGCTGTTGCAGACGTAGTTGCCCCCGACGCACGAAAGGCGGGGAAGGGGCTTTACCGGGCCGGGGTTATCCTGCTGTGCGCCTGGGTGATCGTCCCGCTCTACCTATTGTTTGTGAACACGATGTCCTCACCGGATACTGTGAACAGCTTCCCCAAGAGCTTCCTCCCGGAATTTGACATGGGATCCTTGGAATTCTTTGCGGGGTTCCAGGGAATGCTGACGGCACTGTGGAATTCAGTTGTGGTTGCATTGATGACGATGGTGATGTCCATCGCGATCGGAGCCCCGGCTGGGTACGCCCTGTCACGGTTCGACTTCCGGGGGAAGGAACTGTTCCGCCTTTTGATCCTGCTGACACGGGCTTTCCCACTGCCACTGCTGGCGTTGCCTCTGGCGGTTCTCTTTATCCGCACGGGTCTGGATGACACAGCCTTCGGTCTGGCCCTTGTCCACACCACACTGGCAATCCCCTTTGCGGTGCTCATAACCTTTTCGCTATTCTCAGGCATTCCGCTTGAGCTGGAAGAAGCGGCCTGGACATTGGGCTGCACGCGGCTGACCGCCTTTACCAAGGTGATCCTGCCGTTGGTCCTCCCGGGGATCACGGCCTCGGCTATCTTTGCCTTCGTGATCTCGTGGAACGAGGTTTTCGCAGCCGCCGTTCTGACCATCGAAAACCGGACGCTTCCCGCGTTCCTGTTGCAGACCCTGGGCGAAGCACCGCTGCATCTGAAATTTGCAGGCGGGTTCATTCTCGTGGTGCCTGCACTGATTTTCATCTTCGCCGTGCGCAAATATCTCTTTGCCATGTGGGGTATTGCCAACCGCTGAGCGGTGGCTGAAAGGAAACTGTTATGGCTGAAATACAGATCAAAAACATCGCCAAGAACTTTGGGTCCTACCAGGCTCTGCACGACATCAACCTGACCATCTCGGATCAGGAATTCATGGTGCTTTTAGGTGCTTCGGGCTGCGGCAAGTCCACGCTTTTGCGTATCATTGCCGGGCTCGAGACAGCGACCACCGGCGAGGTCTGGATCGGTGGTCGCCGGGTGGATCACCTGTCGCCAAAGGATCGCGGCATCTCGATGGTGTTCCAGAATTACGCGGTGTTCCCGCATCTGACGGTGTTCGAAAATATCGGCTTTGGTCTGCGGATGCAGAAACTGCCCGATGCGGAAGTCAAACGTCGGGTCGAACGCACCGCTGGATTGATGCATATCGAGCAGCTTCTGAAGCGCTATTCGGGCGAGCTATCGGGTGGTCAGCGCCAACGGGTCGCCGTTGCCCGTGCATTGGCGATGGAACCGGATGTGATCCTGATGGACGAGCCGCTGTCTAACCTTGACGCATTGTTGCGGATGGAGATGCGGGCCGAGCTGAAGGGTGTTCTGGCTGAAAGTAAAACCACAGCAATCTACGTGACCCACGATCAGGTCGAAGCTATGTCCATGGCTGACCGGATCAGCGTCATGCATCAGGGCAAAATAGTTCAGGCCGCCTCGCCTATCGAGGTGTACCGGGATCCCGCGGCCGAGTTTGTGGCCAGCTTTATCGGCAATCCGCCAATGAACTTCCTTCCTGCCGAAGCAGCGGGTTCCGGGCGCTGGAATGTGGCAGGGCAAAACCTTGACGGGCCGGCAAACGGCAAAGAGCTGAAATGGGCGATTCGACCGGAAGATCTGCGCATTGCAGATCAGGGTTTCGGAGCGCGGGCCAAAGTTGTGGAGCCTCTGGGCGCGCATTTGCTGGTGACTTGCGATGTGGACGGACACCAATTCCGCGCTGTGCTGGATAGTGAGCTCGACGTGAAACCAGGTGACGTACTCACCTTGGCGCCGCAAGAGGGTCGCGGACGCTGGTTTGACCCCAAAACAACTCTGGCCGTTGCGTAAAGGAGAACCACGATGAGCCAAGCGCTGATCGATCAGGCCTGCAAAGTAATGGAAGGCAACGACCGTGGCAGTTATACCGTGCCTACCCACGGTCTCTATCCCTTTCAGTGGAACTGGGATAGCGCATTGTCTGCGCTAGGCTTTTCGCATTTTGACATGGACAGGGCTTGGGTCGAGGTCGAGACCCTAATGGCCCATCAGTGGGAAGACGGTATGGTGCCCCATATCGTTTTTCACGAACCCGATGACGGCTATTTCCCCGGTCCTGACGTCTGGCAAACCGGCCAATCTGTACCGACGACCGGTATCACCCAGCCGGCGGTTGCGGGACTTGCCCTGCGCAAACTCTATAATCGGGCCGAAGACAAAGCCGCCACCCGGACGCGGCTTGCTGAACTTCTGCCCAAGGTCCACGCATGGCATCAGTGGTTCTACCGCAACCGCGATCCAGAAAACACCGGGCTGGTGGCAATCATTCACCCGTGGGAATCCGGGCGAGACAACTCGGTGGACTGGGACGAAGGGCTGGATGCTGTACCGACTGAGGGCATAGCACCGTTCACGCGACGCGATACAACACATGCCAATCCCGATCATCGCCCGACAGATGATCAGTACCAAAGGTATATCTGGTTGGTGGAACACTTCCGCGGATTGCGATGGGACAACACAAAACTACATGACGCCTCGCCTTTCCGATTGGTTGACCCGGGGTTCAATGCCATCCTTATTCGGTCTTGTGACGATGTTGCGGAATTAGCGGAGATTTTGGGTATTCCTGCCATGGCCTCTGAAGCGCGCGAAATGGCCACCAAGGGCCGTGAAGCGTTGGAAAGCTTATGGAATGCAAATCTTGGACAATACACGTGTTACAACCGCGCCGCCGGGATTCTGCAAGACACGCCAACGGTCGGCGGGTTACTTGCGGCAATTGCTCAGGTGCCTCCCGAGCGCGCCCAAGCCCTGGTGCGAAGGATCGCCTTGCTGTCCGAGCGATGCGATTATCTGGTGCCAAGCCACGACCCGGCGGATGACGCCTTTGACAGTAAACGCTATTGGCGTGGACCGACATGGCTGGTCGTGAACTATATGATTGCCGAAGGGCTTATCCAATCAGGACAGGAAGCAATGGCGCAACGTATCCTTGCTGGCAGCTTGCGCCTCATTGAGAAAAGCGGCTTTGCGGAATACTATGATCCCATCAGCGGTGAACCGTGTGGGGGTGGAGATTTCACTTGGACAGCTGCAATGGTGATTGAAATTCTCAAGATTCAAAAAGTGCCCGCATGAAACGTTCGCGCATCAACGAGATTATGGCGCAAGCAAATGAGCTAATTCGCTCTCACGGTTTCACATTGCCGCCGTTTGCCTATTGGACGCCGGAAGAATTTAAGGCTCGTGAAAGCGATGCCCGTCACGTGATTGACGCGCGTTGCGGTTGGGATATCACTGATTACGGCGACGGTGATTTTGATCGGATGGGCCTGTTTCTTTTCACCCTGCGCAACGGTCTGCAGAGCGACTTAGCGAAAGGCGGCGGCATGTGTTACGCTGAGAAGCTTTTGATTTCACGGCAAGATCAGCTTTCGCCGATGCACACGCATGTTCTGAAGGCAGAAGATATCATCAACCGTGGTGGCGCGACCCTAGTGATCGAGCTTTTCGGCTCGGATGATGCCGGAGGTTTTGCAGAGGATCGCGGCGGCGTAGTCTGGCTGGATGGTATCCGCCGCGATTACGGCCCGGGCGAGAAACTGCGCCTGGCCCCCGGTGAAAGCGTCACCCTTCGCCCTGGTGATTGGCACGCGTTTTGGGGCGAAGGTGGCGATGTGCTGATCGGCGAGGTCTCGACCGTCAATGACGACGAGACCGACAATGTTTTTCGCGACCCAATTGGCCGATTTGCCGAGGTTCAGGAGGACGTCGCGCCGACACATCTTCTGGTCAGCGACTACTCAAAATGGCTAGGCTGATTGATGAAGCCATTGGAGGAGTTCGTGGCGTCTTGGCGCGAACTTAACGCTCTCTATCCGAGTTTGGGCGGTCATCCTTCACAGAAAATTGGCAATATCTATAGGCTTCATTTGCCCGTTCGCTGCGTTGTGCTTCAACAGCTGGAAACGCGAACAACGCCACGGTTTTAGGATCACCACGATATTCATTTCGCCTGAAAATTAGACGTCACTTAAGACGACAGTATCAAATCGAGCCTGAACGACTTGAAAATTCTGATTTGAGCGTGAAACTTAACACATGAGTGAGTATTTTGATGAAATGTTCAACGGCGATGGATCACTCAGAGGTCCATATGAAGAGATCGGCCGCTGGTTCAATGCTGAAGACGTATCACGGCTGAGGGCGAAACAGCGTGAAGCCGAAGAAGTTTTTAGGCTGACGGGCATCACCTTTAATGTTTACGGCAAAGCAGAGGCAGAGGAACGACTGATACCGTTTGATATCGTGCCGCGTGTCATTTCGGCACGAGAGTGGCAGCGGCTGGAACGAGGTATCGAACAGCGAGTTCGGGCAATCAACGCGTTTCTTCATGACATATACCACCGTCAGGAAATTGTTCGCGCAGGCCGTGTGCCGGCTGAGATGATCGCCGCAAACGAAGCGTTCCTGCCGCAGATGCTGGGCATCACGCCACCTGGTAAGGTTTATACGCACATAGTCGGTGTTGATTTGGTGCGAACCGGGCCGGACGAGTTTTTTGTGCTGGAAGACAATGCGCGTACGCCGTCCGGTGTGAGCTATATGCTCGAGAACCGGGAAACCATGCTCAAAATGTTCCCGGAACTGTTTAGCGCCACAAATGTCCGGAATGTTTCCGATTACCCGCGTAGTTTAAGACGGTCCCTGGCTGCATGCGCGCCAGCTTGCGCCGAGGGAGAACCCACTGTCGCCGTGTTGACGCCTGGCATCTACAATTCAGCCTACTACGAGCACGCCTTCTTGGCAGATCAGATGGCCGTGGAATTGGTCGAAGGTCACGACTTGCGGGTTGTAAACGGGCGTGTCTGCATGCGCACCACCAGAGGTTATAAACCCATCGACGTTCTCTATCGCAGAGTGGATGACGACTTTCTGGACCCGTTGAATTTCAACCCCGACAGCGCATTGGGCGTGCCGGGTATTCTGGACGTTTATCGCGCTGGCGGTATCACGATTGCGAACGCCCCGGGAACAGGCATAGCCGATGACAAGGCGATCTATTCATACATGCCTGAAATCGTTGAATTCTACACGGGTGAGAAGCCCCTGCTTCAAAATGTTCCCACGTGGCGTTGCAGCGATCCCGAATCTCTGTCCTACGTACTGGACAATCTGTCCGAGCTTGTTGTGAAAGAAGTGCACGGGTCTGGCGGCTACGGGATGTTGATCGGCCCGACCGCCAGCAAGAAAGAGATTTCAGCTTTCCGCGACAAGCTCAAAGCGCGGCCGGCGAACTATATTGCTCAACCGACACTGTCGCTTTCAACCGTTCCGATCTTCGCGCGGTCGGGGCTGGCCCCCAGACATGTCGATCTGCGGCCTTTCGTATTAGTGTCGCCTGAGGGGATCAAGATCACTCCCGGCGGCCTGACCCGCGTGGCACTTAAAAAGGGGTCATTGGTCGTCAACTCGAGCCAGGGCGGTGGAACCAAAGACACCTGGGTTCTGGAGGACTGACCATGCTGGGAAAAACTGCTGGTGGGTTGTTCTGGATGTCCCGCTACCTGGAACGAGCGGAAAACACGGCCAGGCTGCTTGAAACAGGTCAGCGGATGGCGTTGACCCGCACCAAGAATTCGACCGAAGAATGGGGTTCTGTTCTGAAAACGGCCGGCGTTCTGGATGGGTACCACGCCAAATACGATGATGTTTCAAAAGACAACGCGGTGGATTGGATGCTGCGTGATGCGGATAATCCATCCTCGATCAAATCAGTCATCAAGCAGGCAAGAGACAATGCGCGTCTTGTTCGAACCGCACTGACACACGATGTTTGGAGCGCAGTAAACTCTACCTGGATGCAGATTGATGATGTCATGAAGCGCCGCGTGAATGAGCGGGACCTGCCTGCGACGCTGGAGCTTATTCGCCAACAGGCGGCCCTGGTTCGTGGCGCTACATTGGGCACGATGCTACGCAATGACATTTTCGACTTCACCCGCATTGGTACGTTCGTCGAACGAGCCGACAATACCGGGCGCATTCTGGATGTGAAATACTACGTTCTTCTGCCCACAGCTTTCTCAGTTGGCTCATCACTGGACAACATCCAATGGGAAAGCATTCTCCGTTCCGTCGGCGCTGGCGGAGGATATCGAATGACCCACGGTGAGAAAACCCAACCGTCTGATATCGCACAGTTTTTGATCTTGGATCAGCGAATGCCGCGCAGCCTTCACTTTTGCTGCAGAAAAATTCAAGAAAACCTTTCTTACCTAAAGAAAGACTATGGCTTTGCCGGGCCTTCCTGCGAGGCCTCGAATGGCCTCTACGAGAAATACCTGGATCAAAAAATCTCTGATATCTTCGAAATCGGTCTGCATGAGTACATTCAGGATTTTCTGACAGATCTCGGCAGCTTAAGTCGACAGATCGAGGTTGATTACAGGTTCTACGAGTAGCCAATGAAACTGCACATTCGACACGAGACACGATACGATTTCGATGCACCCGTTCCCTTCGGGCTGCAACAGCTGAGAAAGACACCAAAGTCATTCCGCAATCAGAACATTGTAAGTTGGAGCACCCAAATCACTGGCGGGCGCAAAGAACTGACTTTTGAAGACTACCACCGCAACACCGTGGAATTGATCAGTTTCGACGTAAACACCCAAAGAATCTCGTTGATCTCAGAAGGCGTTGTAGAAGTAGAAGACACACATGGCGTCCTCGGGCGTCACGAAGGGTCGACTCCATTGTGGCTATTCAAAAGGAGCACCCCGCAGACAACGCCGGGAAAAGGGGTTGCCGAAGTGATAGGCGCGTTGCCCAAAGGCGAACCGCTGGAAAAGATGCATGCCCTTTCCGAAAGCATTCGCACGGAGGTCGCGTACGAGATTGGAAGTTCGCACCCGGGCTGGAGCGCAGAAGACGCACTCGAATCCGGGTGCGGCGTGTGTCAGGACCACGCGCATATTTTCATTGCCTGCGCACGACAGATCGGAGTTCCGGCACGCTATGTATCGGGTTACCTGATGATGAACGAAACGGAACTACAGGACGCGACCCATGCCTGGGCTGAAGTGTACTTGGACGGGCTTGGGTGGGTTGGGTTCGACGTTTCAAACGGGATTTCACCTGACGATCGATACGTACGCGTCGCGACCGGTCTGGACTATTCCCAAGCTGCCCCAGTAATAGGGAACAGAATTGGGGCAGCGGGTGAGCAATTGACAGTGCAGTTGCAGGTCGCACAGCAATAACGGAGAACTTGATGACCTATGCTGTGGGTATGCGGCTGAATCGCGGGTTGGTGTTCATGTCCGACACGCGCACGAATGCAGGCGTCGATAATGTTTCGACCTTCAACAAGATGTTCAATTGGACAGTTGATGGCGATCGGTCGATCACTATCCTAACGGCCGGAAACCTTGCGACTACTCAGGCCACCATAAGCCTTCTGGAAGAGCGGACCAAAGCGCCAGAAGATCGCTCGCCGTCCATACTGGAAGCACCGACAATGTTCCAAGTCGCGCAACTGGTCGCGGCTACGTTGAATGACGTCATACAGGAGCATTCCCAATCCGGCCAGCAAGCCGACAGCGCCTTTCATGCGACACTCATTTTAGGTGGCCAGATCAAAGGCGGCCCGTCTCGCCTGTTTCTGATCTACCCCGAAGGCAACTTTATCGAGGCTGGCGCTGACACTCCGTTCTTTCAGATTGGAGAGACGAAATACGGTCGTCCAATTCTGGTGCGCGCCTATGATCCGGAGATGAGCTTTGCGGAAACTGTGAAACTCCTGCTTGTCAGCTTCGACTCCACGATCAAGGCCAATCTATCTGTCGGAGCTCCGCTTGACCTTCTTCTTTACGATGAAGACAGTCTTGAAGGCGGCACACGGTCCAGATTCGAACCCGACGATCAGTACTTTCGCACCATTTCCGAGGTGTGGGGCGACGCGTTGAAATCGGCCTTGTCCAAGCTTCCAGAATACAAACCAGAGCGAAAGCCAAACGATTGAGCGTCCGCTTTGTCCGCATCGCCGACTTTCGCTGAGCTTTGCTTGAGTGTCTACTTGGCGGGCTAGGCAGACGATGGTTTATACGATCGCACCCGTGTTTCCGCCGGCAATATAAGCGCGCCGTGTTTGCCAAATTCGGAAGAACAGTGTTGAATCTGAAAGGGATTAACCTGAGTTGTCGACGCGCGCTTGGATAGTAACACTGACTTCGAAGCACATTGTTCTTGTTGCTGGATTGGACGCCTGAAAGCTTTACTTCAGGCAACTCATGAAGCTTGCATTTCCCTCTCCGGCCAGAACTCGTCCACTATGACATAAGCGACAATCACGAAGAAAGCGGCCCCTGCAACTTGCAATACGCGCGTGATACTTTTGACGTCAGCTTCATCCGAAAACGGTGCAACCGACCCACCGTAAACGATCAGAACCGTTGTCAACGCCGAACCGGCTGCTGCTGCGAGTGCGACCTGAGATTTCCCAAGCGCTCCGAGGGTGAAGCAGAAAAACAGACATAATAAAATGGGCGTCAGAATAACCGGTGCGATCACGTTTACCTCGTAACAAATGATCGACACCGCTGCCCCAAGCAGGTTTGCCGTAAGCATAGCTTTGGCGACGGCTTTTCCCATCGACGGCATGGCGGCCAGTTGCTGGCTCAAAAGAGCGACAAAGAACAGAACCAACAATGCAGATGCCCCGGACACAAAAAACACTATGGCAAATGGAAGCGTCACAAGCGACATTCTGACGATCCGCCGGTACCGGTCAAAATCTGGTGGCGCGTCGGCTTTCTTTTGGGCGACTGTTTGAGGTTCCGCTGGGATCATCACAAACATCAGCGTGGATACGAAACCTGCAAATAGCAGGTTAATCGGTATCCAAAATACAAGCACAAGCGCCAGATCCTGCGATTGCAAAACGAGGTTCGGGATCATCAACGCCCCCATGAGTGCTATGACACCGGGTAGAACACCGGCCCCTGAAACTGACCACATGAAGGACAGGATGATCCCGATGGCAACCAGAATAAGGAATACCACGGGATAGGGTGCGAAAACGGACGACAACAGGAATGAGATGAACATCAATCCTATAGAGAAAACAAACAGCTTTGCGAATGCCGCCAACGGCAGCGCGGTGGGCGCTTGTAGGAACAGCGCGGTGAAAACTGCCCCCACAACCGCCAAAGGCCACCCAAGAAACAAGCCCAAGGCGAAAACGCCGGTCACACCCAGCGCAAGCCGGATAACGGATTTTCGATCCTCAATAGGCATAGGATAGTATTGAGACCAAACGGATATAGGTCCGGCCGACCACATTCAGCAGGGAATTGTCGCTCAAATACATGATCACGTCGGCCTGCCCGTTGAGTTGGAAGCGCAGTTCGTCTTTGGCGTTTCCGGCCTCATATCCCGGCAGCACGATCCGAACGGGAAACCGTTCTGGTTCGCGCAGAAACCCCTTGGTACTTGGCGGGCTGGCCAACTGGCCAGGTTCATCGCCACCGCTCAAGGATACAGCCGCGCTGAAGCTCTCAATGACACCCGGGATAATTTGACCGGGGTGCATATCCAACACGACATCAACAGGAGAACCCACCCCTGCCCGGCCTAGGTTATTTTCCGTAAAATACGCCTCTATCCATATGTCGGTTGCATCCAGGAACGTCAAAAGGTCCTGACCGGACCGTGCATACGTACCAGGTGCGATCAACAGATTGGATATGACACCCGTCGCCGGAGCACGCAGTTCAGTCCATTCCAGGTTTAGCTCTGCATCCGCCAAGGCAGCTAACGCGCGCTGAATTTTTGGATTTTCGATCCCGTCGTCACCCAGCCTCTGCTTTGCTTTTTCAAGATCCGCTTTGGCGTTCTCATAATTTGCTTCGGACTCTGCCAGTTGACCTCGGGCATCGTCGGCTTTTGAGACGGCGATCAGTCCCTTTCTTTCCAGCGCAAAAACACGCTCTGTTTGAATGCGTATTGTGTCCAGATCGCTCTGGGCCCGCGCCAGTTTGGCTTGCGCGGCTCTTACCTCTGCCGAGGATGCACCCACCTCCTGCGTTGCCGCTTCTAGATCAGCTTCCGCCTTGTTGCGTTGAATTTCGTAGGGCCTTGGGTCGATCCGAACCAGAATATCACCTGCCGAGACGATCTGTCCGTTTTCGACAAGAACTTCGGTCACTGTACCGGTGACCTGTGGAACGATCTGGGTCGCAATGGCCTTTACTCTGGCATTCCCGGTAAACGGCGTTTTTCGGTCAGCGACAAGATACCAGATAAGAAAAACAAGAATGACGGCCAAAGTGGTCCAAATCGTCTTTCTCATTTCGTGGCTCCTTCAGCCGCGCTTTCAGCTTCTGCAGGGGCGTCGATCCAGACCTTGAACAGCTCATAAAACACGGCAAACAGAACAGGTCCCATAAAAATGCCGATCAAGCCATAGGCCATCATGCCGCCAAGAACACCAATGAGTATGACCAGCATTGGTGTTTCGAGGCCTTTTGAGATGAATACAGGCCTTAGGAAGCTGTCCATTATCGCAACGGGAATAGCCAGGATTGTGAAGATCAACGCGGCACCGCCGGACATGGTGCTCCAAGCGTAAATAATCACTGGCAAAAGAACCAAGCCGGGCCCGATCTGGATAATCGAGAGGATCAAACAGATAAACGCCAGCGTGGCGGCCGAGCCAATTCCGAACAGCGCCAACAATATCCAAACCACGACCGCCTGAATCGCAGCCACGCCAATCACACCTTTTGTCACATTGCGGATCGTAGCGCCGGCAAGTGTAACGAACTCACCGCCACGGGGCGCAAAGACACGGTTGGCAAAGCGCTGCAGGCCTTGCACCAGACTTGGACCAGGACTGAACAAAGCCCCCATGATCAAGACGGATAGGGCCAGCGCCAAGAGCCCAAGCCCTATGCTTAGGACCTTTCCGAACAGTGATTTGGTGATCTCAAGAATCTGCGCGCCGTATTTGGCAAGCGCGCCGTCAAGGTTTCGTTCAAACAAGCCCCAGACTTCAGCAATTTTGTTTCCGACCAGCGGCAGCTCCTTTAAGCCATCGGGTGCCGGTGGGACTTTTAGCTCGCCGTTGTCAGCTTGTTCTGCAAATCCAGACCCAAGTTCGGCTGCTCCGGATACCGCTGTCGCGACCGGTCCCAAGGTCAGAACGAGGCCCAACAATACCAGTATCGTCGTCGCAAGCTTCTTTCTTCCGCCCAACCTGGACTGCAGCCAATCGAAAACCGGATAGAGTGCGACGCACAGGATCGTCGCCCAGATGACCACGCTTGCCAGCGGGGCCACCATTACCAAAGCGCTGTAAAGGAATAGCCCGAGAAACAGCAATCTAATCGCGAGATCGACAATCTTCGCGTCCTGAGTCTTTTCCATACCATCCCTCCAAGATTTGTTTGTTCAAACTTTACACTCAAAAAAATTAATATGTATATTTAAAATACCAAAAAACCTGCAACCATTTGAAGTATATCGCAAATCTGGATTTCAGAGGGGCTGTTCGGTCGACGTATTGCCTGGGTATGAAATCGCAGTGGCTCGGCGGGGCAAAACTAGTTGTCCTCTTGCTTGTCGTCCTGGGACAGGATTGTATCTGCCACCGTAGTCGCTGCAGTCACGAAGATACCGAGCCCAACGATGATGTAGAAAATTGTAAATATTTTCCCTGCCGCTGTTTCAGGAGAAAAGTCACCGAACCCAACGGTCGAAATTGTCACAACAGAAAAATAGATAGAGTCAAGCCAGCTCCAACCTTCGACATAACGGTAAAACACCGACGCCCAGAGGATCATGCCAGTAGTGAATGCTAGAAGGCCCTTCACCCTGCCATCTTTAAAGGCGACGCCTATACCTCGCGTAATTCTCGTTAGTGAATTCATAAAGAAAGAATACCAAGGGATTTATTTATACATAGGATTTTTTGAATTTTCTCGTATCTTTCCAAAAAGCCTGTTGCGCTCCCACCGCGCGTGTCCGGCAGGAATGTTAACCAATGTCTCGCTCAATCGCTTCGGGATTACTCAAGTCAATTCTGTTTTTAATCACCCGGCAAAGTCGGCAATGGGCTCGGCAGAGTCATTCGGTGCACTCGGCGTGAACGACTGCTTCGCGGACAAAGCCGCCGTTCATTCTCTCCCTTGGACTGCGCCAATTTTCAGTCCAAGGGGATGATTTGCGCGTTTAAATTCGACAGAACGTTGTCTTTAAATTCAAGATCACTGGCTTTCGTCAGAGCTATTGATTGCCGGCACGGCTGGTGAGTTCCTCCATAACGTTGTCGAGGTTAAAGCTGCCGGGTTTTTGCCTTGGCGGAAATTCCTCGAAGCTTTGAAGCCATTGCCCAACGTAGGCGGAGGCCGGAGCTATCGCGAACATATGCTCGAGGAACCAGCGCTGGTATCCCATAGCGTTCTCTTCCTCGGCTCTCTCGAACGGATCACTCCGTAAGTTTGAAAGCATCGGTGCGCGCAACACCTCGAAAGGTGAGAGCCAAACATCAAGTCCATGTGCGTTCTGTTTTAGGAATGTCACCTTGTACTGTTCATAGCGCAAGGCGGCTACGCTGCCATCGTCAGTCCAATAAATGAATTCACTGCGTGGCCAATCATCAGTTTCACCTGAGAGCGACGGAAGTAGATTGTAGCCGTCCAGATGTGCCTTGTATTGGCGACCGATCGCTTCAACGCCACCATCAAGTAGCCTTTCTTTGATGTCTGGCTCGCCGACAGAAGCCATAATGGTTGGCAACATGTCCGCATGTGAAGCTACGCCATTGATCTTCGATCCCGGCTCGATGACGCCCGGCCACTTGATGACCGTCGGGACACGATAGCCACCTTCCCATTGCGTGTTTTTCTCGCCGCGGAAAGGTGTAGTACCACCGTCCGGCCACGTGAAGGTCTCGGCTCCGTTGTCTGTTGAATACATTACGACAGTGTTTTCGGCGATCCCAAGCTCCTCAAGTTTATCAAGTAGTACACCGACGTGCCCATCATGCTCGACCATGCCGTCAGGATAAACACCAAGTCCCGTCACTCCGTCGGAGTCTTCCTTAAGATGCGTAAAAATGTGCATGCGAGTGGAATTCCACCAAAGGAAGAAAGGCTTGTCCTGCTCAACAGCTCTATCCATGAAGTCCAACGCACTTGCCGTGACTTCTTCGTCAACGGTTTCCATGCGTTTTTTTGTAAGCGGCCCGGTATCCTCGATCGAGCCATCTGCGGTTGACTTGATCACCCCGCGCGGGCCGAAATTCTCCCTAAAGGTTTCATCCTTGGGATAATCTGGATTTTCAGGCTCTTCTTCTGCGTTGAGATGGTAGAGATTCCCGAAAAATTCATCGAAACCGTGATTGGTGGGGAGGTGCTCGTCACGGTCACCTAGATGGTTTTTGCCAAACTGGCCTGTCATATACCCGTGGTTTTTGAGTAGTCCAGCGATGGTGGGGTCTTCCACGGGCATGCCCTCAGGTGCGCCAGGAAGGCCGACCTTCGTCAAACCCGTACGAATGGGAGATTGTCCAGTTATGAAAGCCGCTCGTCCTGCAGTACAGGACTGCTCTCCGTACCAGTCAGTAAATAGCGCGCCTTCTTTGGCTATACGGTCGATGTTGGGTGTCTGATAACCCATCATGCCATGGTTGTAGGCACTAATATTCCAAAACCCAATGTCATCTCCCCAAATAATCAGGAAGTTCATAGGAGGTTCATCTTGTGCGTAAACGGCCGTAGCGGTTGCGGCAAATAATGCCGCTACTATGGTGGATTTTGTTTTGTACTTCATATTCGTCCTCCCAAAATTTCTTGTTAACACCGAATAACCTACCACAAATTCGAAGTTTTTTGTTGGGACCCTTGCGGTTTCCAGGATTTCAGGCGGAAATGCGTAAGTTAATTAAAAAAATCCTGTCGACTTAAATGGCTTTACTAAACGAACTGACCGATACCTTTTTCCAGCGCTTCAAACACGTAATTGGTCACGACTGAATTCGCCGCATTTCGGAACCACGCCAAAGCGTTTGCTGGAGCACTTTTTCTTCTGCTTCGGAATCGATGCTGACATTCGCCTGAATATCGCGAGCGATCGCTATGCGGACTAATGCTGCCACTCGCAGTCGCATTATTAAATCGGAAACAGACCTTTGTAACATCCGATCACTTGTGAACAGTTTATATAAAACACTGTGATGCAAAGATCATTTCAAAGGACGAAGCTGTACGAACTGGAGCTTATTGTTTTTTGCGCGACAATATAACGACTCTGGAGCATCGAGGCTTGATCAGAAGTATAAAGAACTTCAAAGCCTGCGGACGCAATTTTCCTCTCAAGTGCCGATCCAGACACGAAGTTCACAAATGGGGCTTTCCCAAAAGCCTGCATGATTGGGATTGCGATCCGACTGATCATCGCAAACTGGAAACCACCGCTCTCAGGCGCGCAGACGGTTTTGGATATGAAAAGCCCACCCGGTTTTGTCAGCGCAGCAATGTGCTCGAGCGCTTGGTCCAAATCGGGCAGAAGATGAAGCAAGTTATGCGCCAAGACGGCATCGTAAGAGCCTTCGTCAAAACTGTGCTCAAGAACGTCGGCCACCTTGAAAGTGACATTCTCCAGACCTTCTTTATCAAGCTTCTCATCGGCAATTTCGATCATGCCCGGAGCGAGATCCGTGGCAGTGACATGGGCGACATGCGGCGCAAGCAGCAGCGCGGTTGAACCCGTCCCGCACCCGATTTCCAGTACGTTGTCCTCGGCATTCAGGTACGACTTCGTCAGCTCGAGTGTTTTCAGATACCCTTCCATGTTGCGGATTGGGTCTGCCGCATACTTTCGCGAGATTTTACTCCAGAATGCAGCATCCTTGGATAAAGCAGCCATTTCATTACTCTCTTACAAGGTTGTTGCCGTATCCTTTACTTCCAAACAATCATTTATGAAATTGCCACAATCCGCAGAAGTGTTATGCATAAATGCATGAACTGGAAAGCCATCAATTTCGACTGGAATCAGGTGCGGTCCTTTCTTGCCACCGCCGAAGAAGGCTCGTTTTCCGCAGCGGCGCGCGTTCTTGAGCAAACTCAACCCACTGTCGGCCGGCAAGTTGCCGCGCTGGAAATGGCACTTGGCATCACCCTGTTCGAAAGAGTCGGCAAGTCGCTTAATTTGACGACTGCTGGCGCCGAGCTTTTGTTGCATGTCAGAGAAATGGCGGATGTGGCGAACAGGATTTCACTTACTGCGACAAGTCAGTCGCAAGCTGTTGAAGGTCAAGTCAGGATCACTGCGTCCGATGTGATGTCTGCCTATCAGCTACCGCCTATACTGAAAAAGATCCGACTTGCAGCACCGCGACTGGAGATAGACATCGTTGCTGCAAATGACATACGAGACATACAGCGACGTGAGGCTGATATCGCCATCCGACATGTACGTCCGACGCAGCCGGATCTGACGGCAAAGCTTGTCGCCGAGGCCACGGCACATTTCTACGCGGCACCTTCGTACCTTGATCAGGTTGGACGGCCAAAAAATGAAGGCGAACTCGCTAAGTTGGACTTTGTCGGATTTGGTGACATTGACACGATGATCGGTTTTCTTGATCCGGCGGGCATTAAGGTCACCCGAAAAAGCTTCCGGGTCGGCTCACAAAGCGGGATTGTATCCTGGGAGCTGGTGCGCCAAGGGTTTGGCATATGTGTAATGTCGGATGACGTGGCTGCCCTAACACCCGGCGTCGAGCGCGTGCTCCCCGACCGTGAGCCGTTTAAGTTCCCGATTTGGCTGGCGACGCACTCCGAGCTACATACCGCACGAAGGATCAGGTTGGTGTTTGATCAATTGGCAGACCAACTTAGCGCAGGGACCATCAGGTAATCCGGGAGTTCGCTCTATGTTACAGGCTATTCCAACGCTCCACTTGTTATGCGGCAAAATTGCTTCAGGAAAATCAACTCTGGCAGCGAGACTTGCGAAAAGTGACGGGGCCGTGCTCATTTCAGAAGATGAATGGCTTAGCGCGCTGTTTGGGGATCAAATGAAGTCCTTGCAGGATTATGTAGACTGCGCTTTGAAACTGCGACTGGTCATGGGTCCTCACGTGGCTGCTCTGCTGAAGGCTGGCGTTTCGGCCGTTCTCGATTTTCCAGCGAACACAATTGAAAACAGGGCCTGGATGCGCGACCTGCTGGAAGACACTGCTGCGAAGCACCACCTTCACTTTTTGGATGTGTCAGATGAGGTTTGTCTGCACCGGCTGCACAAGCGCAACAGAGAAGGCGCGCATGCATTTGCAGCGACGGAAGATCAATATCGGCGTATTGCGCGGCATTTTGTGCCACCATCACCCGAAGAGGGTTTTAGCATCATAACTCACCGTCAGTAACACCAGACTTTCGAAATGTCGCGGCGGAGCTAAATGTTTTTCGGCCGCCTGCTCTGAGTCGACGATTGGCCAAATGTTTACAGTCAGCTTTCACTGGGCCTCAGGTACGGAGATTGCGTGACAACAAAAGATGTATCCCGGTGCGTCCTTCTTAAGTCATGGCAACGGCAACGCGGGCAGCGTCGTTCACGTCGATTATCGGTAGTGTACGTCGCTGGCAGGCATGGGCAACACATCGGCAAATGCCGGCTCCAACAACCATCTCCAGAATAGTTTTGCGCCGACAATACAGCACGGGTGATGGGAAAAGGCACTGATTATTCTTCACATACGTTGTCAAACCAGTCCCGGCTTGGTTTCACCTGATCCAATCATTTAGCGACTTCATGGATCTGGTGCATGGGATCGTCCATATCCCCTGAAATAAGTCTGCAAAATGTGTTAGAAGACACTGTCATAAGATCGTTATGCAATACCGGCAACTATTCTCATTGCCAGCCAACTCGAAAGGTGACCCATGTCTTTTTCCAACCGCTCGTCAATTTCGCGTCGCCAATTTCTTGCAACAACAGCCGGTGCAGCGGCCATCACCTTGCATCCTTTTTCAGTTTTGGCATCCAACAATCAAGCGCATCTGCGCATCATGGAAACAACGGACATCCATGTTCATGTGTTCCCCTATGACTATTATGCCGACAAACCCCGTGACACAGTGGGCTTGTCCCGTACGGCCTCAATCATCAACGAAATTCGCGCTGAGGCGACAAATTCGATCTTGGTCGACAACGGTGACTTTCTTCAAGGGAACCCAATGGGCGACTACATCGCCTATGAGCGTGGCATGAAAGAAGGGGATGCGCACCCCATCATCACCGCGTTCAACACTGTTGGCTATGATGCTGCAACTCTGGGCAATCACGAATTCAACTACGGGCTGGATTTCCTGGAAAAATCACTCGCGGGCGCAGAGTTCCCGGTCGTTTTGGCCAATGTTGCAAAGTCACAAGGCGCAACTCCGCGTGACGACAAAACGCTGATCAAACCATATACAATCATCGACCGTGAAATCGAAATGGGTGATGGGACCAAGCACTCAATCAAAATCGGTGTCATAGGCTTTACGCCGCCGCAGATCATGAACTGGGACCGAAAGCATCTGGAAGGCAATGTTCAGGCCCGCGATATCGTCGAAACCGCGCGGGCATACGTGCCAGAGATGAAGGAACAAGGATGTGACCTAATCATCGCCCTTTCACATTCTGGGATCGGCGACGCCAATCATGAGGACGGTATGGAAAACGCCTCAGTCGTTTTGGCGGGTGTTGACGGAATCGACGCTCTGGTCACGGGGCACAATCACCTTGTCTTTCCCTCGCCGACATTTGCGGACCGACCCGGCATCGACGTCGAAAAGGGCACCCTGATGGGTAAACCTGCTGTTATGGGCGGCTTCTGGGGTTCACATCTTGGGTTGTTGGACCTGCTGCTGGAACGGGAAGGAAATGAGTGGCGCGTGGTTACCACCACGTCCGAGGCCCGCGCGATTTCCAAACGCAATGAAGACCGCTCAATCACTGCATTGGTCGGAGACGATCAGAAGGTTCTCGACTCGGTTGCGAAGGATCACGACGAAACGCTCGCCTATGTCCGTCGAGCCGTTGGCAAAACATCTGCCCCGTTGCACAGCTATTTTGCATTGGTTGCTGATGATCCGTCTGTACAGATCGTTTCGATCGCACAGAAATGGTATGTCGAAGAAATGCTGAAAGGCACCGAGCACGAAGGATTGCCGATCCTGTCAGCGGCGGCGCCGTTCAAGGCGGGTGGTCGCGGGGGCCCGGACTATTACACCGACGTCCCGGTCGGGGATGTTGCTATAAAAAATGTGGCTGATCTGTATCTCTATCCCAACACAGTGCGCGCGGTGCGGGTGAACGGTGTTCAACTGCGTGGTTGGCTGGAGCGTTCGGCCGGTATGTTCAACCAGATCGAGCGAGGCTCAGAGGATGCGGTTCTTCTGAATCCAGAGTTTCCATCCTACAATTTCGATGTGATGGATGGCGTAACATACCAGATCGACCTGTCGCAGCCGTCGCGCTTTGGGCCAAAGGGGGAAGAGGTGAATCCCGATGCGGCTCGAATTGTGAACTTGTCCTTCCAAGGCGAACCGGTCACCGATGACATGGAGTTCATCATCGCCACAAACAATTATCGTGCATCGGGTGGCGGTTCATTCCCCGGCGCATTGGGTGATACAATCGTGTTCGAAGCCCCGGACACTAATCGCGACGTTATCGTGCGCTATATTGTCGAACAGGGAACGATCAACCCAAAAGCGGACGGCAACTGGTCATTTGCTCCTTTAGAGAACACAACCGTGCTATTCGAGACCGGCCCAAAGGCCCGAGACTACATCGCCGATGTCAAAGGCGTTTTAATCGAAGATGCCGGAGATGGAGCAGATGGCTTCGCGGCATTCCGCATCAAGCTCTAGTGCAATCGCATGTGCGTACTTTGAGGAAGTCGGAAGTCAACGAAAGCAGCTACCATCAGGCTTACACTGAACGCCCGCATGCGACTTTCAAAGGCTATAAGCGGTTAGAAATGAACGTTTGATCTGGGCTCGGAGCCGTCCTCGTTGCGCAGTGCATCAGTGAATGCTCTGCGGACAAAGCCGCTGTTTGGTTCCGCCGTAAACGAGACTAAGACGCGGCGAGGGATTTGGGTAGTTACACACCAATTCAACCAAGTACTGAAGCTCTTCGCGGAAACAAAAACGAGGTTGACAGCAAGCATATGAGAATGGTCGCATGAGTTATATTCTGATTAGCTGGGAATATAGCCATGAATGTTCCTTTCAGTGCGACCTTATTCTTTTGTCTCTGTTTGTCCTCGACCTCTGCTTGGGCACAGGAAACCGCCGAGGGTGGACAAGTTGGTGAAATGACCATCTCGGGGGCCGACATGCATGCCCCTGCATCAGATGCGTTTTCGCCTTATGCAGGACGCGACTTTCCAACTAGACCTCTTTGGGGCGACACCCACTTGCATACATCGCTCTCACTCGACGCGCGTGCGTTTGGTGTACTTCTTTCGCCTTCAGACGCGTTTCGGTTTGCGCGTGGAGAAGAAGTAACTACTTCTCACGGCCTACGGGCGAAGCTGTCTCGCCCGCTCGATTGGCTCGTTGTTTCAGACCATTCAGACGCGATGGGCGCGATGAACGAGATCGTCGCGGGGAACGCAACTTTGATGGGCGATCCAACGTTACGCGACTGGAACGACAGGTTGAACCAAGGAGGGAATGTTGCCCTTGGAGCGACAATGGAGGTTATCGAGACTTTCGCTGGAATTACCGGTGAAACTTTGCCGGAGGCGATTGCTGACCGTCGTTTCGTACAGTCAGTTTGGGATGACTTTACGGAAACTGCAGATGCTTATGATCAACCGGGATCGTTTACCGCGTTTATCGGCTACGAATGGACCTCGACGGAAGGTGGCAACAACTTGCACCGCAATGTCATCTATAGGGACGACAGGATTCGGGCGCGGCAAATGTTGCCGTTTACGACTGCCGAGACATTCAATCCGGAAGATCTGTGGGATTGGATGGAAAGATACGAAGAAACGACAGGAGGGCGCGTCCTCGCATTGGCGCACAATGGCAATGTTTCCAATGGCTTGATGTTTCCTGTCGAGACAAACCCCGATACCGGCGAACCGCTCACAGGAGATTACGCGGAAAGACGCGCAAAATGGGAGCCACTTTATGAGATCACTCAGATCAAAGGCGACGGCGAGGCCCACCCGTTCCTGAGCCCAAATGACGAGTTTGCAGATTACGAAACGTGGGACGTCGCAAACCTTGGCCCTGTCCCCAAAGAAGACTGGATGTTGCAGTACGAGTATGCTCGCGAGGCTTTAAAAAATGGCCTGAAGCTCGAGGCGCAGCTTGGGACCAACCCTTACAAGTTCGGTGTCGTGGGATCCACAGACAGTCACACGGCTTTGGCGACAGCCCAGGAAGATAACTTTTTTGGTAAGCACTCGGGCGTGGAACCTGAGCCTGGGCGTTGGCAGCATGTTGTCGGCGAGTTTGAAGCGACCAAAATTCTGGGCTGGCAGATGGCTGCCTCTGGTTATGCGGCGGTTTGGGCCGAAGAAAATACACGAGCATCTATTTTCGACGCGATGGAACGTAAGGAAGTATATGGGACAACAGGCAGTCGGATCACGGTACGTTTCTTCGGGGGATGGGATTTCGAAGAAAACGACGCTCAATCGTGGCTTCCTGCGAAGATTGGTTATGACAAAGGCGTACCCATGGGGGCAGATCTACCGAAAGCGCCCGGTGATGCCTTAGCGCCAAATTTTCTCGTCGCTGCACTCAAGGATCCGTACTCGGGTAATCTGGATCGTATTCAGATAGTCAAGGGCTGGCTAACAGAAGACGGAGAGACGCAAGAAAAGGTTTTTGATGTCGTCTGGTCCGGCGATCGGGATCTCGGTGCGGATGGCAAGCTGCCGCCTGTCGGCAATACCGTGAACGTCGAAACCGGTACGTTCACGAACTCAATCGGATCGCCAGAATTGATAACCGTCTGGTCTGATCCCGAATTTGATCCGGAACAAAAGGCTTTTTACTACGCGCGCGTGCTGGAAATCCCCACGCCGCGATGGACGGTTTACGAAGCTATTCGGTTCGGCGACGAACTACCTGAAGAAGTACCGACATCCACACAAGAACGGGCTTATACTTCGCCCATTTGGTACACTCCGGAGGGATAGCACTTCACCAAAAACGCGCTCATGTTTCATGGCTAAAATGGGTTCGTTGTAGTCGTTCGCCCGAATATCGCGAGCGATCACTATTCGGACAAAGCGCCCCTTCGCTGCGGCTACGCCAATGGTTGCTTTGACGATTGCCGCATTATCAAAAACGGTCGAATTGGGTTTGAAGTGCGTGCACCGCCCTGAGTTGATCGATGTAAATCTTAGAATTCCCGGTCACGCATCCTTCATTGATAAGCGGGGTATACCGTGCTCACTTATTCCCAGGACTTTTACGGAGATAGTATCTCCTTCTGAAACTATCTCATTAGGATGCTCTAAGCGCGAGTTCGAGAGTTGTGAGACGTGGACAAGACCATCAAAAATCATCCCATCATAGGAGATTTGCGCATAAGCGCCAAAATCGACGATATGGATCACTTTGGCGGGCAAAACTCGATCCTGAAACTCGCTCAGAAGCCTCTCTTTGTCATATTGCCGCTGTGCCGTTCCCGGTTCTGGTTCTCCGCATTGTGGGCAGGATCGAGCCCTTCGACTGACTTCTTTGCCGCATGATGGACAGGCAATTAGGTTAGGCAAACGGCGAACCTCAAGGAGGTGAAACGGTTTGCATAGTCTCGGAATGGGAGCCGCCAGTGTCAACACATTCCTTGGGAAGATAAGTGCCCCGAACCCATCACAGTCTCTACTCAAAGTGGCAGAACTCAGGTCGGTTTGTTGCAAAAACGGTCGATTCTGTCACTTTTCGCACCATCACCGAAATCGTTCATAAATCTTGTGTCACGAACCATTGACAAAATCGCTTTTGATTTTGTGACATTTTGGCCCGTTTTTTTGAGACCAGACGCTCGTGATCAATACAGCATCGGTCAATACGGGCTCGAAGCGATCCTTCGCTATAGAGCATGCGGACGTCCGTTTTAACTGCGTTATATATATCCCGGCACAAGAACATAGTAAGAACAATTCTTTCTTAGCAGAAGTATTTCCCTTACGATTTCGATGAAATCTGGTGCCGCTGAAGGGCATCCAAAACTAAAATCTTGGAGCACCATGGAACACCCATCTTGCTCTAACCATGTCTGAAATATACATTTATTTGTTTCACGCCATACCATTCTGTACCACTATACCCCATATCTAGGGGTGGGTAGAAAGGTGGATATAGAATGGCACGGCCAAAACACAAACTTTCCAGCGCTGAACTCAAGGCTAAAGCCCCAGGCAAGTATTCGGACGGGGGCGGTCTATGGTTTCACAAGCGGCCCGATGGCGGCGCGCAATGGTTTCTGCGCTACACCCTGTTCGGGCGGCGGCATGAAATGGGGCTTGGCAGCTTCCCGGCGGTTTCGTTGAAAGCAGCGCGGCAAGCAGCCGAGAAATGGCAGGCGGTGGTGCGGGTTGGCAAAGACGCCATAAAGGAGCGGGGACGCCAGAGCCGCGAAGCTCAACGCAATCTCAACATTCTGGCCGACATCGCCAAAGACGCCTTTGAAAGCCGCAAGGCCGAATTGAAAGGCGACGGGAAGGCTGGGCGGTGGTTCAGCCCCTTGGAACTGCACGTTTTGCCGAAGCTGGGAAAAATGCCCGTATCGCAGATTGACCAGCGCGACATACGCGACACCCTTGCTCCGATCTGGCACACCAAGGCCGATACGGCGCGCAAAGCCATGAACCGCCTGTCTATCTGTATGCGCCATGCGGCAGCGCTGGGCTTGGACGTGGATCTGCAGGCGACGGAAAAGGCTAAAGCCCTATTGGGCAAGCAAAGGCACAAGGTGACCAATATCCCGGCCATGCCGTGGAAGGATGTGCCCGCGTTCTATCAATCCTTGGATGGCGGCACGACCGCTGAACTGGCGCTGCGCCTTCTGATACTGACAGCGGTGCGTAGCTATCCCCTGCGTTACCTGCACCTTGACCAGATCGACGGTGATATCTGGACAATCCCCGCAGAGGCCATGAAAGGGCGCAAGGGTGCGACAAGTGATTTCCGGGTGCCGTTGTCGAAAGAGGCCCAAAGTGTAATTGCTGAGGCCACTCCGTTTGCGAGAGATGGCTTCCTATTCCCCGGTGTCCGCAAGGGCGTGATATCGGACATGACCATGAGCAAGCTTATGGAGCGGCGCGGCATGGTGGAGCGTCCGCACGGGTTTCGATCCAGCTTCCGCGATTGGGTTGCCGAGGCGACCAATACCCCGCACGATATTGCAGAGACGGCGCTGGGCCATGTTGTCGGCGGAGCTGTGGAGCGGAGTTATCGACGAACGGATTTTCTTGAACAAAGAAAAACGCTAATGGATCGATGGGCGCGGCAACAATTGGCTAAAGCGGACCAGAAGATTGTACAGCTATGAATCGTTGCTTCTATATTAACCAAAACGACGGAAGTATTAAACCGACGGCTGTTCAAAGCCTCGATATTCTGGCGTTCTACGCATACGACGACAAAAGTGCGTTGCAGGCGCTTCAGCTTTTGCAATCAGAGTTTCATAGCCATCATTCTGACCCTAAGAATTGGCGTTTCAGCGATGTGACTCAGAGTGTATTGCACGCTCTAAATAAACGCTCTGCACAAGTGTATCTGTCTGGCATAGTTGCGTTGATAATGGCGCACTTAAATGAAGACGGCAGTCCAACAAGCATCAACGAAGCGAGTAAAATCGCATCTGAGCTAGCGTACAGCTCCGACAAGATACTGTTTAAGGTACCTAAACCCAACGGGTGGGATTACCAAGAGAAAGCTATTGTTGGAGACATCTCCACGATCAAATCCTATTTCCGAAAATACAGGTCAGCAGCACATATTTGTGCGGCAAAAACTCTTATCGGGGCTGATAGTGGGCCCTCACATCCTATGGTCCAACCACTGCCTAAAACACTCAAGTTGGTGTCCACCGTTTTGCACTATCAGCGAATTATCGAAGCTTGGCCTAGCGTATCAGACTGGAACTTATGGAAAGTGCAGTTTGAAGGCGGCACGATTGAGAACAGTTACCCACCGGTTACACCGTCCAACGAATTAGTAAGTCAGATACGTAGTTTGAGGCCTAGCTGACACGGATTATAGCAAGTGGGGGAAGTTGATAGTCCCCTAGGGGAACATCTTGTTTCCTTATTCCCCTATTCGAAAAAATGGCCGACCTTTTGTGTACCGCGCAGCACAAACGAGCGTTCTCAGATGCGTTATCTCACCTTCCGCGACCTGCAAGAAAAACTCGGTGGCCGAGGCCGCACCACTATCTACCGCGACGTGGAATTGGGCCGATTGCCCAAGCCCGTGAAAATCGGTTCGCGCCTGTATTGGGCCGAAGCTGATATCGACGCTGCAATCGCCGCACATAGGCAATAAGACCCACCCCACCCAGACCTGGCGCCTGGGCGTGGGGCGGGAATGTTCTTTGCGGGAACGTCTGCACCATACGCCCAGCGCCTTGTTTGCTCAACAACGAAGGGCACACGGTTATGAGCAGCAATCAATGGTATTCAAACCAGAGACGGATTCTCTGGACGTGCAAGGCGCTATTGGACGAGCGCATAATTTCACACAAGACTGAAATCCGCGAAGTGAGCGTTTGGCTGGCCCTGATGACCCAGAAAGGGTGCAAGTAATGGCAAGGCCGTACAAACGTCAGAAAAAGGGGACTGGGCGTCATGTCCAGCTTCCTGAGTGGCTGCAAGCGTCTGAAGCCTGGGCAACCCTGCCACCGGGTCCAAGGGCGCTCTACGTCGAACTGAAACGCCGCTACAACGGATCAAACAACGGCGATATCATTCTAAGCCACCGCGACGCGGCAACGGCGTTAAACGTTCACCGCAACACGGTTGGCCCTTGGTTTCGTGAACTTCAGCAACGCGGGTTCATTACCATGACAAAAGCCCCGCATCTTGGTCCGTCTGGTATCGGCAAGGCATCAGTCTGGGCGCTGGGCGAAGTGCCGACACGCGACGGAAAACCAGCAACGAAGCGTTTCGTGTCTTGGCGGCAAAAACAGAAGCCCCGCACAAAAAACAGGACACTCCGTCCCAATGGTTGTGACGGTTGGGTGGTGGTTGAGCCAGTTTGAATCGAGGCCGTCCTAAATACTGTGACGCCAAACCGGAAATTGATCCGAGAGGCGTCACAAGAAACAGGACACATATACATATAGCCATGGGGCTCAGCACGGGGGCAACGTCTGCTTTGACGTCCCTCTGACTGCTTATGTGCGGAACCGGACTTTGGTTTGAACAGGACCATGGTCCGAGTAGCGGACTTTGCAGCCATCCGCATTCTTGCTCTAAAGGACCACAATCAGCCCGAAGCGGACCTTCGCAACCAAGCTTTGCTAACTCCGAAATACACAACGAAACGGCCAGTTGCAGAGGTTGTATCGGCGGTGGCAACCAACCATTCATGTCGTCGACTAACCTGTTCAACGTCGCACTACAACTTCTCCGAACTGATCCCACGAGGACCTAATCTTCGAAGCGTTCATTTGGCTCGACCACATTTACTTGCTTCGGAACTTGGTCGGTGTCATTCCGGTCTGACCTCGGAAAAAGCGAGTGAAATGGGACTTGTCAGAATAGCCTAGCATCAGACCAATCTCCGCAATTGTCATCTGGTCTTCTTTGAGGTGTTCCTTGGCGACATCGATACGCAGCCGTTTGATTTCGCGCGGTAACGTTGTGCCTTGTTTTTGAAGCGCTTTCAGGAACCGTTCCGGCTGTATTCCCAGCAACTCGGCCACCATCTCCGGCCCCAAATCGGTTTCATCCAGTTTGCCGCGCAATACAGAGCGCAAAGCAGCCACCACAGTTACTTCTTCATCTTGTCGCGGTGAGGCCATCGGCTTGGCAGAGCCGTCAGAGACATGGTGTAAAAACAACCATTCAACAGGAAAACTAATTTGCATTCCGGGATCGGTTCCAAGGCCAACCTCGATCCCTTTGTATTTGACAGGCAAACCATTGATGTATCTGCTTTCCCATCGCACACGCGAAGAGTCCCAGGCATCGCCGACGACGGTCTGCAACAGGCGTACATAGATTGCAGCACCAAAACCTGTTACCTGAACGGGTGGGACAGTTGGCTCCTGTTGTCTATCGACACGATAAGTCGCTTTGTCCGCTTCAATAATGAGGCTGTGCCGCACAGAATTGGACTCCTGAGGTACGAGCCCAACAAAGCGGGTAAAAAACTCGAACAGCGTCTTTGTAGTTCGCAGGGCTTGAGCGAATGGAGGCCACTCTTGCAGGTCAAACGTCTCTCCGACATTCAGTCCAAGGTATCGATCCCCTGACACTTCTGAGAAAGCATTTACCAAGCCGTAAACCAACTCTGAGTGAACGAACACGGATGGGTTAGTCAACAGTTCGGCTTTCAATCCGACCTGATCCAATGCTGGTTGCGGATTGATCTTACGTTCGGTGAGATATTGCAGAAACGGAGCAGCTAAAGAGAGGCGAATAAAGCCCTCGCTATGCTCTCGGGAGGTGGAGTTGAAAGGCAAGCTCATAACCCTTGTCTGGATTAGCTTTAAGAAGTGGCCATTTTTGCAGTCACATTCGTACATCCTAATTCAAAAGGGGCAACCGAGCCAATGAATTCCAGACTATAGTTGGCAAAACATGAATATGAAGGGAGTACTTATGTCCGGCTTACGAATGTCTCTTTGCTCGACGGCAATTGTCGCGGCAGTTCTTTCTTTTTCGACGACCGCGCAGGCTCAGGATCAAGAAGAACCCCAAACGCTGTTTACCAACGTGCATGTCTTCGATGGCGTCAATGAACAGCGGATCGAAAATGCAAGCGTTCTGGTTGAGGGCAACCTTATCAAGGTCGTCTCAACTGATGCGATCGATGCCCCCAATGCGGAGGTGATCGATGGCGGCGGTAGGACACTAACACCTGGCTTCATCGAGCTTCACGCACACCTCATGCTCATGGGACCGTCTATCGCTTCCATGGAAACGAACTCGACCTGGGAGGATTTTGGCATCCATGGAACCAGGATGGCCGAGATGTACCTGATGCAAGGATTTACGACTGTAAGAGATGCTGGCGGCGCCAACGGCGGTCTGCGGAGGGCCATCGACGCCGGACAGATCGTCGGTCCTCGTCACTATGCGTCAGGCGCGTTCCTCGGGACACGCGGCGGCCACGCTGACTTCGCATCCTTCACCTCGCCGCCGGGCGGACAGACCAACTTCGGTAATCTGAACATGGCGCAACAGGTCAGCGGTGTCGATGATGTCTACCTGTATGGTCGTAATAACATGCGCATGGGGGCGACACAGCTGAAATTCATGCAGTCGGGTGGAGTGATCTCGGCCTTTGACCCATGGCAGTTGCTCGCCGGCTCCAAGGAAGAAATCGAAGCTGCCGTTCAGGTTGCCACCGAATACGGCACCTATGTCATGGCGCATTCTTATCGCAAGGAAGCAATCATGAACGCCCTTGAGGCCGGTGTAATGTCCATTGAACACGGCTTCTCCTTCGATTGCGAGATTGCCGAGATTATGAACGAGAAAGGAGCTTACATAACGACCAACCTCACGGCTTTTGATCCGGGTTTGTTGGATATCCCATCGGTCAAGAACGAGCCCAAGAGCCTCGCGAAAGCGATATCGGCGTCCGCGACTTTCGCGAACTACATTCCTAATATGAAGGAATGCCCGGTAAAACGCGGATTTCAGACCGATTGCGTGGGATCAGTGGAAGCATGCAACATCCAGATTGCTTATGAAAAACATCTCAATAACGAGTTCTTCGGACCGTACCAGTCGATGGTGACGCTTACGTCAATCGGCGGTGAGGTCGTAGCATTGTCAGGCGATTTCTCGAACCCTTACACAGCTGGCAAGCTCGGTGTGATCGAGGAAGGCGCCTATGCGGATATCCTGCTGATCGACGGTAATCCGCTCGAAGATTTCTCGATGGTTGGAACGGGTGATCAATGGTTTGGGGCCGACCCGAGGCCGGACAGCCCGGAAACAATCCGCCTGATCATGAAGGACGGTGTGATCTACAAAAACACACTGGATTGACCAGATAAAGCAGCCGGAGAGGATTCATGCGAAATTGGTTTTGTTCCGCAGTATTCGCAGGGTTGGTTTTGTGCGGTTATGATGCTGCGGCGACGCCTGGAACCGCGTTGGACTGGGCAGACCTGCCAGATCCGTCTGCGCAGGTCTTTGATGACCCCTATCGTGATCTCAGCCCCGAACAGTTCGACGATGTTCTTTTCGTTGTGCGTATACGCGGCAGGTTGCAGCAGGACGGTGGTAGTGAAGACGAGCGGCAAAAGTGGCAAATGCTTCTGACC
This sequence comes from Ruegeria sp. HKCCD6428, assembly GCF_013110595.1. Taxonomy (NCBI): domain Bacteria; kingdom Pseudomonadati; phylum Pseudomonadota; class Alphaproteobacteria; order Rhodobacterales; family Roseobacteraceae; genus Ruegeria; species Ruegeria sp. HKCCD6428. Next base: position 188,552 of record NZ_WVQX01000008.1, read on the forward strand.
GAGACTGAGGATGCTTTGGCAGCTAATGGAATTGATGTCGACTGGCTACTCGGTCAGCGGGAGGTTGTAACGGAACGTCGAAGAAAGGCTGGCACGAACGGAAATCCGGAATTCGACGGTCAAAAAATCACGCTTGCGGGCTTTGCCATTCCTGCTCCGAATGATCCGGACGGTCGGACTGTGGCGTATTTGGTTCCGGAACGCGGGATGTGCAGTCACATGCCTCCCCCTCCGCCCAACCAGATGATCCGTGTGCGGTTGAACGGGGACTGGGCGCCCAGCTATTTTCATGAACCTGTTCGGCTGACGGGCATGCTGACCATCGATCCGTCTGTTCAGAATATGATGGTTGTGGATGGCCAGATGCCCATGAACGCGACTTTCCAGTTGGAAACGGAAAGTGTCGAAACGCTCGAAACCAATGCTGACAGGCTGGAATGGAAGCAGCGCGCCGCTGATCGCATTCGCGCGGCGGGCAATCGCAAGACCGGTAGGGCAAGGGCGTCTGAATGATAAGACTTCTGGCTGCTACACTAAGTATTGCTGTCGCTGGCGCTGCCTCGGCGCAAGGACTTTCCGGGCCCTCTTCGGTCGAAGCTGATCTTACCCCCGGAGATGGGCTCACCGACCCACAATACCGTTCCGATTTTCCACGCAACATCGCACCGGGTTGGTTTGAGTGGAAAGACCAACTGGCTGAGGGTGGGTTTCGGTTCAATATTGATTACCTGGCGTTAGGCCAAACCACGAATGCGGATCTGGGAACCGGCGAAGCGGCCAGCGGAATTGCGCGATTCTACGGGAGTTGGCAGGCAACTGAACGGGGGTCTCTGACATTCAAAATAGAAGACCGGCACAGCTATACCGATGTGGCCCCGCAGTTTCTTGGGCTGGATGGCGGAGCGCTTTCGATCACCGGGACAGCCTTCAATGACAACGGTTTGCTTCTGACCAATCTGTTCTGGACCCAAAGGGCTGAAAACGGGTCGTGGACGCTGCAAATCGGGCAGATTGATGTAACGGACTTTGTGGATATCTACGGGTTGGTAAGCCCCTACAGTGGTTTTCAAAACCTGTCTTTCAATACCAACCCGACAATCAACACGCCCAACCAAGGCCTTGGTATTGCCGGTGGGGTAAAGCTGAGCGAGAACCTCTACGCCGTTGCCAGCGTATCAGACGCAAACGCCGACCCGTCCGATCCAAACTTTGATGTGTTTAGCGACGGCAATCTCTTCAAGTCGCTCGAACTTGGGTACACGTCCGGCTTTGATCGCATCTACTTCGACAATATCCATCTGACCCTCTGGCATGCGGATGCGGCTGACGATGGCAGTCGAGCAGAAGATTACGGCGCAGCGTTTTCCGCCGCATGGTTTGTTGACAATAAATGGATGCCGTTCTTCCGTGCAGGGGCCTCGAAGGGAACCGCAGCGCTTTATGAACGGTCGATTTCTGCCGGTCTCGGTTACTATGGTCGCAACACCGATTTGGCCGGTCTGGGCCTAAACTGGGCCGAAGCAAGAGGCATAGATGGCGATCAGTTCACGCTTGAAGCTTTCTACCGCTTTTCAATCTCACCCGGACTGCAGATCACGCCATCGGTACAATTCATTTCCGACCCGCTTCTAAATCCCGATCAGGACCGGATTACCCTGTTCGGTCTAAGAACCCGAATCGTTTTCTAATGCGGAGTGAAGGCAGTCACTAAGGGGTGTGCCAAAGGGCAACTAAGAGAGATCAAGCGCGTGCCGGAATTTTCAACGCCGGTCGAATGAAGTTGGGAAGCAAAGGA
>NZ_WVQX01000009.1:0-179496 GCF_013110595.1 Ruegeria sp. HKCCD6428
CAATCGTGCCGATGTTGACGTGCGGTTTTGTACGCTCAAACTTTTCCTTTGCCATGATGGCCTCCTTTTTCGGTAATGAAGGGAGCGTGATACCCACGCTCCCCCAAATCTTCGCTTATGCGTATTTCGCCTGGATCTCGTCCGAGATGTTCTGCGGAACCGGATCGTAGTGGTCGAACTGCATGGTGAACTGGGCACGGCCCGACGACATCGAACGCAGGGTGTTGATGTAACCGAACATGTTCGCCAGCGGAACGAACGCGTCGATCGCGATTGCGTTGCCGCGCGGCTCCTGACCAGACACCTGGCCACGACGCGAGGTCAGGTCGCCGATGATACCGCCGGTGTATTCTTCCGGGGTGATCACTTCGACCTTCATGATCGGTTCCAGCAGTTTCGCGCCGGCTTTGCGCATGCCTTCACGCATGCACATACGGGCAGCGATTTCGAACGCCAGAACGCTCGAGTCGACGTCGTGGAACTTACCGTCCAGCAGGGCAACCTTGAAGTCGATCACGGGGAAGCCAGCCAGAGGGCCGCTGTCCATGACAGACTGGATGCCTTTTTCGACGCCCGGGATGTATTCCTTCGGAACAGCACCACCAACGATGCGGCTTTCGAACGAATAACCTTCGCCGGGCTCGGTCGGAGTGATCTCAAGCTTGACCTCGGCGAACTGACCCGAACCACCCGACTGTTTCTTGTGGGTGTAGGTATGTTCGACCGGCATCGAGATGGTTTCACGATAGGCCACCTGCGGCGCACCGATGTTGGCCTCGACCTTGAACTCGCGCTTGAGGCGGTCAACCAGGATGTCCAGGTGAAGTTCGCCCATACCCTTCATGATGGTCTGACCCGATTCCAGATCGGTTTCCACACGGAAGGACGGGTCTTCGGCCGCCAGACGCGCCAGACCCTGAGACATTTTCTCTTGGTCGCCCTTGGTTTTGGGCTCGACCGCGATCTCGATCACCGGATCGGGGAAGGTCATGGTTTCCAGAACCACCGGATCCTTCGCGTCACACAGGGTGTCACCGGTGGTGGTGTCTTTCAGACCCGCCAGCGCGATGATGTCGCCTGCAAACGCTTCTTCGATCTCTTCCCGGTTGTTCGAGTGCATCATCATCATACGACCGATGCGCTCTTTCTTGCCTTTGGTCGAGTTCAGGATCGAGTCACCCTTGTTCAGCACGCCCGAATAAATCCGGGTGAAGGTCAGCGAACCGACGAAGGGGTCGTTCATGATTTTGAACGCCAGACCCGAGAACGCCATGTTGTCGTCAGCACGACGGGCGATGTCCCGAACTTCGTCCTCGTCACCGGGTTTGAAGCCCATGTAATCGACAACGTCCAGCGGGCTGGGCAGATAGTCGATCACAGCGTTGAGCAGCGGCTGAACGCCTTTGTTCTTGAACGCAGAACCACCCAGCACCGGAACGAACGCGATTTCCAGTGTGCCCTTGCGCAGCAGTTTGCGCAGGGTCGGAACGTCGGGCTCATTGCCTTCCAGGTATTCCATCATCGCGTCGTCGTCCATTTCGACGGCCGCTTCGATCATCTTGCCGCGCCATTCTTCAGCCATGTCTTTCAGGCTGTCGCGGATCGGAGCTTTGATCCAGCTTGCGCCCAGGTCTTCACCCTGCCACAGCCATTCTTCCATGGTGACCAGGTCGATCAGACCTTCCAGCTCGGATTCGGCGCCAATCGGGATACCAACCGGAACTGCACGTGCGCCGGTGCGGTCTTCGATCATGCGAACGCAGTTGAAGAAATCTGCGCCGATCTTGTCCATCTTGTTGACGAAAACCATACGCGGAACCTTGTAGCGGTCAGCCTGACGCCACACGGTTTCGGTCTGGGGCTCAACACCGGCGTTTGCGTCCAGAACGCAGACGGCACCGTCGAGAACCGCCAGCGAGCGTTCGACTTCGATGGTGAAGTCAACGTGGCCGGGGGTGTCGATGATGTTCAGGCGGTGCTTGGGGGTATCGGCGGTTTTACCGTCCTCGGTGCGTTCCCAGAACGTGGTGGTCGCAGCCGAAGTGATGGTGATGCCGCGTTCCTGCTCCTGCTCCATCCAGTCCATGGTGGCGGCACCATCGTGCACCTCACCGATGTTGTGGGATTTGCCAGTATAATACAGGATGCGTTCCGAGCAGGTCGTCTTGCCTGCATCGATGTGCGCCATGATACCGAAGTTACGGTATAGTTCGAGCGGATATTCGCGTGCCATTTGGATAAGCCTCTAGAATTACCAGCGGTAATGGCTGAAGGCTTTGTTCGCCTCGGCCATCTTGTGGGTGTCTTCGCGCTTCTTAACGGCAGTACCGCGGGACTGTACGGCGTCCAGCAGTTCGCCGGCGAGGCGTTCTTCCATGGTGTTTTCGTTGCGGCCGCGCGCAGCGGTGATCAGCCAGCGGATGGCCAGTGCTTCGCGGCGCTCGGGGCGCACTTCGACCGGAACCTGGTAGGTTGCACCACCAACCCGGCGCGAGCGAACCTCGACCGAAGGTTTGATGTTGTCGAGCGCTTCGTGGAACACTTCGACCGGAGCGCGCTTTACCTTGTTCTCAACGCGGTCAAATGCGTTGTAGACGATGCGCTCTGCGACCGACTTCTTGCCGTCGATCATCAGGTTGTTCATGAATTTGGTCAGTACCTTGTCGCCAAATTTGGCGTCAGGCAGGACTTCGCGTTTTTCGGCGGCGTGACGACGTGACATATCAGCCTCTCCTTCTTACTTGGGACGCTTCGCGCCGTATTTCGAACGACGTTGCTTACGGTCTTTGACGCCCTGAGTATCCAGAACACCGCGCAGGATGTGGTAACGCACACCGGGAAGGTCTTTCACACGGCCGCCACGGATCAGAACAACCGAGTGTTCCTGCAGGTTGTGGCTTTCACCGGGGATGTACGAGATGACCTCGAACCCGTTGGTCAGGCGCACCTTGGCAACCTTACGCATCGCCGAGTTCGGCTTTTTAGGCGTTGTGGTATAGACACGTGTGCAGACACCGCGCTTTTGCGGGCACTGCTCCAGGTGCATGGACTTCGAGCGTTTGACTTTGGGCTGCCGCGGCTTGCGGATCAGCTGTTGAATAGTTGGCATTCCGGTTCTTTCCCCGTTTTGCAACACACATGACATGCACGCGCGTTGCGTGCGGCTAAATTCGCTGCACTTATGCGTCCACAAGCGCAAAACCCACGAGCGTTCCCATTCCGAGGTGAACGTCGCGGTTGGTTCTCAGAGGGCGCGAACTGCAAAATTGTCCGGGCCTTGACCAGTTCATTACTGGAATCGGCTACGGGGCGGCCCCCGGTACCGAGATGACGCGCGTATAGGGGGAGTCGTCCCAAGTGTCAACAGCCCTATCCCGGCGCCCAGGCGCGCGCGTTGAATGCAGCCTGTAGGATTGCCATTCCTGCGCGCCGCTGTCCCGGTTGCGGCTGAACCGCGACAAGGGCATAGTCGGGTCGAATATCTGCTGATGGATTACAGATGCAAGTGATTGGCCTTTGTCGGTTTTCCTATCCCGCAATTGGCGGCTTTCAGACAACGCACGAAAGTGTCGAAGAAAGACGGCAATTCCTGTACCAGCACGACAGGTTGGAAGAACGGTTTCGCCTGTTCGAGACGGTCGCCCTGCCCGGTTTCAAAAAACAGTCCGACGAAGATTTCCAATTGGTGATCGTGGTCGGCGACTGCCTGCCCAAGCCGGCATTTGACCGCCTCAACGATCTGACCGGTGGGCTGAAACAGGTGCGCATTGTCGCGAAACCTCCGGGGCGGCACAGAAAAGTCATGCAGGATGTCCTGAATTCGGCGCGGAACGATCCTGATCAACCCTGCCTTCAGTTTCGCCACGACGATGATGATGCAGTGGCCGTGGATTTTGTCGAGCGGTTTCGGGGCTGTGTCAGGGAATGTGTCGGCTTGTTCGAAAGGCACGCGATGGTCGCCGTTGACTTCAACTGCGGTTATCTGGCCCGCGCCAATTCCGAGGGGATACGGGCTACGCGCGTGCATCGCCCGTTGATCACTGCCGGTCTGGGAATGTACGTGCGGGGCGGGCAGCGGAAAGCGATCATGAATTTTGCCCATAACAGGATCAACCGCGCGATGCCCGTTGTGACCCGACCCGATAGTCCTATGTGGGTACGGGGATTGAACCGGTTCAATGACTCACCGCGAACCAGAAACATGGATGTAGCGCTCAACCCTCTTACCCGGCAGCAGGAGCTCGAGTTTCAAACCCGTTTCGCCATTGATCCGGACGTGGTCAGACGGCGTCACGCCAAGCCCTGACGCGCACGTGCCCGGAACAAGGTGAACAGACCGGCACCCACGATCAGGACAGCACCCAGCATCGTCAGGCTGTCAGGCCATTCGTCAAACACGACCCAACCCAACCCGAGCGCCCAGATCAGGCTGGAATATCTGAACGGTGCAACGAATCCGACATCTCCCTGACGCATGACCATGACGCTGAACAAATAGCCAAGCAGCACAAACACGGCCGCCGCCGCGACCAGAGAACCCGCCGTTGCCGAAACCGCAACCCATCCTTCGAAAACCGAGGCTATTACCGCAGCCCCCGCTATGGAAACCGAGGTGGCAAGGGTAACCAGCATTGACGGCACGTCGGCTGACATGCGTCGCGTGATGAGGTCCCGAACTGTAATCGAAACCACTGCAACCAGCGCATAGATGGAATACACGCTGAACCCCCCTGGCCCGGGTCTTACGATCAGCAGCATTCCGACGAAACCCACGGCGATTGCCAAAGCGCGTCGCCAACCAACCTGTTCGGAAAAAACCAGAGCAGCACCCAATGTTACCGTAAGAGGCAATGCCTGAAGAATGGCCGTAACATTGGCAAGCGGCATGTTCTTCAGCGCCGTCAGGAAAAAGAATGTCGCCGCAAGCTCTGCAAGGCAGCGCAGTGCAACCAGCCACTTGTCATGGCGCGAAAAATTCAGATGCAACGTGCCCAGTGACCGGGCAAGCACATAGATCAGAAATACCGCCAGAAACCCGCGCATGGCCACCAGCTGAAACAATGGCAGATCCTGCAAGGCAACCTTCACCAGCGTGTCGTTCAGGGTAAAGGCAGCCATGCTGCCCATCATCAGCAAAGCACCTTTGGTGTTTGGAGTCATGCTGCTTCGGGCTCCGGGGCAATTGATCGCCCCGCATTGGCCGCCGAGTCGGGCTGGATGTCAACAACGCACAAGGGGTGCAGTAATCATCAACCGAATGGAAGGATGGTCCCGAACAGGTTCAGGCTGGAAGGCTCTGTCGTGTCTTTTACAAACTCCACCCAGTCTTCCCCGTATACAAGTTCGAAAAACACAGGATATTTCCACACGAAATTATGATAGAAAAAGGTCGTCACCAACGCGCCAACCGTGAGCGCCCCGGCGAACTCTCGCAGTTTACCTTTCAAAAACAGCATAACCATGATGCAGGCCCCGCCTGCGAGGCCGAGGCTTACGAAATCCTGCGTTCCTACCTTGCCGGGCACCGGAATGCCAACCGATTGGTATTGAATCAGGCGGGACAGGAAGACCGCAAAAACACCCAGTAAAAAAGCCCCCAGAAACGCAGCGGGATACCCCAGACGTTGCCAGATACTCTCGGTTCGAGGCATAGGCGACTTGTGTGTGTTTTCTGCCGAACGCTTTTTGATCCGCGCCACTCGGTCCTCGAAAGAGTTGCTTTTGGTGTCCATTGTTCAGCTCAAAATAATCCGAAAACACAGAACATCGCTAAACCACCGATTGCAGAACCACAAGCCTGATGAAATCGCGTCAAAGGCTGTGCTCTGTCACGACGGTTCACAATTGCGTACCAGGAGAGGCGACGAAAAAAGGCCCCACGAAATCGCAGGGCCTTTTTCTGTTCGATTCTGAATGACGCGGTTTATTCGCGGCTTTCCGGTGTTTCGACCAGAACGTCCAGCTCATCCCCGACCATATCATCATCCATGATCGGCGCGGCCAGGGCGGCGGCGGCCTCGGCCTCTTCCCGGCGGGCTTCGATCACCACGTTGTCACGCGACTGCGCGATGTGGCGGACAGCCTGCGTTGCACCACCGGTACCGGCGGGGATCAGACGACCGACGATGACGTTCTCTTTCAGGCCGACCAGCTTGTCCTTCTTGCCCTGAACCGAAGCTTCGGTCAGCACGCGGGTGGTCTCCTGGAACGACGCCGCCGAGATGAACGAGCGCGTCTGCAACGAGGCCTTGGTGATCCCCAACAGGATCGGCTCACCCTGTGCCGGACGACCACCGCGGGCGATGGTCTTCTCGTTGGCCGCGTCGAACTCCTGCTTGTCGACATGCTCGCCTTTCAGCAGGGTGGTGTCGCCTGAATCCAGGATCTCCCACTTCTGCAGCATCTGGCGCACGATGACCTCGATGTGCTTGTCGTTGATCTTCACGCCCTGCAGACGATACACGTCCTGCACCTCGTCGATCATGTAGTCGGCCAGCGCTTCGACACCCATGATGGACAGGATGTCATGCGGCGCAGGGTTACCGTCCATCAGGTATTCACCCTTCTGGATGAAGTCCCCTTCGGCGACCGGGATGTGCTTGCCCTTGGGTACCATGTACTCGATGGTCTCCATGGACTCGTCAGCCGGCTCGATGCTGATGCGGCGCTTGTTCTTGTAGTCGCGGCCAAAGCGCACGTAACCATCGGCCTCGGCGATGATCGCGTGATCCTTGGGACGGCGCGCTTCGAACAGTTCGGCCACACGCGGCAGACCACCGGTGATGTCCTTGGTCTTGGCACCTTCGCGCGGGATACGCGCGACGACGTCACCGGCTTCGACCTTCTGGCCGTCTTCGACCGACAGGATCGCATCGACCGACATCGGATAGTGAACCGGGTTGCCCGCATCGTTGCGGACCGGCTCGCCATCTTCGCCAACCAGAATGATCTCGGGCTTTAGGTCGCTGCCTTTGGGGGCGGCGCGCCAGTCGATCACGATCTTCTGCGTCATACCGGTTGCTTCGTCGGTCTCGTCGCGGACAGCGAGGCCCGAAACCAGATCGACATATTTCGCAGTACCGGCTTTCTCGGCGATGATCGGCAAGGTGTACGGGTCCCACTCGAACAGCTTGTCGCCACGGGCCACCTTGGTGCCGTCCTTGACGAACAGCTTGGAGCCGTAGCCCAGCTTGTGGCTGGCACGCTCTTCGCCGTGTTCGTCCTTGATCACCAGCTTCATGTTCCGGCCCATGACCAGGCTTTCGCCGGCTGCGTTGACCAGAATCTGCGGGTTCTCGAAGGAAACGATACCTTCCTGGCTGGCTTCCTGGAACGACTGCTGACCACCTTGCGCAACACCACCGATGTGGAAGGTCCGCATGGTCAGCTGTGTACCCGGTTCACCGATCGACTGAGCCGCGATGATGCCGACAGCTTCACCTGTGTTCACCATCGTACCGCGTGCAAGGTCACGACCATAGCAGGTCGCACAGACGCCTTCCTCGGACTCACAGGTCAGAGGCGAGCGGATGCGCATCGACTGAACGCCGGCTTCGTCGATGGTGTCGGCCATACGTTCGTCGATCAGCTGACCGGCTGCGACGATCACCTCATCGGTGCCCGGACGCAGAACATCGTCAGCGGCTACACGGCCCAACACGCGCTCGGCCAGCGAGGCGACAACCTCACCGTCGTTCACGGCTGCTTCGGCTGTGATCGCACGCTCGGTGCCGCAGTCGATCTCACGAACGATACAGTCTTGCGCCACGTCCACCAGACGACGGGTCAGGTAACCCGAGTTCGCCGTCTTCAGAGCGGTATCCGAAAGACCCTTACGGGCACCGTGGGTCGAGTTGAAGTACTCGAGAACGGTCAGACCTTCTTTGAAGTTCGAGATGATCGGCGTCTCGATGATGTCACCGTTCGGTTTGGCCATCAGGCCACGCATACCGCCCAGCTGTTTCATCTGAGTGACCGAGCCACGCGCACCCGAGTGGGCCATCATGTAGACCGAGTTCGGCTCCATGTCCGACCCGTCTTCGGCCTTGGCAACGTCCGAGATCGTGCTCATCATTGCCTCGGTCACGCGGTCGTTACACTTCGACCAAGCATCGACAACCTTGTTGTACTTTTCGCCCTGAGTGATCAGGCCGTCCATGTACTGCTGTTCAAAGTCTTTCACCTGGCTGCGGGTGTCATCGACGATGCTCCACTTGTCCTTCGGAATGACCATGTCATCCTTGCCGAACGAGATGCCCGCCTTGAACGCTTCCTTGAAGCCCATCGACATGATCTGGTCACAGAAGATCACCGACTCTTTCTGACCGCAGTAACGGTAGACGGTGTCGATCACCTGCTGCACTTCTTTCTTCCGCAGCAGGCGGTTGACCAAATCGAACGGTGCCTTGTTGTTCATTGGCAGCAACGCACCCAGACGCAGACGGCCCGGGGTGGTTTCATATCGCTTCTGAACTTCGTTGCCTTCCTCGTCGATCTGCGTGATCCGGGCCGTGATTTTCGAGTGCAGATGCACCTCGCCCGCATCCAGCGCGTGCTGAACTTCTTCGATCGACCCAAAGACCTTGCCTTCGCCCGGCATGCCTTCGCGTTCCAGGGTCACATAGTACAGACCCAGGATCATATCCTGCGACGGAACGATGATCGGTGCGCCGTTTGCAGGCGACAGAACGTTGTTCGTCGACATCATCAGAACACGCGCTTCCAGCTGGGCCTCAAGGCTCAGCGGGACGTGAACGGCCATCTGGTCACCGTCGAAGTCGGCGTTAAAGGCCGAACAGACCAGCGGGTGCAGCTGGATGGCTTTACCTTCGATCAGAACGGGCTCGAACGCCTGAATGCCAAGACGGTGCAACGTCGGCGCACGGTTCAGCATGACAGGGTGTTCGCGGATCACCTCGTCGAGGATATCCCACACTTCGGGACGCTCTTTCTCGACCAGTTTCTTCGCCTGTTTCACGGTCGAAGAAAGACCCTTGGCTTCAAGGCGCGAGTAGATGAACGGCTTGAACAGTTCCAGCGCCATCTTCTTGGGCAGACCACACTGGTGCAGCTTGAGTTCCGGACCGGTCACAATGACCGAACGGCCCGAGAAGTCGACGCGCTTACCCAAAAGGTTCTGACGGAAGCGGCCCTGCTTACCCTTCAGCATGTCCGACAGCGATTTCAGCGGACGCTTGTTGGCGCCAGTGATCACGCGGCCACGACGGCCGTTGTCGAACAGAGCGTCAACGGATTCCTGCAGCATCCGCTTTTCGTTGCGGACGATGATGTCAGGTGCGCGCAGCTCGATCAGACGCTTCAGACGGTTATTCCGGTTGATGACGCGGCGATACAGATCGTTCAGATCAGACGTCGCGAAACGGCCACCATCCAGCGGAACCAGCGGACGCAGTTCCGGCGGAATAACCGGGATCACGGTCATCACCATCCATTCGGGCCGGTTGCCCGACTCGAGGAAGGATTCAACAACCTTCAGACGCTTGATGATCTTCTTGGGCTTCAGCTCGCCGGTTGCTTCGGCCAGATCAGCGCGCAGCTGCTCGGCTTCGGCTTCCAAATCGATCTGAGCCAGCATTTCACGGATAGCTTCCGCACCGATGTTCGCCGTGAACGCGTCCATGCCATAGGCATCCTGCGCGTCCATGTACTCTTCTTCGGTCAGCATCTGGCCATAAGACAGGTCGGTCAGACCGGGCTCGATGACGACATAGTTTTCAAAGTACAGAACACGTTCCAGATCGCGCAGCGTCATGTCCAGCATCAGACCGATGCGGGACGGCAGCGATTTCAGGAACCAGATGTGCGCAACGGGTGCTGCCAGTTCGATGTGGCCCATTCGCTCGCGGCGGACTTTCTGCAGGGTGACTTCCACACCGCATTTCTCGCAGACAACGCCGCGATACTTCATCCGCTTATATTTGCCGCACAGACATTCGTAATCTTTGATCGGGCCAAAGATACGCGCGCAGAACAGACCGTCACGCTCGGGCTTGAACGTCCGATAGTTGATGGTTTCGGGTTTCTTGATCTCGCCATAGGACCAAGACAGAATCCGCTCTGGTGACGCCAGGGAGACTTTGATCTCGTCAAAGACTTTCGGCGGCGTCAGCGGGTTGAACGGGTTATTGGTGATTTCCTGGTTCATTTGTTACCTCAAATCTTGCGGAAGGGGGGACGGGAGAAAGGGCAGCGCCCTTACTCCTCAACCTCCGCATCCAGGAGTTCCATATTCAGGCCGAGGCCACGGACTTCTTTCACCAGAACGTTGAACGATTCCGGTACGCCCGCTTCAAAGTTATCCTCGCCCTTGACGATCGACTCATAGACCTTGGTCCGGCCGGCGACGTCATCCGATTTCACGGTGAGCATCTCCTGCAGAGTGTAGGCGGCGCCGTAAGCTTCCAGAGCCCAGACTTCCATCTCACCAAAGCGCTGACCACCGAACTGCGCCTTACCACCCAGCGGCTGCTGGGTCACCAGGCTGTACGGCCCGGTCGAACGCGCGTGGATTTTGTCGTCCACAAGGTGGTGCAGTTTCAGCAGGTACTTGATGCCCACGGTCACCGGACGCGCGAATTGCTCACCGGTACGACCGTCGAACAGGATCGACTGACCGCTTTCCGAGAAGCCCGCGCGCACCAGCGCGTCGTTGACGTCAGCCTCTTTGGCGCCGTCAAAGACCGGGGTAGCAATCGGAACACCGCGGGTGACGTTGCTGGCCGCTTCGATCAGCTGGTCCTCGTCCATGCCGCTGATGCCCTCTTCATAGACATCCTCGCCATAGGCGTGTTTCATCGCGTCACGTACCGGCGTCAGGTCGCCCGAACGGCGGTATTCCTGCAGCGCCTCATCGATGTTCAGACCCAGACCGCGTGCGGCCCACCCCATGTGGGTTTCAAGGATCTGACCGACGTTCATACGCGACGGCACACCCAGCGGGTTCAGACAGAAATCAACCGGCGTACCATCGGCCAGGAACGGCATGTCTTCCATCGGAACGACCTTGGAAATCACACCCTTGTTTCCGTGGCGACCGGCCATCTTGTCGCCCGGCTGCAACTTGCGCTTCACGGCGATGAAGACTTTGACCATCTTCATCACACCCGGCGGCAGATCGTCGCCACGACGGACTTTCTCGACCTTGTCCTCGAAACGGGCGTCCAGAGCACGCTTTTGCACTTCGTATTGCTCGTTCAGAGCTTCGACGATCTGTGCGTCCTGCTCGTCTTCCAGCGCCAGCTGCCACCACTGACCACGGGTCAGGGTTTCCAGCAGTTCCTCGGTGATCACCGACCCTGCCTTGACGCCTTTCGGGCCTTTGACAGCGGTTTTACCCAGGATCAAGCCTTGCAGACGCGCATAGATGTTGCGGTCCAGGATCGCCAGCTCATCGTCCCGGTCACGGGCCAGACGTTCGACTTCCTCACGCTCGATCTGCAGCGCACGCTCATCTTTCTCGACGCCGTGACGGTTGAAGACGCGGACTTCCACGACCGTACCGTAATCGCCCGGCTTCACGCGCAGCGAGGTGTCGCGCACGTCAGATGCTTTTTCGCCAAAGATGGCGCGCAGCAGCTTTTCTTCCGGGGTCATCGGGCTTTCGCCCTTCGGAGTGATCTTGCCGACCAGAATATCGCCCGGCTCCACATCCGCGCCGATGTAAACGATGCCGGCCTCGTCGAGGTTGCGCAGCGCTTCTTCACCAACGTTCGGGATGTCGCGAGTGATTTCTTCCGGGCCCAGCTTGGTGTCACGGGCGGCGACTTCAAACTCCTCGATATGGACCGAGGTAAAGACGTCATCACGCGCGATACGTTCCGAGATCAGGATCGAGTCTTCGTAGTTGTAACCGTTCCACGGCATGAACGCGACGACCACGTTCTTACCCAAAGCCAGTTCGCCCATATCGGTCGACGGACCATCGGCAATGACCTCGCCCTTCTGGACGGTGTCACCCACCTTGATCAGCGGACGCTGGTTGATGCAGGTGTTCTGGTTAGAACGCTGGAACTTGCGCAGACGATAGATGTCAACGCCAGCGTCGCCCAGTTCCAGATCTTCGGTGGCGCGGATCACGATACGCTGGGCATCGACCTGGTCGATGATACCGGCGCGTTTCGCCTGAATCGCAGCGCCCGAGTCGATGGCTACCTTTTCCTCGATGCCGGTACCGACCAGCGGCGCCTCGGCCCGCAGCAGCGGAACCGCCTGACGTTGCATGTTCGAGCCCATCAGAGCGCGGTTCGCGTCGTCGTTTTCCAGGAACGGAATCAGCGAGGCCGCAACCGACACCAGCTGTTTCGGCGACACGTCGATCAGGTCCACATTCTCGCGCGGGGCAAGCGTGTAGTCACCGGCCTGACGTGTCGAAACCAGATCATTGATGAACTTGCCATCGGCATCCAAGGTCGCGTTCGCCTGCGCCACGGTGTGACGCATCTCCTCGGTCGCGGACATGTAGTGAACCTCATCGGTCACCTCGGCGTCTTTGACGACGCGGTACGGTGTTTCGATGAAGCCATACTTGTTCACGCGGGCAAAGGTGGCCAGCGAGTTGATCAGACCGATGTTCGGACCTTCCGGCGTTTCAATCGGACACATCCGGCCATAGTGGGTCGGGTGTACGTCACGCACCTCAAAGCCCGCACGCTCACGTGTCAGACCACCGGGGCCAAGCGCCGAGAGACGGCGTTTGTGGGTGACTTCCGACAGCGGGTTGGTCTGGTCCATGAACTGCGACAGCTGCGACGAGCCGAAGAATTCGCGGACAGCAGCCGCAGCAGGTTTCGCGTTGATCAGGTCCTGAGGCATGACGGTGTCGATCTCGACCGACGACATGCGCTCCTTGATGGCGCGCTCCATGCGCAGCAGGCCGACGCGGTACTGGTTTTCCATCAGTTCGCCGACCGAACGCACACGACGGTTGCCGAGGTGGTCGATATCGTCCACATCGCCTTTGCCGTCACGCAGTTCAACAAGCGCCTTGATGCAGGCCACGATGTCTTCGCGGCGCAGGGTACGCAGGGTGTCCGGCGCATCCAGAGCCAAGCGCATGTTCATCTTCACGCGGCCAACGGCGGACAGGTCATAACGCTCGCTGTCGAAGAACAGGGTGTCGAACAGCGCCGACGCAGCCTCGACGGTGGGCGGCTCGCCCGGACGCATGACGCGGTAGATGTCCATCAGCGCGGTTTCGCGGCTCATGTTCTTATCCTGAGCCATGGTATTGCGCATATAAGGACCAACATTGACGTTGTCGATGTCCAGAACCGGGATGTCGGTGATACCTGCATCGATCAGCTCTTTGACGGTGCCGCCAATCAGGTCGCCGTCTTTGTCATATTCCAGGGTCAGCTCATCACCGGCTTCGACATAGATCGCGCCGTTTTCTTCGTTGATGATGTCCTTGGCGACAAATTTGCCGACGATGTGATCGAACGGAACCAGCAGATCAGTGACGGTGCCTTCGTCGATCAGCTTCTTGACCGCGCGTGGGGTAACTTTCTTGCCCGCTTCGGCAATCACTTCACCGGATTTGGCGTCAACCAGATCATAGGTCGGGCGGGTGCCGCGCACGCGCTCGGGGAAGAACGGTGTGACCCAACCCTTGTTCTTGTCCAGCTTGTAGGACACGGTGTTGTAATACGCGTCCATGATCGCTTCCTGATCCAGACCCAATGCATAAAGCAGGGTTGTCACAGGCAGTTTGCGGCGACGGTCGATCCGGGCGAACACGATGTCCTTGGCGTCAAACTCGAAGTCCAGCCAGCTGCCGCGATACGGGATGATGCGGCAGGCAAACAGCAGCTTGCCCGAGGAATGAGTCTTGCCCTTGTCGTGGTCAAAGAACACGCCGGGCGAACGGTGCATCTGGGATACGATCACACGCTCGGTCCCGTTCACGACAAATGTGCCGTTCGGCGTCATCAAAGGCATATCGCCCATGAAGACATCCTGTTCCTTGATGTCCTTTACCGATTTTGCGCCGGTGTCCTCATCGACATCAAAAACGATCAGACGCAGTGTTACCTTCAGCGGCGCGCTGTAGGTCATGTCGCGTTGCATACATTCTTCAACGTCGTATTTGGGTTTTTCCAGATCGTATTTCACGAATTCCAGAACGGAGGTTTCGTTGAAATCCTTTATCGGGAAAACCGACTGGAACACGCCTTTGATGCCTTCGCCGTCGGTGGGCTGCTCTGCATCGCCGGAGCGCAGGAAAAGATCATAAGAAGATTTCTGGACCTCAATGAGGTTCGGCATTTCCAGCACTTCGCGGATTTTGCCGTAATATTTACGAAGACGTTTCTGGCCAAGGAACGTTTGAGCCATGTCAGATGTCACCTTTCGATGTTCTCAGCGGGCAAAGACACCGTCGGGCCCCGGCATCTTGCACAATCGAGACAACACGTCCGGATCAATTCATGGCCACCGTCCCGAAGGCGGCCTCCCGATCCGAAAACCGTGTCTTAGAAAACGCCTCGCGTCTTGAGGCCCTTTCTAAGACAGGTTCGGCTGGACCCGGATTTCTCCGGACCCAGCCAAATTTTTCGGCACATCAGCGATGCACCTGAGACCAAGCTTAGGCCAGTTCGACTTCGGCGCCAGCTGCTTCCAGCTTGGCTTTGACGTCTTCTGCTTCTGCTTTGTCCACGCCTTCTTTGATCTTGCCGCCGGCTTCGACCAGTTCCTTGGCTTCTTTCAGGCCCAGGCCGGTGATGCCGCGAACTTCTTTGATGACGTTGATTTTCGATGCGCCGGCGTTCTTCAGAACGACGTCGAATTCGGTTTTTTCTTCCTCGGCTGCGCCGCCGGCGTCGCCAGCTGCACCTGCGACCATTACGGCGCCGCCAGCTGCGGGCTCGATGCCGTATTCGTCTTTGAGGATGGTTTTCAGTTCCTGTGCTTCCAGCAGGGTCAGACCCACGATGCTTTCTGCGAGTGCTTTCAGATCAGCCATTTTATCAGCTCTTTCCGTTTACAGTGTGTGTTCCAACGTCAGGGCACATGCCCCACGCAGATCATTCAGTGCCAACCGCTTACGCAGCTTCCGCCTTCTCTTCGATGGTGGAAAGGATGCTTGCGATATTGCTTGCAGGTGCGCCAATCGCGCCGGCGATGTTCGAAGCAGGTGCGCCAATGCAGCCCACGATCGAAGCAATAAGCTCCTCGCGAGACGGCATTTTCGAAACAGCTTCGACGCCTTTGCGGTCCAGAGCGTTCTCGCCCATTGCACCGCCAAGGATTTCGAACTTTTTGTTCTCCTTGGCGAAGTCCTCGGCCACCTTGGCTGCTGCCACGGGGTCCTCGGAATAGGTCAGAACGGTCATCCCTGTCAGCAGGTCGGCCATGTTTGCACACGGCTTACCCTCAAGGGCGATTTTGGCGAGCCTGTTTTTGGCAACACGCACGGAACCGCCCGCTTCGCGTGCACGCGCGCGCAGGTCCTGCATCTCGGCAACTGTCAGACCGGCGTAGTGGGCAACCACTACGACGCCAGAGCTTTCGAAGATTTGGCCGAGTTCCTCGACCACTTTCTCTTTCTGGGCTCTATCCACAGTTCTCTCCAAGTTAGGGGCGAAATCTCACCCCGGCTCATATTTGCCGCAGCTTTCGCTCCGGCGTTCAGGTCCTTGTTACGGGATTGGCCAAAATGCGCCCGAGGGTGGGACCCCCAGAATTCTTTGGTCTTACCCGTCTCAGGCAGGGAATTAAGGGACCGAATGGGCCCACCCACCGTCTTGGACGAAACGAAACAAAGCGCACGACGAATCGCACGCTTTGTTCCGCAGGTCTTCTTAGGGCAGATGGAGGGGGTTTCCAAGGGGTAAATTGCACCCAATTCAGATCATACAGCACCCAAATTCCAAGGGCATGTTTTCAGAACTTCCCGTTGTCGTTTTTCCATTCCTCGCGCGGCGGAACCGCTTCGATGGTGCTCCAATGTTCGACGATCCGATCAGCGTCCCAGCGATACAAATCATAAAAGCTGGAATGCACCCCAATTCTTTCCCCTTCACACACGCAAAGGACGAAATTTCCCTCTGCCAAAACCCGATGCAAATGCTTGTAGACAAATTTTGTCCCGCTTTCGTTTGTTCCTTCCAACACGTTCTTGAGCGCTACGATTCCGTCGGCCATGTCCGGATTGTGCTGTTTTAGATCCTCTGCAACAAAGTCCGCCAATCTGTCAAACCTGCGCTTTATCAGAACCTCTGTGACAAACATGCTGCTAGCGGCCCGGTTTTCTTCCGTCTTCTCCAGGTCCGTTACTTCGGTGTGACCATCCAGCATTCCACGCCCAGAAAGGTTTGGACCGCGCAAGGGCTGAATGTTGTCCCAATGCTCTACGGCTTTGCCATCTTCGAACCGAAAAACCTCGAACGCGGCGCGCAGGCTACTGAAATCGTACTCGATATGCGCAAAGGCAAATTCGCCATCCTCGAAAACCCTTTTGAATGTAACCTTGGGTGAGGTTTTGGACAGCCTTGCGAACAGGTCGGCAATACCTTCGCTGCCTTCGTGAGTTTGAGGGTTGTGCTGGATGTACTTCTCTTCATTCACAACCGCTGCCGCCATGGCGTCACCGGTTTCCAAACCCTTAAGAAATCTTTGGAGGAGTTCGCGCTTAGTTTCCATAGCCATGGTCCGTTCGATTGCCAGAACTGAAATGCATGCGATTTTTCTTCGCACCGAACCCGGCAAAATGAAAATCCCGGGCAGTTTGCACCACCCGGGATCAATTCTTTGCATCAGATTTGTCTGGCTTACTCGCCCGAGGCCTCTGCTACATCAACGGTCACACCGGGGCCCATGGTCGAGCTCAGCGCGATTTTCTTCATATAGGTGCCTTTGGCGCCCGACGGTTTCGCCTTGGCTACAGCCGAGACAAACGCGCGGACGTTTTCAGCCAGTTTGGCTTCGTCGAACGACGCTTTGCCAACACCGGCATGCACAACGCCGCCTTTTTCCGCCTTGAACTGAACTTCACCGCCCTTGGCTGCTTCCACGGCCGCTTTCACGTCCATGGTCACGGTGCCAACCTTGGGGTTCGGCATCAGGTTGCGGGGGCCCAGAACTTTACCCAGACGACCGACTATCGGCATCATGTCCGGGGTGGCAATGCAGCGATCGAATTCGATGGTGCCGCCCTGGATGGTTTCCATCAGGTCTTCTGCACCAACGATATCCGCGCCTGCTTCTTTCGCTTCGTCTGCCTTGGGGCCACGAGCGAAAACAGCAACGCGCATCGCTTTACCGGTGCCGTTCGGCAGGCCGACAACACCTCGAACCATCTGGTCCGCGTGACGGGTGTCAACGCCCAGGTTCAGAGCGATCTCGATGGTTTCGTCGAATTTCGACGTTGCATTGGCTTTGACCAGGGCAACTGCTTCGTCTACCGACAGGTTTTCCTTGCCAGCGACAGCTTCGCGCGCGGCGCGCGTACGTTTACCGAGTTTTGCCATCTTACTTCACCTCGATGCCCATAGAGCGGGCCGAGCCCAGGATGATCTGCATTGCGCCTTCGACGTCGTTGGCGTTCAGATCTTTCATTTTGGCTTCGGCGATTTCGCGAACCTGCTTCGAGGTCACGGTTGCCACGGTCTCACGACCTGGGTTTTCCGCGCCACGGGGGCGGTTACGCTTGCCAACCGGCTTCAGACCAGCTGCTTTTTTCAGGTAGTAAGACGCGGGTGGCGTCTTGATGTCCATGGTGAAGGACTTGTCCTGATAATAGGTGATCACGGTCGGACAAGGGGCGCCCTGCTCCATGTCTGCAGTCTTGGCGTTGAACGCCTTGCAGAATTCCATGATGTTGATGCCGCGCTGACCCAGCGCCGGACCAACTGGCGGCGACGGGTTCGCCTGACCTGCAGGAACCTGCAGCTTCATTGTACCAGCAAGCTTCTTGGCCATTTGGTTTTCCTTTCAACTTGGGTGAAACGCGTCCCACCCAGATTATGTTGCGTGGTCCGGTCCGGGATCGCGACCCCAGCAACCTCCCACGAGAGAATCTCGCCCGAAGACGATAAAGGCGGCGTTTACATGGGATCAGGAGAGATGACAAGTGGTTGGCGCACCATTCGGGTTGTACCGAATCAAACCCTGAATCAAACCCTGAGAGGATTCTTGCTGCCTGCATGATCGCACGCGAATGTCCGTACAGTTTCAAATTCCTCTAACAATCTGCAAAGACATGTAAAACCGCCAGTTTGCCGCCAATTGAACGCGACATTGGCGCTTGCTTCGCCACAACGCAGATGACCGTGCTATACTCTTTAAAAATTGTGATTATTGGTGGAGGTTAATTATGATACTTCGTTTAGCTTTAACTCTTGGCATCGCCTTTTCTCTTGCTGCTGCCATCCCTCAAACGGCGCGGGCCGACGCTGGAGAGTTTCTTGGTGGTGCGGTCGTCGGCGGGATCGTTGGTTACGCAATCGGCAAGGACCAACAAAAGAAAAAATCTCAGAGAACAACTACATCGAACCGCACCTATCGGTCAGGTATTCCATCGACCACGCAAGGCGCGCAAACTCAGACCGCGCTCAATTACTTCGGGTACAATGCAGGACGCGTCGATGGTCAGGTCGGTCGCGGCACCCGGTCCGCAATCGAGCGCTATCAGGCCTCGATGGGTTATCCTGTAAACGGCTATGATTTTCAGCCGTATCAGTATGACTTTCTGATGCAAGCCTACTATTGGGCCACAAGCGGTGGACAGGCGACGACTCAACTTGCGGGCCAACCGCTTCTGATGGCGTATCGCCGTCAGGTGCAGACGGGATCTGCTTTGGCTACTGCCCCGCAAGCTCCGGCACAAACCGCCCCGGCACAACCTGTTCCGGTTGCGACACCGCAAGAACCTGAGCCGGAGACAACCGAAACAACGTCTGCCAGCCTGCCGAGCCTGTTTTCCGGCGGCACCGGAGGCCCGTCGCTGGCCAATCGCTGTAGCGGGGTCATGCTGCAAACATCTACCAATGGCGGTTATACGACCCTGGCGAACATGTCGGATCCCGACTTTGCGCTCAGCGAACAGTTCTGTCTTGCCCGCAGCTACGCGATGGCGCGCGGTGAAGATCTGATTCAGGATATCCAGGGGCTCACGCCGGATCAGGTGAGTGCTCAATGCGACTCGTATGGTGAAATGGTGGCGCCTCAGGTTGATGCTCTGTCTATCAACTCGAAAACTGAGGCTGAAACCCAGATGCGCAAGCTGGCGCTGGACTCGGGCCTCAGCCCCCAAGATCTTGCCGCGACAAGTAAGGTTTGCCTTGCGATTGGCTATCGTCAGGACAACATGGATGCCGCGCTTGGGTCTGCCCTGATGCTGGTCGCAATGGGTGAGCCCGCCTATGGCGAGCTGATTGGCCACCATCTGCGCGAAGGCTTCGGTGTGCAGAAACGTCGCGATCTTGCGATGCAGTGGTATGACGCGAGCCTGTCGGCACTGGATGCCGGATCGCAGGCTGTGTTCCTGCCTTCCCAGACCGACCGCCCGCAACTCTTGCGCGCGGCCATGGTTCAGGCGCAATAGGTCGATCCGTTTTCAGCGAATACCCAAACAAAAAGCGCCGCGTTGCCCTTGGCATCGCGGCGCTTCAATTCTCGAGGAACGTTTCCTCAGCTCTGCTTGGTAACCTGCGTGAAGTCCAGCTCGACCGGAGTTTCCCGGCCGAAGATCGAAACCGAAACCTTCAGCTTCTGGTTTTCGTCGTCCACACCTTCGACCATGCCGTCGAAATCCTCGAACGGGCCGTCGTTGACTTTGACCTTCTCGCCGACCTCGAAGCTGATCATCAGCTTGGGTGCTTCTTCACCTTCCTGAACACGGTTCAGGATCTGATTCACTTCGGCGTCGCGCATCGGCATCGGGCGGCCTTGCGGGCCCAGGAAACCAGTGACGCGGTTGATCGAGTTGATCAGGTGATACCCCTGATCCGACATTTCCATATGCACCAGAACGTAACCAGGCATAAAGCGGCGTTCGGTCGTGACCTTCTTGCCCCGGCGCACTTCGATCACCTCTTCGGTGGGCACCAGAACTTCGTCGATATCGTCCTCAAGGCCCTGTTCAGCCACCGACGTGCGGATCTGTTCTGCGATCTTCTTTTCGAAATTCGAAAGAACGCTGACCGAGTACCACCGTTTCGCCATGAACCTGTCGTCCTTGTTTGTCTTCGGGGCATCAAGCGTACCGGACACACCCGTCATTAAAATCTTGTCACGCCATCCGGAATAAAAAGCGGCGCGCAGCCCGAATCGCCACACGCCCATTCCGAATAGTACCGCGTCACCTACTCTGACATTGCCCGCAGCGCAAGGGGGCAGAGACGTTTCAACGCGCTGATCCCGTCTAGCTGAAAGCACCCAGGATCAGTTGAAGACCACCCCGAATACCCAAATCGACCAAAGCGAAAAATACAGCCGTCAGCGCCGCCATGATGAAGACCATTACCGTGGTCAACAGCACCTCGCGCCGGGTCGGCCAGACGACCTTGGAGACTTCGGCACGGACTTGCTGAATGAACTGGATCGGATTGGTGGTGGCCATTTGGCGTGTTCTCTCTGCTAGCGGATGGGCCGGACATAGCCGGGCATTGCGGCAATTTCAAGGGCAGTTGGTTCAACTCTGCCTCTATAGGGCATTCGTTCAGGGTTTGGGTTTGTCATCCCATTCGTCGCTCAGGATCCGGCGCGCATCACCTTCGGGGTCTTCGTACTGGTTCGTACGAACGGTATATACGAAGGCAGCCAGACCAACGCCCCCCAGGAACAGGGAAATCGGGATCAGATAAGCAAGCACTTCCATTCAGTTTACCTCAGCCGCAGGGCGTTCAGGGACACGGTAATGGACGAGGTCGACATCGCCAAGGCCGCGATCAGCGGTGTCGCCAATCCGATCACGGCCAGAGGAACGGCGATCACGTTGTAAACGGTTGCGATCTGGAAGTTTTCGCGAATGCGTCTGGTGGCTTTGACGGCCGTGTCACACGCATCCGCAATGGGCGAAAGATCATTGCCCAACAGCACGATATCCGACGCGACCCGCGCCGCATCCAGCGCAGAGGCCGGAGAGATCGACACATGCGCCGCGGCCAAAGCGGCGGTATCGTTCAGCCCGTCGCCAACCATCAGAACTTTGTGGCCTTCATCGCTGAGATCCTGAATGCGTCTTGCCTTGTCCTGCGGTAAAGCCTCGGCGATCCAGTCCGCAATTCCCAGTTTTTCCGCCAAGGCGCGCACCGCCCCCTGCGAATCCCCTGAAATCAAAAGTACACGTTTGCCCGAAGTACGCAGGGCATCCACCGCCTCAGCAGCGCCGGGGCGCAACGCGTCCGAGAATCGGAAGGCCACGGGTGCGTCCTCGCCGATTGCAAGCCAGGCCGAAGTATCGGTACCCTGATCCGCGCCGACCCAGGCCGCCCGCCCCAGACGAACACGTTGACCACGGAATTCGCCCTCGGTGCCATAGCCGGGAACCTCGGCTATTCCCCGCACATATGCTGGTTTGATCCCTGCCGCACGTGCCGCTTTTGCTAGTGATACGGACAATGGATGTGCAGAAGCCTCGGCCAGCGCCAGAGCGACCTCGATCTTGGCGCGTGCATGGTCTGCCAGATTGACCAGTTCCGGCGCGCCGGATGTCAGCGTGCCTGTCTTGTCGAATACAACCGTGTCGGCTTCGGACAGCCGCTCCAGTGCCGTGGCGTGCTTGATCAGCATTCCCTTGCGGAACAACCGGCCCGACGCGGCCGTGGTTACTGCTGGCACGGCCAGACCCAACGCACAGGGGCAGGTAATAATCAGAACAGCCGCCGCGATATTCAGCGCCGTGCGCAAGTCACCGGAATAGATGTACCACCCAACAAAGCTGAGCGCCGACAGAATGTGAACACCCGGCGCATACAGCTTGGCGGCCTTGTCGGCCAACGAGGTATAACGGGACCGGCCAGACTCGGCGATGGCGACCAGATCAGCCATACGATGGAGCGACGTGTCTTCCCCGACCGCCGTTGCCCGGATTGTCAACGGACCCGTCAGGTTGACTTCGCCCGCGCTCACAGTCTGTCCGGCTTCGGCAAAGACTGGCACCGTCTCACCCGTCAGAAGGGATCGATCCAGTTCTGACTGACCCGACACGATCTGGCCGTCCACGGGCATGCGCCCACCCGGTCGCACAAGGATCAGGTCTCCGACGCGCAACTCGGCAACGGGAACTTCATCTTCAACCCCATCGGCGACACGAATGGCGCGGGGAACTTCCAACGCGGTCAATTCCTCGGCCGCAGATCGCGCCGCGGCACGGGTGCGGTAATCAAGATACCGTCCGGCCAGCAGAAAGAAGGTCAATGTCAGGGCTGCGTCGAAATAGGCATGCTCGCCGCTCAACGCGGTTTCCCACAGCGACGTGACCAGCGCCAACAGGATCGCCAGCACAATCGGCACATCCATATTCAGCCGTCGCACGCGCAGGGCGCTCCAGGCATTGGCAAAGAACGGCTGGGCCGAGAACGCAATGGCCGGCAGCGCAATGGCCGCTGAAATCCAGTGGAACATGTCCCGCGTTGCATCCGTCGCACCGGACCATACCGACACCGACAGCAACATCACGTTCATGGATGCAAACCCGGCCACGGCCAGCCGCATCAAAAGATCACGCCCGGCCTTGTCCGTCTGCGTTGCGGACAAAGCCCCCGGATCAAGCTCATGTGCTTCGAATCCTGCCTGTTCAAGCACCGGGATCAGATCGCTTGCACGCGTTTCCGGCGTGGCTTTGATCATCGCGCGTTTGAGCGTCAGGTTCACCCGGGCGTCTTCGACGCCGGGATGCGCGTTCAGCTCACGCTCGACCGTCGCGATACAGGCCGAGCAATGAATGCCCGGCAGCGACAAGGCGATCTGTACATCTTCCGGTATGGGCCGGGCCGGTTCTGCCGGGGCCGCAAGGCAGCCCGGGCAAGCTGCTGTGCCGGATGAAAGCTGAGCCGTCATGCTTACCCCTTCACGTAAAGCGGGACGCGCTGCGAGAATTCGGCGCCTTTTCCGTCACGCGCCACCAATCGGATGTTCCAGTTGCCCTTACCCAGTGTAGCAGGCGTGGCATAGGCTGTACCGTCGAACGTAAAATCCGGCACGAAGTCGTCGCGCAAATGGGTTGCCCGGCCGACCACGGCCTGCAATTCGCTCACCTCAACTGGCGCACCGCTTTCGTCGGTGATGTGCAGGATCAGAAGGCCGCCTTTGGTTTCCGCCCGAACTGTCCAGCCCAGCGCCTGCTGCTCTTTCAGGCGCTCGTTGAACTCCTGGCTGGCGACGTAGGAGTTCTTGACCTCCAACCCCGGAAAGGTTTTCACTGCATTATACGCCAGCACGAGGTTCACTGCGATGATCACGCCAAAAGCGCCGACAAACACGGCCAAAGCGTGCTTTCCGGTGAATTTACGTTCGGCCATGATCAGTTCCCTCGTCCGTTAAACGTGGTGTCCTTGTAGGCGCGTTCGCCGCTGCTGAGGTCTTCGACCCAGATCCGTACTGGCGTCGCCTCTGCTGCGGCCGGATCGCTATCGCGGGAGGCCACGATATATACACGGGTCAATTGTGCCGTATCCGCCGTGACATTCACAGTATCGATTTTGGTTCCCTCGATTTCCAGTCGCATCGCCGGATCGCCCGCCAAAGACAGTTTGAACAGACGGTCCTCACCGTGCTTGTTGCGCAGTCGAACGTCATAGGTGTTGCGGATTGTACCGTCCGACAGGGTGACGAAAGTGGGGTTGCGGACCGGTGCAACAGTCAGATCGATGTCAGAACGGATGAAGAGTGCAAACAACAGCCCGAACCCGACCAGCGCCCACAATGCGGTGTACATGATCGTACGCGGCCTTAGAATGTGCTTCCAGACATTCTTGGCGGGCTCGCCGGATCGCTCATGCTCTTCATCGCTCAGCGCCATGTAGTCGATCAGCCCTCGTGGCTTTCCGATCTTGGCCATCATGTCATCACACGCGTCGATGCAAAGGGCACAGGTGATGCATTCCAGCTGCTGGCCATCCCGAATATCGATTCCGACAGGGCAGACATTCACGCAGGCCATACAGTCGATGCAATCCCCCAATTCAGAATCGGCCGTCCGCTTGCCTTTGCCGCGCGGTTCACCCCGCCATTCGCGATAGCCGACAACCAGCGTGTCCTCATCCATCATCGCCGCCTGAATGCGCGGCCATGGGCAGGCATAGATACAAATCTGCTCGCGGGCGAACCCGCCGAAGAAGAAGGTTGTACCCGTCAGGATCAACATCGTCGTGTAGGCAACGGGATGCGCGTTGCCCGTCACAAGATCACGGGCCAGCGTAGGTGCATCCGCGAAATAGAACACCCAGGCACCACCTGTCGCCAAACCGATCAGAAACCAGACCGCCCATTTGGTGGCCCGCAAGCGAGCCTTTCGGAAATCAAGCTTTTCCTGACGGTGCAGGCGCAGGCGGGCGTTTCTGTCGCCTTCAATCCACCGCTCGACCAGAATGAACAGGTCCGTCCAGACGGTTTGCGGGCATGCGTATCCGCACCAAACGCGACCCAGAGCGGACGTAAACAGGAACAGACCCAAACCTGCCATGATCAGCAGACCAGCGACAAAGTAGAATTCGTGCGGCCAGATCTCGATCCAGAAGAAATAAAAACGTCGATTTGCAAGATCCAGCAGGACAGCCTGATCAGGCAGGCTGGGGCCGCGATCCCATCTGATCCAGGGTGTCACATAGTAGATGCCCAGTGTCACGATGAGGATGATCCATTTCAGGTTTCGAAACGGCCCCGAAACACGTCTTGGAAAAATCGGCTCACGCGCGGCGTAAAGGTTGGGGGCGGGATCGGAATCGCTCACTGGCTGGCTCCACAAATGGGTCTTCTGAAGACGTCTTGTTCCAGATCATGCCTAGGCGAACTTTGACATGGGTCAAAAAGCGCATCGAGCAAACATCTTTTGAAGATCAGCCCATCTTGCCGGCACCGGAGATCAGGTATTTTAGCCGATTTTCAGCCTATTTTGGCGGAAAATCTACTTGAGGCGCGATACCAGCTACACGTGGTACATGCAGTTTTCCAAGTGCCGACCAATTGTCGCAGCCCCGGGTCAGCCCTGCCCGAACGCGGGTGATCAGCCGTCGTTGCAAAGAACGGAATGGCAAAACAACAGGAATTCAGTGTAAAAAAGCACCGGCTGTTCAGGAAACGCGCGAACAGATGGAACAGCCGGTGCTACAGCCTTCGGGCGGCCAGCCGCCCGAAGGTGCCCTCTAGGTCTTACTGGCCACCACCCAACTGGTGGACATAGGCGGATACCGCACGGATCTGCGCCTCGGTCAGTCGGGTATCCCAGGGCGGCATGACACCAAAGCGGCTGTAAGTCACTGTTTCGGTCAGAGCTTCTTCGCTACCGCCATAAAGCCAGATCGCGTCGGTCAGGTTCGGCGCCCCCTGGAAGATGTCACCTTTGCCATCTTCACCATGGCAGGCCGCGCAGTTGTCTTCGAAGACTACCTTGCCCGCCTGTGCCGCCGCGTCATCGGTCTGAGCGTTGCTCAGCGACATGACATACTGAACCACCTGCGTGATTTCGTCATGCTCCAGGATTTCACCGAAGGCAGGCATCTCGGAATAGCGCGCATCGTCACTTTCTTCGTTCCGGATACCATAGCTGACGGTGTAGACGATATCTTCCATCGTACCACCCCACAGCCAGGCGTCATCCAGCAGGTTCGGGAAACCCGGCGCGCCCTGCGCACCGGAACCGTGGCACTGTGCACACCAGGTACGGAACACGGCACCGCCAGAGTTCACGGCATATTGCTGAAGCTCAGCGTCCTTCGCGATGTCTTCCAATGGTGTTTCTACCAGTTTGGCGTTCCAGGGTGCATTTGCCTCTTCGAATGCGACCATCTCCTGCTGGACCAAAGCCCGTGAAGACCATCCCATGACGCCGGCGGTTGCCGACTGCACCAGGGGCCATGCTGGATACATGATCGTGTAGATCACGCCCCAGAAGATAGTGGCGTAGAAGGTCCACAGCCACCAGCGCGGCATCGGGTTGTCGAACTCTTCGATCCCGTCCCAGCTGTGCCCGGTTGTATTCGGATCACCCGGCTGTTTTTCAGGTGTCTTGCTCATTGCCGCGCCTCCTTGGATGTGGCGGGTTTGTCTTGATGCCGGAAGGGGATGTTGGCGGTGTCCTTGTATTCCTTGCTGGCACCGGGGCGGAAAACCCAGATGACGATACCAACGAAGAAGGCGAACAACAGCAGCAGCATCCAGCTATCCGCGAACTGCCTGAGAATTGTGTATTCTTCCATCACGATCCTCCTTTAGCGGCTTGCGTCCGGGGTGAAGGTCGAGAAATCGACCAACGTGCCCAGCATCTGAAGATAGGCAACCAACGCATCAGCTTCGGTCAACTCGGGCTGGCCGTCGAAGTTGCGCACGTTGACCTTGTCGCCATAGCGCTCCAGCAGCCCGTCATAGTCGCTGTCCGGATCAGCCTGAGCGAGGAAGTCGGCTTGTGCGTTTTCCAGCATCTCTTCGGAATATGGCGTACCGACCAGAGCATTGGCGGCCATCACATCACCGATGTACTTTCCGTCAATTTTGCGATGTTCGAGGAAGCCGTATTTCGGCATCACCGATTCCGGCACAACGGATTGCGGGTCCCGCAGGTGGTCGACATGCCATTGGTCAGAATAGCGGCCACCGACACGCGCCAGATCCGGTCCGGTACGTTTGGACCCCCACTGGAACGGGTGATCGTACATCGATTCCGCCGCCAGCGAGTAGTGGCCATAGCGTTCGACCTCATCCCGCATCGGACGGATCATCTGGCTGTGGCAGACATAGCAGCCTTCGCGGATGTAGATCTCGCGCCCCGCCATTTCGAGAGGGGTGTAAGGGCGCATGCCCTCCACCTTCTCAATGGTGTTCTCAAGATAGAACAGCGGGGTGATCTGTACGATGCCACCGATGGTCACGACCAGAAAGCTGAAGATCAGCAGGAGGGTCGCGTTGGTCTCGAGGATCTTGTGTTTGTCGAGAATTGCCATTGCTCCGGCCCTCCTTATTCAGCCGGGACCGCGACGGTCAGGCTGGCCTCTTTGGCCGGCGCTTTCCGCACAGTCATCCACAGGTTGTAGCACATGATCAGCGAACCGGCGACGAACATCACGCCACCCAGAGCACGCACCACATACATCGGGAACTTGGCAGCCACGGTGTCGGCGAACGAGTTCACCAGGAAGCCGTTGGCATCCACTTCGCGCCACATCAGGCCTTCCATGATACCGGTGACCCACATCGACGCGGCGTAAAGCACGATGCCGATGGTGGCGAGCCAGAAGTGCCAGCTGACCATCTGCAGCGAGTACAGACGCTCACGCTTCCACAGGACGGGCACCAGGAAGTACAGCGCACCGAAGGTGATCATGCCGTTCCAGCCCAGCGCGCCCGAGTGCACGTGACCAATGGTCCAGTCTGTGTAGTGCGACAGCGAGTTCACCGCGCGGATCGACATCATCGGGCCTTCGAAGGTGGACATGCCGTAGAAGCCGACCGAGATCACCATCATCCGGATCACCGGGTCAGTGCGCAGCTTGTCCCATGCGCCCGACAGAGTCATCAGACCGTTGATCATACCACCCCAGGACGGCATCCACAGGACCACCGAGAACACCATGCCCAGCGTCGAAGCCCAGTCAGGCAGCGCGGTATAGTGCAGGTGGTGCGGACCGGCCCAGATATACAGGAAGATCAGTGCCCAGAAGTGGATGATCGACAGCTTGTACGAGAATACAGGGCGTTCGGCCTGTTTCGGGATGAAATAGTACATCATGCCCAGGAAGCCGGCAGTCAGGAAGAATCCCACCGCGTTGTGGCCGTACCACCACTGGATCATGGCGTCTTGTACGCCCGACCAGACGATGACCGATTTCGAACCCCAGATGCTGACAGGAACGGTCATGTTGTTGACCAGGTGCAGCATCGCAACGGTGACGATAAAGGCCAGGTAGAACCAGTTGGCCACATAGATATGCGGCTCTTTCCGCTTGACGATCGTGCCCAGGAACACGGCCAGGTAGGCGACCCAGACAATGGTCAGCCACAGATCGACATACCATTCAGGCTCGGCATATTCCTTGGACTGCGTTCCGCCCAGAACATAGCCCGTCGCCGCCAGCACGATGAACAGCTGATAGCCCCAGAAAACGAACCAGGCCAGATTGCCGCCCCAAAGACGCGCGGCGCTGGTACGTTGAACGACGTAGAACGACGTTGCGATCAGCGCGTTGCCACCAAAGGCAAAAATCACTGCCGACGTATGCAGCGGACGCAAACGACCGAAATTCAGATACCCCTGTGCCCATTCAAAGTTCAGCACCGGAAAGGCGAGCTGAAACGCGATGAAGGTCCCGGCCAGAAACCCGACCACGCCCCAGAAGGCGGTTGCGATCACGCCATAGCGGATCACGTCATCCATGTATTCGCCCGAGCGATCGACTAGAATATCTGGCTCGTCAGTGTTTCGAAGCGTCCAGATAAACAGGCCACTGGCGATAAGCATCACCAGCAGTGCATGTACCTGATACGCCAAATCGCGTGCATAATTGGTTCCGATCGCTGCAAACAGCGCGATCAGACCAAGCACGATCAGCTTGATGTAATTCGACATATTGCGTCCCTTTGCCATGCCCCGCGCGTTTTTGATTCTTGTACGCGCGAAACCCATTTGACTGGCTGCCGTTCTGAAGCACGGCAGCTGTTACTGCTTTGATCTGTATCAAGACAGTTCTGCGTTTTCTGTGACACGCATTGTAGAGGAAATAGGCCGACTGGTCACATGAGACCAAATGCCCGAATCATGAGGTCGCAATGACTTACAAATCACTACTCACTGTCATGACCGAAACGCAGACGGCACCCGCCGCTCTGGCGCAGATGGTGGCCCTGGCAGAATCGCAGGATGCACATGCCGAAGCCCTGTGCCTTGGCGTCGATCGCAGTCAGACAGGTTATTACTATGCTGGTGCCAATGCGCTTATCGTTCAGGAAACACTGAGCCGGGCCAACGCCGAGGCCCAGGAGCTGTTGAACTTTGCCAATAACTACCTTGGCAAGTCCGGCGTTCGTTGGTCCGCCGAGCACGGCGTCGCGCAGATCGCCGATATCGGACGCCATGTTGCGCATAGGGCACGGTTTTCCGATCTGGTGGTCCTGCCGCACCCTTATGGCAAAGACCGCGGTGCCGAGGCCGAACCCATCATCGAAGCCGCCATGTTCGAAGGGCATTGCCCGGTTCTGGTCGTACCGGACGACGTCGAGCCGCTGTCGGTGCCGCGCAATATCATGATAGGTTGGAACGAAAGCGTAGAGGCCATGTGCGCCATTCGTCACGCCCTGCCCTTCCTGAAAAAGGCCGAGCTGGTCCGAATCGTGGTCATCGATCCGCCCCGCCATGGGCCGGACCGGTCTGATCCGGGCGGAATGCTGTCACAGATGCTGGCCCGACACGGGGTCAAATGTGAGATTGATGTGCTGAGCAAAAGCATGACGCGCGTGTCGGATATTCTCAACCGCCACGCATCCGATACAGAATCAGATCTGATCGTCATGGGCGCTTACGGTCATTCCCGTTTTCGCGAGGCCATTCTGGGCGGCGCAACACGCAACATGCTGGAGCAGTCTACCGTACCGGTATTCCTGGCTCATTGATCCGCCCTTCAAAAGCCGCCCGACTTGGCGGCTTTTGTCATCCTCTGCGGATCAGGCCTATCAAGAACAACAAGATTACGGCACCTGCTGTTGCGAAGAGAATAGATGACAGCAGGCCGCCGCCAACAGCGAATCCAAGCGCCGGAAAAATCAACCCCGCCAGAAACGCACCTACGATTCCGACAACTATGTTTCCGAAAAGACCAAAACCCCTGCCCTCCATAATCTTTCCGGAAAGCCAACCGGCGATTGCGCCGACCAAAAGCATTGCCAACAAACTGGTAAATTCCATGTCGATCTCCTGAATCAGACATTCCTGCGAACAAGACCGCGACGGCTGTTGGCGGTCAAAAACCGTTCGCGTCAGACCGGAAAGCCGCCATCCGAATCGTCACCTGCCTCTTCCATCAGGCGGCCCAGATCGGGGATGGTCACGTGTCGCTTTCCTTCAAGTGTGATCACCCCGTCTTTTTTCAAAGCTGATATCTGGCGACTGACCGTTTCCAATGTCAAACCCAGGTAATCCGCCATTGCTTCTCGGGTCAGGGGCAGGTCGAACACGATAGATCCAGTCAGACCCTTTTGGCTGACCGAAGCGTCCCGGCGCGCAATGATCGACAGCAGGCTGGCGATCTTCTCACGCGCCGTTTTGCGCCCCAGAACCAGCATCCACTCGCGGGCGGCATCAAGCTCGTCCAAAGTCATCTGCAAAAGACGATGGGCAATATGCGGGGTGTGGTCCATCAACTCTTCGAACGGTTTCTTGCGGAAACAGCACATCACGACATCCGTCGTGGCCTGAACATCATAAGGCGCAGTATCGCGACCCGGGCGGCCAACGAAGTCGCTTGGCAGCAGCAGACCAACCATTTGGGTGCGGCCATCTTCCATCGTCTGAGTCAACGATGCGATTCCGGCCACAACCGAGCCGACAAAACTCATCTGATCCCCAGACCAGATGATCGTCTGACCGGCCTCGAAACTTCGGTAATATTTAATGCTTTCAAGCTCTTCCAACTCATCGGCATCACACCGGGCACAGACGGCGCGATGACGAATCGGGCAATCTCCGCAATTTGAATGGTCAAATTGTGCTTTTACTGTCATGCGCGTTCCCACTTGATCTCCATCAAAGCACCTGTGTCGCCTGTCGCATAAGGGTATCGCCATGATAGTGAAACCACAATTGGCAAAGCTTGGACTTTTTGACGCGAAAGTACCGCGTTACACAAGCTACCCCACCGCCCCCCACTTCAGCAACGACGTGGGATCAGACATGTTTGGCGACTGGATTTCCGGGATCAAACCCGGCAGTGCAATTTCGCTGTACATTCATGTCCCATTCTGCCGCAGGCTATGCTGGTTCTGCGCCTGCAGGACACAAGGGACACAAACCGACAATCCGGTAATCGCCTATGTCGATGTTCTGAAGGCCGAACTGGACCTTCTGGCGGCCCGTCTGCCTGAAGGTGTGGTTCTGTCGCGCCTGCACTGGGGCGGCGGCACACCAACATTGCTGAACGCCCAATTGATGCGCGAATTGGCACAACACATCCTGGGTATCGTGCCCATGGGGCCAAATGCCGAATTCTCGGTCGAGATCGATCCGAACGAGATTGACGAGGCGCGTTTGGACGCGCTGGCAGACGCGGGCATGAACCGCGCCTCGATTGGGGTGCAGGATTTCGATGACGAAATCCAGAAAACCATAGGCCGTATTCAAAGCTATGACACAACACGCGACGCAATCGACATGATCCGTGAACGTGGCATTACCAGCCTGAATGCGGATATCCTTTACGGTCTGCCACATCAGACCAAGGCGCGCATGACGGAAAGCGTGCAGAAACTCCTGTCGCTCAACCCGGATCGCGTGGCACTCTACGGATATGCCCACGTGCCTTGGATGGCCAAGCGGCAGCAGCTGATTCCGTCGGACGCCCTGCCCACACCGGAACAGCGGCTTGAACTGTTCGACACGGCCCGACGTTTGTTCCTTTGGGACAATTATGCCGAGATCGGTATCGACCATTTCGCCACTCAGGATGACGGTCTGACACACGCTTTGCGCGCGGGCCGCCTCAAGCGGAACTTCCAGGGTTACACCAACGATCAGGCCGATGTTCTAATTGGTGTCGGGGCCAGCTCGATCTCTCGTTTCCCGCAAGGTTACGCGCAGAACGCTCCGGCCACCTCTGCCCATACCAAAGCCATTCGCGATGGGCAGTTTTCGACATCCCGAGGGCACCTCTTCAAGGGTCAGGACATTCTGCGTGCCCGCCTGATCGAGGCACTGATGTGCGATTTCAAAATCGACACGGCAGAAATCCTGCGGGATCACGATGTATCAGCCGCTGAACTGGACGAGATGTATCACGCAGCCAACGCATCTTTCGACGGGATGCTGCAAATCACTGAAGCCGGGCTTTTCATACCGCCCGAAGCGCGGGCGCTGACCCGGATGATCGCCCGCAGCTTTGACGCCTATGACCTCAGCAAAGCCGGGCACAGCTCGGCCATCTGACCCTTTTTCGGCGGGCAGCATTCGGCCCGTCACGCGCAAAACACATCAGGGGCTTGACGCACGCCTGCGGTTTTTCCCACACTCATGCTGTAGGGCGGCATCTCGCTCTGCGGCCTGAGGCGGGCAAAATACAGACAATCCTTGTCGACGCCAACGCGTCGGTCGGTCCCTTTCGTGCAGCCAATCTGCAACCTGAAAGAGGGACAACACTCATGCGCGTATTCACCGTCCTCGGGCCCAGTCAATCGGGCAAATCTACGCTTGTCGAGGCCATCAGCCGCCTCGACGGGCGCCCCACCACATTCGATGTTTCCGAAACCGTGCATTTGCACGGTTTTTCTTACCTGGACGAGCCCTGGTGCGCGATCGACGTTGACGGGGGCGGCGATGCTCTGGCCTATGTCGGACCCGCAATGGCTGTATCGGACGCTGCCGTAGTTGTCGTGCCCCCCGACCCGAATGCCGCCGTTTTGTGCGCGCCCTACCTGCGACTGGTAGAAGAGGCCGGCATCCCGTGTTTTCTCTTCATCAACCGGATGGACAATCCCAACGGCCGCATCCGCGATATCATCGCCACATTGCAAACATACTGCACCCATCACATCGCCCTGCGTCAGGTCCCGATCCGCGAAGGGGATACGATCATCGGGGCGGTTGATCTGATCTCGGAACGGGCCTGGAAATATCAGGAGGGCCAGCCCTCGGCCCTGATCGAACTGCCTCAATCCGTCGAAGACCGCGAGCAGGAAGCGCGAACCGAGCTGCTCGAAACCCTGTCCGATTTCGATGACACCCTGCTGGAACAGCTCATCGAAGACAAACAGCCGCCAAGCGACGAGGTCTATGACCTGGCGGCACAGGTCCTGAAGAACCATCAGTTGATTCCCGCCTGTCTGGGGGCCGCAAGCCACGGCAACGGGCTGACGCGTCTGATGAAGGCGCTGCGGCACGAAGCCCCCGAATTTGACATCGCCGCCGGGCGCGACGAGGCCGGAGACGGCGCCCGCGCAATTGCCGGTTTTGCGGATGTCAAAAAGCACATCGGAAAAATCGTGGTTCTGCGCGGCCTGGGGGACGGCGTGCAAGCCCATGAAGCCTTGGGGGGTGAAACCGTCGGCAATCTGACAATGCTGGATGCCAAAACCCAGATCGCCACGCTGGAGGCCGGGCAGATTGGTCTGGCGGTGAAATCCGATCACCTCAACCCCGGCTATATCTACGACAGCAATTCGGCGACTGAACTGCCGGAATGGGCGTCCTCGCATCCGGTGGCGCATCGTCAGATCGTCTCGCCCGCGCATGAGCGGGACGATGTGCGCCTGTCAAACGCCCTGAGCCGTCTGGCCGAAATCGACCCCGGCCTTCACCTGCAACAGGATGAGCTTACCGGCCACGCCGTTCTTGGGTCTCAAGGTCCGCAGCACATGCGACGCGTGACCGCCAAGCTGGCCGAGGATTTCGGGATCGAGATTGAAGCCGACCCGGTCGAAACCGCCTATCGCGAAACCATCCGAACACCTGTCGAACATCGCCACAGACACCGCAAACAATCCGGCGGGGCTGGGCAGTTCGCGGATGTCGTGATTTCGGTCGCGCCGCTGCCGCGCGGATCTGGGTTCCAGTTCGAAGAGGTGGTCAAGGGCGGCGCGGTGCCCAAGAATTACATCCCATCCGTGGAACAGGGCGCCAGAGACGCGCTGGAGCAAGGCCCCGAGGGCTTTCCGGTGGTGGATGTGAAGGTCACGCTGCATGACGGCAAACATCACAACGTGGACAGTTCCGATTATGCCTTCCGCACCGCGGGCAAGAACGCCGTGCGCGAAGCGCTGCCACAGGCCAAGCCCGTTGTTTTGCAGCCGATCCTGAACGCTGAAATCCACCTGCCTTCTGATTTTGTTGGCGACCTCGTGCCGACGATCAGCTCTCTGCAAGGACAGGTTCTGGGATTTGAGGGCAACCCGAACGCATCAGGCTGGGAGATTTTCAACGCTCTGATTCCCGCCGTGGCCGAGGATGAACTGCATCGCACTCTTGCCAGTGCCACGCGTGGAACCGGGTGGGTCAGGCTGAGCTTTGATCACTATGAAGAACTGCGCGGGCCGGTGCCGAAAACGGCGGCCAAAGAGAAAGCCAGCGCCTGATGGACTGACGGTGGCGGGCTGATCTCAGCCCGCCGCAGCAATCAATTCGCGGGTATAGTCGGTCTGGGCATTTTCGAACAAATCCTCGGCCGTGCCCATTTCAACCACATCTCCGTTTCGCATGACGATCACCTTGTGCGACATCGCCCGCACCACTTTCAGGTCGTGGCTGATGAACAGATACGCCAGCCCGTATTTCTTTTGCAGATCGCGCAGCAGATCGACGATCTGAACCTGAACCGTCATGTCCAGCGCGCTGGTCGGTTCGTCAAGAACCAGCAGCTTGGGTCGCAAGACCATCGCGCGCGCAATCGCGATGCGCTGACGCTGACCACCCGAAAACTCGTGCGGATACCGGTCCATCGCCGCAGGATCCAGGCCCACTTCGGTCATCACCTCAGCGACCAGCTCGCGCGGCGCGCGATGAGGATCAATGTTGTGAATGGCCAGACCTTCCGCGATGATCTGCTGACAGGTCATGCGTGGGCTGAGGCTGCCGAACGGGTCCTGAAACACGATCTGCATATCCTTGCGCAGCCGGCGCAGCTCTCGTGTGGACCATTTTCGAACATCCTGATCGCGGAAGGTGATGCCGCCTTCGGACGCGATCAGACGCATGATCGCCAGCGCCAGCGTGGTCTTGCCCGACCCGCTTTCGCCCACGATCCCCAAGGTCTCACCCGCGCGCACGCTCAGCGTGGCGTCATTCACCGCCTTCACATAGCCGACCGTGCGTTTCAGAAACCCGCGCTGGATCGGGAACCAGACCTTCAGGTGATCGGTGCGCGCGACTTCCTCGGCATTTGTCGCAACGGCGTCTGGCTGACCCGAAGGTTCCGCGGCCAGGAGCTTGCGGGTATAGGGGTGCTGCGGGTTGTCGAAGATCTCGGCGGTCGCGCCGGTCTCGACGATCTCACCATCCTTCATCACACAGACCCGGTCGGCGATGCGCCGCACGATGCCCAGATCGTGGGTGATGAACAGCATCCCCATATTTTCGGATTTCTGCAAACTGGCCAGCAACTCGAGGATCTGTGCCTGAATGGTTACATCCAACGCCGTTGTCGGTTCATCGGCGATCAGGATGTCCGGCTTGTTCGCCAGCGCCATGGCGATCATCACGCGCTGCCGCTGTCCGCCCGACAACTGGTGCGGATA
Source organism: Ruegeria sp. HKCCD6428 (assembly GCF_013110595.1). Taxonomy (NCBI): domain Bacteria; kingdom Pseudomonadati; phylum Pseudomonadota; class Alphaproteobacteria; order Rhodobacterales; family Roseobacteraceae; genus Ruegeria; species Ruegeria sp. HKCCD6428. The sequence continues at coordinate 35,602 of NZ_WVQX01000009.1, forward strand.
GCTGTCCAGCCGGTCTTCGGGGTCGCGGATACCGACCTTGTTCAACAGTTCGAGAATCCGCTCGCGCGCGACATCACCCGTGACCACCTGATGCAGGGCCAGCGATTCCGCCATCTGCTTCTGGATCGTGTGCAGCGGGTTCAGCGATGTCATCGGCTCTTGGAAAATAAAGCTGATGTCATTGCCGCGCACATCCATCAGGCGTTGCTCCGAGGCGCCGATCATCTCCTGTCCGTCATAGGTGACGGACCCTTCGACGATCGCGCTGTCGCCCAGCAAAGATACGGTGCTGAGCGCGGTCACAGATTTGCCCGATCCGGATTCACCCACCAGCGCCACGGTTTCCCCGCGATCGACATGGAATGACACGCCCCGAACCGCAGCACTGATCTGACCGTCCTGCCGGAACGAGACCTTCAGGTTGTTTACATCCAGCAGGCTCATGAGAAGGTCTTTCTGGGATCGAACGCATCCCGCACGCCTTCAAAGATGAAGACCAGCAGGGACAGCATGATGGCAAAGGTGAAAAAGGCCGTAAAGGCCAGCCATGGGGCCTGAAGGTTCTGTTTTGCCTGCAAGGTGAGCTCCCCCAGCGAAGGGGCCGAAGACGGAAGACCAAAACCCAGATAATCCAGCGAAGCCAGCCCGCCAATGGTGCCCGTGACGATGAAGGGCATGAAGGTCAGCGTGGCAACCATTGCGTTGGGCAGCATGTGGCGGAACATAATGGTCATGTTGCCCACCCCCAATGCCCGTGCAGCGCGCACATATTCAAGGTTTCGCGCCCGCAGGAATTCTGCGCGCACCACGCCAACCAGCCCGGTCCAGCTGAACAGGATCATCAACGCGACCAGCAGCCAGAAACTTCGCCCCAATACCGCGAACATGATGATGATGACGTAAAGCGATGGTGTCGCTGACCAGATCTCGATGATCCGCTGAAAGATCAGATCCAGCCAACCGCCGAAGAAACCTTGTATGGCACCGGCAAAAACACCGATCAGGCTGGCAGCGCCCGTCACCAACAGCGTGAACAGGATCGACAAGCGGAAGCCGTAAATCACCCGTGCCAGCACATCGCGCTTGGTGTCATCGGTGCCCAGCAGGTTCTGGCCGTTGGGCGGCAAAGGTGCAGCCCCGGGGCGGTCCACAGACGTGTTGTAGGAATAGGGGATCAGCGGCCAAAGCGACCAGCCACGCTCGAACCCCTCCGCCTGGAACGTGCCGGCGTCGATCTGTTCGATAATGGCTTCGGGATCGTCGAAACACTGCTCAAGCCCGCCACTGTCTATCAGGCACTGAACCTCGGGGTCGCGATAGATCGCCTCTGTCTGAAAGTCTCCGCCAAAATCGGTTTCCGCGTAGAAGTTGAAGACCGGCATGTAGAACTCGCCCCGGTATTTCACCAGAATCGGTTTGTCGTTGGCGATGAACTCGGCAAACAGCGACAGGCCGAACAACACGGCGAAGATGATCAACGACCAGAAGGCGCGCTTGTTTCGGCGAAAGTTGCTCCAGCGGCGCTGGTTCAGGGGGGACAATGCCATTTACCCCTCCCGCTTTTCAAAATCGATGCGCGGGTCGACCAGCACATACATCAGATCGCTGATGATGCCGACCACCAGCCCCATCAGGCCAAAGATGAACAGCGTGCCGAAAATCACCGGGTAATCCCGCGCCACGGCGGCTTCAAAACCCAGACGTCCCAAACCATCAAGTGAGAAGATCGTTTCGATGATGATCGAACCTCCGAAGAACACGCCGATGAACACAGCCGGAAATCCGGCTATGACGATCAGCATCGCGTTGCGGAACACATGGCCATACAGCACCTTGTGTTCGCTCAGGCCTTTGGCGCGGGCGGTCATGACATATTGCTTTTTGATTTCATCAAGAAAAGAGTTCTTGGTCAGCAGCGTCAATGTCGCAAAGGCCGAGATCGTCAGCGCAATGGTCGGCAACGCGATATGCCAGAAATAATCTGCGATCTTGCCAAAAAGACTCAGGCTGTCCCAGTTGTCGGATGTCAACCCCCGCAACGGGAAGATCTGCCAATAAGATCCACCGGCGAAAAGCACCAGCAGTAGAATGGCAAACAGGAAGCCAGGGATCGCATAGGCCACGATGATCGCTGCGCTGGTCCACGTGTCGAACTGCGAACCGTCCCTGATCGCCTTGCGAATGCCCAGAGGGATCGAAACCAGATAGGCGATAAGCGTTGACCACAGGCCCAGCGAGATCGAGACCGGCATTTTCTCGAGCACCAGATCAATCACGCTGATCGAGCGGAAATAGCTCTCGCCGAAGTCCAGCGTCAGATAGTTGCCCATCATGATCAGAAAACGTTCCAAGGGCGGTTTGTCGAAGCCGAACTCCTTTTCAAGTTCAGCAATGAACTCGGGCGGCAGGCCCCGCGCACCGACATATTTGTCGTCGAAAACGCCGCCCGCCGGCTCTGACCCCGCGCCGGTATCGCCCGCACCCGCAAAACCGGCGAAAACATCCCCCTGACCTTCGATCTGGGCAATGATCTGCTCGACCGGTCCGCCAGGCACGAATTGTACTAGCGTGAAGTTGACGATCATGATGCCCAGAAGGGTCGGGATGATCAGCAACAAACGTCTTAGAATATAGGCGCCCATGTTATCGCAGCGCGCCTTTCGCTTTCAGTGCGGCCTCTTTTTCCGGATTGATCCACCACAGATCCAGATAGCCCAAGGAATAAGGCGGCAGGTTTTCCGGGTATTCATACATATCGTAATATGCCACCCAGTGGTCAGCGATGTATCCTACGGGGATCACGAAGAACTCGTACCGCAAAGCGCGATCCAACGCCTTCAACGCCATGTCCTGATCCGCCTGATTGTCAGTATCAAAGGATGCTTCGATGATTGCGTCAACCAATGGGCTGGCCAATCCGGCCGGGTTGAAAAGACTGAATGCGGCCTCTTCCGACCCGTACATCTGGCTCAACCCGCCACCGGTCGACAAAAAAGACCCGTAACGAGTGGAATAGACCATGTCATAGTCCCGCTCGCGGCTGCGCAGCGTGTATTGCGCCGGGTCAACCTTTTCCGCCGACGCATCCACGCCAATGGCTTGCAGGTTCTGGACATAGGTTTCAATCATCGTGGCCGTCGAGGTCGGCAGGTTTGAAGGATAGGGGATATCCACCTTGAGCGTCTGCCCTTCCGCGTTGCGCCGCACGTTGCCATCGCCGACGGGCCACCCGGCCTCGTCCAGCAATTTCGCGGCTATTCGCAGATTTCTGCGATCGTTCAGGCGCGCGGGGTTTGACTCGTGAACCGTCACGGCAGGTTCTGAAAGAAGGTCCTCGGGCACAACCTCACCCAGCGCTTGAAGAAACGCCAGTTCATCGCCCTCGGGCAGGCCTTGCGCTTCCAGCGGGGTGCCTTGTGTAAAGGAATTGCGCGGTGAATTCAGACCAAACAGCAGGGATTCATTTGCCCATTCGAAATTGAAGGCCAGTGCAAGGGCCTTGCGTACGTTCTTGTCGGAAAACTGCGGTTTTCCGAGGTTGAAGACGAAGCCTGACGGCGTTGGCGGGCTGCCATCCGGTATCTCGTCCCGAACGATCACACCTTCGTTCAGCTTCGGAAAATCATACGCCGTCGCCCAAAGCTTGGGATCGCTTTCAATCCGCAGCGTGTATTCACCGGCCTTGAACCCCTCGAACGCCGCTGTCTGATCGGCGAAATACTCGACGCGGATGGTATCGAAATTGTTGCGACCGACATTGAATGGCAGATCTTTACCCCAATAGTCGTCACGTCGCTTGTAAACGATACGACGATTGATGTCATAGCTGTCGAGTTTATAGGGGCCCGAGCCGACCGCAACTTCCAGACGCGGCTCATCCAGACGCCGGGACTCGTCCGCCTCGAACCATGCTTTCGAAAAGACGGGGGTCGACCCAACGGTCTCGATCAAACTGCGGCGGGTGACTTCCGGATTGAACGTGAACTTGACCGTGTGATCATCCAGCGCTTCGGCCCCCGTCACCATGCGGCCCACGGCTTGGGCGTACGAAGGCAGGCCCTGTTCGATGAACAGGCGGTGGCTGTAGACAACATCCTCGGCCGTCACCGGCGTGCCATCCCAAAAGGTTGCTTCGGGTCGCAAATGGAAAATGACGTAGTTGCGCCCTTCATCATATTCCAGACTTTCCGCCAGCACGCCGTAATACTGCCCGACACCGTCATCAGAGCTTTCGAACAGGCGATCATATTGCAGCGTCGTCAAGGCGCCTGCGCGCCCCTTGCGGGAATAGGGATTCAGGGAATCGAACGTCCCCGAAGCCGCCAAGGACAACTCACCACCTTTGGGCGCATCTGGATTCACGTAATTCAGATGCGGATAGTCAGCAGTGTAATCCAGATTGCCGAAATACGAATATCCATGACTGCGGGTAACCCCCTCATCCAATGCCAAAGCGGCTTGCGGTGAGAGCAGAACAGCACAAAGCCCGAATATGCCAGCCAATGGCCTGACCTTAAGATCACGTGCAGCAGGCATTAGGGATATCATGGGGCTCATCCTCTGGGTTATTGTAATCTTTTATGTCGCATACGCTAGCTAAAGTGCCAACGCTGACAGTTTCAAGTTTAGAATGCGTGAGCGCTTTGTGAAGTTCCCTTCAGACAAAAAAAGCCGCTGCGCGGGGCAGCGGCTCTGAACTTCAATGTTCTCTCAGGCAATCAGTTGCCAATTGTCTGCAGATAAGCAATCAAGTCCGCGCGGTCCTGAGGTTTTTTCAAGCCAGCAAAACTCATCGATGTTCCCGAGATATAAGCGCTTGGGCGTTCCAGGAAGGCATCCAGCGCTTCGGGCGTCCAGTTGCCGCCATGGGCCTGCATGCTGGCTGAGTACCCGGTGAAACCTTTTGCCGAGGCAACCGGGCGATCAACTACGCCATACAGGTAAGGGCCGGTTCCATTCGCCCCGTCTTCCAGCTTGTGGCACGCGGTGCACTTGCGGAATACTTTCGCGCCCTTCTCAACGTCAGCGGCGGCCAGCAGATCTTCAAAGACCACTTCTTCGCCGTCGGCGCTTTCGCCCGAGCTTTCGGTTTCGATAATGTAGGCGGCCTCAGCCGAGCCATGGCCACCGGAAGAATAGAGGATGTCAGCCCCCCATTTGGCCAGAAGCAGCACCAGGAAAGTGCCGAACAGGCCAGCGGCGGCCTTCGTAACTGTCATCGTGTCGAACATTGATCGCGTGTCCATTTCAGCTGTCTGCGCAGGTGTCTAAGGCTTCCACTTGCGAGAGGCAAGGTATAGACACCGCGACGAAACGACCAAATCGCGAACTTGTTGCATGGAATCGACCAAATGACCAATCGCATTGCTTTTCAGGGCGAACCCGGCGCCTACAGTCACGAGGCCTGCCGCAACGCACGACCCGAAATGGAGGCCCTGCCCTGCCGCACATTCGAGGATGTGATCGAATCAGTTCGCTCGGGCGCGGCCGATCTGGCGATGCTGCCGGTCGAAAATACGACCTATGGTCGGGTTGCCGATATTCACCGGCTGTTGCCCCATAGCGGGCTTCACATCATCGATGAAGCGTTCGTGCGTGTTCACATCAACCTTCTTGGTGTACCCGGCGCAAAACTGGAAGACATCACCGAAGCGCATTCGCATCTGGTGCTGCTGCCGCAATGTTCCGGCTTTCTGAAAGAACACGGTATTCGCGGCCGTGTCAGTCCCGACAATGCCCGCGCCGCGCGCGAAGTGGCCGAAATCGGGGATTTGCATTCCGCCGCTCTGGCCAGCGAGCTTGCGGCTGAAATCTACGATCTGAACGTGCTGGCCCGCCATATCGAGGACAATGACGACAACACGACCCGTTTTCTTGTCATGTCACGAGAGGCGGATCTGTCACGTCGGGGTGAGTATGAAATGATCACCAGCTTCGTGTTTCAGGTCCGCAACATCCCGGCCGCGCTGTACAAGGCCATGGGTGGCTTTGCCACCAACGGGATCAACATGACCAAGCTGGAAAGCTATATGGTCGACGGGTCCTTCACTGCAACGCAGTTTTATGCGGATATCGTTGGACATCCCGAAGACCGCAACGTGCAGCTGGCAATGGACGAACTGGAACACTTCACGACCAATGTCGAGGTTCTTGGCGTCTACCCTGCGGCCCATCCTCGCGGCTGACAGGTCACGCGAAAGACTGGTTGAATTCCGATTGGCGCAGGTCACTGCGCCATGCCTGAAGAATTGCCTTCACGTTGGTCTCAATGCCGTCCATCGAATCAATCTCGATATCGTAAACTCTACCAGCATGGATCATGGATTGGTCCCGTTGGGCGCTTCCCACCGGGCGGTCGCCGCGCAATCGTTCGCGCGCGTTCAACTCGGGAACCGGGCAATGGACAGCCACGAACAGAACATCAAACGGGCGGAAAAGGTCGCGCAAATCTCTGTCCCACCCCGGCGTATCCAGAATATGTTCCAAAATCAGATTGTTGCCCGAGGCCGCGTAGGCGGCCAGCGACTGATGAAACCCATCAAAGACTGCCGATCGGTCGTCGGACCAATCGAACTCGCCACGGCGATAGCGATCCAGCGGCAGAACACCACAATCGCGCAGGTGATCGATCGAGATATGCCAGAATGGCTTCGCCATCTTCTGTTGCAAAGCCTGCGCGATTGTCGATTTTCCGCTGCTTGATGCACCATGCAGAAAAATAATGTGCGACATCCGAGGTTTTTTCCAATCCTTGCCCCGATCAGCCCAGCAGACCCCGTTCACGCCCCGTGCAGGTGACGCTGCTCCAGTTCACGCGCAAACTCGCTGAACCGCAGCTGGAATTGCTTGCGGAACTTTGACTGTCCAAGCTTCATGGACTGCAACAGCAACCGCGCGGGCAAGGACTTTGCGGCCAAGGACATCTCGATGCTCAGGCGTGTCCGGCGCGGAGACAGGGCCAGAAAATCAACTGTCGTCAGGCCGGTCATCCCTTTGCTGGCCGCCTCAAACCGCATTTGCGACGGCTTGTCGTAATCCGTCATCACCACCGACATCTGGCGCGGCTTTCCACGCAACTTGAATTCGGTTTTCCATTCAGTGCCGGCAACCACCATTGCATCAGCCTCCAGACGCCGCACGTCGATACCACGACGCATCGCCATACGTTCGAACCTTTCGAAATCCGACACCATGTCGAACACCGAATTGATCGGGGCTTCGATATCTTCGCGCGCTGAAAACTGCATAATGACCTTTGCTGTTTATGGCTTCACCAGTTTTTCCTCAGTCCAGCGTATCCGCAAGCCAGTTCTGAAGCAGAAAATGAGCGATAGCTCCCTTGCGAGCCGGCAACAACCGGGGATGTTCGCCGGCAAATGCCTGCATCATTTCGGATTTGCTGACCCACATCGCCTCTTCGATCTCGACCGGATCGATAACGATGTCGCGCGACAGGGCCTCGCCGGCGCATCCGAACATCAGGGATGCCGGGAACGGCCAGGGCTGGCTGGACAGGTAAGACACCGCACCAACAGGTACGCCTGCCTCTTCCATCACTTCGCGACGCACCGCCGCTTCGAGCGTTTCGCCGGGTTCGACAAATCCCGCCAGCAAGGAAAACATGCCCTCGGGCCAACCCGGAGACCGCCCCATAAGCACATTGTCCCCATGCGTAATCAGCATGATCACAACCGGATCCGTGCGCGGAAAATGTTGCCCGCCGCATGACGGGCAACTGCGCTGCCATCCCGCTTGCGACATATCGCTGGCTGCGCCGCAGCGAGCGCAGAAGCGATGTGTTTCGTGCCAACCGACAACCGCCTTGGCGGATGCGGCGAGTTCGGCATCACGAGGCGACAATCGCGCCATGATCCGGCGAAGCTCGGCGAAAACATGCCCTTCAGGCAAATCCGGGTGCTGCTGTTCGGATCTGTCCACGAACTCTCCCAGGCCGGTCAGATCCAATCCCTCTGCCGCCCAGGCCGAGATATCCGCAGCAAACAGGGGTGCGCCCTCTGCGCTCAGGCCCAGAAAAACCGGTGCTTCGATCACGCCGCCGGGGCCATCGCTGACCAGCGGGTGAGTCATCTGCGTCAGGGCAAGCTGATCCAGCGCCGCGCCCACGACCAAAAGCTTGCCTCGCCACAGCAATATGCATCGCGCAGCAGGGTCGCGCGCCATCTCGGCCAGCTTCTCTGAATCCCCACGAAGATGCGCTGCCCGATTCAGGCCCGAGCCACCGAAAGTCACCTGCTCTGCGTTTTTCATTGGAATTCCTTCTGGTCTTGCGCACAGGGCTGCCATGTCTCAGGCCCTGTTGCAATGGCAATTCAAGACGCAAAACGCAGAGACGCGCCGCCGAAAAGCCGCATGGCGGCCTCGGAAAAATCATCTAGACTGCGCTTTGATGATTTTAGCCCATTACCACATTCAAAAGCAGAACAAAAAAAGTGAAGCAAAACCCATCGACGCAGGTTCAACCCACAAAAGACCGTGGGCGTATTCGTATTCTTGCCACCTCCGACCTGCACATGCATCTGACCGGTTTTGACTATTACGCGGACACACCGGACCCGACGCTTGGGCTGACACGCACCGCCAGCCTGATCCGCAAGGCCCGACACGAGGCCACAGACGCGCTGGTGCTGATTTTCGACAACGGGGATTCGCTCCAGGGAACGCCGATGGGCGAATGGGCCGTTCGGAACGACAATCCCCACCCGATGATGCAGGCATTCAAGGCGCTGGACTATGATGCGATTGGTCTGGGCAACCATGATTTCGGGTTCGGGCTGCCGACATTGGACAAGACCCTTGCACAAGCCCCGTGCCCGGTTCTGTGCGGCAATCTTCATCGGTCCGGAGAACAACAATCATGGCAGCGTTTTACGATCCTTGACCGTGTCGTGAGAGTGGGAAACAAGGATGTGCCCATTCGCGTCGGCGTGTTTTCGGTTCTGCCGCCGCAGACGACGCGTTGGGAAGAACACAATCTGAACGAAACCGTAGCGGCGGACGACATCGTTGTCGCGGCACGGTCCCTGACGCGTATCTTGCGCGAAAAGGGGTGCGATCTGATCGTGGCGCTCGCCCATTCCGGGCTTGGACACCCGGACGCAGCGACCGACACTGAAAATGCCGTTATTCCCCTGGCCGCGATCGAGGGCATCGACGCTGTTGTCGCCGGGCACACTCACCTGACCCTTCCCGCACGCACCGGCGCGCAAACCCCGAATGTGGATTACGTGAAAGGGCTGGTGCATGGAACGCCGGTTGTCATGCCCGGCTCGGCAGGCGCATATCTTGGAGTAATCGATCTGGTCGTTACCCTACAGCACGAGTCGAGGCAGCGCGTTGTCGACAGCCACGCCGAATTGCGCCTGGTTTCGGTGGACGGCACCGCGATTGGCGAAGATTTGGAAATCGCGCATCTGGTTGAACCCGCACATCAGCAGACCCGTCAGGACATGGCCGCGCCCGTTGCGCGCGTCTCGGACACATTGCACAGCCATTTCAGTTTCTGTGCGCCGGATCGTGGATTGACGCTTGTGGCAGCCGCACAGGCAGCCGCGTTGCGCCCTTTCTTACACGGCACCACGCTTGCAGAGCTGCCGCTGTTGTCAGCCGCGTCACCGGCCAAATGCGGCGGACGCTCTGGCCCCAGGCACTATACGGACGTGCCGCCCGGTGAAATCTGTCTGCGTCACGTGGCGGACCTGCATGTCTTTCCCAACGAGTTGCGCGCGGTTCAGATCACGGGCGCGCAGCTGCTGGAGTGGTTGGAGATGTCGGCCAGCGCATTCAACCAACAATTCCCCGACGCCGAGGCAGAGCTGTTCGACCGGGATCGGGCGGGATACAATTTCGATGTCATCTTTGGCCTGTCCTATCAGATCGACCCGTCGCAACCGGCGCGTTACGATGTCGGGGGGCAAATGATCCATCCCGGCCACAGGCGGGTGCATCATCTGACTTGCGCAGGCCAGGCCGTGCAACCCGATCAGGCATTTGTCGTTGCGCTCGATAATTATCGCGCAAGCGGGGGCGGACATTTCCCGCATGTGTCATCGGCCCCGGCCATCGATCTGCCCCCGCTGGATATCCGGGACATTTTGCGGGATTACATGACGCACCGCCTGCCACCCGACCCATTGGCCCGACAACCTTATCCGTTCTCTCTGATGCCGAAATCGGGGGTGACGACCATTCTTCGGACCGGCCCCGGTGCTTTGAAGTATGTCGACGAATTGAACAGGTTTGCCCCCAAGATTCTGGAACCTGACGAAAACGGTTTTGCACGCATTCGGCTGACGCTCTGACGGGTTGTCTTTTGCCGAAGCCTTCCCTATATCCAGAGTCGAGAGGTTGGCGCGGGCGAGCGCCTCGCCAACCTGGTCAGGTCCGGAAGGAAGCAGCCACAACGAGCCCCGCTTGGGTCGATGTCCAACCTCTCACTTTACGAACCTTGGCCGCAGGAGGGCTTTATGATTGTAGCAAAGACCCTTCGGGCAGCACGGTTCTGACCTCACGGTATCGACTGACTGCCTGAACACATGACCCGGGGATGAGCGATCGCCATCCGTCGGGAGTGCTGTTTCTGACGACAGGCAAACCAATGTTTCTTGCACTTTCGGACCTGGGATGGTCCTCTCACTTTGCTGCGCAACACGCGGCTTATCCTTCCTGCACACCTTTTCGCATCACTTCCGTTCATCGGGACCGCCTGATCGGGCTGAACCCTGACGGCGAAGTCCCGTTGCTGACCCCCGATCAAACGACCGGCAGCTATGCCGTTGGCGATTGGGTTCTCGCCGATGACGACAAACGCGTGCGCCATTTGCTCGACCGGCGCAGCCTGCTGCACCGACGCGCCGCCGGTACAGGCGCCGCAATGCAACTGATCGCAGCCAATGTCGATGTGTTGTTCATCGTCAGTTCGTGCAATGCCGATTTCAACCTGCCCCGGCTGGAACGATATCTGGCGCTTGCGCATCAGGCCGGGTGTTACCCGGTCGTCGTTCTGACAAAGGCCGACAAATCGGCGGACCCTGACAGTTTCTCGGGACAGGTGCAATCACTGGACCCGTTCCTGACGGTTCTGGCGATCAACGCGCTGGACCCGGCAGAGGTTGAAAAGGTTCTGTCCTGGTGCCCCAAAAGCCAGACCGGAGCCGTGGTTGGTTCGTCGGGCGTTGGCAAGACGACACTTGCCAATACCATGACCGATCAGGATCTTGCCACCTCGGACATTCGCGAGGATGACGCGCGGGGCCGACACACGACGACCGCACGCGCATTGCACCGGATGCGCAACGGCGGCTGGTTGATCGATACACCCGGAATGCGCGCGTTGCGCCTGCTGGACGCTCAGGACGGGATCGACGACGTTTTCTCGGACCTTGTCGAGTTGAGCCGGGACTGCCGTTTTTCGGATTGCCAGCACAGCTCCGAGCCCGGATGTGCCGTGCAAGAGGCGATCAGCCACGGCACGCTTGATCCGGCTCGATTGGACCGGTGGCGCAAGCTTCGGCGCGAAGATCAGCGCAATTCTGAAACCGTCGCGCAGTCCCGGGCGCGGGACAAAGCGTTCGGCAAGATGGTCCGTGGCGTCATAAAGGAAAAGAAACTTCGCAACCGGTGATTGTTGGACGGGGCCTGGCCCGTTCTGCGCCGCGTCTGATCAAGCGATCAGTCGCGGCCAAACCGCTGCATTGCGCCGGGCAAATGCTCCGATATGACCAACCTCGGGCAACCCGAAATCGGCGGGGCTCAGCAGGTGGCGGTTGGCATCGGGGCCGTAAAGATCCGCAAGCCGCCAAACCGCTTCCGGCGGCACCATCTGGTCGTCCTCGAAGGTGAACAAATCCACGGGCGTTCCAGAATCCTTCCACTGCGCCGCAGGTAACTCATGCCCGATTTCAGGCACATAATTCAAAGGCGCGGTACACCATTTGCGCCACTGCCAATAGACCGATGCCGGCAGATCCGAGCCGAACCCGATCGCCTTTCCGGGAAGGTAGCCAAGGGCTCGGGCCAAAAGCGGCGCATGACCATACCAGAACAATCCTGCCAAACCACGATAGGGCCATGGATGGTCGCTTAGGGTTACCAGCCCCGAACACACACAGATCATCCGGTCAATCAGATCGATATCCGGCTGCACAGGCCCCAACATCGCGCCGATCGAATGACCGATGGTCCAATGCTGCGAATCGGGAAACCGTCTGCGCATTTCCGCCCGTGCCGCGGGCATGTCGATCAAGGCCCAATCCGCCATGGTCGCACGCGAGTCTTTCAGGCGGCCAGTCAAGGAATGCCCGTAATCGCGATAGTCATAGGTCAGGCAGGCCATACCCTGCTCGGCAGCAAGCCATCGTGCGAAATGACGGTAATAATCGCGCGGCACACCCGTTGCACTGTTCAGCACGACGACGATTTCGGGCGAGGTCAGCGGGCTGTACAACCGTGCAGACAGTGTTTTCTGCCCGGACGGAAAGCAAAACTCTTCGGTCAATACCGTTTGCTCTGTGTCCAACATGATCTCTGGCTTTGGGCTTGGTAAATCCGGTTTCCGAACCTCAACGCCCTCGACACTATGCATGAACCGACACCGTATCCAGCATGACCAAGCGTCCGGTCAAAAGATCGGCTTGACTCGATGCGTGCTCAAACGCTAGCGGTTGTGTGATGGTTTCCGGCCTCCACAAGGGGTCGGGATGAAAAGGGAACACGGTGCGGTAATGTCTGGTCATGCAGGCAACAACCAAATCCGCGACTGCCCCCGCAACTGTAAGCGGTAAGCGATGCCGAAACACCACTGGCCCCGAAGGCTGGGAAGGTCGGCAAAGCGATGACCCGCAAGTCAGGAGACCTGCCATCGGAAACGAAACCGAAACTCGGGCGGGGTGTCCGGGCAGGTCCTGACGGCATCACGCTGTTCCACCTGTCCCCAATATCCTGTCCACCAAGCGCGGAGGGCGCAGGATGATCTGGAAGACAAAAACACATGAATTCAGTGCAACAGTATGTCAGCGGACGGGCAAAACCTGTCCCGCTTTGGCGCGGCTGGCGCGCTCGATATCCGAAGCCATGGCCCAGGCGACCTCGGCCACAAGTGACGATTTCGAGATTGAGGGCAGCAGCGAGCTGTCACATTGCGCCGAAGGATGTCATGCAATTTTCCGCGCGCGATCAGACAGCATTCGTGTCTTTTGCGGAACGCAGCCCGAAACCGCAATTGAGCCGCTGAACGGCTATGCCGACCTGATCTTCGGAAACACGTTCAGTGCGATGCCATCCGGCGTCGTGAAGACCCCACCCTGCGCGATGATCGAAGTTTCCACGATCCGGCCTCGAAAACCTGCTTGCGCGCCCATGCAGATTTCAATCTGAGTCCAGACTGACCTGTGCCTGGGCGCGCCGAGAGGCCCAGGCCAGTTGCGCATCCGTTTCGACGGCGCAAGGGCGCACCGCCCGCAATCGTTGCAGCGCCGTGTCCGCGCGTTCGCCGCATTCGACCATAAGCCGAAGGACAACCATACCTGACCTGCCACATCCCCCGCGGCAGTGTACCAATACGCGACCTCCGCCGGAAAGCGCGTGCCGGGCCGCGGCGCTGACGGACGGCCACGCGTCATCAATCGCTTTTGTCGGCGCTCCGAAATCTTCGATCGGCAGGTGAACCCATCGGCTGGCGCGGCTTTGAATATCGCTGCCAAATTCCTGCGCCCCGTCCTGAAGCATTTCGACATCCGTCGTCATCGAAACAACAAGCCCCGGCTGCCAGGCTGCGATCATATCCAGATCGCTGGAGTAATCTCCGCCGCGTCCGGGCATCGAGGTCAGCGCCAGCGTTCCGCCACCGACTTGCAGGGCGTAGATCACCAACTGCGACATGAATCCTGTCCTCCCCAAAGAACTCTTTACAAAATGAGCCATTAAATCCGCTGATGCAGTTTAGTGCGAAAGCGACTCGTTTCTAAATCAAAAATCATCGCGCCCCGCTGTGGACGCGGGCAACGGTGGCCACTACGCTGTGCCCAAGCACCGAATCCCAACGAGAAGACATGACAGACAGCTCCAGCCCCGCCTATCAGGTTCTCGCCCGCAAATATCGCCCGGAAACCTTTGCCGATCTGGTGGGTCAGGATGCCATGGTGCGCACCCTGAAAAACGCGTTCGCGGCCGACCGGATCGCGCAGGCCTTCATCATGACCGGTATTCGCGGCACCGGCAAAACCACGACCGCAAGGATCATCGCCAAGGGGATGAACTGCATCGGACCCGACGGAACCGGTGGCCCCACGACCGAACCCTGCAGTCAGTGTGAACATTGTGTCGCCATCATGGAAGGCCGCCATGTCGACGTGATGGAGATGGACGCCGCCAGCCGTACGGGCGTCAACGACATCCGCGAGATCATTGACAGTGTTCGCTATCGCGCCGCCAGCGCGCGTTACAAGATTTATATCATCGACGAGGTTCATATGCTCTCGACCAGCGCGTTCAACGCGCTGCTCAAGACGTTGGAAGAACCGCCCGCGCATGTGAAGTTCATCTTCGCAACCACTGAAATCCGCAAAGTCCCTGTCACCGTGCTGTCCCGCTGCCAGCGTTTCGACCTGCGCCGGATCGAACCCGAAGACATGATTGGCCTGCTTCGCAAGATCGCCGAAGCGGAAAACGCCCAGATCGCCGAAGACGCGCTGGCGCTGATCACCCGAGCAGCAGAAGGATCGGCCCGGGATGCGACCTCGTTGCTGGATCAGGCGATTTCGCACGGGGCTGGCGAGACGACCGCCGATCAGGTCCGTGCAATGCTTGGACTGGCAGACCGTGGCCGGGTTCTGGACCTTATGGATATGATCCTGCGCGGTGATGCCGCCGGAGCACTTACCGAGTTGAGCGGCCAATACGCCGAAGGCGCGGACCCGCTGGCGGTGCTGCGCGATCTGGCCGAGATCACGCACTGGGTGTCCGTCGTAAAGATCACACCTGACGCGGCCCAGGACCCGACGGTTTCTCCGGACGAACGGACCCGGGGCCAACACATGGCCGAGGCTCTGCCGATGCGGGTTCTGACCCGGATGTGGCAAATGCTGCTGAAGGCGCTCGAGGAAGTCTCGGCAGCCCCCAACGCCATGATGGCCGCCGAAATGGCCGTTATTCGCCTGACCCATGTGGCGGATTTGCCAAGCCCCGAAGAGCTGATCAAACGGTTGCAAGATGCCCCGCCACCGCCGCCGGGCGGGCCCAATGGCGGCGTTTCGATACCCCGACAGGGCGCCGGTCCGGCGCCGGCTGGCGCGGCCCATCCACCTACCTATGCGCCGTCCCCTCGCGGTGCCGGTGGCGCACCGGTTGCAGCCCTGGCGCAGGATTCCCAGACGGCTCTTGCCCGGTACCCGACCTTCGATCACGTGGTGGAATTGATCCGGACAAATCGCGACGTGAAGTTGCTGGTCGAGGTGGAAAACGGCGTGCGCCTCGTCTCCTATCAACCCGGGCGAATCGAATTTACGCCCGCCGCCCAGGCACCGGCCGATCTGGCGCCACGGTTGGGCTCTGCCCTGCAACGCTGGACAGGAAATCGGTGGGCTGTCTCGATCGTCTCGGACGGTGAAGCCCCCACAATTGCAGAAATACGGGACGAGGCCGAGCTGGCTCTGAAATCCGAGGCCGAAAAACACCCGTTGGTGCAGGCGGTACTGGCGCAATTCCCAAAGGCGAAAATCACCAGGATCGAAACGCCGGAGCAACGCGCCGCCAAGGTCGAGACCGAAGCGCTTCCCGAGGTTGAAGACGAGTGGGACCCGTTCGAGGAAGACTGACCTCACCGCCCGTCACCCCCTGTTTCAAACGAAACAGATCGAGGTTTCGATCGAACACATCCGCCCGCATGTCTCAGATCGTTTGTTGCGACACCGGCCAGCGGTAGGCGGCCCGTGACAATTCTGATCCGGATGCCGCGTAGCCATTCGAACCACGCCCAGATTTTCTTTGCCCTGTGTGATCAGTCTCGGCAGCAGGCCATATGCGCGCCAAGGACGATCTGCGCTTTTCGGACCTGCAGGCGAATATGGCGTCGCAGATGGGCGGCACGATCCTGCTGACGCCTGCGCCGATCAACATACCGGCCGGAACGATAGAGCCTCCGACCGGCGGGAGAACCCTTGTGCCATGTGGCTGCTGCCCGTATCTAGAGCGCAAACGGAGACACAGGAGAATACTATGCTGAAAGGACTCGGCGGGCTTGGCGGTCTGGGCGACATGGCCAAGATGATGAAATCCGCGCAGGACCTGCAAACCAAGATGACCGAAATGCAGGAAGAGCTGAACAACATGATGGTTGTCGGCGAATCCGGTGCAGGGCTGGTCAAGGCAACGGCGACAGCCAAGGGTGAACTCAAAGGTCTGGATATCGACCCCTCCATCTTCAACGGTGATGACAAGGAAGTGGTCGAAGACCTGATCCTAGCCGCCATCAAGGATGCGCAGACCAAAGCCGCTGAACGTTCGCAGGAAGAAATGGCCAAGCTGACCGAAAGCATGGGCTTGCCCGCAGACATCAAGCTGCCGTTCTGAGCTTCATCTTTTCTGAAATACTCCCGCCGGAGGATCCCTCCGGCGCAAAGCAGGATTGGCCATGAGTTCGAACAGCGACATCGACAACCTGATCGACCTGATGGCCAAACTGCCGGGCCTGGGCCCGCGCTCGGCCCGCCGCGCTGTGCTGCACCTGATCCGCAAACGTGCCTTGCTGCTGACGCCCCTGTCTGATGCCATGCAGCAGGTCGCGATCACGGCCCGGGAATGCCTGAATTGCGGCAACGTGGGCACCACCGATATCTGTGACATCTGCAACGATGAGGCCCGCGCGACAGGAGAGCTGTGTGTGGTCGAAGACGTCGCCGACCTCTGGGCGATGGAGCGTGCCGGAGTCTTCAAGGGCCGTTATCACGTTCTGGGCGGCACGCTGTCGGCGCTGGACGGGATCGGCCCCGACGAGTTGCGCATTCCCCGCCTCAAGGACCGGGTTGTGGCCGAAGGGATTTCCGAAGTCATCCTGGCGCTGAACGCCACCGTAGATGGCCAGACCACCGCCCATTACATCGCCGATCAGTTGGAGGGGCAGGTGCGCCTGACTTCGCTGGCGCAAGGTGTGCCGATTGGCGGAGAACTGGATTATCTGGACGACGGGACGATCACGGCCGCGCTGCGGGCGCGGAAGGAGATCTAGCTAACCTCAGAGGATCGGGGCGATAACTGCGCCATCGCCCCAGCACGTATCAACGCGGGCCCAAGGGCTTCAGGTATATGCACCAGACGAGTAGGTCAGCTCATACGAGTGGCTGTAGATTTCGAATACGATACCAAAGGGGTCTTCAACATAGACCATTCGGTAAGGCTTTTCTCCGGGATAGTAGTGCCGTATCGGCATCCTCTGTTTTCCACCAGCCTGCACAATCTTTTCGACCAGACCTTCGACGTCAGGGTCCTGAATGCAAAAGTGAAACGTGCCATTTCTGCGGAAATCGATGTTGTTTTCAGGCTCGTAATTCCCGTCAAACTCGAAGAGTTCAATTCCAATCCTGTCCGCTGTCGCGAGATGCGCGATACGCAGTTTCCTCCAGTCCGGGCCAAAAACATCCGTGCACATAACGCCAATATCCGAGTCATCCTCGACCACGTCGGTGGGCGGCATGATGACGTAAAAACCCAAGACCTCGGAATAGAACTTCACGGCTTCGTCCACGTTGGGAACAGACAACCCGATATGTGAAAAAGTCCTTGGAAACTGAGACATAGAAGGCTCCTTAATCTGCTAAGACGTAAAACTATTGGACAGCGATTCGTTTTCAAGTTGCTTCCCAAGCCTTCATAGCAGGGTTCACCCCGCCGCACGGGTCATGACCCGGAGACAAAATACTCGCTACAAAGCAAAAGGGGCTTTGCCTTCCGTGCGCGCGTAGTAGAATGCCTCGGACTTGATCCCTTTGATTGGAATACGTTATGGCCCGCCTTCTCGCCCTCGCCTTCGCCACGTTCACTGCAACCGCCGCCCTGTCGCAGGACCTTGTGGACAAGGGCTTTGTCGAAGGTTGGAACATCATGATGGACCCAGCGCTTGGCAACGGGTGCCTGATCCAGACGGTGTATCAGGATCTCTCGGTGGTGCGGCTGGGCTATGATGCGTTGGGCAATCGTGGGTATTTCGCCGTGTACAACAAGGCATGGGGCGACATTAAACAGGGTGAGAGTTATCCGATCCGCTTTGATCTGGACGGCAAAAGCTATGATGCAACGGCCATCGGGTTCAACGAACGCGACGTGCCGGGCGCAACCGTGTTTTTCACCGACCGGAGCTTTGTGAACGCCATCGCTCAGAACAAAACGATGACCGTCTACAATCCGGCAGGTGAAGTGGTGATGGCCATCGATCTGAAAGGCACCGCCAAGGCGCTGGACTATGCGCGGAACTGCCAGAACAAAAAGCTTTAACGAATCGGATCGAACAGGGCGTCCTTGGCGGTGCAGTCGCGGATCACGTCGCGGCCACAGGGTACGGGATCAAGACCGCGGGACAGGCACAGGCGGACTTCTTCGATATAGCCCTGTTTGCAGGTGATCGTGATCATGTCGCGCTCCAACTCCGGGTTGGCCTTCAGGAATGCCTCCTCGACCACCGAAGCCGGCAGTTTGACGGATGAATCCAGCTTGCGGAGCACCTCAGGGCGCTTGACCGCTTCATAAGCCCGCCGGGACAAGGCAAAGTAGTCGGATGCCGACAATCCCGAGCATGTGCCGTGTTTCTTCCATTGATGCCACGCAAGGCCGGAGCTGCCCTGAATATCCTCCATTTCCCGCGTCATGCGTCGCGAAGGTGGGCTTTCGGGGGTACGGCAGTAGGACGGCCAGCCCTGATGGAACTGTGGCCATAACCCGTGCAGTATCCAGCCGTGATCATGCCGATCGTCACATTGATCCGAGCCGCGCGCGTCACCTTCGCGGGCGCACCAGTTGGGCGACCAGCTGAGCGACAGCACGTAGTAATCGAACTCGCCCGCCTTTTCGCCCTCGGCCAGCGCAGCGACCGCGCTCAAGATCCACAAAACCAGCCCCGTAATCCCTTGGCGCATTCGCCTCTTCCCTTCTTGCCTTTGCGCGACTATATACGGGCCAAGTTCCCCGACAACGGAAACCTGCCCCAAAACCAAGGGGCCGCCGAATTCCGGCGACGGGACAGATGTATGTATAGGAGACGGGCTGATGGCAAAACCGCTTATGGCCAAGGCAACCGCCGTATGGCTGGTGGACAACACCACGATCAGCTTCAAGCAGATCGCGGATTTCGTAGGAATGCACGAGTTGGAAGTGCAGGGTATCGCTGATGGTGACGTCGCCGCCGGCGTCAAGGGCTTTGACCCGATCGCCAACAACCAGTTGACCCAGGAAGAAATCGACGCGGCACAGAACAACCCGCTTCACAAGCTGAAGCTAAAGTTCAACCCATCGGCCGCCGGCGAGGAAAAGCGCCGTGGCCCGCGTTACACGCCGCTTTCGAAACGTCAGGACCGTCCGAACTCGATCCTGTGGCTGGTCAAGTTCCACCCGGAACTCAGCGACGGCCAGATTGCCAAGCTGGTCGGCACCACCAAACCCACCATCCAGTCGATCCGCGAACGCACGCACTGGAACATCGCCAACATGCAGCCGATTGATCCTGTTGCTCTGGGTCTGTGCAAACAGTCCGAACTGGACACCGCCGTGCAGAAAGCGGCGGCCAAGAAAGCAGCTGAAGGCGGCGTGATGAGCGATGACGAACGTCGCAAGCTGGTCTCGACCGAGCAGTCGCTGGAAATGGACGCAGCGCCGAAAATCCCGACCGCAATTGAAGGTCTGGAAACCTTCTCGCTGTCCGACGAGCCGCCGGAAGAGAAAGAAGACGAGCCGATCATCGACGCAGACAGCTTTTTCAACCTGCCCAAGGGTGGGGCGGATGACGAAGACGAAGACGATCTTCGTCCGTAACGCGCAAACAGCCTCGGCCATGACGGCTGGGGCTTTTTTCACGGACTTGCCATGCTGAACGTTCTATCTGCGGTATTTGGCCCGCACCGCGCCGTCACGATTTATGCCTTTCTGAAAACGTGGGGGCTTGGTCTGGCCGGCGGCGTTGTCATGATTGCCATCGTCACGACATTGTTTCTGCTGGGGGATGAAGGCGAACACGAGCATGAGGCGTTTCTGATCGTCCCGGTTCTGTCTGCAACTCCGGTGAACGGAGATCTGAAGAACGGCGTCGTGGCGTCGGTCCGCTTGCCTGATGGGTCCGCCACATCGATTACGTCCACAGATGCGCAGATTTCGCAGACAGTGGGCACGACGGCCTGTATTGAAAAACGCGTTTACGTCGAAAGCGGAGAAGCCCGATACCGGTTCAAACTGCCACGTCTGTGCGACGGTAGTTGATCGACGGAACCGAACGGATAAAAGCCGCCCGATGTGACACCGGGCGGCTTTTGCGTTCAAACCAATTGAAAGATGATACCAGCCACGATTGCGCCACCGACCCCCAGGGTCAGATAGGTTGCAAAGACACGTGGTTTGACCAATGACCAGACCGCAGCCATCGCCGGGATGGAACTGACGGCACCGGCAACCATGAACGACATGGCCGCACCCGCTGTCATACCTTGCTCCATCAACCCTGCCAGCAAAGGCGGCGCCACGTAGGAGTTCAGGTATGCCGGCATACCCACCAGCGCAGCAACGACGATCGGCAGCACGCCTTCTCCGCCAACCAAGCCTGCGATCAGGTCGGCGGGGACATAGTTTACCAAAAGCGCCTCCAGCACATAAGCCAGCGCAAGCCATTTCAACAGGAACAGACCGTTGTGCACGAATTCCGAACGGAACCGGGCGCGACGCTCGGGCTCCTGCCAGAATTTCCAGACCGGTTTGTCATCCGTTTTCGGAACACATCCGCAGCACCCGGCGGGCTTGTATTCGCGCAAGGGCTGGGCAAACGCGCCGTTGCGCATCAGCAACCGAACCGCGAACCCGCCGAACAGGCCAAGCGCAACCGCCGCAACAGCCTTGCCGATGGCAAAGGGCCATCCCAGCGCACCGGCGGTAATCAAAAGCGTCGGCGGATCGATCAAAGGTGAGCTGAGCCAGAACGCCATGACTGCGGACAACGGCGCACCAAGGGCCAGAAGACCCGCAATAAAGGGGATAACCTCGCAAGAACAGAACGGTGCAAGACCACCGAACAAGGCAGCCAGAAAGATCATCCGGGTTTCGCGCCCCTCAAAGGCACGCGCCACCATCACCTCTGCGCCGGTCGACTTGAGGTAAGACAGCAGAAGCACTGCAAACAGAATATATTGCCCTGTATGCGCCAGAGCCTTGGCTGCAAATGTCACCACCTCGGGCAAGTTTCCGGGATCCAGGATTGCCACCGCCGCCAGAATGACGACGATCAGCGTCCAGGGTGTCTTGATCAGGTCCAGCGCCACTTTGGCAGTCATACGCGGGTTCTGTGTCAATTCAGCCATCGTTCGCAGCCTTTCCAACTTCGTCAGCGCAGCACTCGCTGAGAATGAATTGCGCCAGATTTCTCAATTCGTCGTAATTGGCGCGGTTGATCGTGGTTCGACCGACCTTTTCCTGTTCGACCACACCACCGGCTGCAAGAAACCGCAGGTGATGGGCCAGGGTCGACGGGGCAATCCCTGTCCGGTCCTGTATCTCGCCAACGGTCAATCCGGCTTTGCCAGCCCGGACCAGCGTCTTGAGGACTTTCAGCCGAGCTTCAGAGCCCATGGCAGAAAATCCGGCCGCAGCAGCTTCCCACATCCACTATCTCCATTTAACTAGTTTTCTAGTTATTTAGTCCGAAGGAACTCGCCGGTCAACCCCGCCGACAAAATTTCGTTACTGCGATGTAAGTCCAGATTGCCCCGACCTTAAGTCCACCCTATAAGCAGGCATGGGGATTTCGGTCGATACATTCTTTCTTGAGCTCAATGGTCAGGGCACATTGCAGGCCCAGATCCAGCAGATGATTGCCGAAGGCATCTTGTCCGGTCGCTTTCACGTCGGAGAAAAACTCCCTTCGTCACGCAAACTGGCCGCGCATCTGGGTGTCAGCCGAATAACGGTGACGTTGGCCTACACCGAACTTTTGGCCAATGACTACCTGACGGCCAAGGGGCGGTCCGGGTATTACGTTTCGCAAAACGCACCTGTCCCCCCCAAGTATTCGCCTGTCCAGCGCGGCACCGAATCCGTTGACTGGGACAAGGCGCTGGCGCGCCGCTTTCTGGACAGTGACGTTCTGCCAAAACCCAGCGACTGGCGAGAGTACCGTTATCCGTTCATCTACGGGCAGGCTGACCGAACCTTGTTTGACCACGCCAACTGGAGGTTATGCGCCGTCCGCGCGTTGGGACACAAGGATTTCGATTCGCTGACCGGAGATTACGTGGATCAGGATGATCCGTTGTTGATCGAATTTATTGCCCGTCACACTCTACCTCGCCGTGGCATCGCAGCCCGCCCCGAAGAGATCCTGATCACTCTGGGCGCGCAGAACGCGCTCTGGCTGGCATCGCGCATCTTGCTGACCCACAATCGCACGGCCGTCATAGAAGACCCATGTTACTATGCGCTGCGAAGCCTTCTGAACCATTGGGATTGCGCGGTCACGCCCTTGAGCGTGGACCGGGACGGGCTGCCTCCCGAGGCGATTCCCGACGAAGCGGACGTCATCTTTACCACCCCCAGCCATCAAAGCCCGACAACCGCAACGATGCCGATCGACCGCCGCAACCAATTGCTGGACCGAGCACGCGATCTGGATGCGATGGTTGTCGAGGATGACTATGAGTTTGAAATGGCCTTCCGAGGCGCCCCTTCGCCGGCGCTGAAATCCATGGATCGGGATGGGCGCGTGATTTATGTCGGCAGTTTTTCCAAGTCGCTGTTTCCAGGATTGCGACTTGGATACATGGTCGGCTCAGAGCCCTTTATCCGCGAGGCGCGCGCGCTGCGCTCCTTGGTTCTGCGCCACCCGCCGGGCCACATTCAGCGCACGGCGGCGTATTTCCTGTCGTTGGGCCATTACGACGCGCAAATTCGGCGTATGTCGAAGGCCTTGCAAGAACGGCGCGACGCGATGGACGAAGCCATCGCGGAAAGTGGGCTGACCGTGGCTGGACGGGGTGTGATTGGCGGCTCTTCAATGTGGATGTCAGCCCCTGAGCACATCGACACAACTCAACTGGCATTAAGGCTGCAAAACCAGAGTGTTCACATTGAGCCGGGCGCACCGTTCTTCTCGGGGCCGGACAGGCCACAAAATTTCTATCGCTTGGGCTATTCCTCAATTCCAACAGACCGCATCGCGCCCGGCGTGAAACTGATCGCCGACGCAATTCGGGCCGTTTGAGCCTCATCTGGACCTAATCCGGCTTTCGTTTTGGCCCTAACGCAGGTCGCACCCTTGCGCCAAAACCATATCAAACGCCGGGCACAGTGCCCGGTTTCACTCACTCTTGTTTGGAGAGCACCCACATGAAGATGACGACGGAAGAGGCGTTTGTTAAGGTTTTGCAGATGCACGGGATCGAGCATGCGTTCGGGATCATTGGATCTGCGATGATGCCGATCTCGGACTTGTTCCCGAAGGCCGGGATCATGTTCTGGGACTGTGCGCATGAAGGCTCGGCCGGCATGATGGCCGACGGCTATACCCGCGCCACCGGCAAGATGTCGATGATGATCGCGCAGAACGGCCCGGGCATCACCAACTTCGTGACGGCGGTGAAGACGGCCTACTGGAACCACACCCCGCTGCTGCTGGTGACGCCGCAGGCGGCGAACAAGACCATCGGTCAGGGCGGTTTCCAGGAAGTCGAGCAGATGAAGCTGTTCGAAGACATGGTCGCCTATCAGGAAGAGGTCCGCGATCCGACACGTGTCACCGAAGTTCTGAACCGCGTGATCATGAAAGCCAAGCGCGCCAGCGCCCCGGCCCAGATCAACATCCCGCGTGACATGTGGACCCAGGTGGTTGATGTTGATCTGCCCGCCATCGTCGATTTCGAACGCCCCGCGGGCGGCGAAACCGCCGTGGCGCAGGCGGCTGAACTGCTGTCGAACGCCAAGAACCCGGTGATCCTGAACGGTGCGGGCGTGGTTCTGTCCAAGGGCGGGATCGAGGCCTCGAAGGCGCTGGCCGAGCGCCTGGATGCGCCGGTCTGCGTGGGCTATCAGCACAACGACGCCTTCCCCGGCAGCCACCCTCTGTTTGCCGGTCCGCTGGGCTATAACGGTTCGAAAGCCGGGATGGAGCTGATCAGCGAGGCCGATGTTGTTCTGTGCCTCGGCACCCGTCTGAACCCGTTCTCGACCCTGCCGGGCTATGGCATGGAATACTGGCCGGCCGAGGCCAAGATCATCCAGGTCGACATCAACCCCGACCGGATCGGCCTGACCAAGAAGGTCACCGTGGGCATCGTGGGTGACGCGGCCAAGGTGGCGACCGGCATCCTGAACCAGCTGAGCGACACCGCGGGCGACGAGGGCCGCGACGCGCGCAAGGCGAAGATCGCCGAGAAAAAGTCCCGCTGGGCCCAGCAGCTGAGCAGCATGGACCACGAGGATGATGATCCGGGCACCACCTGGAACCAGCGCGCCCGCGCGGCCAAGCCCGACTGGATGAGCCCCCGCATGGCGTGGCGCGCCATTCAGGCGGCGCTGCCGAAAGAGGCGATCATCAGCTCGGATATCGGCAACAACTGCGCCATCGGCAACGCCTATCCGTCCTTCGAGGCGGGCCGCAAATACCTGGCACCGGGCCTGTTCGGGCCCTGTGGCTATGGCCTGCCGGCCATCGTCGGCGCCAAGATCGGCTGCCCGGACGTGCCGGTCGTGGGCTTTGCCGGTGACGGCGCCTTCGGCATCGCGGTGAACGAACTGACCGCCATCGGGCGTGAGGAATGGCCTGCCGTGACCCAGATCGTCTTCCGCAACTATCAGTGGGGCGCGGAAAAGCGCAACTCGACCCTGTGGTTCGACGACAATTTCGTCGGCACCGAACTGGATACCAAAGTGTCTTACGCCGGTATCGCGCAGGCCTGTGGCCTGAAGGGCGTCGTGGCCCGCACCCAGGACGAGCTGACCGCAGCGCTGAACCAGGCGATCGAGGATCAGAAGAACGGCATCACCACGCTGATCGAAGCCCTGATCAACCAGGAGCTCGGCGAACCCTTCCGCCGCGACGCAATGAAAAAACCCGTCGCCGTCGCAGGAATCTCGGCAGACGACATGAAAGCTCAGGAAGCGTGATCAAAGGACGAGGCCAGAGCGTATGACAATGACACCAATTGAACTGTTGCGTCAGAACGCCCCGGCCTCGAGCCCTGTGATTTCTTTATGCGAAGGCAGTGATCCCCGCGTCGTTGCGGGGGCGCTGGCCGCCCACCAGGCCGGACTGGCCGATGTCATTCTGGTCGGTCCACAAGCCGAGGTCGAAGCCGCCCTCAAGAACCAGAATGCCGCTCGCTCTGACGGCGTCATGGTTCACGACCCGGCAACCTCGGACCTGACCGAGGAATTTGCCCAAACCTATTTTGAACTGCGCCAACACAAGGGCGTCGATCCGGCCAAAGCCCGTGCCACCGTTGAAACACCGCCTGTCTATGCCGCCATGCTGGTACGCAGCGGGCGGGCCACTGGAACCGTAGGTGGTGCCGTTCACACGACCGGAGACATTGTACGCGCGGCCATTCAGGTGATCGGCATGGCCCCAGATGCCGGAATGGTTTCATCCTTTTTCCTGATGTACCCGCCGGAAAACGCTCAGCCCGGAGCGCGGGCGATGCTCTATTCGGACTGCGGCCTGGTCATCGATCCCAGCGCTGACGAGTTGAGCAAAATTGCCGTCGCCTCGGCCAGATCGGCGCGGGCACTGCTGCGGGTAGACCCCAAGATCGCCATGCTCAGCTTTTCGACCAAGGGCAGCGCAAAGCATCCCGACGTAGATAAGGTGATCGAGGCCACTGAAACACTGCGCCAAAGTTCCCCGGATCTCGAGGTCGACGGCGAGCTTCAGTTCGACGCGGCCTTCGTGCCCTCGGTCGGGGATCGCAAATCGCCCGGATCTTCGGTCGCTGGTCAGGCCAACGTGATGATCTTTCCCAATCTCGACGCGGGCAATATCGGCTACAAGATCACGCAACGACTGGGGGGTTACACCGCGATCGGCCCGGTTTTGCAGGGGCTGGCCCGACCCGCCAATGATCTTTCCCGCGGATGCAGCGCCGAAGATGTGACCCAGATGATCGCCGTGACGGCACTGCAAGCTATCAGGGAATAAAACTCAGAACTCACGTCGTTTCCAGAACGATGTTCTCAAATCGGAAGGAAAGTGACAAAGTCCTCCCGACACAACCGACAGGACCCGCCAATGACCCATCAGCAGCCGATCCTTGAAACGTCTCCGAAAGTTTCGGACGAGGTCCGCAAAACCACCTGTTATATGTGCGCCTGCCGCTGCGGCATCAACGTTCACATGAAAGATGGCAAGGTTGCCTATATCGAAGGAAACCGGGACCATCCGGTCAACAAGGGGGTTTTGTGCGCCAAGGGCTCTGCCGGGATCATGCAGGTCAACGCCCCCTCTCGCCTGCGCAAACCGCTGAAGCGTGTCGGCCCACGTGGCTCGGGTGAATTTCGCGAGATTGAGTGGGACGAGGCGCTCAGCACTGCTGTGGGCTGGCTGAACGAACTGCATGAAACCGCACCGCAGAAGCTGGCCTTTTTCACTGGCCGCGACCAGAGCCAAAGTTTCACCAGTTTCTGGGCCCAGAATTTCGGCACTCCGAACTACGCAGCCCACGGCGGCTTCTGCTCGGTCAATATGGCGGCCGGTGGCATTTACACGATGGGTGGCGCGTTTTGGGAGTTTGGACAACCCGACTGGGATCACACCAAACTGTTCATGCTGTTCGGCGTCGCCGAGGATCATGACAGCAACCCGATAAAAATGGGGATCGGCAAGATCAAGGCGCGCGGCGCACGGGTGATCGGAGTGAATCCGATCCGGTCGGGCTATAACGCTGTTGCCGACGACTGGGTCGGCATCACACCCGGAACAGACGGGCTGTTCATTTTGTCGCTGATCCACGTTCTGATGAAAGCCGGCAAGATCGATCTGGATTACCTGAGCCGCTATACCAATGCGCCGGTTCTGGTGAACGCAAGCGAGGGTGCGGAAAAGGGCCTGTTCCTGCGCGACGAGGACGGCAAGCCGCTGGTTATTGATCGCAAGACGGGCGAGCCAACCGCATTCGACAAGCCCGGCGTGCGCCCGGACCTGTCGGCGACCTATGACAAGGACGGTGTGACGCACCGCCCCGTTTTCCACCTGATGGCCGAAAAATACCTCAGCGACGAACACGCGCCCGAGGCGGTGGCCGATCGCTGCGGCATCCCCGCCAAACGTATCCGGGCCATTGCCGCTGAAATCGCCAGGGTCGCTTTTGACGAAGCGATCGAACTGAATCAGGAATGGGTTGATTTTCGGGGTGAAAAGCACTCGAAGATGATTGGTCGTCCCGTCAGCTTCCATTCCATGCGGGGCGTATCAGCCCATGCCAATGGATTCCAGACCTGCCGCGCTCTGCATGTGCTGCAGATCATGCTGGGAACAGTCGAGGTACCGGGCGGTTTCCGCTTCAAACCACCCTATCCCAAACCGGTCGAAGCACACCCGACGCCTCATGGCGAGAGGCGTCCGGGACGCCCGCTGAACGGCCCGCATCTGGGCTTTCCACGAGGTCCCGAAGACCTGCTGCTGGACGACTGCGGCACACCGCAACGCATCGACAAGGCATTCACCTGGGAAAACCCGATGTCCGTGCACGGGTTGATGCACATGGTGATTTCGAACGCTGCGGCTGGTGATCCCTACAAGATCGACACCCTGTTCATGTACATGGCGAATATGTCGTGGAACTCCTCCATGAACACCAAAGGTGTGATGGAGATGCTGACGGCCAAGACCGATGACGGCAATTACGTCATCCCGCGCATCATTTACTCCGACGCCTATTCTTCGGAAATGGTGGCTTATGCCGACCTGATCCTGCCCGACACCACCTATCTCGAGCGGCACGACTGTATCTCGCTGCTGGATCGCCCGATCTGCGAGGCAGACGCCGCGGCAGACGCCATTCGCTGGCCGGTGGTCGAACTCGACCGAGACGTGCGTGGTTTCCAGTCGGTTCTGATCGAGCTGGCCAACCGCATGAGCCTGCCGGGTTTCACGAATGAAGACGGCAGCCCAAAGTGGAAAGACTACGCGGATTACATCGTAAACCACGAACGACGCCCTGGCATCGGCCCGCTGGCCGGTTTCCGGGGTCCAGACGGCGACAAGGAAGGCCGCGGCGAGGTCAATCCGGATCAGCTGAATCGGTATATCGAAAACGGCGGATTTTATGTGGCGCATATCCCGGAAGGCGCGGATTACTACAAACCGTGGAACACCGCCTATCAGGACTGGGCCGTCGGGATGGGCATCTATGACAGCCCTCAGCCCTATCTGTTCCAGCTCTATTCCGAACCGATGCGCCGGTTCCAGCTGGCTGCTGAAGGTCACGGTGACCGCCAGCCGCCCGAGCACCTGCGCCAGCGCATCAAG
Organism: Ruegeria sp. HKCCD6428; assembly: GCF_013110595.1. Classification (NCBI taxonomy): domain Bacteria; kingdom Pseudomonadati; phylum Pseudomonadota; class Alphaproteobacteria; order Rhodobacterales; family Roseobacteraceae; genus Ruegeria; species Ruegeria sp. HKCCD6428. The sequence continues at coordinate 64,316 of NZ_WVQX01000009.1, forward strand.
GACACCATGGATCCGCTGCCGATCTGGTACGAAACCGACCAGCAGGGCAATGAAGGCTTCACCGTCAACGCGCTGACCCAGCGCCCAATGGCCATGTATCACAGTTGGGGCACACAGAACGCGTGGCTGCGCCAGTTGCACGGGCAAAACCCGTTGTACGTCCCGACCAAACTGATGCGAGAACACAACCTGCAAGACGGCGACTGGGCAAAAGTCAGCTCCCCCCACGGTGAGATCACCGTGCCGGTGATGGAGATGGCCGCGCTGAATGACAACACGGTCTGGACATGGAACGCCATCGGCAAACGCAAAGGCGCCTGGGCCTTGCAGGACGACGCGCCAGAAGCGACCAAAGGTTTCCTGCTCAATCACCTGATTCACGAATTGCTGCCGTCCAAAGATGATGGAATGCGCTGGGCCAATTCGGACCCGATCACTGGTCAGGCAGCATGGTTCGACCTGAAGGTCAAAATCGAAAAAGCCGACGCACCTGCCGATGCGCAAAGCCAGCCGAATTTCGACCCGATCAAATCTCCTGTCGGAACCGGCCCTGAAAACCTGGCCTGGAAGGTGGGCAAATGACACGGATCCGCACTTCATCTGGCCAAAAATATCCCGGGGGTGAATTGAGCCGCAGGCTCAAGAGGGGGCTGGCCCCCTCACCTGCCCTCAACAGCAGAGGTTCCCTGACATGACCCAGCTACCAAACTCCACTGACCGCAAGATGGGCCTGGTCATCGACCTGGACACCTGTGTCGGCTGCCACGCTTGCGTTATTTCCTGCAAAGGCTGGAACACGGAAAATTACGGTGTCCCTCTTTCGGATCAGGACGCCTACGGTGCAAACCCGTCGGGCACCTTTCTCAACCGCGTGCATTCCTACGAAGTGCAACCTGCCGACGGGCATGCCCAGCTGATCCACTTCCCGAAGTCCTGCCTGCATTGCGAAGACGCGCCCTGTGTTACCGTTTGCCCCACCGGCGCCAGCTACAAACGGGTCGAGGATGGCATCGTCCTGGTCAATGAAAGCGATTGCATCGGATGCGGCCTGTGCGCCTGGTCCTGCCCCTACGGTGCGCGGGAACTTGATGTGGCCGAAGGCGTGATGAAGAAATGCACACTTTGCGTGGACCGCATCTACAATGAAAACCTCCCCGAGGTCGACCGTATCCCCTCCTGTGTTCGCACCTGCCCTGCGGGCGCAAGGCACTTTGGCGATCTGGGCGACCCTGACAGCGATGTCAGCCAGCTGGTTGCAGAACGGGGCGGCATGGACCTGATGCCAGAAATGGGCACCAAACCCGTCAACAAATACCTGCCCCCGCGCCCCAAGGACACCGTGGAAGACCAGATCGACATACTGGCCCCCCTGCTGGCCCCCATTGCTGACGAGCCCAAAGGGTTCCTCGGCTGGCTCGACAAGACGTTGGAGAAACTCTGATGCATCCCGCACCCTCCGTCATTCTGTTCACCACCCTGTCCGGTCTGGGATTTGGACTGCTGTTCTTTCTTGGCCTGGGGTTTCCGGCTGTCTCGGGTTGGGTGGCTTTTGTGTTCTTCGCCATTGCCTATGGTCTGGCCGTCGGCGGGCTTTTGGCTTCGACCTTCCACCTGGGCCATCCGGAACGGGCCTTGAAGGCGTTCACTCAATGGAAAACCAGCTGGCTCAGCCGTGAAGGTTGGTGTGCCGTCCTCGCGCTGGTCATCATGGGGCTCTATGCAATTGGCGTGGTGTTTCTGGACCAACGCTGGGGTTTTCTGGGCTGGATCGGCGCAGGGTTGTCGCTGGCCACAGTGTTCACGACCTCGATGATCTACACGCAGCTCAAGACCATCCCACGCTGGAACATGAACCTGACACCTGCCATGTTTCTCAGCTTCAGCCTGGCCGGTGGTGCATTGCTGGCAGGTCAGACAAGCGCAGCTCTGCCGCTGCTGCTGATCGCGGCGCTGGTGCAGATACTGTACTGGCGCAAGGGGGATCAGGCGTTTGCGTTATCGGGAACGGATCTGGGAACAGCCACCGGGCTTGGCGCACGCGGATCCGTCCGCGCCTTTGAGCCGCCCCATACCGGCACCAATTACCTGCTGCGAGAATTCGTTCACGTGGTCGGGCGCAAACACGCCGAAAAACTGCGGCTGATCTCGTTCGTTCTGGCATTCGTGCTGCCGGTTCTGCTGTTGTTGCTGCCGTTCAATCACGTCTTCGCCCTGCTGGCCGTGGCATCGCATCTGGCAGGTGTTACAACGTCGCGCTGGCTGTTCTTTGCGCAGGCCGAACATGTCGTGGGGCTGTATTACGGCAAACGCTGAGGGGGGCTCTGCCCCCGCCGCGGCAAGCCGAGTCTCCCCCGGGATATTTTTTGGCCAGATGAAGTCTGGATACATCAAAAAGAAAGGGCGGCGCTCAAGGTTTGAGGCCGCCCTTCGTCGTATTCTGAAATACCGGTCAGATCAGGCCGGCATGGGCCATTGCGGCCTCGATTGCATCCTTGGTGCTGTCTTCCAGCTCGGTCAGGGGTGAGCGCACTTCGGTGCTGCAAAGGCCCAGTTTGCTGAGTGCATATTTGGCACCGACAAGGCCCGGCTCGATGAAGATCGCCTCATGCAGCGGCATCAGCTTGTCCTGATACTCCAACGCTTTTGCATAATCTCCGGCCAGCGTGGCCTGCTGGAATTCGGCGCAGAGCCTGGGGGCCACGTTTGCAGTCACCGAGATGCAGCCAACACCGCCATGGGCATTGAACCCAAGGGCCGTGGCGTCTTCGCCGGACAGTTGGCAGAAATCTGCGCCACAGGCAGCGCGCTGCTGACTGACACGGGCCAGGTCGCCTGTTGCATCCTTGACCCCGACGATACGAGGAAGCTTGGCCAGTTCACCCATTGTGGCAGGCGTCATATCAATGACTGAACGGCCCGGAATGTTGTAGATGATGATCGGGATATCCGCGGCCGCATGCAGCGCCTCGAAATGCGCGATCAGGCCACGCTGAGTTGGTTTGTTGTAATACGGCGTGACGACCAGTGCCGCATCCGCTCCGACTTTTTCCGCGAACTGAACGAAGCGGACAGCTTCGACCGTGTTGTTCGACCCGGCACCGGCAATGACAGGAACGCGGCCCGCAGCGGTTTTAACAACCTCTTCGATCACCGTTTCATGCTCTTCGTGGCTGAGGGTCGGGCTTTCACCGGTTGTTCCCACAGGCACCAGCCCGGTCGAGCCTTCGGATATCTGCCAGTCCACCAGATGTTTGAGCGTCTTCAGGTCCAACTCGCCGTTGTTGAACGGGGTGACGAGGGCTGGCATCGAGCCTTTGAACATGACACGCTCCTTCAAGGTGCATTTTGCAGTTTTTACGCCGCGGTTCCTCACGTTTCCAGCTTTGTGAGTTGATCCCAGCGACGCACGGTTTATCCTCACAGGCTCTATCCTCGGTTGGTTGGGAAATGCAAGGGATGACACGCTTTCTGGCACTGTTGACTGCTGTGATTCTGTATTCGGTGACTGCGACGCATTCAGCACGGGCAGATGCTGCTGCTGATTTGCGCGCTGGACTTAACGAAATGCGCAAAGGCGACTGGAACGCAGCGTTGCGCGTATCCGGCCAGCGAGGTTCTGTATCGCGCGATATCATTGTCTGGCACTGGCTGCGCGAGGGCTTCGGCAGCTCTGGCGACGTGTTGGTGTTTCTCGAACGTCGCCCGGACTGGCCCGGGCTGGCATGGCTGCGCCGCAAGAGCGAGCCTGTTTTCACCGGTGCCGATCCAGACAGGGTTCTGAAATTCTATGCCGGCATGCCGCCTCAGACGGCAGAGGGCGCGTTGAACTTTGCCGTCGCCCTGAAAGCCAAGGGACGCATCGGAGAAGCGGAGGCCGACATTGTGACCGCTTGGCGCACCATGCCAATGGGTTCGGGTCTGCAAAAAAGCTATCTGGAGAACTTTGCCAAACTTCTGAAACCGCATCACGCGGCGCGGCTGGACAGAATGCTTTGGGACGGTCATCTTGTAAGCGCCGGACAGATGTTGCCTTTGGTCGGTCCGGACGAACGCAAACTGGCCGAAGCGCGCATAGCATTGCAGAAACGCCAACCCGGTGTGGACACCAAGGTGGCAGCAGTTCCCAAGTCTCTGGCGGATGCGCCCGGGCTGGCCTTCGATCGTTTTGTCTGGCGCGACAAGAAAGAACTGGATGACAGCGCCGTCGATCTGATGCTGGCACGCTCTACCGGGCCTGACGCACTGGGTGAACCTGACAAATGGGCCGAGGGACGGCGCCGTCTTGCACGGCTTGAGATGCGATCGGGCCGTGCGGCGCGCGCATATGACGTGGCAGCCAATCATCATATGACCCCCGAAATGGGTTACGGCTATGCCGATCTTGAATGGCTGGCCGGTTTTCTGGCGCTTCGCAAACTAAACGATCCTGCCACCGCCGTTCGCCACTTCCAGAACTTTTCGGACGCCGTGAAATCTCCGATCTCGAAAGGCCGTGGTGGCTATTGGCTTGGGCGCGCTTACGCGGCATTGGGTGACGCGGACAAGGCGTATGACGCCTATGCAATGGGGGCCGATTACCAGACCTCATTCTACGGTCTGTTGGCCGCAGAACGGATCGGACGACCGTTTGATGCGGAACTGGCCAATCCGCGTCGCGCGCCGCATTGGCGGCAGGCGGAGTTTGCCGATTCCAGCGTTTTGGAGGCCGGATTGCTGTTGTTGAAAGCCGGAGAAGCAAACCTGTCCGAGCGGTTCCTGACCCATCTGGTCGAAAGCCTTGATCCAGTGCAGGCCAATCAATTGGGCGACCTAGTTATCGAACTGAAACAGCCGCATCTGGCCGTGATGATCGCCAAGCGGGCGGCGACCACGGGAACCGTTTTACCCGCAGCCTATTACCCGGTCCATCCAGTGGCAGATATGCGATTGCCGATGGCCAAGGAAATGACATTGGCCATCGCGCGTCGCGAAAGCGAGTTCGACCCGGTCGTCGTCAGCGGTGCGGGTGCACGCGGCTTGATGCAGGTAATGCCCGCCACGGCCAAGCTGGTTGCGGGCGAGCTGGGCATTCTCAGCGGCCATCAGACGGGACGATTGACCACGGACTGGCAATACAACGCAAAGCTTGGGGCCAACTATCTTTCTGGTCTGGCGGCCGATTTCAACGGCAACGTTGTGATGATGGCGGCGGGGTACAATGCAGGGCCAAGGCGCCCGATCTCGTGGATGGAACGCTATGGTGATCCGCGCACGGGCGAGGTCGATATCGTGGACTGGATCGAGACGATCCCGTTCAGCGAAACGCGGAACTACGTGATGCGCGTGACCGAAAGCCTGCCGGTCTACCGTGCCCGCCTGGGGCAACCCGCCCTTCCGATTCCGTTCTCGCAGGAGCTGATCGGATCATCTCTGGCGGCGTTCGCGCCATAAGGTGAACAAACCTGCGGCTACGACGATGGTTGCGCCCGCCACGACTTCGGGGCGCAACGTTTCGCCAAAGATCGAAATACCCAGGATCGCGCTCCAAACCAGGTGGAAATATGCAAAGGGTTGAACCGCACTGGCTTCGGCCACTTCGTAGCACTTGATCAGCAACCAATGCCCGAACACCCCACTGACGCAAAGCAGCGCCATCCAGAGCCAGTCGTCGTGCGCCATCGGCTCCCAGAACCACATGCCAAACACGGTCATCGCCACGGCACCGGCGACACCGGTCCAAAAAAAGCTGGTCGCCGCGCTGTCCTGGCGGGCGACATATCGCGTCAAAAGACCATAGATCGCAAACAGCAATGCAGAAATCAAAGGTATGACAGCCCACGGGTTGAAGACCCCGGCGCCCGGTTGCAGGATGATCAGAACGCCGATGCAGCCGACACCGATCGCAGCCCATCGCCGCCATCCGACCTTTTCGCCCAGCACCGGCCCGCTCAGCGCGGCGACAAGCAAAGGATAACAGATGAAAACCGCCATACTGTCGATCAGGCCAAGGACCGTAAAGCCGAACACCGCAATGCAGATCTCGGCCGCCAGCAACAAGCCCCGCACGATCTGCAAACCCAACTGACTTGTCTTTGTGGCCGCCTTCAGCCCACCGGGGGCCCGCGCGGCCAGAGCGATGACAAAAGCCGCAAAGAACCAATAGCGGATCATGACCACCATGTAGGTGTTGTAGGTTCCGGCCAGATGGCGCGAGATACCGTCCTGCAACGCAAAGACAATTGTCGCGCCCACCATCAAAGCGATGCCCGCGCCGACATTGTTCTTCTGGGTCATGCTTTGTGTGCCCGTGTCATGTGCCGCTTGCGACCATAGCCGGGCATGCGGGTTACGTTGAAACCTGCACTCTCAAGTCCCCGGCGCACGAAACCCGCGGCCGTATACGTGGCCGCGGTACCGCCCGTGACAGTGTGGTTTGCCACGTCCTGCAACAGGTCCGCGCCCCACAATTCAGGGTTCTTGGCTGGTGAAAACCCGTCGAGAAACCAGGCATCTGCCATTCCGTCCCAGTTCGGCAATGCCTTGCGTGCATCGCCGATCACCACCTCAAACCGAAGCGAATCCAACACACATGTGCGTCCTGTCCAATGCGCCAGAAACCGACTGCTCCACGGATGCAATTCAGGAAAGGCCCCAAGCGCGCGCTGCATGTCTTCCGGCGCCATGGGAAAGGCTTCGAAACTAGTAAAGCGCAATGGCCCTTTCTGACCGGATGCCTCCCATTCCGACCAGGCGGTCAGCAGGTTCAGGCCGGTGCCGAAACCCAACTCGGCAATATGAAACCCCGGTGCAAACCGCGCAGGCAAATCATTTCCCGCCAGAAACACATGGCGCGTCTCTTCCAGCCCGTTCTGCAACGAGTAATATGGGTCGTCGAAGCGGTCCGAGACCGGTATCTGATCTTCGGTCCACGTCAATTCGGCGCGCTGGTCTGCCATTGGGGAATCCTGTAGCTAAGCGGCGCGACACTGAACAAGGAAAAGGGAATTGGCAATGGTCGATGTGACGGTTCGCGGCGCAGGAATTTTCGGCCTGTCCATCGCCTGGATTTGTGCGCGCCGCGGTGCGAAAGTGCAGGTTGTCGATCCGTCCGGTCCCGGCGCCGGGTCCAGCGGAGGTCTGGTCGGCGCATTGGCCCCGCATGTGCCGGAAAACTGGAACGCCAAGAAAGCATTTCAGTTCGACAGTCTGATCATGGCTGAGCCATTCTGGCGACAGATCGAAGACACTGGCGGGGTTTCCCCCGGCTATGGCCAGCTGGGCCGCCTGCAGCCGATCCCGGACGCGCGTGGTCTGGAACTGGCCCGCCAGCGCGAAGGCACCGCAGATGAGCTTTGGCAAGGCCGGGCGGAATGGCGTGTCATCACCACGGCCCAAGCGGGTTCTTGGTGCCCACCCAGCCCCACAGGCTTTGTCATTCGCGATACGTTGACGGCACGAATGCACCCCCGGCGGGCCTGTGCCGCGCTGGTCGCAGCCCTGGAGGTCATGGGCGTTCACATTGTCAGTGAAGCCAGGGACAAGGGGCAGGTCATCCACGCCACGGGCCTTGCAGGATTGCAGGAACTGAACGACGCCTACGGCAAGACCGTCGGAAATGGTGTCAAAGGGCAGGCCGCCCTTTTGCGCTTCGACGCGGGGGAAGTGCCGCAACTATTCGCCGACGCGATTCACATTGTCCCGCATGCTGACGGAACACTTGCGATCGGATCGACCTCGGAACGGAATTATGAGAACCCGACCAGCACGGACGAAGCTCTGGACGACGTGATAGACCGCGCCACGCGCGTCCTGCCCCTGTTGCACGGGGCCGAGGTGATCGAACGCTGGGCTGGTGTGCGCCCGCGCAGCAAAAGCCGAGCGCCGATGTTGGGCGCCCATCCCCTGCATCAAGGGCAGTACATCGCCAATGGCGGGTTCAAGATCGGTTTCGGCATGGCCCCCAAAATCGCCGAGGTCATGGCCGATCTTATGCTGGAAGATCGGGATACGATCCCTGATGAGTTCCGGCCCGAAGCCTCATTGTGACTGCGCGGCGGCTTGCATGCATTGCCGCCCGTCAGGGCCGCGCACCCACATGTTTTCACCCCTCCGGCACAACTGGGCCGTTTCGAAATGCATCAATGGCGAAGTCGCGCGGAATGAAAACGAGGCGAGCGGGCCGATCAGGTCAACCGCGAACAACATCAGAAGCTGCGCCAAAAGCGGCCCGTGCACGACCAGCCCGCCATATCCTTCAACATCGCGCGCATAGTCCAGATCGTAGTGAATACGGTGGCCATTGAAGGTCAGGGCCGAGTATCGAAACAACAACGTTGAATCGAACCCGACTTCGCGGCAATCGGTCTCATCGGTGCGCGCTCTGGGCGGTTGGGGCATTTCAGCATCCGGCGCAGGATCTTCGCGATAAACGAGATCCTGCCACTCTGTCACGCGCAACTGACCGTTCTGCCAGATCTCGTGCCGCAAAGTGACAAAGCCCAACGGGCCGGACCGCCCCACCTTGGCGCTTTGGCTTTCAAGAACCGATTTCTTTTCGGCGGTTATCCCTGCGATCAGAGGAGCGTGAAAGGTCAACCGCCCCCCGGCCCACATTCTGCGCGGCAATCCCATATCCGGGATCAGGCCCCCAACCTTGGGATGCCCATCCCGACCCAATTCGGCGGCCGGTTGCGGTGTCCAGAAATAAAGCTGATGGAAGAAGGGCGGCAATTCCGAACCACTGGCGATCGACGGCACACCGCCCAGCGCCACCTGAAATGCCGTCGCGCGGGCCGGATCCAAGAGATCGGTCTGTCGCTCTTGCGTCATTTGCCTGACCCGCGATCAGAAACCGGCCTCGGCCCGGAGTTTCTGCATCAAGTCATGCAAAGACTTTTCGTACCGGTCCGAACGCAGCTTTCCCTGATCGTCGAATTCGTTCGAACTGTTCGCCAGATGGATTTCGGGCCCTTGCAGGATGCGCGGCTGAAATGGAACCATACAGGCCCGCAGGATCATCTGCGCGCGTTCCCCGCCTGCACGACCAGCGGCCGCCGACATGACCGCAACCGGTTTGTCGGCCCATGGATTGCCTTGCGTTCGGCTGACCCAGTCCAGCGCGTTCTTCAGAACGCCTGATGGACCCTTGTTGTACTCAGGTGTCGAAATGATCACCGCATCGGCCTGTGCGATCTGATTGGCCAGCGTATGAACCGCCTCAGGAATCCCTTCTCCGTCTTCCAGATCACCATCGTAGAGGGGCAGGTTCAAATCCGCTTCGACAAAGCTTGCCGGATCGAACAACCGTGCCGCCTCGCGCAGAAGCTTACGGTTGGTCGCGTTCTGGCGCAGAGAACCGGACAGGCCAAGAAGGGTCGGTTGGGACATCGGGAAAGCTCCGTTTCTGTGTTTCCCGCAAGTTAGACCGAGATCACCCCGATCCAAACCCCATTTGACGCACAGTCATTGCGCAATCCGAGCCGCCCATTGGGCGGCCCCGCTGTTCATGCCGCGCAGTGGTTACGCGTTTCCGCTGGGCACCACGACAATCTCGACACGCCGGTTTTGCGATTTTCCTTCGGGCGTCAGGTTGGACGCGACAGGGTTGTTTTCGCCCTGCCCGATCGTGCGAATGCGGTTATAGCTGACACCGTTGGCCTGAAGGATATCGGCCACGGCATTCGCGCGACGCTCTGACAGGCCCTGATTGTAGGTTGCGTCGCCGTCGCTGTCAGTGTGCCCGATGATCTGCACGTTCGAATTCGGGTAGTTGACCAGGTTCTGGCCCACTTTCACCAGGTCAGACCGCAACGCCGGGCGCACGGTCGAACTGTCGGTGTCAAAGGTGATGTCATTCGGGACCGTCACAATCAGGCGATCGCCTGCGTTGACGATTGTAATTCCGTCATTTGCCAGTTGTTGACGCAGCTCCGCAGCCTGCTTGTCCAGTTGGTTGCCGATCACGCCGCCCCCGGCAGCACCGATTGCAGCACCGGCCAACGCGCCCAGACCGGGGTTCGAATTATTGGCAATCGCCCCGATTCCAGCGCCGACCAGCCCACCCAGAACGGCGCCCTGTTTGGCGTTCTGGTTCGGGTCGTCTTGTACTGTCAGCGTGCCCGGGTCGGTACAGGCCGCCAACACAAGGGCTGAACACAAACCTGTGGCCACGAAAAACTTGGAAATCGTCATGATATCACCTTCTGCTCCAGCACCCGTTATTCGGGCGTGCTTCGTTTTCCGCAGTATATCACTGGGCAGGCTTGGCGGCTCAAGCAACAATGCGGTGAAGTCGGCGAATACCCGCCAAACACGTATTCAAACCGCTTCAACGAACGTTTCTGCATTCTGTTGCTCCTGCCAGAGCTCGCGCAATGACCCGCTTTGTCCTGAAAAGCTATCTTCGGTGCATTCACTGGACCAGATACGGTCGGTGCGGAAATGGCGAAACCCGTTGCGCAATTCGCACCAGCCTGCCAGCATCGTGCATTCGATGTGATAGATCAGCGCCACAGGGCGCACGACCCGAACCGTGCGTTCGCCTTCGCCATCTTCATAGGTGATACGGATTTTCCGCTCTGCCCTGATGGCTTCGCGGTAATGCGCGATCGAAACGCAACCCTTGTTTGGATCATCCGCCGGGGCACCCCATGGGGCAACCTGCAACCAATCCGCTGGGCAATGCAATGCGTCGATCTTCTGGCATATCCGGCTGGCGGCCCTTTGCAGGTGACTGTCGCCGGTACGCGCAAGAAGAGACAGGCCAACCCACAAGGCTTCAACCTCTTCTGCATCGAAATTGAGCGGCGGCAGATCATAGCCGCGCCGCATCACGTACCCGATACCGGCCTCACCTTCGATAGGCGTCCGTTGCGCCTGCAACTCGGCAATATCCCGATAGACCGTGCGCACGGACACCTCCAACCTTGCGGCCAGCGCCTCTGCCGTGACCGGAGCGCCCGCAGCCCGCAGGATCTGGATGATTTCAAACAATCGGGTCGAACGGCGCATTGCATCCTCCTGTCAACATGCTGACACCCTAGCACACCCCACTGACAAGAGGGTGTCAGGAGTGATGGGCCAGATTGGAATGGCATCGAAAGAAGGAGCACGAAAAATGCCTTACCTCGACACCCATGTCATGATGACACTCAGGCTGGGGCAATGGTCTCAGGACCATACCCTGCGCGCCTTCGAGATCGAGCGCGAAATCGCCATGGCCCGGCAGTGCAAGCAGCCCGTTTCAAAGAAACGATCCAGACGTTTTTCGCTGGGGAATCTGAAGATGCTCTGGACCAGCACGGCCTGAGATCAGAACTCGGACCGGGCCCGAAACTTCATCGAAACCCCACCTTCCGGGTGTTTCAGGCGCAGTTCTTCTGAATGCAGCATCAATCTGGGGAAGTCCAGCGCATCGCCCGTCGCATAGAATGGATCGCCCAGGATCGGGTGGCCCAGCGCCTGCATATGAACGCGAAGTTGATGAGACCGGCCCGTTTTGGGAAACAGACGCACACGCGTCGTATCGCCTTCGGTCTTCACGACACGCCAGTCCGTCACGGCAGGTTTGCCCGTCGCATGGCAAACCATCTGTCTGGGCCGGTTGGGCCAGTCCACGATCAGAGGCAAGTCCACGGTGCCGGTCTTGGGTTCCAGCTGCCCCCAGACACGGGCGATATAAGTTTTGCGGGTCTGACGCTGCTCGAATTGCATGCTCAGGTTGCGCTGCGCGTGCGGCGTCTGGGCAAAGACCATGACACCGGACGTGTCCCGGTCCAGCCGATGCACCAGCAGTGCTTGTGGAAATACATCCTGCACCCGGGTCAACAGACAATCTGACAGATGCGCGCCCCGCCCCGGAACCGAAAGCAGGCCCGATGGTTTGTTCACCACGATCAGCTGTGCATCTTCATGCAACACATCCAGCGGGGTTTGAGGGGGATCATAGGTGTCGCTCATGCAGGGTGCCTATCCCAGCTCGTGACCTCCCGCAACGTCGTCCTTGCATGCCCGCCCATGTTCGGTGACCTTCTCTCCAAAAGCGGAGGAGATGCCATGCACCCGACAATTGAACGCATGCAAGAGGTTGTCGCAAAGGGCGATGAGGCCTTGATCCATCAGCTCCTGGCCGAAGATGTGCAGTTCCTGCCGCCCACATACTACAGCACCTGGACAGGGCGCGCACCGGTCGCTGCCGTTCTGGGGCATGTCGGGCAGGTGTTTTCAGATTTTCGTTATCGGCGCGCCATGGGCGACGGGAAAGACTGGGCATTGGAGTTTCAATGCAAAGTCGGCGATCTGGACGGTATCGGCGTGGATCTTGTTACGTTGAACGACGATGGGTTGATCCAGGTTTTCGAGGTCGTCATGCGCCCTTACAAAACGGTAGGTGCCTTGCGCGATGCCATGATGGCGCGGGTCATGACAGACGCTCGTTTTCTGGAATTCAAAAACGCGCTGAGCTGACAATGCCTCGTTCACTGGCTGCCGATCAGATTTTGCGGGTTCCGTTGCTTCCGGTGCTTGCCGCGCAGGGCCTATCGGTACGCAGGAACGCGCAGTTGCTGCCGGAACCGACTGGCCCGCGCGAAGGCCGCACAGGGCGCGGGCCGCGTCTGCGGCTTCTGATCACCGGTGACAGTTCGGCAGCCGGAGTGGGCGCAGGCACGCAGGATCAGGCGTTATCCGGCCATCTGGTCAACCGTCTGGCCGGGCACTATGCGGTCGAATGGCGGCTGGAAGCGACAACCGGGCACACCACCCAGGACACGATCGACCGTCTTTCGCAAATGGAAGGCGAATTCGATGCTGTCGTTACGGCACTCGGCGTCAATGATGTCACCCGGGCTGTGACACGCCAGCAATTTGCGCGCCGCCAGACCCGCCTTATCCGCTTGCTTTCAGAAAACCTGGGGACTCGTCGCATCGTCGTAACCGCAGTCCCGCAGATGAACAGGTTTCCGGCCCTGCCTCAGCCGCTGGCCTGGGTGCTTGGATGCCAGGCTGCGCGCCTGGATCAAGGGTTGCAAGAGGTTGCGGCTGCATTTCCGCATGTTCAACACCTGCCACTCGACCTGCCGGACGACCCGGCATTGGCTGCACCGGATGGCTATCATCCCAGCCCCCGGGCGTATGCGCTTTGGGCGGATGCAGCCGCGCGCCTGTTGCTTCAGGCCTGACCGCGCGCCTGCCGGATCATAGGGATCGAGTAAACGACCAGAGCCGCCCAGATCAGTGGGAATGCGATCATCCGGCCCGTGTCTATCTTCTCGCCGAACAGGGTTATCGCTGTAATGAAGATCATGGTCGGTGCGATGTATTGCAGGATGCCCATCGTGGACAGGCGCACCAGTTTGGCGCCGTTTGCATAGACCAGCAACGGCACCGCCGTCACGACCCCTGCACAGGACAACAACAAGGTGTCCGACATCGCGACACCGAAATGACCAGTGCCCCGCACACCCAGAAAGGTGACATAGACCAGTGCCGGAATCAAAAGGATCAGGACCTCAAGCAGGAAACCCTGGTTCGGCCCAATCGGCAGCGAGCGCTTGAAGAACGCGTAGAATCCCCAGCTGATCATCAACCCAAGAGCCGCCCAAGGCAAACGACCGGCTTCCACCACAAGTACCACCACACCCAGCGCAGCCAATCCGACCGCGAACAGTTGTGTCCGTGTCAGGGGTTCCCTCAACAGGATTGCCCCCAGCGCGATACTGAATAGGGGGTTGATGTAATAACCCAACGCCGCATCCAGTGCGTTGCCCGTGGAAATTGCCCATACGTAAATCGCCCAGTTCACGGAAATAAGCGCTGCTGTCAAAGCGGCCATACCCAACATCTTCGGATTGCCAAGCGCGGCCTTCAGATCCCGGGTTCGGCCCAGGACAACCAGCAACAACCCGGCCACAGGCACTGACCAGATAACACGGTGCGCCACAACCTCGACCGCGCCCATATGATCCAGCGCTTTCATGTACAGAGGCAAGAACCCCCACAGGACATAGGCCGTGACTGCCAGCGCAAGCCCCTTTGGTGTGTCCGTGTTCTGTGAAGGTAGAAGCGTGTCTGCCACATCGGGTCTCCGGTTGATACCGGTTCGGTTTAAGGCAGAAATGAGGGGGTTGAAAACTCTGAAAACAGTGAAGTGTCACATAACAATGTTTGATGAGTTGTCAGACCACGCTTTTCACGCGAGGTCTGAAATGCGAGGCTCTGCCTCGCGCTCCGGGATATTTGTGGCCAGATGAACAAGGGACCCGCTTTTCATCTGGCCGAAAATATCCCGGGGGAGTCGCCGAAGGCGGCGGGGGCAGCGCCCCCACCAAACCCCGTGGTCACACCTTCACGCGTTCGGATTTCGGGTCATACATCGGCTTGAGCGACGCCTCGGCCCGGACTTTCGTGCCACAAACGTCGATCTCGTAAGTCGAGGCCAGAACGTCCGCGGCTTTTTCCCCTTCGCAGGGCACGTAACCCAAACCGATGGCGCCACCCAGCGTGTGGCCATAATTGCCCGAGCTGAGATAGCCTACATACTCGCCATCGCGGATGATCGGTTCATTGTGGAACAGCAGCGGCTCGGGATCGGTCAGGCGGAATTGCACAAGGCGCGATTTCGGGCCGCTTTCCTTGCGCGCGATCACCGCCTCGCGGCCGATGAAGTCGCAGCCCTTGTCCACCTTGACGGCAAAGCCCAGCCCCGCATCCACCACGTGATCTTCGCAGGTGATGTCATGGCCGAAATGGCGGAAGCCCTTTTCGATCCGGCAGCTGTCCATCATGTGCATGCCGCACAGCTTCAGCCCCATGTCCTGCCCCGCCTCGTGCAGCGTTTCAAAGACGTGGCCCGCCATGTCGGATGAGACGTAGATCTCCCAGCCCAGCTCACCCACATAGGTGACGCGGTGGGCGCGGGCGAGGCCCATACCGATCTCGATCTCCTGCGCGGTGCCGAAGGGGTTTGCCGCGTTCGAGAAGTCGTTGGGCGAGACTTTCTCCAGCAAGGCCCGCGAGTTCGGACCCATCACCGCCAAAACGCCTTCACCCGCCGTGACGTCGGTGATGACCACGTTGAAATTGCCCGAACGACGCATCATCCAGGTCTGATCCGCCAGGCGCGTCGCCGCCGGGGTGACCACCAGATAGGCGTTCTCGGAAAGGCGGGTGACGGTGACATCCGCCTCGATCCCGCCGGAACGGTTCAGAAACTGCGTGTAGACGATCTTGCCATTGGGCACGGCATAGTCGCCGCCACCGACATAGTTCATGAACTTCTCGGCATCGGGGCCCTCGACCCGGATCTTGCCGAACGAGGACATGTCGTAAATGCCCACGTTTTCGCGCACAGCGCGGTGTTCGGCGGCCGAGTTCTCGAACCAGTTCTGACGCTTCCAACTGTAGTTGTATTCGCGCTCCTGCCCTTCGTTCGCGAACCAATTGGCGCGCTCCCACCCGGCCAGCTCACCGAACACGGCACCGTGTTCATTCAGGTGGTGGTGGAATGGCGTCCGGCGCACGCCGCGCGCGGTGGCTTTCTGGCGATAGGGGTAGTGGTCGGCATAGAGCAGGCCCAGCGTCTCCTTGGACCGTTCGAAAAGATACTGCTTGTTGCCCTGGAAGGGCTGCATCCGGCTGATGTCCACGTCGCCCAGGTCAAAGGGTTTTTCGCCTGTGTCCATCCATTCGGCCAGCGCCATGCCCGCGCCGCCCGCCGACTGGATCCCGATCGAGTTGAAGCCGGCGGCGACCCAGACGTTGTCCATCTCGGGCGCAAGGCCAAGGTGATAGGCGTCGTCGGGCGTGAAGCTTTCGGGCCCGTTGAAGAAGGTGTGAATGCCTGCCTCGGCCAGCATCGGCATGCGGTTGCAGGCGGCCTCGAGGATCGGTTCGAAATGGTCGAAATCCTCGGGCAGCTGGTCGAATTCGAAACTGTCTGGGATGCCCTCCATCGCCCAGGGCTTGGCGTTGGGCTCGAAGGCACCCAGCAGAATCTTGCCTGCATCCTCCTTGTAATAGGCGCATTCATCCGGCACCCGCAACACCGGCAGCTGCGTCAGGCCGTCGATGTTCTCGGTCACGATGTAGAAATGTTCGCAGGCGTGCAGCGGGACGTTGACGCCCGCCATTCGGCCAACTTCGTGCCCCCACATGCCGGCGCAGTTGACCACCATGTCACACTCGATATTGCCCGAGGCGCTGCCGTCATCGGCCACCCAGTCCACGCCGGTCACGCTGCGGCCCTGTTTGACGATATCGGTGACCTTTACCCGTTCCTTGACGATGGCGCCCCGCTGGCGGGCGCCCTTGGCCAGAGCCAGCGCGATGTTGGCCGGATCACCCTGCCCGTCCAGCGGCAGATAAACTGCACCCTTGACGCCCTCGAGATTGATATGCGGATACAGTTCCTGCACGCGCTCATTCGAGATTTCTTCGACCTCGACGCCAAACGCCCGCGCCATCGCAGCCTGACGATAGATTTCCTCTTTGCGTTCTTCGGTCAGCGCCACGGTGATCGACCCGCAGCGCTTGAAGCCCGTGGCGACACCGGTTTCCTCTTCGAGTGAGCCATACAGCTCCTGACTGTACTTCGCCAGCTTGGTCATGTTTGCGGTGGCGCGCAGCTGTGCGATCAGACCCGCTGCATGCCAGGTGGTGCCACTTGTCAGCTGCTTTCGTTCAAGCAACACGACGTCTTTCCAACCCTTCTTGGTCAAATGATAAGCGACCGAGCATCCGATGACGCCACCGCCGATGATGACCGCTCGGGCCTTGCTGGGAAGATCAACCATCCTGAAATCTCCGCTGTGTAAGGTTTGGCATAGGTTGCCACGGAAGATCGACGACAAATGCACCAAAAGCGTCACGAAATCCGCAGTTTTCACCGATGTGATGCCGCTCGCTTTTGCCGACGTACGACAAAGGGCGTGACCCCGAAGAAGCTTTTGTAAACAGACGAAAACCCGTTCGGAAAACCACAGGCCAAACCAATTTCGCGTACGCTCATCGTGGTGTTCAGCAACAGGTTATTTGCCTTGGCCAGTCGCATTTCCCGGTAGAATCCGTTGGGAGTGGTTCCAAAAAAGGTTTTGAACTTACGCTCGAGGGACCGGTTCGACAGGTGCAGCGATTCGACGATCTGATTGATCGGCAGGGGGTCTTCGATATTGGCCTGCATAAGCTTTATGCACTGATCCAGCTTCGAATCGCCTGTCGCCGTCAATTTGGCGCCCGAGAATGGCTGCATCGAAGCGAAATCGCGGATATTCTCATGCAGCATGATGTCGGCCACGGTCATCTTCGCAGGCCCCGAGATATGGCGCCCGATCACCGCCAAGGCGATATCCGTCGTGGCCTCCATCCCGGCACATGTCACAACCGCGCCCTGTTCGGTTGCGATCGACAGTTTGGCTTCGAACCGGGCGCCGCGTTCCCGCAGGAACGATGCGTTTTCCCAATGGGTTGCCAGGTCGGCTGTTCCCTGCTCGTCGATATAGCGGCTGGCGGCTTCGGCCAGCAGGAACACCTTGGCGTCCCGGAAGGTATAGTCCGACACCACCCGCCCCAACGACAAATCCGGATGGTCCGGGTCTGAATTGCCGATTACGAACAGGTAATCCGCCCTTGGCTGTGACGGCACCGCTTCTGTTTGAACCACGGCGTCACTGCTGCTGGCAATCGGGCCACCTTTGAGCGAGCGATAGGTGAAGGTGAACGGAGGGCTTGGGCATACGCGGTTGGCCAGCCTCAATACCTCTACCAACGACGCCAGCTCCAACAGCACGAAACCCGGCGCGACAAGGATGTCGAAATGCCGGATGGCCTGTTTTGGAGCGTCCGAAGTAGATTTTGCCGCCATTTTCTTCAAACGATGTTATGACCGGTGGCCCGCAACCGGTTCGCCAGTTCTTCGATATGATCCGGCCCGATTTCGCAGCATCCGCCAACAATCGTTGCCCCCTGATCGATCCACCGCATCACCTGATCCGCATAAGCCCCGGGGCCAAGGTCATGCCGTTTTTGCAGCGCATCCACGGTCGGCGCATCCTGAAGGAAATCATCCGAAATATGCGTGAAGCCATTGGCGTAGGCCCCATAGGGCCGACCCATGCCGGACAGAACTTCCAGCGCCGCCGGGATCGCCTCGGGGCACGAACAATTGATCAACACGGCATCGGGCGAAAACTCCTCCACCAGCAGAGCAATGTCCGCCAACGGTTCGCCGGACCTGAGAAGGCTGCCATCGTCATCATTGACCGACAGGGACAGCCAAACCGGTTTTCCGCATCCTGCCGTGCCACGCAATGCGCCCTCGGCTTCCTGTACCGACGAGACGGTCTCGATCAAAAACAGATCGACCCGCGCGGCCATCATGGCCACAAGTTCGGCGAACTTTTCAGCCGCATCCGCCGGGTCCGGGTTAAGGTCGGGGCGATATGAAGCGAGCAATGGCCCCAGTGCACCCGCGATCCGCCCCCCGGTTTCCGTTCGGGCACGTACGGCCTGTGTCAGGGCGGTGTCGATCAGGGTAGGCATATGATCCTCCATCCCCACCCGCACCAGACGAGAGCGATGGACGGCATAAGTATTGGTTGTCGCGACCGTCGCACCCCGGCTGAAATAATCGCGGTGCACTTCCGCGACCAAATCGGGGTGATCGATCATCACGCGCGTCGACCACAGCGGTGTCGCCCGGTCGCCACTGCGTTTTACCAGTTCCTGCCCGATAGAGCCGTCCAAAAGAGTGATATCCGCCATGTCATTACTCCTCAGGGCACCAATACCAGTTTTCCCGGAAGAGTCTTTGACTGAAAATCAGCCTGTGCAATACCAATATCCTTCAACGGATAGGTCCGGGAAACCAGTGGCTTGATCCGTCCGGTATTCACCAGTTCAACAAGACGGTCAAAGACTTCGGGCGCCTGGTGCGTGCACCCATGTATGGTGATGTCGCGCAGATATATGTCCCGCAGATCAGCTTCGACAATCGGGCCTGCTATTGCCCCCGAAACGGCATAGTGCCCGCCGGATTTCAGGGAAAGGATCAGCGATGGCCAGGCCGGGCCACCCACAACGTCGATCACCACATCGAACATATCCTGCGGAAGCGGGTCGTTCCGGTCAAACGTATTCTCGGCCCCCTGGGATTTCACGATCTCGGCTTTCGTGCCCGCTGTTACAGCCCAAACCGACGCCCCGCGCAGGGCGGCCAGTTGCACCGCCGCCAGCCCGACGCCACCCGAGGCGCCGGTGATCAGCACCTTGTGCCCGGCAGTCACGCCTGCGCGGGTCAGCAGGTTTTCCGCCGTCCCGAAGGCGCAAGGAATGGCGGCGATTTCCACATCCGAAAGGGGCGAGGCGCTGACGTCATAGAGATCATCGGCTTCAACCAGGCAGTACTGCGCAAAAGCCCCGTCGATTTCGGAACCCAGCGCAATGAAGCCCTGCGGGTTTCCCGGGCGCGGGCGCGGCAGGTTTATCGGACAGGTCACGCGCTGCCCGGGTTTGAAGGCAACACCCGGCCCAACCTGTTCCACGATGCCGCAAAGATCTCCGCCCTGAATGCGGGGAAAGTGCAATGCACCGCCCCAACCGCCCGCTTCGACCTTCTGATCAACGGCATCCGTCGCGCCGGTGACGTCCGAGGAATACCAACCGACCCGTGTGTTGATATCCGTGTTGTTCACGCCTGCGGCGGCGACCCGAACCAGAACTTGCCCTGCCCCGGGTTCAGGAACCGGGATATCATCTCGCCATTCCAGAACTTCGGGGCCACCGTGACCCGTCAGATAGACACCGGACATCGTCTTTGGAGCATTCATTTCGCTGGCTTCTCAGGTCTGGTCGTCGGGATGGGGCGGAACCGGTCCCATCGGCACGATGTCATATCGGGCATTCAGGTCGGCCATCTTGGCCTCGTCCTCGAAATCCGCCGGGGTCATGGTTGCCAGTTCCGCAAGGAAACCATCAAACCCGGATGGTTGAAAGATCATGAGCATCCGTGCCGGTTTTTTGTCGGCAACCCGGCAGGCATGCGGCACACCCGCCGGAACATGCATGGTGGTGCCCGGCGTGCACAGGTGCCAGTCTCCGTCGACATAGAAATCCACGGCGCCCTCGAGAAAATAGAAAGTCTCGGCGTGGCTGTCGTGGCGATGAAGGCCAAGCGCGAAGCTGGCCTTCAAGTTGTCTTCCATCAGGGTGTACGCCCCGCCCGTGTCCTGACCGGAAACCTTCACGAAGGTATGGTCGTTCTCCCAGTCATAGTTAGGACCCTCACCGGGTCCCTGCTTGGAATATCGCGGGCGCATATGGGCCTCCTTGTGTCAGGCGCGCAGCCGCTCGTTTGCGGGATCCCACAGCGGCTGATCCTCCTGTACCACGGCGCGGCACTTCTGGCCGTAGATTTCCACCTCGAGCTCGGTACCAGGGTTTGCAAGTTCTGACTTGATCATGCCCAGCGCGATGGATTTGCCGACGCGGTAACCCCATGCGCCCGAAGTGGTCTCGCCCACGATCTGATCGCCCTGCCAGATGCACGACATGTAAGGCGCATCGCAATCACCTGCGTCGACAGTCAGGGTGACGAACGACTTTTTCACACCCTGCTGCTTTTCGTTCAGGATAGCGGCCTTTCCGGGGAAGTCCTGTGGCTTGTCCAGTTTGACAAACCGCTCCAAACCCGCTTCCAGCAGCGAGTAGTCGGTGCTGAGGTCGCCCTTCCACGCGCGGTATCCCTTTTCGATGCGCAGGCTGTTCAGCGCATACATGCCAAACGGCTTGGCCCCGGCGGCAAGGATCGCGTCATAGATCGCGGGCATGTGCTCGTTGAGCGCATGCACCTCCCAGCCCAGTTCGCCGGCGAAGGACACGCGGATCAGGTGGGCGGGCTGTCCGGCCACGGTGGCCGCCTGATGGGTCAGCCAGCCCAGCGAGAGGTCGGCATCGGTCAAGCCCGACAGGATCTCGCGCGATTTCGGCCCGGTCACGATCAGCGTGTCGCGGGTGGTAGTCACGTCCTCGACGGTGACGCCCGCGGGCATCGCGTTCACAAGGATGTCGCGGTCATGCCATTGCGCGGTGGCGGCGGTGATCATCACGAAGTCATCCTCACCCAGGCGCATGCAGGACATCTCGGTCAGGATGCGGCCGCGATCGTCGGCGATGTAGACCAGGTTGATCCGGCCCACCTTGGGCAGGCCACCGGTGACCAGCCCGCGCAGCGCCTCGGCCGCGCCTTCGCCCTTGACGACAAACCGCGAGAAACCCGGCAGGTCGAGCACGCCGCAATGGTCACGCACGGCTTCGCATTCTTCTTTGATGCGCTGCTCCCACGGGCCCGAGCGGCCCCAGGTGTGGGTGCTTTCCTCGGAGGTGTCATCGCCCGGTTGCGCGAACCAGTTGGCGCGCTCCCAGCCATTGTAGACGCCCATGACGCCGCCCAGTTCCTTGACCTTGGCATGCACGGGCGACAGCTTCTTGTCGCGCGCGGCGGGCCATTCATGATGCGGGAAGTGCATGGCGTATTCGTTGCCGTAGACTTCCATGCCCTTCTGGTTGCAGTAGTCCTGATCGGTGTAGTCTGTATAGCGGCGCGGATCGACGGCCCACATATCCCATTCGGTGGCGCCATCCACGATCCATTCGGCCAGTACCTTGCCCGCGCCGCCGCCCTGGGCGATGCCGAAGGTGAAGGTATGCGCCTCGAACGCGTTCTTAACGCCGGGCATCGGGCCGATCAGCGGCAGGCCATCGGGCGCATAGGGGATCGGGCCGTTGATCACGCGCCCTACGCCCGAGGTCGCCATCAGCGGTACCCGCTCCATCGCGTCGGTGACGATGTCCTCGATCCGGTCCAGATCGTCGTTCCACAGCTGGAAGCTGAAATCCTCGGGCATCGGGTCGTCCTCGGTCATCCAGTGGCCCTTGCAGTTGGGCTCGTATGGGCCAAGGTTGAAGCCGTGCTTTTCCTGTCGCAGGTAGTAGGAGATATCCACGTCGCGCAGCAGCGGCAGCTTGCCACCGTTTTCCTTCGACCAGGCTTCGACCTCGGGGATCTCGTCAGTCAGCAAATACTGGTGGCTCATGACCATCGCCGGTACGGTGCGGCCGCCATAAGGCTTGAACCATTCGCCCACACGCTGCGCGTAGTAGCCGGCGGCGTTGACGACATAGTCGCAGTCGATGTCGCCCTTTTCGGTGTGGACGGTCCAGGTGCCGTCGTCATGCTGGGTCACGCCGGTGGCCGGGCAGAACCGGATGATCTTCTGCCCCATGTCGCGTGCGCCCTTGGCCAGCGCCTGGGTCAGCTGCGCCGGGTCGATGTCCCCATCGGTCGGGTCATACAGAACGCCCTCAAGATCATGAGTTTCCAAGAACGGGTAGCGTTCCTTGGCCTGCTCCGGCGTCCACATTTCCATCGGGATTCCCTGGTAGCGGCCCATCGACATGGCCCGCTGGAACTCCTGCATCCGCTCTTTGCTGTGCGCCAGACGGATCGACCCGGAAACATGGTAGTTCATCGGATAGTCGACCTCTTCACCCAGACGCGAATACAGCTCGGTCGAATAGCGCTGCATGTTCATGATCGCCCACGAGGTCGAAAAGGTCGGAACGTTACCGGCCGCATGCCAGGTCGAGCCTGCGGTCAGTTCGTTCTTTTCCAGCAGAACGCAGTCGGTCCAGCCTTTCTTGGCCAGATGATACAGCGAGGAAGCCCCCACCACACCGCCACCGATAATGACCACGCGGGCTTTTGTCGGAAAATCACTCATGTGTCTTGGTCCCTGTTACTGTGCCCGTTGGGGCAGATCGTCCGTGATGTCGTAATAATCGCCCTTGTCAGCCACAAAGATGTGCTTCGAGAGCTTTTGGCCCGTGGGCGCATCGAACGCGCCCATGGCAATCGAAATCGTGTCCTCTTCGGTCTGTTGCCAGAAGAGAAATGAGCCGCATTTGCTGCAAAACCCGCGCCGTGCGATGTCTGATGCGCGAAACCAGTTCAGCGTGTCGCGGGCCGAGAAACTCAGATTGTCCTGATGGGTCGTGGTCGAGGCCCAGACATGGCCGGATTGCTTTCGGCACTGCCCGCAATGGCAGACCGAAGGCGGAGAAAGGTCTCCTTCGATGGTGAAGGTAACTGAACCGCAAAGGCAGGACCCTCTGTACATAAGATTACCCCCTTGCCGCAGGCGCGGTGCTGGTTCCCAACAACACGCCGTAGATTATGAAACAGGCCGCCATCACCCGGCGCACCCAGATGTTGAACACTGCGCCCAGCGCCGCCTTGCCCATCAAAGCGCCCAACACGGTAAAACCGGTATAGCTGAGCGTTGTGATGAAAAGTGCGGTTGGCATGATCACGACCATCTGCTGCCAGATCGGCACGTCCGGCTGCACGAATTGCGAAAACGCGGCCAGATAGCCCGCGACGCTTTTTGGGTTGATCGTGGCCACTGCCAGCGCGTGCAGATAAACGTGCCGGGCCGGGCGTTCCGAGACCGGAGCGGGCTTGCCGGCATTCATCCATCCCCGCACGCCCAACCAGATCAGAAAGCCCGCGCCGACCAGCTTGGCTACGAAAAACCCGGTCGGAGAAGCGGCAATCAGGGCTGTGACGCCCAGCGCGGACAGAATCAAAAACATGCTGGCTTGCGTCAGTATGGCCAATACACCCATCATGGCCTTTGGAAACGGCAGGCTCATCCCGTTCGAGATGCAGTTGACCGCGTTCGGCCCCGGTGTGGTGACGAATACCACCCAGAACAGCGCGAAAATGGTCCAGGCCTCGAATGACATCAGTACACCGGCGGAGCAATGACCCAGATGGCCACAGCAGGCTCTTCATAGGGGTTGGCCCATTGATAAGGTTCATGTTTGATCCGAAAACTGTCGCCCGGCCCCACCAGAAATTCACGCGACCCGATCGTCAGGTTCAATCGACCTGAAATCATATAGCCCACTTCCTGGGTCGGGCGGTTGGCGGGTGTCTGCATCCGTGAGTTTGGCTCGAACGTGGAATGCACCATTTCGAAATCATCGGTCAGATCCGGCGACAGCAACTCTTCGATCAGGCCTTCTTCGCCCGACCCCATCGGGCGACGCGACCCGGCGCGCACGACGTAGCCCTGTTCGTCTGCTGGGGCAGCGGAATGCGCAAACAGCATCGACATTGGCACGCCAAGGCATTCTGCAATCTGGCGCAGGTCCGAGATTGAAGGCTCGGACAAATCGCGCTCTACCTGGCTCAACCAACCGACAGAGCGATCCAGCCGAGTTGCAATCTCGGTCAGGGTCAACCCTCTGGCCTTGCGCAAGGCCCTCAGGTCAGCACCAAGGGTTGCGCTTTGGGGGGCTTGGCTGTTCACAGGCCGCTCCGAATCTCGTGAAATTCTTACTTCGTTTTTCACGATGAAGCAAGCTGGTGAAATTTCCAAGCATTTTTTCACGCTCGGTTTCATTTGGGTGTCGATCATCATCGTGTGCGAAAGACAGAATTGAGGACCAGCAGGCGCACAGGCCCCTGAAACACCAGAAAAACCGCAGGGGTGCAGCAGCCGAATTTCAGTTTTTGCCGTACAAGGACTTCATTTCAAAAAGACAGACATATCGCTCCCCCGTGGCGCTGCGGCGACATGGGAAACCCTTCGCGACAGAGACAGATCTGGAAAAGCCTGAATCGTGCAAAGCCCGCCTGGCTTTAGAGTTGAAGGCCGGCAAAAACCTTCACTTCATCCAACACATGTTGAGGCCAACGACGGGTGAAACTGTCGGCGATCGTTTCGCGCTTTTCCGGCTCAAGCCCGGCAAGCAAGCTGGGAAATCGGCGGCGATTTCTGGGCAGCGTCCACATTTCGATGCCGTTTTCGAAACAGTAACGGGCAAAACGCACGTCGACGAACTTCTCGCTGCCTTCCATGTATTCCAGTGTCGGGAACAGCGACCCGGACACCATGACGGTTCCGGTTCCCAACTGGTGTACCCTGGTCGAGTAGGTCAGCCGTTGGTTCATACGCAACAACGTGCGCTGCCGTATCGACCTGGGCGTCGGGTTTTTGAACGTCGTGGCATGATAGCCGAAGACACGCTTTTCCAGTCCGACGCCCCGCGCCCGGCGTATGGTCTGACGGACATAGTTGTCCGCATATTCGATATCATCGTCGACCAGAAAAACGGTATCTGCCGGATCCGGCTGGAAAATGAACTTGCCGACATCCTTGTAATCCCGGTCAGGGATCACGGCGGTGACGTTGTCGAACTCGCCCAGAAAATCGGGAACTTCCTGATATTCGTTCAGGCAGATGAAAACCCTGTCGACCTGATGCGCGATGCTTGCCACCGAATGGGGCAATACGCCGATGCGATCCGGGAATGTCGCCATATGGGCGCGTCTGATCCCTTTTGGAGGCGCTTCATCCGCGACCGTCGGATTGATGTCAGACTCTTGCATCCCTGAGAAACACCCCAAAACGAAACTTCGCTATGGATTTTGATAGGAGATCGCTTCAAAGCCTGCAAGACGAAGTCAGCCGGGCCGTACGATCGCCCGGGAATCCCTTGGGTTGATGCACATCAGCAACGACCGCAACGGTCAGTGCCCGGCAAACACGGCGGTCAGAATGTCTTCCAGATTTTGCGCATCCTGTTGCGTGAAAGCATCCGGCTGGTCGCTGTCAATGTCAAAAACGGCGATGACTTTTCCCGACGAATCCCGCACGGGCAGAACCAGTTCGGACCGGGTTGAGCTGGCGCAGGCGATGTGACCCGGAAACGCATCGACATCCGGCACCAGTTGCGTTTCGCCCGTTCTTGCGGCTGCACCGCAGACGCCCCGTTCGAACGGGATGACCAAACAACCATGCCCACCCTGATAGGGGCCGATTTTCAGAACGCCCGGTTCGGTGACACGATAAAACCCGGTCCAGTCGAAACGATCGTCGGAATGGTGAACCTCGCAGGCGACAGTGGCCATAAGAGCAACCTGGTCCGTTTCGCCTTCGGTCAGGGCCGCGATGGTTTTGGCAAGCGTTTCATAATCGGCAGTCATTGATTGCAACCCCTTCGGATGGTCGGGGGCACGGCCCCCGAACCCCCCGGAGTATTTGGAAAAAGATGAAGGGTCAAACGCGTTCGATGGCAATGGCCGTGCCTTCCCCCCCGCCAATGCAGATCGCCGCGACGCCCCGTTTGAGGTTACGTTTTTCCAGCGCATTCAACAACGTAACGATGATGCGGGCACCAGAGGCACCGATGGGATGGCCCAGGGCGCAGGCGCCGCCATTCACATTCACCTTGTCTCGCGGCAAGCCCATTTCGTGCATGAATGCCATCGGCACAACCGCGAAGGCCTCGTTCACTTCCCACAGGTCGACGTCATCCTTGCTCCAGCCAATGCGTGACAAGAGCTTCTGCGCCGCCGGAACCGGAGCCGTCGTGAAAAGGCCGGGCGCCTGAGCATGACTCGTATGCCCCAAAATCCGGGCCCGAACCGTCATGCCCTGCGCTTCGGCGGTTTCTGCCGACGCAAGAACCAGCGCCGCCGCGCCGTCCGAAATCGAAGACGAGTTAGCCGCCGTCACCGTACCGTCCTTGCGGAACGCAGGCTTCAGCGTCGGGATCTTCTCGGGGCGGGCGGATTTTGGCTGCTCATCTGTCTCCAGCAGAGTTTCACCCTTGCGCGTCCGGACGGTAACGGGCGTGATTTCCTGATCGAATGCGCCATTTTCCTGCGCAGACAGCGCGTTGGACAAAGATTGCAGCGCGTATTCATCCTGTGCTTCACGGGTGAACTGATACGCCTCGGCACAGTCTTCGGCGAAAGTCCCCATCAGACGGCCTTTGTCATAGGCATCTTCAAGGCCGTCGAGGAACATGTGATCAACCACCTGGCCGTGGCCAATGCGGGCACCGCCGCGCATCTTTGGAAGAAGATAGGGCGCGTTGGTCATGCTTTCCATGCCGCCCGCAACCATCGTATCTGCGTGACCCAATGCAATTTGGTCAAAGGACATCATAGCGGCTTTCATCCCCGAACCACACATTTTGTTCAGCGTCGTGGCAGGAACCTCTTCGCCCAATCCCGCCGCGAACCCGGCCTGCCGCGCAGGTGCCTGACCCTGCCCCGCCGGCAAAACGCAGCCCATCAGCACTTCGTCGACCGTCTGCACCCCTGCCTGCTGCAAAGCCGCGCGGATTGCTTCGCCCCCGAGGTCAGCCGCAGCAACACCGTCAAACATGCCCTGAAACCCGCCCATCGGTGTACGGGCGGCCCCTGCTATTACAACGTCTCTCATCCGGGTTTTCCTCCTGCTTTCGGGCTCTTGAATACCGAATGGTAAGAATTGCCGTCTAGCGTATTTCTACGACTCAATTTCAGTTTGGAAGGCGGCAGGATCATGGGGCTGACCAGCAAGACAACCGGCGAAACTCAGATCATCACCGTTCATGCCGACCGGATCGATGCTGCAATGGCCATTCAGTTCAAGGAAGACATGCGCGCCAATACCGAGGACAGCGCTCATCGCGTTGTGCTGGATCTGTCCGATGTCGAGTTCATTGACTCCAGCGGTCTGGGTGCAATCGTTGCCTCCATGAAACAGCTGGGCAAGGACCGGAGGCTTGATCTGGCCGGATTGCAGCCAGTGGTCGAAAAAGTTTTTCGCCTGACACGCATGGATACGGTTTTCAGGCTTTTTGAAACACTGGATGACGCGTTGTCAGAGACAGACGCCTGACGGCAGCAGGGGATAGATGGCGTGGAGCCGATTGAAAACAAGACCTGTCTGGAATTGACCTTCCCTGCGACGGAATCAGAGGCCAGCGAGGGCATTGCAAGGCTCAGCGTCGGTCTGGCGGAACGGGGATTGCCCCCGCATAAAGCCGGTGACGTGAAGATTGCTTTGGCTGAAGCCATCAACAACGTCGTGGAACACGCTTACAATGGCATCGCCGCGGCCAAGGTTCAGGTCACCTGCCGGCTGGACAGGGATCTTCTGGACATCTTGATCTCGGATACGGGGCGCCCGCTGCCTGGATACCAACCTCCGGATGGCACCCCTGCTCCGATTGGAACGGATCTGCAAGACCTCCCCGAAGGTGGGTTCGGCTGGTTCCTGATTCATCGCCTCACCAGTGATATCAGGTACGAGCGGCGCGGGGGATGCAACCGTCTATCCCTGCGGTTTGACTTTGAACCCAACGGGTGATCGACCATAATTGGTCACAATAAGGTCATTTTCGAAACATTGTCGCGCCGCAAACAACCGCCATACAGTGACTCGTAGCTCAGATAGCTTCCCTCGGCGCCACATATCACAGCCCCCACCCAGTGAATGGCGCCGAGGAACTTCCCATCCTGAAATCGCTGGACAATCGCTGATCAGTGAATAGCTTTCTCTTGTTCCAACGAGAGAGAATTCGCCATGCGTGATCTGCATAATCCGGGCCGATCCGAAGTTTTTGCCACGCAAGGCATGTGCGCGACGTCGCATCCGCTGGCGGCCAAAGTGGCCATCGATATCTTGGGCCAGGGCGGCAACGCGATGGATGCCGCGATTGCCGGGGCTGTTCTTTTGGGGATTTGCGAACCTCAGATGACCGGATTGGGCGGCGATTGCTTCGTTCTGTTCAATCGCGCCGGCGAAAGCAGGATACGCGCACTCAACGGATCGGGTCGCGCGCCGGCTGCCGCGCACTCCCAGGTGTTGCGCGATCAGGGCCTGTCATCCGTACCTTTGAATGGGCCGGATGCCGTGACCATTCCCGGAGCCGTCGATGCCTTCTGCCACCTGGCCCAGACCGAGGGTCGCCTGGGGTTGGGCGCGATTTTGAAACCGGCGATTCATTATGCTGAAGCGGGTGTTCCGGTGGCTCCTCGGGTCGCTTTCGATTGGAAATCGGGTGCCGCAACACTTCAGGGCGCCGCCCGCGACCACTATCTGATTGACGGGCAAGCCCCGTCGATGGGGCAGGTTTTCCGTGCGCCGGGACAGGCGGAGGTTTTGCGCCAGATCGCGGCCCACGGTCGCGACGCGTTCTATTCAGGTGAAATCGCCGATGATATGATCACCGCACTTTCGAAAAGGGGTGGTGTCCATTCCGCTGAGGATTTTCATCACACAAGATGTACTGAAACGCAGCCGATACATGGGGCCTACAAAGGTGTGGATTTGGTGGAACATCCGCCGAACGGCCAGGGCGCAACCGCGATTTTGCTGCTGAATATCCTCAAGCATTTTGACATGGCCTCGATGGATCCATTCGGAGCAGAGCGTATTCATATCGAAGCCGAGGCCACCAAACTGGCCTATGACGCTCGAAACCGGTTCATCGCGGATCCCGACCACATGGCAAGAGTGGAGCGCTTTCTGGATCCGGATATCGCTGCCAGACTGGCTGCTTTGATCGATCCCCAAAAGGCGATGCCTGCTGCGGCGCCTCTGACCGAAGCGGTTCACAAGGACACGGTTTACATCACAGTCGTCGACCGCGACCAAATGGCTGTTTCGTTGATCTATTCGATCTTTCACAGCTTTGGGTCCGGTATCGCGTCGGAAAAATACGGCATATTGCTGCAAAACCGCGGGGCTGGATTCACATTGCAACCCGGCCACCCCAACGAACTGGGCGGCGGCAAACGCCCGATGCACACGATCATTCCGGGAATGTTGGCGCAGAACGGTCGGGTCACGATGCCGTTTGGTGTCATGGGCGGTGCCTATCAGCCAACCGGACACGCGCGTTTCGTGTCAAATCTTACCGATTTCGGGCTTGGGTTGCAGGAAAGCATCGATGCGCCGCGCGCTTTCTTCGACGGATCGGTTCTGAAACTGGAACGTGGGTACAGCGAGGCAATCGCGAAACAATTGTCCGATATCGGCCACAATATTGAAGTGCCGGAAACACCTCTTGGCGGAGCGCAAGCGATCCGAATCCGGAACGACGGCGTTTTGGAAGGCGCCAGCGACCCACGCAAGGACGGCTGTGCGCTTGGATATTGATCTGCGGCAGACCTATGCCCGCCGGTTCGGCTCTGCTAGTTCAGGTGGAAATGCAGGGGGTATGAACCATCTTCGAACGGTCCGAACATATTGGGGATATCCGGGTGCTCGACCGGTTCGCCTGAATAGTCTGCAACCAGATTTTGTTCTGAAACATAAGCAACATAGAAGGATTGGTCGTTCTCGGCCAGCAGATGGTAGAACGGTTGCTCTTTCCTTGGGCGGCTGTCTTCCGGAATGGCCTGATACCATTCTTCGGTATTCGAAAACTCGGGATCCACGTCAAAAATCACCCCTCGAAAAGGGTGTTTCTTGTGACGAACCACCTGGCCCAAGCCGTATTTTGCACGTGTCTTTAGCATTGTATCAGCCCCCAACGCTTTTTTTACCCGTTTCCGGGCGGAAAAGCCAATCATTGATGTGAAAATCAGGGAAACAGTCTGTGAACCTTATACTGACAGTGTTCGAAATCGTGGCGCCGGTTTTTCTATTGGCGGCTGTTGGTTTTACATGGGTTAAGCTGGGCTTTGAATACCGCCTGCAATTCGTTACCCGCTTTGCAACTATGCTGGCAATGCCCAGTCTGATATTTGTTGCCCTGATGCAAACCGAGATCCCGGGCAGTGATCTGTCGCGCTTCACGATGGCGACGCTGGTCGCAAATCTGCTGCTGGTGGTTGTGTTCTGGTTGATCGTTCGAGGGCTGAGACTGGACCCGCGAACATATCTGTCGCCTTTGATCTTCGGCAATACCGGAAATCTGGGCCTGCCGCTGTGCATCTTTGCCTTTGGTCAGATTGGTCTGGGATATGCTGTTGTCTTTCTGTCAGTTACCGCGCTGTTTTCTTTCACTTACGGGATTTATCTGGTCGCCGGGAAAGGTGCGTGGGGACAGGTTGCGCGCCAACCAATGGCCTGGGCGACGATCCTTGGCGCAGTGTTTCTTTGGCAGGGGTGGCAGACGCCGACATTTCTGACCAACACGCTGGAGCTTTTGGGGCAAATGGCTGTTCCGCTGATGTTGGTCACGTTGGGTGTGGCAATCGCCCGTCTGACCTCGCACAGCTTGGGGCGGGCGCTGTGGCTGTCAGCGCTGAAACTGGCGGTGTGCTTTGCGCTGGGATGGGGAATCGGGCGATGGTTTGATTTGGATACGATCGCATTTGGCGTTCTGGTTCTTCAAATCTGTACGCCGGTTGCCGTAACCTCTTACCTGTTGGCCGAACGGTTTGGGGCCGATTCCGACGCCGTCGCCGGCATGGTCATGGTGTCCACAGTGCTTTCCGTAGCGGCGTTACCGGCTGTTCTGGCTATCATTTTATAGCGATTGTGATTTCCTCAGCGCTCAATCTGCGCTAGAATACACAAAAAAGGCACGAGGCACATGAGCAGAATTCTTTTCGTACTCCTAGGGGTGCTGCTTCTGGCATCCTGTGGGGGCGGCTCTAAACAGCCGCCCAGCAGATTAAACGATGCGTGCAGTATTGCGCGTGAAAAACCCGACTATATCAAAGCCTTCAAGAACACCGAGCGCAAATGGGGCGTACCGGTTCACGTTCAGATGGCGACCATCTATCAGGAAAGCCGCTATCGGCACGATGCGCGCACTCCGCATAGATACGTATTGGGCGTCATCCCGATGGGTCGTCAAAGCAGCGCTTACGGCTATGGTCAGGCACTGGACGGCACATGGGAACAGTACCAGCGTGAAACAGGAAAACGCCGGGCCAAGCGCGATCGCATCCGCGACGCCTCGGATTTTATCGGCTGGTACATGAACAAAAGCTACGAGCGAAACGGTATCCACCCGGCAGATACGCGCAATCAATACCTGGCCTATCACGAAGGTCACACAGGGTACGCCCGTGGCAGCTACAACAGCAAATCCTGGTTGTTGAACGTTGCCAATGACGTAGACGCACGCGCACAACTATATCAGGCACAGTTGGCAAACTGTCGGTATTGACACATACAAGCGGGTCAGCGATTGCCTGACCCGCTTCTCTTTTTGTCCGAGAACAGCTTCTGATCAAGGCGACCGCCTTCATTCATGGCGCCCAGCAATACCGTTGTCTGGCTGCCCGCATTGTCGTGAATCACCCACTTGCGCAGCTCGACCGGATTGTCCGTGAACATCAGTTCGATCCGGCCCGCTTCGGGGTTCTTGGGATCCTGCGCGGTGACGACGGTGGCCGTGCCGTCAAAGCTGTGACCTACAACCATATTCGCCTGGCTCAGGTTCACGTTGCGCGCCAGCACGATGGACAGCGGCGTGCGCTTAAGCGGGTATTGCTCGGGCGGCTGGTTCGATTTCGGATCAAAGATCTGAACGCTTCCGGATCTTGCCAGCACCACGGCACTGTTGGGCGGGTCATATTCAAACCGCATCTTGCCGGGGCGCTGCATCCACAGCTTGCCGGTGCTCAGCGAGCCATCGTCATTCACCTGGGTGAATGTCGTCTGAACCGTCTTCAACCCGTTCAGGTAATTGGAAATCTGCGAGAGCGGCAGCTTCTCCGCCGCCCATGCGGCGGGTGCGGCCAGTGTCAAAGCAAGGGCAAAAGCAATCTGTTTCATGCCGTACAGATAGACCTTCTGCCCTTGTTATTAAATATCTTACTGCTCGGGGACGAGGATGTCCCGCTTACCGACATGATTTGCTGACGAAACAACGCCTTCGTCCTCCATCTGCTCAACCAAGCGCGCCGCCTTGTTATAGCCGATGGCAAGTTTCCGCTGGATATACGAGGTCGAGCATTTGCGATCCTTGATCACGATTGCCACCGCCTGATCGTACAACGCGTCCTCTCCGTTCGTATTGCCGCCAGTGTTCAGACCCAAAACGGCATCGATATTGTCAGCCTTTTCCTCGGCCGGACCGTCGACGACACCGCCAATGTAGTCCGGCGGACCGAACTGTTTCAGGTGGTTGACGACTTCCTCGACCTCTTCATCCGAGACAAAGGGTCCGTGGCAGCGGGTAATCTTGGCACCCCCAGCCATGTAAAGCATGTCGCCCTGCCCCAGCAGCTGTTCGGCCCCCATTTCACCCAGAATGGTGCGGCTGTCGACTTTCGACGTCACCTGGAAGGAAATCCGCGTTGGGAAGTTCGCCTTGATCGTACCGGTGATCACGTCGACCGAAGGGCGCTGTGTGGCCATGATCAGGTGAATGCCCGAGGCCCGCGCCATCTGCGCCAAACGCTGGATGCAGGCTTCGATTTCCTTTCCTGCTACCATCATCAGGTCGGCCATCTCATCGACGATGACAACGATATAGGGCATCGCTTCGGGTGCGAATTCTTCAGTCTCGAACGTTGGTTCACCGGTTTCATCGTCAAACCCGGTTTGCACCGTGCGGCTGAACATCTCGCCTTTGGCCAGCGCATCCTTCACCCGGCCGTTATAGCCCGCGATGTTGCGGACGCCCATTTTGGACATCTTGCGATAGCGATCTTCCATCTCGCCCACGACCCATTTCAGGGCGACCACCGCTTTTTTCGGGTCGGTCACAACGGGCGACAGCAGATGCGGGATGCCGTCATAGACCGACAGTTCCAGCATCTTCGGGTCGATCATGATCAGGCGGCATTCATCCGGCGTCAGCTTGTACAGCAGCGACAGGATCATGGTGTTGATCGCCACCGACTTACCGGAACCGGTTGTACCAGCAATCAGTAGGTGAGGCATCTTGGCGAGGTTTGCCACGACGGACTCGCCGCCGATATCCTTGCCCAAGGCCAACGGCAGTGCCTGGTTGCCATCGCCAAAATCGCGGCTGGCCAGGATTTCGCGCAGAACCACCATTTCGCGGTTTTCGTTCGGCAGTTCGATGCCGATCACCGAACGGCCCGGAAGGGTCGAAACCCGCGCTGACAGGGCCGACATCGAACGCGCGATGTCATCGGCCAGGCCAATCACGCGGCTTGCCTTCAGCCCCGGAGCAGGCTCCAGTTCGTACATGGTGACGACCGGGCCCGGGCGAACGCTGACGATCTCACCCTTCACGCCGTAATCATCCAGCACGTTTTCCAACATCCGCGCGTTTTCTTCCAAGGCTTCATCACTCAGATGGTGGCGCTGAATGCTGGCCGGATTCGACAAAAGGCCCAGAGGTGGCAGTTCGAAGTCCGAGTGCCGCTCTTCAAAGGATAATGCAGGCTGTGCCTCGGCCTGTGCGCGGCGAGACGGTTGCGGTGTGCGGCGTACCGGTTGCGCGACCACGGGCTTGCGCGGTTCGGCCACCGGGATTTTCATCGCCGGGCGTGGTTGCAAAACAGCTTCTTCGACATCCTCGAATACCTCGTCCTCCAGATCCGGCTCGGGTGCATAGTGGTTCCGCATGGGTTCGGGCGCATTTTCAAACGGCGTGGATTCTTGCCAGTCTGGCATGTCATCCGCTGTTACGGGCGGCTCGGGCGGCAGTCCTGCTGCTGTCACCGGCGGTTCCATTGGCAGGCCATCCGGCTGGCTTGCGTTCAGGATCAGCGGGCCCGGGCGACGGCCACGGCCCTTGGTCAGCGGAAGGTTCGGGTCGGGTTCGGGCGTCAACTCACCGGTCGCCACTTTGCGATTGCGCACAGCGGCCGAGATTTTCGAACGGATGCGATCTTCACCCGGCATTTCGTCGAAACCCGCGATTGGTTCCGGATCGACCAGCTCTGGCTCGGGCATGGGATCGGGGCGCCTGATGAGTGACGGCATGCGCGCCAACAGACCGGACTTGACCGGAGGTTCGGGACTTTCCGGTTCAGGTTCTTCAAAGATTGGATCGGTATAAGCCAGATCATCCTCGAACACGGCCTCGGCACCTGCGGTTCGCGCAAGTTTGCGCTCTTCCCATTGCGCGCGACGATCTCGTGCCGCCTGCGCAGCCGAGGCTGCACCACGGCCCATCAGGGTCATCAGCATATCATATGCCATCACAAGCCCCAGCAGGAAGGCGCGGAAACCCCGCTTGACATCGGTTTTGGTGAAACCCAGCACAAAAATACCCAGCGCAATCATCCCGACCGCCATGGCCAGCGACATCAGCTTCACCAGAAAATGTGACGAAATCGGCAACAGCGTCAGCAACGCGCCCATGACCGTATCACCGAACAAACCGCCCAGACCATAACTGTGAGTCGCGCGCCAGTCTGCATCAGGAACGAGGGTTGCGGCATACACCGAGACGACGGCGATCCAGATCGGCGCAAAAATCAGACGCGCAATGGCGCGATCTTCCCCGAAATGGCCCGCAAACCGAAAACCCCAACCGATCAGAACCAATGCGATGCCCCAGCTTCCCCAGCCGACGATCATGAACAAGGGTGCGGCGATCGAGGCCCCAATCCGCCCCATCCAATTTTGCACCGGCGCGTCGGTGGACACCATCCAGTTTGGATCATCGGGCGTGTAGGACCAGATCATCGCGGCCGCAGCCAAACCCAGCAGGATCAGGGCGATGCCGATCAACTCTTTGCTGCGTCGCTCAAGGGCTGCCTGCGTTGTGCTGTCCAGCAATGGATCGCGGTTGCGCGCGTTATATGATGCCATTTTGCCCTCGTACCTCACGAATAGATGCAGTCGCGGAGTGTGATCAGACCACGCTGCAACTCTGTTTTTGGGGCCACCAATGCAGCCCGAATAAATCCTTCGCCCGGGTTCTTTCCCGGATCGCCTTGTGAAAGATATGCGCCCGGCAGGACCCGGACACCGGTTTCCTTCCAGACTTTCAATGCGGTGTCTTCACCATTCTCGACCGGCAGCCACAGAAAGAAACCGGCCTCGGGCGCCATATAGCCTTGCACGCCTGCGAATACCTCATCCGCAATGGCGTACTTTTCCTGATACAGCGCGCGGTTTTCGCGAACGTGTTCCTCATCCGCCCAAACCTTTGCCGCGGCAGCTTGCAAGGGCAGAGGCAGAGGCGACCCGGCATAGGTGCGCAACTGCTTGACCTGTTTGATCGTCTTTGGGCCACCGGCGATAAGCCCCGACCGCAAACCGGCCAGATTCGAACGTTTGGAAAGTGAGTTGAACAGCGTGATCCGTTCAGGATCAGCGCCCAGCTCCTGCGCGACAGTCAGAACACCTGTCGGGGCTTCTTCACGGTAAATCTCGGAATAACACTCATCCGCAAAAATACGGAAATCGTACCGCTCGGCCAGACGGATCAGGTCGGCCCAATACTCGCGCGAGGCAACGGCCCCCTGCGGATTGGCGGGTGAACAGATATAGGCCACGGCGGTGCGGTTCAGCACGTCCGCAGGCAGGCCGGCATAGTCCGGCAGATGGCCCGTCGCGGCGGTGGCGGGCACAAAATAAGGCTGCGCGCCCACCGACAGCGAGGCGACCATGTAGACCTGATAAAACGGGTTCGGGCACAGGATGATCGGCTGCTGACCGTTCTTCTGTTCCGGGCACAAAGCCATGGCGGCGTTGTATAGCCCCTCGCGCGTGCCGTTCAGCGCCATCACGTTGGCATCAGGGTCCATCTGAACCCCATATCGCCGCTTGATCCAATCCGTAATCGCCGTGCGCAGGTCATCCGACCCTTCGTTCGGGGGATATCCCTGGAACCCGGCGGCGTTTTCCATGATGACATCCGTCACCCAAGCCGGAAAATCATGTGTCGGTGCACCAATGGTCATGTGAACGACATCACCGCCCGGCTGGTGGTGATCCAATAGGGCGCGCAGACGCGGGAATGCATAAGCCGGTAGGTTCGAAAACCGCTCGGGGAAAACCATGGTACTGCCTCAATATCGGGGTCATTGGCGCCCCGTTTTTTTGGCAGATTACAGTCCGTGTGCCTCTTCGTCCAGACAAAGAGGTTCCGAATCAGGGGATTGTGGCATTCAGGCCAGCACCGTTTCCGCTGCCGAACCCAGCCGCAACAACGCCTCTTCCGAGCTGGGATAGCCCAGCATCATCAACCCGCAGCCGGGCGTTCCTGTGGGCAGGCTCAGCGCCGCCAGCCCCATCAGATTGCCAATCCGCGTGTTCCGCAGGGCCAGAAGATTCTCGGTTACGTAATAGTCGTGATCGCTGAGCAAGCGCTCCAGATTGGGCGGCAAAATCGGCGCTGTCGGCGCCAGAACCGCGTCAAACCCGGCGGTTGCCGCGTCCCAGGCGCTGCGGCATGCCTTGAGTTTGGCCCAGGCTGCCACATAGTCGGGGCCCGAATAGCCCATGCCAATGCGGAAGCGTTCGAGAATCTCGGGATACATTGCATCGGGATTGGCTTCGATGACATCGCGCCACAGCCCATAGGCCTCGGTCGTGTATACGATGCTGGTCAACGTCATGGCCTCGTTCAACTCGGGCACTTCCAACGGCACGATCTCGGCCCCCGCGTCGGCAAGTTTGGCCACAGCTTCGTCATACGCATTGCGCGGTGTGTCGCGCAGGTTGTCCTTGGCAATGTTCTGCAAATCGGCAAAACGGCGCCCTTTCAGCGAAACGCCACGCAGATCGGCAGGCGTTCCCCCCTCGAGCAGAGCCAGCACATGCGCCGCGTCCTCGACCGAACGCGCCACAGGTCCAACCGTGTCGAAACGCAGGCACAGCGGCACCACACCCTCCAGGCTGAGCCGCCCCGCAGTGGTTTTCAGCCCCACCAGATCATTCCAAGCCGCCGGGATACGCACCGAACCACCCGTGTCCGAGCCGATGCCACACGCCGCCAACCCCCACGCGACCGAGGCCGCAGCCCCCGAAGACGACCCCCCGGGCACTGCCGCCTCGTCATGAATGCAGGGCGGGGTTTCGGTGATCGGATTCAACCCAAGGCCGGAAAAGGCCAACTCGCTCATATGTGTTTTACCCAGGCAAACGGTGCCCATCTGAGTCGCATTGCGCAGCACCAGCGCATCCGCATCCGGCACGCGATCCTTCAGCAGAGCCGAACCCGCCTCGGTCACGGTGCCGGCGGTATCGAACAGGTCTTTCCAACTGATCGGGACGCCATCCAGCAGCGACCGGCGCAGGCCCAGTTGCGCGCGTTGCCGAGCGGCTTCAGCCTCGGCCCGGGCGCGGTCACGGGTGACGCGGGCATAGATGCGGTCCCGATGCGGATGAGCGTCAATAGCGGACAGGTAGGTTTCCGTCAGTTCGACCGGATCGATCTGCCCCATGCCAATGCCACGGCCCAAATCACACGCGGTCATTGTCAACCAATCCTGCATCTCATCCCTCCAGATTTTTCGACTTTGGGTGACGGTAGCGACAGGACTGCACATGGACAATCCCGAAAGGGCGCGCATATTGCAGGGCATGAAACAGGCTTCTGACATTCTGATCGTGGGCGGCGGGTTGAACGGCCCTGCTTTGGCGCTGGCACTGGCACAAACCGGTCATTCGGTCACGGTGATCGATGCGCTTGTCGAAAAGGTTCGCAAGAACGCGGCATTCGACGGACGCGCCTATGCGCTGGCTCTGGCCTCACAGCGGTTGTTGGATGCCATCGGCATTTGGGACCGCGTCGCGCAGCACGCCCAACCGATGCTGGAAATCAAGGTCACAGATGGCCATGCCGGAACGGGGCCATCGCCTTTTTTCATGCTTTTCGACCATGCCGAGATCGAAGAAGGCCCCATGGGGTATATGGTCGAGGATCGCCACCTGCGCCGTGCTTTTCTGGGCGCGATGGCCGAAGAGCCGCGCATCACCCAGGTAAGCGGCAAATCCGTCGTTTCGCAACAGGCCGACGCGGCCAGCGTGACCGTGACGTTGGATGACGGCACAACCCTGGGCGGCAGCCTGCTGGTTGGCTGTGACGGTCGCCGCAGCGGAACCGCGTCACGGGCCGGCATCAAACGCACCGGTTGGGATTACGGCCAGACGGCATTGGTCTGCGCCATCGAACATGAGCTGCCGCATAATGGCATTGCACATCAGTTTTTCATGCCACCCGGTCCGCTGGCGATTCTTCCGTTGACCGGCAATCGCAGTTCCATCGTCTGGAGCGAACGCGCCGACACCGCACAGCACATCAACGCCCTGCCCGGGGATGACTACGTGCAAGTGCTGCGCCCGCGATTTGGCGATTTTCTTGGTGAAATAAGTCTGGCGGGTGATCGTTTCACTTATCCGCTGAACCTGACCATCGCCAATTCCTTCATCAGCGATCGCATGGCGCTGGTCGGGGATGCCGCGCACGGAATGCACCCCATTGCCGGTCAGGGCCTGAACGCTGGCCTGCGCGATGTCGGCGCTCTGGCTGAGGTTCTGACTTTGGCGGGACGGCGCGGCGAGGATATCGGCTCGTTGATGGTACTGGAGCGCTATCAGGAATGGCGCCGTTTCGACACGGCCTCGCTGGCGATGGCGACGGATGTCTTCAACAAGCTGTTTTCCAACGACAACCCGCTGCTGCGGCTTGGGCGTGACATTGGTATGGGGGTTGTCGGCGCTTTGCCCGGCCTCCGTCGCGGTTTCGTTCGCGAAGCGGCCGGGCTGACCGGGGATCTGCCCAAGCTGTTGCAAGGGCGCCCGATTTAGTCCAGCTGCCGGGCCTCATCGACCAGCATGACCGGAATGCCGTTGCGGATGGGAAAAGCCAAACCCGCCGCTTTTGAAACGAGCTCTCGCTTTTCGGCGTCATAGTGCAGGGTCGTATGTGTCTGCGGGCAGATCATCGCCTCGAGCATGTGGCGATCAAAGGCGTGTTCAGGGTCGGTCATTGCAGTTTTTCCTCGTTTGATCCGCCGCGCAAGGCGAACTCAATCAGCGTCACCAACGTTTCGCGCCGGGTGCGCAGGCAGGGGGCTTCCAGCAGGGCCTGTTTGTCCTCGGGGTCGAAATCCAGAAGCATCGACAGGGAATTCACCAAAAGTTCATCCTCTGCGTCCTTGAGCGAATCCCAGTCGGTGGACAATTGACGGGATGAAAAGAAACGCTCCAACAGTGTCAGGAACGCGTTGCGGTCAAACCCGTTGTCTTTCTCGGCCTTTCCCAGATCACGGTCGAACCCGTCCCACGAGACCGCGCACCTCCGGTAGGGCGTGAACGAATCCAGCTCTGACATGACCCTGAACCGGGATATACCGGTCAACGTGATCAGGTACCGGCCATCTTCGGTTTCCGAAAACTGCGTCACCCGCCCTGCGCATCCAATACGGTGCAGCTTGTCGTCGTCATTGACCGAAGGATTCGGCTGAACCATTGCGATCAACCGTTCCTTGGTTTTCAGCGCGTCGTCCAGCATCTGAAGATAGCGAGGCTCGAATATGTGAAGCGGCAAGCGCGAACGCGGGAGCAGCAGCGCCCCGGGCAAGGGAAAAACTGATACCGTTTCCGGCAGGTCGGCGGGATGCATCATGTACCCGAGTCTAGCTCTGATGAGAGATTAGGCAAATATCATAGAACTGAGTTTGCGACGTCCGTTCAGAACAATCGGGTCATTGGGCTTGAGCGCATCGAAGATGGTGAAAAGCTGTGTCTTGGCTGCGCCTTCATTCCATTCACGATCCCGGCGGAACAGTTCCAGCAATTGTGCCACGGCTTCTTCCACATTGCCGTTCGCGTGCAGCGCCTGCGCCAGATCAAAGCGGGCCTGATGGTTGTCCGGATCCGCCTCGACTGCTGCCGTCAGCTCGGCGACGGGGCCGGCATCTGCCGCCTGCTTGGCGAGCTCCAGCTGCGCATGTGCGGCCTCCAGCTCGGCCGATGTGGAGATCTCGGCCGGAGCGCCGTTCAGGATCGCTTCTGCCTGCTCCAGATCACCGGTGGCGATATGCGCCCGCACCAGCCCACCGTACGCCGCGGCGTGGTTCGGATCTTCGCCCAGAATTGCGACAAAGGTCTGAGCCGCGTCCGCAGCCGCGCCTTCGGCAAGCATTTCCTCGGCGGCCTGCACAGCATCATCCAGTTGGCCCCCCGGGCTTTCCCCCCCTGCGGCTTCGATCACACGGTCGACGAAAGCCTTGATCTCGGATCCCGGCAACGCGCCTTGAAACCCGTCCACAGGCTGGCCTTTGAAAAAGGCATAGACGGTCGGGATCGACTGGATGCGCATTTGCGCGGCAATTGTCTGCGCTTCATCCACATTGATCTTGACCATCTTGACCGCGCCTTTCGCGGCTGTCACAGCCTCTTCCAGCATCGGCCCAAGGGTTTTGCACGGGCCACACCAAGGTGCCCAGAAATCAACGATCACAGGTGTTTCCTGCGAGGTTTCCACCACATCGGCCATGAAAGTGGCCTCGGTCCCGTCTTTGATCAGATCGGTTGCTGGGGCGTTTCCGCCGTTCAGAAGGTCCATGGCAATCACTCTTTCGTTCGAACTTGCGCCCTATATGCAGCCGCTTGCCGCGGAAACCAAGTGCTGAGTTGCGGATCAGACGTCGAAACTGGCAAAGACCGGAGCGTGATCGCTTGGTTTTTCCCACCCACGGGCGTCTCGCAGAATACGGCTGGAATGGCCCGCGTTCGAGATATCGGCCGTGGCCCAGATATGGTCCAGCCGGCGCCCCTTGTCCGCCGCATCCCAATCCCGGGCGCGATAGGACCACCAGCTGTAAAGCTGCCCTTCCGGGATATCCTGACGGGTGATATCGACCCAGCCACCTGCTTCCTGTGTCTCGGCTAGATGCTCGACCTCGATGGGCGTGTGCGAGACGACCTTCAGCAGTTGTTTGTGTGACCACACATCATCCTCACGCGGAGCGATGTTCAGGTCGCCGACAAGGATGGATTTAGCCGGCTTTTCCGCACGGAACCAATCGCGCATATCAGTAAGATAGTCGAGCTTCTGGCCGAATTTCTCATTCACGTTCCGGTCCGGCACGTCGCCGCCCGCCGGGACATAGAAATTGTGGATCGTGACACCATTTTCCAACCGCCCGGCAATATGGCGGGCATGTCCGAGACCCGCGAAATCCTTGTCGCCCACCTCTTCCATCGGCAGGCGCGACAGGATGGCGACACCGTTATACCCCTTCTGCCCGCGCGCGATCATGTGGGTGTAGCCCAGTTCGGCAAACCCTTCGGTCGGGATTTTCTCAACCGGTGATTTACACTCTTGCAGGCACAATACATCAGGGGCTTCTTCTTGCAGCAATTTCAGCACGATAGGCTCGCGCAGGCGAACGGAATTGATGTTCCATGTGGCAAGGGTGAAAGGCATGTCGGGGATTCCTTTGTCGCGATTGGCGCAGGTTAGCGTGGCATAACGCCAGTTGCCACGAGAAAAGGCGGCCCGATGCCAGGACCACAGGCCGGCAGTTAGGCGGGCGTCACATTCATGCTTTCCCTTGCCCTGATATCTCGCCTGATGCAGACTTGTCTGCGAATGAGGAATGTCTGTTTCACCGCTGGGTCTGTTCGCGAACAGACCGGCCCGGCACCATGCTTTGGGAGGAGTGTGTCATGGCATCCGAGACCGCAGGTTCCACGCCACCGGAGGATCTGACGCCTCAGCAGCGGGACATGCCGCAGGTCAACAAGATCACGACGGATGACATCAGGGCGTCGCTGAAAGCCGGGTTTTCCGACTTTCTGGCCCGCCCTGTCCTGAGCGGCTTTTTCGGTCTGTTCTATGCAGTATTCGGAATTCTGCTGGTTTGGGCTCTGATCTGGCTTGGCCAGATCTGGATGATCATTCCCGCCATTGTCGGTTTTCCGCTGGTCGCGCCTTTCGCCGCCGCCGGGCTTTATGAAATGTCGCGCCGCTTGCAGAAAGGCGAAAGCTTTGGCTGGGCTGAAATCCTCAGCGTCATGGCCAATCAACGCAAACGCGAATTGGGCTGGATGGCCTTTGTCACACTTTTCATTTTCTGGGTGTGGATCTACCAGGTCCGGCTTTGGCTGGCGATCATCCTCCAGAACGCATCCTTCTCGGACTTCGACGGGTTTTTGAACACCGTTTTCTTCACGCCGCAGGGTTGGATCTTCCTTGCCGTAGGCACCTGTGTCGGCGCGTTCCTGTCAGCCGTACTGTTTTCGGTGACCGTCGTCGCCATGCCCTTGCTGCTGGACCGGGACACCAACTTCATCTCTGCCATGTTGACCTCATTGCGCGTCGTATCCGAAAGCCCGGCGGTCATGCTCGGCTGGGCGGCGATCATCTCGGTCACCATACTGCTGTCGCTGGTTCCGGCGTTTCTGGGCCTGATCTTTACCCTTCCGATCTTAGGCCACACCACGTGGCACCTTTACCAGCGCGCCGTTGCCCCGGCGGAAGGGTGAACCGCGGCAGAACTCACCTCCACCATTGGTCGAATACCGGTCAGTGCTGCTGTCTGCCTTGTGTGGAAACCGCCCCTCAGCAGCGAAAAAAAGCCGGGCCATTCGGCCCGGCAGTCCAACAGGGAGGTACATGTCATAACCCGGACATGCACGGGTTGGGAGTAACCTAATTATGAGTGCAGAGTATCACTTTGATCCACATCAATCCACAACCAGTTAAGACACGAGCCTATATCCACCCGATTCTGTGACCAAAAGGCGCGCATTGGACGGATCGGGCTCGATCTTCTGACGCAGACGATAGATGTGGGTTTCCAGCGTGTGGGTCGTGACCCCGGCATTGTATCCCCACACTTCGTGCAACAGCACATCCCGTGCCACGACACCGTCGGTTGATCGGTACAGGAACTTGAGGATGTTGGTTTCCTTCTCGGTCAGACGGATCTTGCGGTCTTCTTCCGTGATCAGCATCTTCATCGCCGGCTTGAACGTATAGGGGCCAAGAACAAATACCGCGTCCTCGGATTGTTCGTGCTGCCGCAACTGAGCGCGGATCCGGGCCAGCAATACCGGAAATTTGAACGGTTTGGAGACATAGTCATTCGCGCCGGCGTCCAGGCCCAGGATCGTATCGGCATCGCTGTCATGACCGGTCAGCATCAGAATCGGGCTTTTGACGCCCTGTTTGCGCATCAGGCGGCACAGTTCCCGCCCGTCGGTATCCGGCAAACCCACATCAAGAATAACCAGATCATAGATCGCTTCGCGTGCGCGCTCCATCGCGGACTGGCCGTCTGACGCTTC
This sequence comes from Ruegeria sp. HKCCD6428, assembly GCF_013110595.1. Classification (NCBI taxonomy): domain Bacteria; kingdom Pseudomonadati; phylum Pseudomonadota; class Alphaproteobacteria; order Rhodobacterales; family Roseobacteraceae; genus Ruegeria; species Ruegeria sp. HKCCD6428. The sequence goes on from NZ_WVQX01000009.1 coordinate 108,268, forward strand.
GAAAACGTCAAAGTCTTCGGTCATGACAAGTTGCTCGCTGAGCGCCTCGCGCAGATCCTCGTCATCGTCCACCAACAGGATTTTCTTGAGTTGAGCCATTTCCCGATCCTCCAAACGCTTTTCCATCACTTGCGCGCGGAATATGCAATCAACAAGATTTGCTGCAACGGTTTCACGCCTTCGTGTCAGAGTTGGCAGAAATGTTTCACATTTCCTTTCGAAACAGCTAGGAGAAGGGCTGAGCGTTATAGGGTAACATAGATGAGCCTCATCCCCGATATCACCGAACTTCTTGCCCGGGCCCGGGCCGATCTGCGCATGGGCGTTCCAGTGGTGCTGACCGATGACAGCGGCTTTAGCGTTGTGGCGATCTCTGCGGAAACGCTCAACCCTCAACGCCTGGCCGATCTGAAAAAGCTCGGAGACCCGGTGGTGGCCATTACCGGGCGGCGGGCCGAAACACTCAAGGCGCGGGCCTATGACGGCGATCTCGCGCGCGTTTCGATTCCCGCCGATGCAGATATCACTTGGGTGCAGGCGGTTGCTGATCCCTCTGACGATCTGAACGCGCCGATGAAAGGCCCGTTGATGACCGAGCGCCACGGCAACGCCAATTTGCACCGCATCGCGATTGCGTTGGCCAAGTCCGCGCGCATTCTTCCCGCCGCGGTCGTCGTGCCGGTCGAAGACGGTCGGGCCTTTGCCGTATCGCACGGCCTGACCTGCATTGACCACACGCGCGCCGCCCCGCATCTGGCGGACCGCAGCGCCCTGCATGAGGTGGTTGCCGCGCGTCTTCCGATGGAAGTATCCGAGGCCGGCCGCCTGCATGTTTTCCGCCCCGAAGATGGCGGAGAAGAACATTACGCAGTCGAAATAGGCCGCCCGGATCGGGACAAACCAGTGCTGGCCCGATTGCATTCCGCCTGTTTCACGGGCGATCTGATGGGCAGCCTGAAATGCGATTGCGGTCCGCAATTGCGGGGCGCGCTGGCACAAATGGGGGCCGAAGGGGCTGGCGTTCTTCTGTATCTGAACCAGGAAGGGCGTGGTATCGGGCTGGCCAACAAGATGCGTGCCTATTTTCTTCAAGATCAGGGTTTTGACACGGTAGAAGCAAACCACAGGCTGGGTTTCGAGGATGATGAGCGCGACTTCCGACTCGGGTCGGATATCCTGAAATCTCTGGGTTTCAACTCGGTGCGCCTGCTGACCAACAACCCTGCCAAGATCTCGATGATGGAACGCACGGGGATCGCCGTGACCGAGCGCGTTCCATTGAAAGTGGGTGAAACCGCGCACAACCGGGGATACCTGGCCACGAAAGCCGCGAAATCCGGGCACCTGTTGTGACCCCAGACGATCTTGTGCTCACCCCGCGTGGCGTTCGCTTTCTTGGCAGGACGTTCCCCTGTTCGGTTGGCAAAGGCGGATTGAGCAACACGAAACACGAGGGTGATGGGGCGACGCCTACCGGATGCCATCGAATCGTCGGCTTGCTCTACCGGCCCGACCGGCTGGTCGCCCCCAACTTCTGGGCAATCCCGATTGGGCCGCAGGACTTGTGGTCGGATGACGTCGAGGACAGCCACTACAATCACATGGTGCCGGCCCCTTATGCGTTCAGTCATGAAAAACTGCGCCGGGCTGATCCGCTTTACGATCTGGTCCTGTTGACCGACTGGAACTGGCCGAATGCCGTTCCCGGCAAGGGATCGGCTATTTTTCTGCACCAGTGGCGCAGGCCCGGCTACCCCACCGAGGGCTGCATTGCCTTCCGTCGGGGCCATCTGCACTGGATTGCAGGGCGAATTGCCCTTGGAACGCGCCTGATCATCCCTGAGGTTTGACCCGCTCGCCGAAAATGGCCGACCCGATACGAACATGGGTCGCGCCCAAGGCGATGGCCTGCTCGAAATCGCCGCTCATCCCCATCGACAACCCCTCAAGCCCGTTGCGTGCGGCGATCTTGGCCAAGAGGGCGAAATGCAAAGTGGGTTCTTCATCGACCGGCGGGATGCACATCAACCCGCGCACCGGCAGGTCCAGCGAGCGGCATTCCGCGATAAACCCGTCCGCATCCGCAGGAAGAACGCCTGCCTTCTGCGCTTCTTCACCCGTATTGACCTGAATGAACAGGTCGGGGCAGTATCCCTCCTCTTGCGCCAGCCGCGCCAAGGTTTTGGCCAGTTTGGGGCGGTCGACCGAATGGATCGCATTGCACAGTTCCATCGCCTGCCTGGCCTTGTTGGTCTGCAACGGGCCGATGAGATGCAGATCGACGGCATCGAATTGCTCTTTGAAAGCGGGCCATTTGCTGGCCGCCTCCTGTACGCGATTCTCACCAAAACACCTGTGGCCCTGCTCCAGCACCGCCTGAACCCGCTCATTCGGTTGTACTTTGGATACAGCGATCAGTTTGACGGAACCGGCAGGGCGGTCCGATCTGGCTTCGGCATTTGCAATGCGTGAGGTGATTTCTTGCAACGACATGGGCCCCTCAATCTGTCTTTGGCGCAGAAAAACACCAAGTCGCCACAAAAGAAAAGGGCGAGTCCGAAGACCCGCCCTTAAATCTTACGGTTCAGATCAGCTTAGAAGTTGAACTGAGCACCGAAGTCGGCACGGATTGTGTCGCTTGCGCAGCTGTCACAATCGTCACGGCCGATACCACCGCGCAGCGATGCACCGCCGCCCAGGTCGTAGATCGCACCGATAGCAACCTGCTGAGTGTCAGCAGAGGCGTTACCGTCACCGTAGGTGAACAGCAGGGTGGTTGCAGCGCCCAGGTTGTAGGCAGCCGACAGACCCCATGCGGTGCCGTCAGTTGCTGCGACTCGGGTTTTGTCGTCTGCAACGAACAGAGTACCCGAGAAATCACCCCATTCGCCACCCAGAGTCAGAACGGTCAGGCTCGGATCGCTGCCTGCGCCACCGTCGGTCTGACCATAGGCCAGAGCGGCTGTGATGTTGTTGAAGGTGTAGGTTGCGCTGATGTCCCAGCGGTCTGCGTCAACGGTGGTCGAAGTGGTACCACCAGCTGCAACAGTTGTAACCTGCGCTTGGTCATAAGATGCACCAAACGAGAAGTCACCAACCGAATACTGGAAGAACACAGCGTTCGCGCCCGAACCGGTCGACGAGTAAGCCAGGAAGCTATAGTCAACGCCCGAGTACTGACCTGCGAACAGTTCCAGACCAACTTCGTTGCCGTAGTAGTTTGCCAGGTTGTCAAACGAACCTGCGACGTTGCCCGCGTCAACACGCAGACCGCCGTAGATGACCGAGAAGCGTGCGCCGTTAAGGCCGGCCGAGTTTGCTTCACCGGTGCTGGCGTCTTCGTCAGCTTGCAGACGAACACGACCTTCAAAGCGAACGCCGCCGTCGGTTTCTACGATGCCGTCGATGTTCAGACGGAAGCGCGAGACCAAGATAGCGTCGTCAGACTGTGCGGTCGAGCTTGCGGAGACGTCATCGGCTGTGCCCATCAGGCCGTCTGCGCCAGGTCCGTTCACGGTTGTGGTTGCGGTACGGTCTTCAACGTAGCCAATACCAAAACGGCCGTAACCGCTGAAGTTAACTTCAGCTGCTGCAACGCCTGCGGTCGCGATCAGCGCCGTCGATGCGAAGAGAACTTTTTTCATCTTGTTTCCCTCGGTTTCATTCAAAAGAGTTATCTACTCGACACATGCCTCGGCATATGTCTCAGCACGGACACCGTTTCGCTCTTTTTGCCCCCATTGCGCAAGCTTGGCATAAACCCGGTCACGTCATTGGGGTCAGATTGGTGCAAGGATGCCACAGTTCGTTTTTGCCCGGATCAGGCTGACACGCTTACATTTCAGAAGAATAGGCTTGTTGCAGCGAGGGTCCTTGGCTAGGAGTATGCCCTGAATACTGCACAACAAGTGAAAACAGGACCTGCTGACAATGCGCCTGCCTACGATTTTGGGATTAATCATGCTGACCACCACTATTGCGGCATGCGGGCAGAATCGAAGCACTTCGACATATTCCCCCAATCCCGCCAGCGGTAATTCCGATGAACGCGAGTTGAACGATCCTGAACGTACCACGCTTTGGGACATTTTCGACCGCAGCACGGCCGAGCAGACCACCAATGTAAACCGGTACTTGTGGGCAGCTTCTCTGGACATATTGAACTTCTTGCCTGTGCAGGAGGTCGATCCGTTTACAGGAGTGATCGTAACGGGTTACGGCACTCCTCCGGGCGGAGGACGGTCATACAGGGCGACCGTACACATCAGTGATCCGGCGCTTGCGGCCCGGTCTTTGTCCGTCGCCCTGCAATCCAGCGGCGGCGCCCCGGTAAGCGCGGCAACAACCCGCGCCGTGGAGGATGCGATTCTGTCCCGCGCTCGTCAGCTGCGCATCGCGGACAACAAGTTCTAGCACTCCGCCGAAAATCACACTAATACCACGCCGGGTTCCTACCCGGCGTTTTCATTCACGAAGGACCGCAAAATGTCGCGCTATTCGGCCACCGAAATCGAAGCAAAATGGCAAGAGGCCTGGGACAAGGCAGGAATCTTCACCGCCAACCACAAGGCGGACAAGCCGAAATACTATGTGCTTGAGATGTTCCCCTACCCGTCCGGCCGAATCCATATGGGGCATGTGCGCAACTATACGATGGGCGACGTCATCGCGCGGCACAAGCTGGCCACCGGGCACAATGTTCTGCACCCCATGGGCTGGGACGCGTTCGGGATGCCGGCGGAAAACGCTGCCATGGCGATCGGCGGCCATCCCAAAGAGTGGACTTACGGCAATATCGCCGACATGCGCGCCCAGATGAAGCCACTGGGCCTGTCGATCGACTGGTCCCGTGAATTCGCCACATGTGATCCGGAATACTATGGCCAGCAGCAGGCGCTGTTCCTCGACATGCTTGAGGCCGGGCTGGTCTATCGCAAGAACGCCGTGGTCAACTGGGATCCGGTCGACATGACCGTTCTGGCCAATGAACAGGTGGAAAACGGGCGGGGCTGGCGCTCGGGCGCGTTGGTTGAGCGGCGCGAGCTGACGCAGTGGTTCTTCAAGATCTCTGATTATTCCGAAGAACTGCTGAACGCTCTGGACACGCTGGAAAACTGGCCCGCCAAGGTTCGACTGATGCAGGAAAACTGGATCGGCAAGTCGCGCGGCCTGCAATTCGGGTTCGAGCGCACCGATGGTGGGGAACCGATCACTGTCTACACGACGCGCCCCGACACGCTGCTGGGCGCATCCTTCGTGGGGATCTCGCCCGATCACCCGATCGCCAAACAGCTTGAGGCCGAGAACCCGGAGGTCGCTGAATTCGTTGCCGAATGCCGCAAGGGCGGCACCACGGAAGAGGCCATCGAAACTGGCGAAAAGCTGGGTTTCGACACCGGCATCCGCGTCAAGCACCCGTTGGACCCGAACTGGGAACTGCCGGTCTGGATCGCCAATTTCATCCTGATGGATTACGGCACCGGCGCGATCTTCGCCTGCCCGGCCCATGACCAACGCGACCTTGATTTCTGCCGCAAATACGATCTGCCGGTGATCGATACGTTCTTTGCGCTGGACGACGACACGCCGGTCGACAAGATCGCCTTTGTCCCGCCAAAGACCGAGAAAGTCCGCTGGGTGAACCATTTCGCAGGCTTGACCGAAGCAACCGGAGAAGAGGCGATCAACACCACCATCGATTTCGCCGAAAAAGCCGGTTGGGGCGAAGGGGTCACGAAATATCGCCTGCGAGACTGGGGCTTGAGCCGTCAGCGCTATTGGGGTTGTCCGATTCCTGTCGTTCACTGCGAAAGCTGTGGTGTGGTCCCTGAAAAGAAAGAGAACCTTCCGGTTCGCCTGCCCGATGATGTCACCTTCGACAAACCGGGCAACCCGCTGGACCGTCACCCGACCTGGCGCGACTGCGCCTGCCCGAATTGTGGCGCCCCTGCCAAGCGTGAGACCGACACGATGGACACATTCGTGGATTCGTCATGGTATTTCGCCCGATTCACCGCTCCGCGAGCGGAAACGCCCACCGATCTGGCCGAGGCGGAATACTGGATGAATGTAGACCAGTATATCGGCGGGATCGAACACGCGATTCTGCATCTGCTGTATTCGCGTTTCTTCGCCCGTGCGATGAACATCACCGGGCATTTGCCGGACAAAGCCATCGAACCTTTCGACGCGCTGTTTACCCAAGGCATGGTGACGCACGAGATCTACCAGACCCGCGATGCCAACGGCCGTCCGGTCTATCACCTGCCCGAGGAGGTCACGGACGGAAAACTGGCTGACGGCACAGAGGTCGAGATCATCCCATCGGCCAAAATGTCAAAGTCCAAGAAGAACGTGGTCGACCCGGTCAGCATCATCTCGGCCTTCGGCGCCGATACCGCGCGCTGGTTCGTGCTGTCCGATTCGCCGCCCGAACGGGACGTGGAATGGACGGCTGCGGGGGCCGAGGCCGCGTACAAGCATCTCAACCGTGTCTGGAATCTCTGCGACAAGATCGGCGCCATGGACCCGAACGCAACGGGTGAAGGCGATGAGGAACTGCTGCGCGAGATGCACAAAACCATCCGCGATGTGACATTGGGTGTTGAAAGCTTTGGCTTCAACGCGGCCATCGCCAAGCTTTATGCCTTCACCAACACGCTGGCGAAATCCAAGGCAGGTGCTGCGGCCCAAAAGCAGGCCATCAAAACGCTGGCACAGCTGATGTCGCCGATGACACCGCATCTGGCGGAAGATATTTGGGCCCATCAGGGCGGCGAAGGCCTTGTTGCCGTTGCGCCATGGCCCGTCGCCGACGAGGCGATGCTGGTTGATGACACCGTCACCTTGCCGATTCAGATCAACGGCAAGCGTCGCGCGGAAATCAGCGTGGCCAAGGATCTGGACAAAGCCGAGGTTGAAAAAATTGCGCTCAGCACCGAAGCTGTTCAAAAGGCGCTGGAAGGGAATGCGCCGAAGAAAGTGATCGTCGTTCCGGGCCGGATTGTGAATGTTGTCGTTTGATCGCAGAACGTTTTTGCTGATGCCGCTGGCGCTGGCCGCCTGCGGCTTTGAGCCCGTCTATGCACCTGGCGGATCGGGTTCGGCCTTGTATGGCCGCGTCGAGGTGTCGGCGCCCAACACCGTGGAAAGCTATTTGTTGGTCCAAAATCTGGAACAGCAACTGGGGCGAAGCGCCGGGTCGGTGAACGATTACAAGCTGGATGTTCAAGTTTCGACCGTGACGCGTGGCGCAGCAATCACCACCACAAACGAAACGCAACGCTACACGATCGACGGACGCGCGCAATACAACCTGCGGTCCAACGCAACCGGTCAGATCATCGCCTCGGGCTCGGTGGCGGATTTCGTGTCATATTCTGCCGCAGGATCGACCGTTTCTACCTTGGCGGATGAGCGCGATGCCAAGAGACGGTTGATGATGATTCTGTCGGGTCAGATCATGAACCGTCTTTACGCCACACCGGATCTGGCCGCATGAAGCTGAGCCCGCGCGAGGCTGAGGGGTATTTTGCCAAGCCGGACGCGGACAAGACCGGGCTGCTTATCTATGGCGCGGATGCGATGCGGGTTGCGCTCAAGCGGCAACAGGTGCTGGCCGCTCTGCTTGGCCCCCAAGCCGAAGAAGAAATGCGCCTGACCCGCATGCCCGGTGGCGATCTGCGTGGTGATCCCGCCCTGCTGCTGGACGCGGTCAAGGCGGTCGGCTTCTTTCCCGGTCCACGTGCCGTTTTCGTGGAAGACGCAACCGAAACCGCGGCGTCGGCAATTCTGGCCGCGCTCGAAGATTGGGCCCCCGGAGACGCCCAGATCATCGTGACCGCGGGGCAATTGAAACCCAGCTCGAAGATCCGCAAGGCGTTCGAAGGCCACCCTGCCGCCTATGCCGTCGGCATTTATGACGACCCTCCCTCACGCGCCGAAGTGGAACGGGTTCTTGCCGAGTCGGGTATGAAAAACGTGCCCCGTGATGTCATGTCTGCAATCAGCGAATTGGCAGTAAGCCTCAGCCCCGGTGATTTCGCCCAAACGATTGAAAAACTGTCTCTTTACAAACGCGGTGACAGCTCTGATTTGACAATCGAAGATATTGAGGCCTGCGCTCCGCGCTCGACCGAGGCGGCGCTGGATGATGTTCTCAACGTCGTTGCCGAAGGCCGCGCCGGTGAGATCGGGCCGCTGATCCGGAGGTTGCAGGCGCAGGGCACCAACGGCGTGACTCTGTGCATCGGAGCGATGCGGCATTTTCGGACACTCTATGCCTGCGCGTCCGATCCCGGTGGTGCTGCGCAGGGCATCGGCAAGCTGCGTCCGCCGGTTTACGGCAAACGGCGTGACCGTATCCTGCGGCAGGCACAAGGCTGGGGTGCGGCCAAGCTGCAAACCGCGCTGACGGTTCTGACCGATACGGATTTGGCGCTGCGGTCTGCGGGGCAGACAGCCCCCGCAATGGCGCTGGTGGAACGCGCGATGATCCGTTTGGCGATGTTGGCGCGATCCCGCTAGGTCATTCAGCCTTTTCCAGCCAGTCCGCGGCAGACCGACCGGCCCAGCGCCCGGTCGCCAGGCAAGCCGTAAGCAGATAGCCCCCGGTCGGGGCTTCCCAATCCAGCATTTCCCCGGCGCAGAACACACCCGGCAGGGCTGTCAGCATCAGCCCGCCATCCAGCGCTGTCCGTTTGACACCACCTGCGGTCGAAATGGCTTCGTCCATCGGGCGAAGGCCGGCATGCCGGACAGGCAGCTTTTTCAACATGCTCACTTGCACGGATTGAGAGTGGCCGCCGCGTTTTGCCATTTCATGAAACAGAGCGATTTTCTGAGCAGACAGGTTCAGCGATTTTCTCATCCACTGGGACAGTGTTGTTTTCGACCGTTTCGCGGACAACCGCGCCAGCAGAGCCTGTTGGTCCAGATCAGGCGTCAGATCAGCAAACAATGGCTGCCCCGCGCGCAAGGCCGGTGTCAGCGAATACAGCCCGCCGCCTTCCAGACCGGTTCTGGAAATCGCAGCCTCTCCTCGGCTCTCCAATTCGCCTGCCATCCATCGGATCGATTTCAATGCGGCCCCGAAATGGGGCTGCATATGTGGGCTCCAATCAACGGAAATGGCTGAGTTTGCGGGTTCAAAGGGTGCCAAAGCCACGTCTTTTCCGGCCAATATCTGCGCCCAGTGACCATCCGAGCCAAGGCGGGCCCAGCTTGCACCGCCCAGTGCCAGCACGGTGACATCCGTCGAAACACTGCGCCGCCCGTCCGGAGTGTCAAACACCGGCGCATCACTTTCCCAGCCAGTCCAACGCCAGCGGGTCCTGATCTCGACCCCGGCCTTGTCCAATCGTGCCAACCAGGCCCGCAACAAGGGCGAGGCCTTCATTGCTTCGGGAAACACGCGCCCCGTCGAGCCGACAAACAGCGTCTGCCCCAACCCGCGCGCCCAGTGCTGAACAGCTTCGGCATCAAAGTCAGACATGATCGGACGCAACCAGTCTGCCGCTTCACCATAGGCGCGGATCAGGTCGTCAAGCGGCTCGTCCTTGGTCAGGTTCAGCCCCGATTTCCCGGCCATCAGGAACTTGCGCGCGACCGACGGTTTGGCCTCGGCCACCAACACGGAATGCCCGGCTGCGGCCAACTGTTCGGCCGCCATCAACCCGGCGGGGCCTGCTCCGATCACCACTGCCTGCGCCATTCGCACCCTCTTGCCTTCGCCCGTCACAGGCGCAAGTTTCACATCATCATGACGAACAGCGATCCGATCTGCCCGCTTTGCGGCCGCCCGATCCCCGACGGGGGTGGCAGCCTGCATCATCTGATCCCAAAACTCAAAGGAGGCAAGGGCGGACCTACCGTTCTGCTGCATCAGATCTGCCACAAAGAGGTGCACGCCACCCTGACCGAAGCCGAACTGGCACGCAGTTTCAACACGGTCGAGGCCCTGCGTGCGCATCCTAGGCTCGAGAAATTTCTGACTTGGGTTCGCAAACGCCCACCCGGATTTCGTTCGAAAGTTCCGGGCAAGCGGCGCGGGCGCTGATCAACCTGGCAGGATCTGGTCGCCGACAATATCCGTCAGTGGTTCGGAAAGACCTTCGAGCTCGATACCCTGAAAGTCTGGTACATGGGCGAATTGTGCGCCCGCAACATGTTGGAATTCCAACGTCGTATAGGCGCGTTTCCACAGCCATTCGCGGTTTTCAACAGCCCAAAGGTCAGGATTGGGCGGGGTTTCGTCGGTAAAGGCATAGAAATGCAGGTCGAAGCCGAAAGGGGCGACCTCCTGCATTGACAGCAACGACATGCCCCGGGCGCGCCAGAACGCGTCTTCGGCGGCAATATCGCCGGTTCGAAGGGTAATCTGACCGATCCGAGCCTGCGCAAAAGGCGCGTCGGGGTCCGCTGCATACGGCGGCCGGTTGCCTTCGAAATCATGTTGCAGCAGTTCGATGACGAACCCTTCGGGATCCGCAAGATGGCACATGTAGCCGATGTCCAGAAACTGGTTCGGCGTGCTCACTGGTACGTCGAACCTGCGCAGATGAGCCGCAGCAAGATCGACATCTGGAACGGTGATTCCTATCTTCCAGTACCGCTGCCCCTTGTCATGGGTGTACCCTCCTCCACCCGGCAGCAACAAAATATCTGCGTCTGCACCGTCATAGCCGACACGGTGGCCGGTTTCTGTTCGGCCAACGGACATGCCCATAATGTCGCGATAAAACGCGGCCAGCCGATCCGGGTCAGCGACCCGCAGGCGCAGTGCAGACAGCCTCATGAGCACAACCTTGCGATTCCCGCCGCGATCTCGGGGTCGGCGTTCACGCTGTCGGCCACCAGATCGCGTGCGGTTTGCATCAGGTGATCGGGATCGACAATCCGGTCCACCAGGCCAAATTCATACGCCTCCTGCGCGGTGATTTTCTGACCCGCCATAAGGATCAACTTGGCCCTGGCCGGTCCGACCAGAGCCGCCAGCCGCGCGGGGTCGGACGGTTGTGGCAGAAACCCCAGCTTCATCACCGGATAGAAGAACTTGGCCGACGGCACGGCAATGCGCAGATCACAGGCCAGCGCCATACCGTTGGCCCCGCCTGCCAAAGTGCCGTTCAGTGCGGCAACGGTCAGACAAGGCAACGCGGCAATGGCGCCGGACAGCCTTTCCCAGACATCCGATTTGGCCAAACCGGCGCGCGCTTCGTCCAGATCTGCCCCGGCGCTGAACACTTTGCCCGCGCCGGTCAGGATCAACGCCTTGGCCTCTGTCGCGGATTCGGCGATCTCGGCCAGTTCCGCCAGCATGGCCCCGGTCAGGGCGTTCGCCTTGCCGGGATTGTTGATCGTGACGGTCCACAGGCCGCCTTCTTTGGTCAAATCGATCATATCAGCCCGGCCCGTTTGCGAATGTCTTCAAGCCGCAGCGAAATTTCAGTGCCAAGGAATTCATCGGCATCATCCGAGCACATCCACAACAGCGCCCGTGCGGGCCAGTCCGCGGGGATATGCACATCCCAGTCCAGCTGACTGACTGGATTTATGCCGCTGGCCTTGATCGACCGCTGCATATCGGTGGCCACCGTCCCCGGTGACAGGCCCATGGCGCGAATACCGTTATGGGCTTCTTCCAGATGCAGACATTCCGTGAGCATCTTGGCCCCGGCCTTCGAGGCGCAATAATGGCTCCAGGCTTCGACCGGGTTCGATGCTGCACCGGACGAGATCGTCAGAATGCTCCCCCCTCCCGCAGCCCGCATCACCGGCAACGCAGCGCGCATCCCGTAGAAAACACCTTTCAGGTTGATGTCGATGGCCTTGCTCCACGCCTCGGTGTCAGCATTCGAGAGATGAAAGATCGGATCGATCACACCCGCGTTGCCGATCAGAACATCCAACCCACCGAACCGGTCCACGCATGTGGCCACGGCTTGTTCCACCTGCGCGAAATCGCTGACGTCACAGGCCAATGCGATGGCCTGATCGCCCAATGCGGCCGCCAGAGCGTCAATCTGGTCCTTGCTGCGAGCCACCAATGCGACATTGGCGCCGGCTGCGGCAAAAACGCGCCCTGCCTCGGCCCCAATTCCTCGGCTGGCCCCGGTTATGAGAACAGTTTTTCCCTGCATTTGCCCTTCCTCACGCATTGTAATCTCTGTCGGCTACAGCCGTAGCGCGTAAACGGGGAAAGGGTCCAGCCCTTGCCCCCTTGACGATACCCGCCACAAAACCGACCATGCGCCACAAATTGATCAAGAAGGGTTACCTTATGTCCGTTTTCCTTCGCCGCAGCTGCGGCGCTGCCCTGGCTTATGCCGTTGCCACCCAAGGGGCGTTTGCCGATCTGTCGGCCGAAGACGTCTGGTCCGATTGGCAGAGCTATTTCACCTCGATGGGTTACACCGTCACAGGAGACGAAAGCACCTCGGGCGACGTCACCACGATTTCCAACATGACACTTTCAGTGGCCCTTCCCGAAGAGGACGGACAGTTTCAGATGGTCATGCCGGAAATGACATTGACCGAAAATGGTGACGGGACCGTTACCATTGACCTGCCGGAAAGCTTTCCCATGGAAATCACCGGTCAGGCCGAAGACGAAAACTTCGCAGCCACTGTCACTTATTCCCATAGCCAACTTAACATGGTCGTGTCAGGCACACCGGACGACATGACCTATGACTACAAGGCTCACAATCTGGGCGTGAAACTGGATTCGATTGAGGTCGATGGTGAGGCTCTGCCCAATGATGTGTTTGGCATCGATGTCCAAGCAAGCGATCTGTCCGGCAGCTCGCGGATGCAGATCGGCGACAATCGGAACATCAGCCAGACGTTCAACGCAGCCACGTTAACTTATGATCTGAACTTTCAGGATCCTGAAAGCGGCGAAAACGGGTTGATCAACGGTCAACTCGACCAACTGGCATTTGAGGGCAACAACGTCGTCCCGCCGGATTTTGACTTTTCGGACCCAGAAGCCTTTTACAAGGCTGGTTTTTCGTTTGACGGCACCTTCACCTATGCTGCGGGCAGCACGGATCTGAGCGGGACCAGCGAAGGTCAGGCGTTCTCGATGAACAGCACGTCCGAAGGCGGGCGTTTTGCAGCCAGCATCGATGCAGAGCGTATCGTCTATGACATTGACCAGAACAGCACGAAGATGGCCGTTACCACGGCGGGCCTGCCGTTCCCGATCGAACTTTCGATGGCCAAGGCGGGCCTGAACTTCGAATTCCCCATCCAGCAATCGGACGAGGTTCAACCCTTCGGCTTTGGGCTGAACCTGACCGATTTCACCATGTCGGACATATTGTGGGGCATTTTCGATCCTGCGGGCGCGCTGCCGCGTGATCCGGCGACGATTGCGCTGGATGCGACAGGAACCGCGAAAGTGCTGATGAATATCTTCGATCCTGAAATCGACGTCGAATCCGACGAAGCGCCGGGGGAACTGCACTCGCTGAAGATCAACGAACTGCTGGTTTCGCTGGTTGGCGCCAAACTGACCGGTGACGGTGATTTTGCTTTCGACAACACCAATACCGAAGAGTTTGATGGCCTGCCCAGCCCAAGCGGCGTGGCGAACCTTCAGCTGGTTGGCGCCAACCAGTTGATCGACACCCTGATCGGCATGGGAATCATCTCGGACGAAGACGCGCTGGGTGCCCGCATGATGATGGGTCTGATGGCAGTTCCGGGCGAAGAACCTGACACACTGAACTCGAAGATCGAGTTCACCGAAGATGGCCAGATCCTGGCGAATGGTCAACGTATCAAGTGACAATCAACGGAAAGGGCCGCGCAACATGCGGCCCTTTCTCTGTCCTGCCAATCCCTGCCCAAACCTCTGAAACGGCACGGGTTCACCGCGATCCTCAACGCACAATCTGGTCACAGGTCTTGCGAGACGGGCGGTCCAAGGCTAGGTCCTTGGCAATCAACCCGGAGGCCTCATGACCTGCTCACCAGAAGAAATCAGCCATCACTTGCTTGACGTGGCCCGCAAGGCAGGCGCGGACGCGGCGGATGCCATCGTTATCGACGGATCCTCTGTTTCCGTCGAAGTGCGGGGCGGCGCGCTGGAACATGCCGAACGCTCGGAAGGGACTGATCTGGGATTGCGGGTGTTTCTGGGCAAACGATCCACCATTGTGTCCAGTTCCGACAGCCGCCCTGAAACCCTGCGCGCCATGGCGGAACGAGCTGTCGCAATGGCCAGAGAGGCCCCCGAAGATCCGTTTTCCGGGCTGGCTGACAAGGACCAGCTGGTTACAGACTGGAACATAGAGTCACTGGAATTGTCGGACCCGGCCCCGGCCCCGTCTGCCGAAGCCCTGATGCAGGATGCTCTGACGGCCGAGGCCGCAGCGCTGGCCGTTACCGGCGTTACCCAGGTGTCAGATGCGGCCGCAAGCTATGGAACCCACCATGTGCATCTGGCCGCGACAAACGGGTTCACCGGCGGATATGAACGCAGTAGCCGGTCGATATCCTGTGTTGCGATCTCGGGAGAAGGCACCGGGATGGAGCGAGACTATGACGGCGACAGCCGGACGTTCCAATCCGACCTGCGCAGCGCAGATGAGATCGGGCGCACAGCAGGCGAACGCGCCGTGCAACTGGTTGGTGCGCGCAAACCTGAAACGGGTCGCTTTCCCGTGCTCTTTGACGAACGAATCTCATCTTCGCTCATCGGCCACCTTCTGGCCGCCAGCAATGGTGCAGCAATCGCGCGGGGCGCATCCTGGCTCAAGGATTGTCTGGGGCAGGACGTTCTGCCCGCACACCTGTCTCTGATCGAAGACCCGCACCGCCCACGCATTTCGGGCTCGCGTCCCTTTGATGCCGAGGGTCTGCCGACACAACGCCGGGCAATCGTGGAAAACGGCGTTCTGACCGGCTGGACGTTGGACCTGTCAAGCGGGCGAAAACTGGAAATGGCGTCCACGGGAAATGCCGCTCGTGGGGTCTCGGGCCCACCATCGCCCAGCAACTGGAACCTGAGCCTGACACAAGGTGACCAAAGCCGCGCCGACCTGCTGCGCGATATGGGAACCGGGTTGCTGGTCACGTCCATGATCGGTTCAACGATCAACCCCAATACCGGTGACTATTCAAGGGGTGCATCGGGCTTCTGGGTCGAGAATGGCGAGATCACGCATCCGGTCAATGAATGCACCATCGCGGGCAATCTGCGGGACATGCTGCGCCGGATCATCCCGGCGAACGATGCCCGCCCATACCTGTCGCGCGTGGTTCCGTCGCTTCTGATCGAAGGAATGACACTTGCCGGCAACTGACCTGCCCCTGCTGATCGAGGCGGCGCTGGAGGCCGGCAAGATCGCCACGCGCTATTCCGGCACGCAAGCACAGCGCTGGGACAAACCCGATGGCGCCGGCCCAGTGACCGAGGCGGATCTTGCCGTGAACACGATGCTGGAGGAGCGGTTGTGTTCGGCGCGACCGGGCTATGGCTGGCTCAGTGAGGAATCCGAGGATTCCACCGACCGGCTGGACCGCAACAGCACTTTCATCATCGACCCGATCGACGGCACCCGAAGCTTTGCAGAAGGCGCGCGCACCTGGGCACATTCCATAGCCGCCGCCGATAACGGCATGGTGACGGCGGCGGTCATTTACCTGCCGATGCGGGATTTGCTGTACGCGGCGGCACAGGGTCAGGGCGCGACTCTCAATGGTAAGACGATCACGACTTCGGATACCGCAGAGCTTTTGCATTCAGAAATTCTGGCCGCCAAGCCAAATCTTGACGCACGGCATTGGCGCGACGCGCAGGCGCCAGAATTCGAACGCGCCTATCGTCCGTCACTTGCCTATCGCATGGCTTTGGTCGCGCAGGGGCGGTTCGATGGCATGTTGACCCTGCGCCCCAGTTGGGAATGGGATATTGCCGCCGGTGACCTGATCATCCGAGAGGCCGGCGGCGTGTGTTCCGACCGTACGGGTCAACGGCTGATCTTCAACAATATGCATCCCAGGTTGAACGGCGTGATCGCCGCCAGCGCCTCGATTCATCAGCAACTGTCGGCACTGCTGGATCCGGCCGGGCCGGGAATCAGAACATGAGCAAACCGCGCTCACTCAGCCTGGCCGCCTACAGGGTGTTGTCATGGGGGTTGCGCAACGGGGTTGCGCCGCAATCCAACCTGCCGCGCCCCGAAGGTGAGTTGCTATGGATCCATGTTGCCACCCCGGATCGGCTGCGGGCTGTGACCGACTTCTGCCGTCGGCTGTCGCAGGTCAGGGCCAAGCTGAATTTCCTTCTGACCGCACCCCCGGATGAGGATCTGTCCTACTGGCCGGACAGCAGGTTCCCTTTGATCAACCTGCCACAGGAACAGAGTGGCGCCGCCCGCGAGTTTATCGAATACTGGCGTCCGAACATGGGGTTGTGGGTCGGTGGCGATCTGATGCCCAACATTGTCACGCGCGCTGACGAACAGGCGATCCCGCTGGTCCTGTTCGACGCCCAATTCAGCGTCACACTGTCCCGGAACGCCCGTTGGCTGCCAGACATCACACGGGTGACCTTTGACTGTTTCCGCAAGATTCTCACGCCATCCCCCGAGACGGCTCGACAGATCCGCCGCCTCGGGATCCAATCCGGAAAAGTTGCGGAATCACCGCCTTTGCGGATCAGCCCCAATCCCCGGCCCTGGCCTGAAGACGAGCTTATCGAGACCACACATACACTTGCCGGGCGCCCGGTTTGGTTGGCGGCATGGGTTCAGGACAAGGAGTTCATCTCGGTTCTGACAGCCCACCGTCAGGCGCTGCGGATGCTGCATCGGCTGGTTCTGGTGTTGCACGTGGCAAACGAGCCGGAAGTCTCGCCGCTGAGACGGCGGCTGGAATCGATGGACCTGCGCTGCATCAACTGGGATGAAGGGGACATGATTGAAGACACCACTCAGGTCGTCCTGACATCGGACCCCGAAAACCTGGGCCTATGGCATCGCATGGCACCAGTGACCTTCATGGGCAGTTCACTGGAACGCGGCGCGGGCGGTCAGGACCCGTCCGAAGCAATCGCGCTGGGGTCTGCGATCATGTTCGGACCATATGTGCACCGCCATCAGGAATTCTATTCCAGCCTGCAACAGGTGAACGCCGCCAAAGAGGTTAAGACGGCAACCGAACTGGGCGACGCCGTTGTGCAGCTTCTGGCACCGGATCAAGCTGCCGGCATGGCGTTGGCTGGATGGCAGTTGTTGACCGAAGGCGCACCGCAGGCTGACGCCCTGATCGAAATGGTGCAGGATATTCTGGATCAGCGGGGTGCGGATCATGCGGGCACCTGAATTCTGGAACACGACTCCGGATCAACCGGATCTGAGGGCGCGTATGCTGGCACCGTTGGGGCGCCTATATGCAGCGGCAACCGCCCGTAGGATCGCCTCGGAATCCGGCGAAAAGCCGGGTGTGCCCGTGATCTGTATCGGCAACCTCAATGCTGGTGGAACCGGTAAAACACCAACGGTGATCTGGACCCTTGAACAGCTTCGAGGCGCCTGGCACGAACCACATGTCGTCACGCGGGGGCACGGAGGCTCTTTGGACGGGCCGGTGCAGGTTGATCCGGCCCGGCACACGGCTGCCGAAGTAGGAGACGAGCCGCTGCTTCTGGCGATGTTTGCCGAAGTCTGGGTTGCAAAGCACAGAGCGGCGGGCGCACGGGCCGCCGCAGCGGCGGGCGCCACGGTAATCGTGCTGGATGACGGGTTTCAAAACCCCTCGGTGGCCAAGGATTTCTCGATCATTGTTGTCGATGCTCAACGCGGGTTCGGAAACGGTTTGTGCCTGCCTGCCGGGCCACTGCGGGAACCGGTCGACATCGGGTTGAAACGGGCCGACCTTGTGTTGTCTCTGGGCGATGAGGCCGCGCAAATGGCTTTCACCGCTCAGTGGGGCGACAAGTTGTCCGTTCCCCATGTCACCGGAGCAATCGAGCCCCTGCAAACCGGCATGGACTGGACCGGCACACGCGCTTTGGCATTTGCTGGTATCGGCCACCCCGAGAAGTTCTTCAAAACCCTGCGGCAGCTGGGCGTAGACCTGGTCCGCGCCGAAGCCCTGGACGATCACCAGCCTCTGACTCAAGCACTGATGGCCCGTCTGGAAAACGAGGCGCGCCAACTGGGTGCTCAGATGATAACGACCGAGAAAGATGCCGTACGTCTGCCCCCGGCTTTTCGGAGCAAAGTGATCACTCTGCCGGTGCGTCTGCGAGTCGGCGAAACTGACAAGGTCCGCGACATGCTGCTGAAGGCAGCACCTGCACCCCAATAGGCCCGGTCGGCCCAGACAGGGCCAACCGGAAAAGGGTGTTTAGCCACCCAGTTCGTCTTCGATCAGCTTTTTGAAGTCAGCGTAGGACTGGTTGTCGACCTTCTTGCCGTTCACCACAAATGATGGCGTCGCCTGGATACCATCGCGTTCGGCGTTTTCCTGATACCACGCAGCCAATGTCCGCGCCTTGGTACCGTCTTGCAGGCAAGCCTCGAGCTGATCGCCATCGATGCCGGCCAAACGACCGATCTTGCGCAGCTCGTCCACGATCTCGGCCGGACCACCTGCGCGTGTCCATTCTGCCTGCCCTTCATAGATCAGGTCTGTGATACCGAAGAACTTTTCGGGGCCAGCGCAGCGTGCAACCATCGATGCCCAAAGGCCGTAGCGGTCAAAATACACCTCACGATAGGTAAACTTGACCTTGCCGGTGTCGATGAAGTCTTTCTTGAGTTGTTTGAAGGCGCCCTGATGGAAACTCGCGCAATGCGGGCAGGTATAGGACGCATATTCGATGATTTCGACAGGTGCATCCTCGGCGCCCAACACCATCTCGACGATCGTCGAAGTATCCAGGTCCGCCTCCTGCGCTTCGGCGGCACTGACCAGTGGAATGGTGACATTGGTGTTCGACCCTGTCAGCCAATAGCCGCCAGCGGCCACGGCGACGGCCGCACAGATTACGGTTGCAATACGGCTCATTTTCAGCCCTTTCTCAGCGTTTCTGTTTGGATAAAACGTTGCGCCCGAGACGTTCAAGAGCCGCGCGCAAATCTTCATCATGTACATCGCGTGACATTTTGTCGGCCTCGGTGGCAATGTCAGGCGCAATCTGGGGTTTGGCTTGCTTCGGCTTGTGGTCGAAACTGGCCTGCCCCTCGGCAAATCCGGTCGGAGCGGTCTGGGTGATGCGGACACGGCTGATGGCGTTATAGCCATAGACCGCGTTTACCTTGCCGCGCAGCTGTTCCTTCTGCATTTCCAGCATCGGAGCCTGTGGCCCGGTCGTCAACACGGTCAGGGTGGCACCAAATCCGCCCTTGCCATAACCCACTTTGACCGGGCGCGCGATGGCGGCGGTTTCCTGGCCGACAATCTCGGCCCAGTGGGTCAAAAGCCGCGACACGGCAAACCCCCGGCTTTCCCCGGCGCGCCGGATCTGATCGTTCAGCAAGGATGCGGTGCGTTTGAACCCGCGGGTCGAAGAACGTCTGCGTTGCATCTGGTTTCCTGCTCCTACACCTCTATTGTACTGGGCAGGCCACCATGTGCCAGCGAAACCCGACCGGGAGTTGAATAAAACTTGCGTGACTCTGCTGAATTCACCGTCAGTGATGCGTTGCTGGAGTGGTACGACCGCCACGCCCGCGAAATGCCATGGCGCATCGGTCCGGCAGATCGCGCCGCCGGGATGCGCCCCGATCCCTATCGGGTCTGGCTGTCCGAAGTGATGTTGCAGCAAACAACAGTTGCCGCCGTTCGCGACTATTTCCTGCGCTTCACCACCCGCTGGCCTACGGTTCAGGCTCTGGCCGCCGCACCGGACGAGCAGGTCATGGGGGAATGGGCCGGGCTTGGCTATTACGCCCGCGCCCGCAATCTTTTGAAATGCGCCCGTGCCGTCACGCAGAACTACGATGGCCGGTTTCCCGACAGCTTTGAAGCGCTGCTGAACCTACCCGGCATAGGCCCCTATACCGCCGCTGCGATCTCGGCCATCGCGTTTGATCAGCCTGAAACCGTGTTGGACGGAAACGTCGAGCGGGTCATGGCCCGGCTCCATGACATTCACGATCCGCTACCCGGGTCCAAACCCCTGCTGAAGGAAAAGGCGTCGGCCCTGACCCCGGCCATACGTCCCGGCGATTACGCGCAGGCGGTCATGGATTTGGGGGCAACCATCTGCACGCCGAAGTCGCCGACATGTGGCATTTGCCCCCTGCGTCACCCCTGTCAGAGCCGCGTCGCAGGCACCCAGGCCGACCTGCCACGAAAAACACCCAAAAAGCCCAAACCCACGCGGTATGGGCACGTGTATGTTGCGCAAAGCGCAGACGGGGCCATGGTGCTGGAACGCCGGCCTGACAAAGGTTTGTTGGGCGGAATGCTGGGCTGGCCCGGATCAGAGTGGAACGATGCCCCGGCCGAACGGCCTCCGTTCCCCGCGAATTGGAAGATGTTGTCGGGCGAAGTGCGCCATACATTTACGCATTTCCACCTGATTTTGCGGATCTGGACCACGGATGCCGCCGATCACGACATACCCGAACATCTGACAGTTGTAGACAAGCACAGCTTCAGGCCCGGCGACCTACCAACCGTGATGCGCAAGGCCTATGATCTTTGGCGAGGACAATAAGTCCGTTGTGTAAGTCTTCGGGCCATGGCTAGGATATCTCCATAAAGTCGGAGCAGAAAAGATGATCGCAACAGGCACATTGTCCCGCTGGCAATCTGCATCCCCTTTCTGGGTGTCGTTGTTGCTGATTCCGCTGGTCTGGTTTTCAGCTGCTACCGGTGGATGGTCACTGCTGCTGGTTCCTGCCGCAACCTGGTGGGCTTTTGCAGTGCTGGACCGGATCACCGGGCTCAACACTCAAAACGCCGACCCCGAGACGCCGGACACGGCGCTGCAATGGTACATATTGCTGACAAAACTCTGGGCCCCGATCCAGTTCGTCACCCTTTTTGGTCTGATCTGGTACGCAACCCACAACACCCATCTTTCAACGCTTGAGAAAATCGGCCTCTTCTTTGGCATGGGCGTCATTTCGGGCACGATTGGGATCAATTACAGCCACGAGTTGATGCACCAGAAAAGCCGCTTGGAACGCTGGCTGGGGGACATCCTTCTTGCCATGGTGCTGTATTCTCATTTTCGGTCCGAGCACCTCTTGGTCCACCACCGCCATGTTGGCACCCCGCGCGATCCGGTAACGGCGCGCTACAACGAAGGTTTCCATCGCTTCTATCCCCGCGTTCTGTGGCAATGCTGGGTTTCGGCCTTCAGCGCCGAGCGCAACAAGCTGGCCCGTATCGACAGACCGTGGACAGATCGTTCAAACCCGTTCTGGCGGTACTGGGCGCTGCAAGGTGGGATGCTGGCACTTGCCGGCCTGATCGGAGGATGGTCCGGCGTGGCGCTGTTTCTGCTTCAGGCTGGTGTCGCGATCTGGCAGCTCGAGCTGGTCAATTATGTCGAGCATTACGGCCTGACCCGAAAACACCTGGGCGAGGGACGGTACGAGCATGTCCTGCCACGCCATTCTTGGAATGCCTCGCAGAAAGCTTCGAACTGGTTGCTGATCAATCTTCAGCGCCATTCGGACCACCATTACAAACCCAATCGCCGGTTTCCGCTGCTGCAACATCACGCGTCGGACGCAGCACCGCAATTGCCCTATGGCTATCCCGTCATGACTGTGGCCGCGATGATACCGCCGCTTTGGCGGCGGGTCATGAACCCGCGCGTTCGCGCGTGGCGACGCCACTATTATCCCGAGATCACCGACTGGCACCCCTACAACAAATCCTTGAACTCCATGCCAAAATCGTGACCGCAGCGCGCACAGGCGCGCTGCTTGGCCCAACTGTCAGCACGGCATCTGCGATGCTGTTCTGACGGGCGGGAGGCCCTCAGCTTTTCATCACCCAGACATCCATCGGCGCCTCGACCCCTCGCACGGGTTGGCCGCGGCAGGCAACAAAACCGGCCATGACCTCCGGCGCCTGCGGGTTTTCTTCCTCAACCCGCAGGCGTACGGCATCGCTGACAACGATACGCGCCTTGAACTCACGCGTCAGTGCCTCAAGCTTGGCCGCCACATTGACCGCATCGCCAATCACCGCGAATTCCAACCGGTTGGCACCGATATCCCCAAGCACGACCGAGCCGTGATGCACCCCAACGCCGACATGGATTTCAGGCTCACCCGCCCGGCGGCGTTCCAGATTCCAACGGTCGATCACACCCACCATCGCACGCGCGCAGTCTAGGGCATTGCTCGCGTCCAGGGGCGTTGGCACCGGAGTGCCGAAGGTCGCCATCAAACCGTCGCCCAGATACTTGTCCAAGGTCCCGTGGTGCCGGAATACCTCGGTTTCCATACGGGCATGAAACCCGCGCAGAACCTCGATCACTTCATATGGATCCCGCCCGGCGGCGTATTTGGTGAACCCGACGATATCGATGAACAGAACGGCCACATCTTCTTTGCGGACCTGTTTCAGCGGCTCATCGTTCTGGCTCAGCTCATCCACCACATTGGGCGAGAAATACCGCGACAGGTTGGCCCGTTCCCGTTCCAATCCCGCGTTGTTCATCAACAATTGATTGAGACGCCGCATCGAAATGCCCAGCGTTACCGCGACCATTATGAATACGATCACTTGCTGGATACGTTGAGGGATCATGAAACTGTTTGGATCCAACAGCTCGGCAACATCCGGATAGCCCTGCAAAGCCTCTGCAACCTTTTCGCTGATCCCCGGAATCGGCGTTGCCACCCACGAGGCAACGATCCAACCGATCGTCCACATCAATGCCGTCCACGGACCGATGGCAATGACCGTGCGCCAGGAATAGGCTAGGGTTCCAGCCGCCAGGATGACGAAAAAGTACTGAAAGTTGTCAAACCGGTATTGCATGGCCAGAGGGCGGACATCGTCGCTGAACGGGTTGGGCACAATCATTCCAAGGGTCATGATCAGCAAATCCACGAAGATCAAAAGAAGCTCGACCCGCGATTGCCCCACCCGACCGGAACGGCGGATCAGCCAACCGTTGGCGCAGATCAGCAGCAGAATGAAGTGATACCAAAGCACCTCCCATTGCGGGTTCAGGAAAACCAGAAGAACCCCGGTCAGTGCCATCGCCACCCAGCGCGCGCGAACGGCCAGTTCCAACCCTTCACGCTTGTGCCGCTCCAACGCGGCCTCGGTGTATTTGTTGTCCAGATCGAACGTGTCAAGTTCCGTGAAAAACAGACTGCGGCGGGGCTGCGCGGTTGTCTCGGTCATGGCCGTGATCTTTCTTGCAGTGTCAGGGTCAACAACATGCAATCACTGTTGATCCGAAAACAAAAGACCCCGCCGTAGGATCGGCGGGGCAAGGCGTAGTGCCTTGTGTCAGGCCACAGGCACCGGCGGTGTTCTTTGTATCAGTTCATCTCGGCCCGGATCTGCTGGCGCAGAACGTCGATCGGAACCGTTTTGCCGTCACGCTTGAAGCACCAATAGGTCCAGCCATTGCAGGACGGAGCATTTTCCAGATGGGCGCCCACCTGATGGATCGAGCCTTTGACGTTGTCACCGACCAATGTGCCATCGGCCCGGACTTTGGCCTTGTGACGCCGGTTCATGGAATAAAGTTCTTCGCCCGGGCGCAGCATCCCACGTTCGACCAGCTGGCCGAAGGGAACGCGGGGTTCGGCGCGCTTGCTGGCGCTGACTTCCAGAGCCTCACGATCGAACTTGCGGACCTTGGCAATGCGCTTCTCGGCCACCTTGCGATAGCTTTCCTCGCGTTCGATACCAATGAATTCGCGGCCCAGCATCTTGGCGACGGCTCCGGTCGTTCCGGTGCCGAAGAACGGATCCAGCACCACGTCCCCCGGGTTGGTCGAGCCGATCAGAACACGGTGCAGCAGTGATTCCGGCTTTTGCGTCGGGTGTGCCTTGTCACCGTTTTCATCCTTCAGACGTTCATGCCCGGTGCAGATCGGCAGCACCCAGTCGCTGCGCATCTGCACGCCTTCGTTCAGGGCCTTCAGCGCCTCATAGTTGAAGGTGTACTTGGCACCTTCGCGCTTGGAAGCCCAGATCATCGTCTCATGCGCGTTGGTAAAACGTTTGCCGCGGAAGTTGGGCATCGGGTTTGACTTGCGCCAGACCACATCGTTCAAAATCCAATAGCCCTCGTCCTGCAACGCCGAACCAACGCGGAAAATGTTGTGGTAAGAGCCGATCACCCAGATCGCACCATTTGGCTTGAGCAGACGGCGCGCCGCCTTCAACCACGCGCGGGTGAATTGGTCATAGGCCCCAAAGCTGGAAAACTGATCCCAGTGATCATCCACCGCATCCACCTGAGAATTGTCCGGGCGATGCAGCTGGCCTTTCAACTGCAAATTATAGGGCGGATCCGCAAAAATCAGGTCAACGGATGCCTCGGGAAGACTGTTCATCACTTCGATGCAGTCCCCGGATAGAATCGTGTTTAAAGGGGGCGCTTTTGCGCCCTTTTTGGTGGTTGTCGTCATATCACTGCCTCAAGTGTCCACGGCGCTTTTGCGCTCATTTGGTTGAGACAAGGATGAGTCAAAGACGAATCGGCGTCAATTTCTTTTTTGAATCAGCAACTTACGATTTACTCTTGATACAAGATATTGTGCACCGGCTTGAACGAACGTCTATGGTGTGGGGTCACGCCAAGATTTTGCAGTGCATCCTTGTGTTGTTTTGACGGATAACCGGCGTTGGTTTCCCATCCATATCCCGGATGCTGTTGCGCCAAATCCACCATCACCTGATCGCGCCAGTTTTTTGCAAGGATCGAGGCGGCTGCAATCGACACCGATCGGGCATCCCCCTTCACGACGGCCTGCGACGGGATTTTCAGGCCGCGTGGAATCATGTTCCCGTCGATCAGCAGGAAATCAGGGGCCGGCGACAGAGCCTCGACCGCGCGCAGCATCGCCAGATGCGATGCCCTGAGGATGTTGATCTCGTCAATCTCGGCGACCGAGGCTTCGGCCACGGCAAACTCGGCGCTGTGCCGGATCTCGGTATCCAGCGCGACCCGACGTCTGGCCGTCAGCTTCTTGGAATCATTCAACCCTTCGGGGATGGTCTGTGGGTTCAGGATCACCGCTGCCGCGACGACCGGGCCAGCCAAAGGGCCGCGCCCGACCTCATCCACACCCGCGATACGGCAATGGCCCCGCTCCAGCAGCGCCTGTTCAAGTTCGAAATCTGGTTTTGTCATCCTTTTGGAAAACCGTGTTTCACACAGCGCCGCAAGAAAAAAAGAGAGGGCAGCTCACACCGCCCTCTCTCACGCGGCGCGTCTTTGGCGCCGCTCCTGCTCAACCGGTGTTACTGGTAAACGACACGGTATCCTTTCTGGCGCAAGCACGCGGGTTCGTATGCCCGCTTGACCTTTTGGCCATTCCAGAAACCGACTTTGCACTCTTGCGGCAGGCTATTGGCATGTTTGTAGTGCTTCTTGAGGCATTTCGGCCCAAGCAGCGGATGATCCTGTGAATACCCGTTGAATGTGCGCAGGCAGCGCTGGGGCAGATCATAACGCGCCACGCGCGGCGGCAGAGGGCGCACCGGCTGCGGCGTGTAAGGTGCCGGGGTATAGGTCTGATGGCGAGTCGCCCGATCCTTTTTCTTTTCCTTGTTGTAATAGTGAACCCCGGCCCCGATGAGCGCGATGGCCGCCAGCCCGCCAAGAATGTCCTTTGCGTCCGCAGCCCGTGCCTGAGACGCAGAAACCCCGGTTATTGCAACCGCGGTCGCAACGATGAAAGCGATGAATTTCCTGTGCATGATGCGTGTCCTTCATAGTGTTTGGGCGACCGTGTGACGGAGCGCGTAATGATTGCCCTGACACTGGGTGCGACCGGTCCAGACAAGCAATAACGGCCCGGTGTTATCGGATATCAGAGCCCGCAAACCCCTTGGGTTATTGAATATCGCGGCAACTCATGCGCAGGATGCGGCCTATGAAACAGATCCTCTCTTCTCTGACCTTTGCGGCCCTGATATCGCTTGGCTCTGCTGCGTCTGCGGCGGATTGCTATGCGGATTACAAGGCCAAGAAAGACAACCCGTTGCGTCTGCACTATGGGGTCATTCAGGTCTCGAACTGTGACAAGGGCCAGGCCCAGGCAGAAATCGCCCAGCGCCTGAGCGCGTCAGGCTGGACCTTGCTTGAAGTGCAGTCCGTTTTCGGGCCGGAAGGGTTGGATCAGAGGAAAGGCAATGCCGGAAAATTCTATCTCCGTTTCTGACGCACGCCGGTCGGGGGTCCGTCTGGTCGTGCTGGGCGTCGCAGCCATTGTCGCCATTCTGATCACCGCCGCCGTTTTCCTGTTCTGGACCCTGCCGGACGCCAACGCATTCAACGCCCGGGTCGAGCGATTGTTCATCGAGACCGATCTGACCTCGCAAACCGAAATCCGGTTGCTTGAAATTCTGGCCCAGTCCGGCACCGCCTTCGCCGACACCCTGTCCAGTTATCGGATGGTGATCTATGTGCTGCTGGTTTTTGCCTGCGCCATGATGGCCTCGGCGTTGGTCTTTCTGGTGATGCTGGTACTGCTGAACCGACGCATGGCGCAGATCGAACGCACCGGCATTCAGGTGACCTCGTTGCTGATCAGCCGCGAGGAAAACACCGTCTACCTCAACAACATGGATTTCAAACTCACGCCCGCCGCCATGGAAACCCTGTCTGTTCTGGCTGAATCCCGGCTGGATGATGAGGTTTTGTCCGGCGCCCAGATCGAGGCGATGATTTCCGGCCGCAATGAGGCCGATTGCGACGAAGCCGCAGGCGCGACGCGGATCAAACGGTTGCGGGATGCGCTTGGCAACCAGATGGTCAGTGAACTTCTGGTCAAGAACATCGCCAAAAAAGGGTATATGCTGTCCATCGAAAAAGACGTGATACAAATGGTCTGAGCCTTGCTGCATGACCGTATGCGTTGGCACTTTTCCCTTCTGCGCCTCTTGGAATGTGGGATGCAAAGCCCCATTCTAGAAAAAACCCAGGCAAGGGAGGTCGCATATGAACGTCCACGCCGCACCAAAAATCAATGGGTATGGAATCTCGGTTGAATCGCTGAATGGCAGAATTGCCATTTATCGCAATGATGTGCTTTTGGCTGAAAGCACAGATGCCAAGGTGATGTATGAAACGCGCCTGCCGCCCACGATCTATGTTCCCCGCGCGGATGTCTGTGTTGATCTGAGCGAAGAAACAGACCTGCAAACATTCTGCCCGTTCAAAGGCACTGCCACGTATCACGACATCAATCTGGGGTCCGAAAACCTGGCCAATTCTGTCTGGGCCTATGAAGAAGCCCTGCCCGAAAGCGCGGCCATTCAAGGCTGTATCGGCTTTGTGCCCGGCGCCTATACGAAAATCGATCTGGGCGACAACCGCCTTCGTGAACCTGAAGACGGCAACATCAGCGGGCCCCTGATTGATTGGTTGATGCGTGGTGCTTCGACCGCGGCAACACCCGAAAGCTTTACCAAAGCGCTGGCCGAAAAGATGCTGGAGCACGGCATCGCAATACAAAGGCTGAGCATTCTGGCCTGGTCCCTTCACCCCCTGATCGCGGGAAAGCACTATATCTGGGAAAAAGATGAAGAAGAGATTCTGACTAGGGCTCCGACATACGAAATCTATGATCACCCAGCTTTCATCAACAGCCCCTTGCGGCATGTCTCGAACGGCCTGGGTGGCGTGCGGCAAAGGTTGAATGATGAAAACCCGCAAAACAGCTTCCCGATCATGGAGGATCTGCGGGCCAAGGGCGCAACAGATTACGTGGCCATGCCCTTGCCGTTTTCCGACGGGCGCACCAATGTTCTGACGCTGACCTGCGATCACCCGGACGGGTTTACCACCGAAAATCTGGGCCTTGTCTTTGAATGTTCTTCGGTAATCGCCCGTTTCTACGAAGTGTTCATGCAGCGCGAAAACGCGCAGGTCCTGCTGGAAACCTATGTCGGCAAACGCACCGGCGCGCGCGTATTGGGCGGCGAAATCAGGCGGGGTGACGGGGATGAGATCGACGCCGCCATCATGTTCTGCGACCTCCGCAATTCAACGAGCCTGGAAGAGAAGCTGGGCCGGGGCGAGTATATCAATCTCCTGAACGAGTTCTTTGAAACGGTCTCGGGCATTGTTCATGACAACAACGGAGAAGTCCTGAAGTTCATTGGTGACGCTGTTCTGGCCGTTTTCCCGGCAACGGACGAGGATGCCAGTACGGCCCGCACCAATGCCCAGCGCTCGGCGATCAAAATCGTCGAAACTTTGGGAGAGCTGCGCAAAGAAGGTACGGACAGGCATTGCGACTGTTCGATCGGCGTCGCGTATGGGCGTGTCACCTACGGCAATGTGGGATCTCGCGAACGGCTTGATTTCACAGTTATCGGTCAGGCCGCAAACATCGCCGCGCGATTGGGCGAGTTCGGCAAGTCGCAAGGGCACCGCATTGTCGTTTCAGAAGACATCGAACCGGCCTGTTCCAATGCTGTACCGCTGGGAGACGTCAATCTGCACAACGTGTCCCGACCCGTCAGATCATATGCTTTACGAACCGCAGCCGATGAGATTCTGAACGGTTGAGGCCTGTCGTTTGCAGTTCTGAAGAAAACCGCATTGCCTTGATCAACGTGACACCCTTGCGATCATGCTTCACCGACCACTTCGATCCGGGGGGCGCTCTACTCAACCGGCTCTCAACAAGATCAATGCGGTCTGCGCCGGCGAGATCGTGTTCTGAAGTTGCGAAATCTGACTTCTGGCCAAATAGGTGTCGGTCAGTTTCTCGATCGACTTTGGGTTCGAAAACTGTGCCAGGTCATACGAGCCGGTCAGTTTGAGCAACCTTGCCTTGAACTCGACCCGTTGTTTGTCAATGTCCAGCTGCGCAAAGGATGACGGCAGTCCAAGTGCCGTTTCCATCATGCTGCGCAAGGGCGGCAACCCCATCAGATCGAACCACTTTGTGTCTGCGCTTGAGGTCCTGTTGGCAAGATCCGAAAGCTCTCGTTGTGCATAGAGCGAAATACGCATCGTTTCATCCGACTCGCCAACGGCAATTTCAAACCGGGCCGTCAAATTGGCCTGGGCGATTTGCTCCATGTCGGACGTCAGCGCGGTTTTTCGGACAGCACCGGGACCAAACCCAAAGGCGTCAGAAAATTCCCGGTATCGTTTGTCGGCCAATCGATTGGACAACGCGTCATCCGCCTGTGTCCCATCCTCGAGGATTTTGCGTATGAAAAACCGGTTGTCCAAATCTCCTTCCAAGCCGAACGCACCCAAAGCGACCTGCAACAACCTGCGATCCGAAACCAGCTCTTCGGCCGATTGGATTTTCCCAATGTTGTCCAGAAAATACTTTGTCTCTCTTTCATTCGCAGCTGACGACGAAAAACTCTGGAGCTGACCTTCATAGGTACGTTGCAGAAACCGCCAGCCCACGATTCCGCCGCTTGGGATGACCGGTTGGAATGTCATTGCTGGTAAGCCATCAGCCGCTCTTCGCGCGGCAGAAGCGAGCGAAGCGATTTGAGGCACTTGTAATAATGCTCAGCAACCAGGGCATCCGTGGCTTCGGCCAAGACCCGGCGGCTATCTGCATCCGTAAAAACCTGGCTCAGCTCTTCCACGCGGCGCAACAATTGCTGACGTGCTTGGCCAGGTTCGATGTCCCCCGACAATACAAGCTGCGCGGCATAACAGACGCGGCGCACCGGCGTATTCACCTCATCCGGATGAATCGCATCCCGCAGTCGAAGTACATTTGCCTGTGGCGTCATGATCGAAAACCGGCCGCGGCGATCGCCGTTCTCAATCACGACCCCGTTGATCAGAACCCTTTCTTTCGGGGCAAGCTTCAGGACCAGACCACTCATCAAGTTGCCCTCATCTGGCGCAATCCGCGCAATACGGCCGTGTTGATTTCCACCAACGGTTCAACGGTTGCGCCGTCTCCCAGAACGCGGCTGCTGTGTTGTTCGGTGAATTCGGCAAGGTAGAAGATCCTGGCTCTCAGGTCGTTGGGCAGGGCATTCTCGGAATCGGCAACGCCGGTGGCGAGCACCCCCCATAGCCGCCGGTTTTCGTGCACGGCCTGTACAAAGCCCGAAAAATCCGTTGCCTTTTGCGCTGTTGCTGCCTTCAGACGCCGTGTGATCCTTGAAATCGCTTCGTATTCCGTGTCTCGAGGCGTCCGAGTCGGCGCGGCGGTTTGCGCATAGGTTTGATGGGCTAGGGTTTGCGGTGTCACTTGAAATCCTTCCAAAGGGCCGTCATCAGGCAGTCATTGATGGGGCGCGAAATCCGCGCCCCAACCGATTTCGCGAATTAGCGGAACAGCGACAGAATCGACTGCGGTGCCTGATTGGCGATCGAAAGCGACTGCGTCGCCAACTGTTGCTGAACCTGAAGCGCCTGCAACCGCGCCGAAGTCTCTTCCATGTCCGCATCGACCAGCGACCCGATGCCTGACTTGAACGAGTCGGACAGGTTCGAGATGAACTCTTTCTGAGTTTCGATCCGGCTTTGAGAGGAACCAAAAGCAGCCGACGCGTCGATCGAAGTATCAATCAGCGACTCAACGGCGGCCAGGGCAGCGGTCGCACCCGCACCGGTCGAAACATCAATGCCGGCCAGCGCGCCCAGACCACCTGCACCGGCGTTCACGAATTGAGCCGAAAACGAAATGTCCGAGCCCGTACCGTTGGTGACAGACAAGGTTCCGGCTGTACCCGAGTCATAATCGACGGTCAGACCGGTAATCCCAAGCTCTTCAATCTTCGATTTCAACCCAACAGCAACCAGATCACCGGTTGTTGTCGCGGCAGCGTCTTCGGCAGACACGGTATAGGATACGACCTGATCGTTGATCGCGACGACGACCTTGTCCCCGGCGGCAAAAACACCGCTGGATTCGTCGGTGACCAGAGCGGTTGCGGCGGTTGCGCCGTTGTCAATGGTTGCGCCAACGCGATCGTTGCCTGTCGATGCGCCGGTCGAACCGTCAAAAACTTGCTTGGTGACATAACCACCGGTCGACAGGTTTTGCCCTGCAACGGTGATGGACGACGAAGTCACAGCACCTGTGTTGTCACGATCCAGCGATGCAAGGATCGAAGCGGAACCGGCAGAGCCGTCAACCAGGTTCAGACCATTGAACTGCGCCGCACTGACAACGGACGCGATCTGATCTTTCAGTGCAGTCACATCATCATTGATTTTGCCGCGGTCAACGTTGTCTTCCTGCGCCGCGACGATCTTGCCTTTCATCTGGGTCAGCAGATCAGTGACGGTTTCTGCGGCATTCCGCGCAACGGCGACGGTCGATTCGCCAAGCGCAAGACTGTCCTTGATGGCGTTGAAACCTTTGACGTCCGACTCCATCACTTTGGAAATCGCCCATACTGCCGAGTTGTCCTTGGCCGTCGCGACATCCTTGCCGGTCGAGATTGCGTTCTGGGTCATCGCCAGGTTTTTGTTGACCGACTTGAGAGTTTGCAGCGCAACCATCGCGCCATTGTTTGTCAGAATGCTGGACATAGCTTTCATCCTTTTCCGTTCGGGCCATTTTGCCCATGTTCACCCCGCACTATTTGCGGGCATTGGTGTCTTTCTGACCTGTGCGACGCGCCGCGTGGCTGTTCGCGCCACCTGTTGATCTCAGGTGCAGCACCACTTTTGAACCCGATCCCCTAACGGAGTGCTAAAGCGCCCGGCCCAGAAATTTCGGATTTGAATCAAACTTCTGCCTATGCCCGCTTTTCCAGCTTTGCCGTGCTGCGCACCGCGAATTCACTTCGCTGTCCGTCTGCACCATAGGTGCTGAATTCCTGCCGAACGCGCCGCAATTCAGCCATTCGGCTGGCGACCGCCCGGATGCCTTCAGCCGCGCTGTTCAGCAGCGCCTGATTGCGCTCGGCTTTCTGTTGAACGCGAATCAGTGCCTCACTTTCCAGCACCTGAAGATCATTGATTGCCCCGATCAGCTTTTCTTTTTCAGGCACCATGCTGGACAAACGGTCCAGATCTCCCTGTACAAGTGCGGCACGTTCCAAATCCAGGACTTCTTCCAAAGACTTGATCAACGCTTTATCGGCCTTATACGTCATCGGTTTTCTCCATCAGTGACTTGAACAGAATTTCGGAAAGGCCCACGCCACCGGACCGGGCCAGTTGCTGCGCCTGATGTTGAACAAGCATCGAAGAAAACTGATCCTCACCGGCGCCACCGCCAAAGGACTGGCGGGTTTTTCCCAACCCGGCAGATTTCAGCATTTCCGCCAGAAACGCCGCCTCCAGCTCTATGGCGGCGTTTTTCAGCCGGGTCTGGGGTGACTGTGATTGAGATGCATGAGGAAGGGTGGAAACCTTCATGGCATTCTCCGAATTTGCTTCGAACTTTCTCGATCAAAGGTGAAAGCGGTTAAAATAACCGTAACTTCCTACAGGCAGTGTTCCGACCAGTCACACGGAGCCGGAGCAAAATGCCCAACCCCCTAACGCTGGCGAACGCAACGCCGACCACACCCGAGAAAGCCGTCACATCGCGTAAGGCTCCGGGCCAAAACACTGGCTCGGAGAGCTTTCAGGATGTCCTCCGGCAGGAGGTTGGTGCCACCGGCCACCCAGAAGGCGAAAACGCTGCCATCAATGCCGAGCTGAAAAGTGTCAAAGCAGAGCCCGAACCTGTGCCGGAGACATCGGCCGAGGCATCTGCAACGGCCCATCCCACCCCGATTTCAGAACACATCGGCGAACAGCAACCCCCTTCTGCATTCCTGGAAACCCCGGACTTGGACGAGGTAAAGGTGGTGCCGGTTCAGTTGGCGGAGGTAAAACAAGCACCCTCGGAAATATCGAATCAACCACCGGCATCGGTACCAAAAGGTTTGCCCACACAAAGCGACACACCTTCCCCGGTTCCGGCGCTCTCGCAGAAGGTGCAGGGTCCGACGCCCCAACCTGTGCACGTGACAGCCATGACCGAACTCGGCCAG
The DNA here is from genome assembly GCF_013110595.1 of Ruegeria sp. HKCCD6428. Taxonomy (NCBI): domain Bacteria; kingdom Pseudomonadati; phylum Pseudomonadota; class Alphaproteobacteria; order Rhodobacterales; family Roseobacteraceae; genus Ruegeria; species Ruegeria sp. HKCCD6428. The sequence goes on from NZ_WVQX01000009.1 coordinate 141,379, forward strand.
ATGTTTGATCAGCTTGCAAAGCCCAAAGGCACGGTCGAACAAACGGGGGCCGTCCCCCTCCCGCTGGACCCTGAAAAGAAGCCGTTGCCCGAAGTGAGCATTCTGACGCCCAAATCGTCAGCGCCTGACCGGGCGCCCTCGGTGGCGCAGCTTCAGCTGATGGCAACTGCCGTTGAAGCCGAACCCGTGGCACCCGTTGTCGAAGCTGAGGCCCCGCCGGCCGCCAGAGAGGAACCTTTGCCGCTGACCTCGCGCGACTCCGCGCCTCAACTCACGGCTCCGTCTACTGCCGCCCGAGCAGAAATCGCCCGGGCGATTGCTGGTCAGCTGTCGGCGGCTGTCCAGACCCGCACCGGATCAGGAGCAACGGAAATAGCGCTGAATCCGGAAGAGCTTGGGCGTGTGTCCATTGTTCTGAACGGGCGGGAGGACGGCCTGCAAATCACCATTGCGACCGAGCGCCCGGAAACCCTCGATTTAATGCGGCGTCATTTGTCCGTTCTGACAGAAGAGTTTCAGAAGCTGGGTTATGGGGATCTGAGCTTTGATCTGGGAACCTCTTGGGGTTCTGGCGCACATCAAAAGGACGCAAACGACGCTGACACACAATCCCTTTCACATTCAGAAGCTGCGCCGCACGAACGGATCGATCACACAACTTCCCATCCACAGTATCCGGCCTCGGGCCGGGGCATCGACATGAGGTTTTGACCAATGATTACGCCCGTCAACACCACACAGACCGTTGCGGATCAACAAAAGGCCGGGGCATCTCAGAAATCCGCGATTACGTCGGACTTTGAGACATTCTTGCTGATGCTAACGGCGCAGGCAAAGAATCAGGATCCGTTGGAGCCGATGGATTCGACCGAATATGCGTCTCAGCTGGCGCAGTTCTCGATGGTCGAGCAACAAGTCCAGACCAATGACCTCTTGTCCAACCTGGCCAACGCATTGGGCGGCACGAAACTGAACGAGCTTGCAAGCTGGGTGGGCATGGACGTCCGCTCGACATCAGCCTTTCACTTTGACGGCCAGCCCGTGACATTGTTCGCCCAGGCCGACCCTGATGCGGACGCGACGAAATTGGTGATCCGCGACAGTGATGGCACGGTAATCGATAATGTCACCGTGCCCACGACAACCGAGGAGTTTGTTTGGGCCGGAGTGGGTTCCTCAGGCAATCCATTGGCATCAGGCAACTACAGCGCAACCCTGGAAAGCTACAATGGCGACAAGTTGCTCTCTGAAAAACCTGTCGCCGCCTACAATCGCGTTGTCGAAGCACAGGTAGGCGACGATGCTGTTTTGCTGACCTTGCAGGGCGGTCAGGTGATTCCCGCAACTCAGGTCACCGCAGTCCGAACAGGTGCTTGATCTGTCGGGCGGGACGGGCCAAACCTTGGCAAATCGACTCGCCATAAGAAGTGATGGAACCTCTGCCCGACCTGCCTGCCCCCCCTCGTGATCTGGTTGACCATCTTCACGCGAAAAGATTGGTCAACGCGCATCCTCGGTTCGAGACCTTGTATGGCGGGCGCACCAACAAGGTGTGGAAGGTCAAGGGCCGCGACAGTGACAAAGTCCTGAAACTCTACAGCACGGCATTGCGCAATCCTTTGTTTCGCAATGATGCAGAGTTGGAGGCCCTATGCCTGAAGGCGCTTGGCACCACGGGCTTCGTGCCAAGGCTGCGGGCCACAGGGCAATACAAAGAAGCCCGTTGGGTGTTTTACGACCACGCCCCCGGAGCCCCCTGGCGGCAGGATTCAGCACAGGTTGGCGCCTTGCTGCGCAAGCTTCATACCCTGCCCATTGCCGTCCAGGCGCCAGCCGGATGCAATGGCAGCGCAGACTTGCGCGCTCATGGAAAAAGAATTCTGCAAGGCTGTACGTCAAACGGGCGCGACAAACTCGCTGATTTGCAACCATCAAATTCGGTCGCACCCACGCAACAGACGTGCCTGATCCATGGCGACCCCGTGGCAGGCAATATCCTGGTGGCGACCGGTGGTCTGACCTTGATCGACTGGCAATGCCCGGCCCTGGGCGATCCCTGCGAAGACCTTGCGCTGTTTTTGTCGCCTGCTATGCAGCAGCTTTACCGAGGCTCACCGCTGTCGAACAAAGAGGAAGACCAGTTTCTTTCGGCCTACGGCAGGCCCGAAATCGTCGCGCGCTATGAACAGCTCAGGCCATGGTATGCGTGGCGCATGGCGACGTATTGCCTCTGGCGCGCTGAAAATGGTGCGCCCGATTACGCGACAGGGTTGAACTTGGAAACAGCAATTCTGTAACGCCCCGCCTCATCGCAGGTCGGCCAGCGCCAGCATGGCGTAGGCTGGCGGCATGAGCACACGGCGCCAGCGACCCAAAGGAAACCGACCCGGTGTTTGCGTCATCACGACCGGCAGCCTGGCGTCCTGCCCCAGAACCAACCGCGCCAATGCTCGACCGCAATACGTGCCCATGGCGACGCCATTGCCGTGATATGCAAAACCGGCAAACATCCCCGGTTGATCCGGAACGGGGCCGACAAAAGGTGTCAGGGCCCGCGACAGGCACACCAAACCGGACCAGATATGAGTGACCTCGACCGTCGACCAAGCAGGAAACATATGTTTGAAATCCTGCTGAACCTTTCGCTGAATGGCTGCTTCAGCCTCGGCCGATGACCGCAGGCCGCCCCTCATACCAAACAGAAAGCGCCCGTCCGGCATCAGGCGGAAATAGTGCAACAGATTGCGCGTATCATAGCACATCTGATCCGATGTCCATCCCTGTGCCATCTGCTCGGTTCGACCAAGGGGTCGCGTTACCATGACGGTCGACTGAGCAGGCATGTATCGTCCGGACATCCAGGCCGGGATATCCTCGCTGGAATAGCCGTTGGTACACACCAACACCGCCTGCGCTTTGACTGGCCCGCTCTGCGTTTGCAACACAAAGCCGGACGCCGTTTTTTCAACGCTCAGAACCGCGGAATTCTGGAACAGATGCGCGCCCATTGCTTCGGCGGCTCTGGCAATCCCGAACAGGTATTTGCGGGGATTCAACCCGAAACCAACCGGCGAAGTGTATCCACCATAAAACGCGCCACCCATGCCCTTCCCGGGCAGGTCTCTGGCTTCGTGCAGGGTTCCCGCCTCGCCGGCATTGCGGCGTAGCATGTCCATCGCCCGCCTGGAATGCGCCAGCTGGGTTTCCCCGCTGGAGTGGGTATCCGCATCGATCTGATGTTGTGCCAACAGATCGGCGACCAGTCGGACCGCTTCCTGTTCCGCTGCCGCATAGTCCAAAGCGGCATCGCAGCCAAATCGGCGCTGCATGGATGCGTGGCCAAGTTTTGAGCCGCCAAGACAGCAAAACCCGCCATTTCGGCCCGAGGCTCCCCACCCCGGTGCGCCGGCATCGAACACCGCAACCGAAGCTTTTTCAGCCAAATGCAGAGCAGCCGAAACGCCTGTAAATCCGCCGCCAATGATGGCCACATCCACATGCATGTCACCCTGGAACTCTGGCCAATCCGGGCTGGCAACAGTTTCGTCCCACCAACAGCCGTCGCGAGGTTCGCTGCCATAGGCGTAGTCTGGAAAAATCCGCTTCATTCGGTGCGCGCTGCGGCCATTTCATCCTGCTGCTGACGTACCATCGCGCGTTTGGTCACAAGCGAGGCCGTGATTACCCCGACCGTCACCACAGCGATCATGATCGTCGACAACGCGTTGATTTCCGGGCTGACGCCAAGGCGCACGGCCGAGAATATCTTGATCGGCAATGTCGTTGCCGACGGCCCCGAAGTGAAGGATGCAATCACCAGATCATCAAGTGACAAGGTGAAGGCCAGCAACCAGCCCGAGATTACCGCAGGCGCAATGATCGGCAGGGTGACAAGACGGAAGGCTTGCGCGGGCGAACACCCAAGGTCCAGCGCAGCCTCTTCCAGCGAGCGATCAAAAGTTATGAGGCGCGAGGATACGACAACCGAAACGAAACACATCGAGAAAGTCGTGTGTGCCAGAACGATGGTCAGAATACCCCGATCCAGGCCGATGCCGATAAACAACAAAAGCAGCGACAGGCCGGTGATCACTTCGGGCATGACCAGCGGCGCATAAATCATGCCGGAAAACAGTGTCCGGCCAAAAAAGCGCCCGCTGCGGACCAGTACATAAGCGGCGGCCGTTCCCAGAATAGTCGCCAGCGTCGACGAAAAGACCGCGACCCGGATCGTGACCCAGGCAGCATCAAGGAACGCTTCGTTCCGAAGCAGCTCTCCGTACCATTTCGTCGAAAACCCGGCCCAGACCGTGACCAGCTTGCTTTCGTTGAAGCTGAAGACGATCAGGATGATCATCGGGATGTACAGAAACGCAAAACCCAGCGTCAGCGAAACCGTGTTGAACCAGCTCAATCTGTTCATCCCTCGGCCTCCGCCTGTTTCTGCTGGTTGCGCTGGAACAGCACGATGGGAATGACGAGGATCAGCAGCAGCACGATGGCCACCGCACTTGCCACCGGCCAGTCGCGGTTCGAAAAGAACTCTTCCCACAGAACCTTGCCGATCATCAGCGTACCGGAACCACCCAGAAGGGATGGGATCACGAATTCACCGATCACGGGGATCATCACCAGGAAACACCCTGCAATGATGCCGGGTTTGGACAGCGGGATGGTCACCAGCCAGAAGGCCTGCAAACGGGAACACCCCAGATCCTCGGCCGCTTCGATCAATGATCCGTCCAACCGTTCCAACGCAGAATAGATCGGCAGGATCATGAAAGGCAGATAAGTGTAGACGATGCCGATATAGACGGCAGTTGACGTGTTCAGGATCGTCAGCGGGGTCGAGATGATACCGGTCCACAGCAAGATCTGGTTGAGGTACCCTTCGTTCGACAGAATACCCATCCACGCGTAAACCCGGATCAGGAACGAGGTCCAGAAGGGCAGGATGACCAGCATCATCAGTGTCGGACGCCATTCCTGAGGTGCCCGGGCCATGCCGTAGGCAATGGGATAGCCCACCAGCAGGGTCAGGAAGGTCGAAATCAAAGCGATCTTGACGCTGGACAGGTAGGCTTTCCAATACAGATCGTCCTCGGTCAGCCAGACATAATTCTCAAGATCAAGCTGGCTGAAAAACTTCTTTATCCCCGCCCAACCGGCTGACAGGTCCAAAGTTGGCGTATAAGGCGGGATGGCAAGTGCGGTATCCGACAGCGAAATCTTCAGAACGATGAAGAACGGCACCAGAAACAGGGCCAACAGCCAGACGTAAGGAATGGCGATCAGAACGGCGCGGCGCATCAGTTGGCCAGCAGAACCGCAGCCGTGGCTGTCCAGGACAGCCAGACCGGGTCTTCCCAGGTAAACGAACGGCGCGAGATGCGGCGGGTATTGGCCGTCTGCGCCTTGATGATCGTGCCGTTTGCCAATTCAACGTGATAGGTGGACAGATTGCCCAGATAGGCAATGTCGTGAACCTTGCCCTGCACGGCGTTGACCGCATCGACGGGCCGTTCGGCAGAGATCGTCACTTTCTCGGGGCGGATCGCCAGATGGCAGGACTGACCGTCTGAGAAAACAGCAGGCGAAGACGCCGAAAACGGGGCCTGACCTTCGGCCCAATCGATCTGATAGGCGTCCTCTCCGGATGGCGTCGCGCGGCCTTCGATGATGTTCACATCTCCGATGAAGTCAGCGACATAAACAGATTCAGGGTTTTCATAGATCCGATCCGGGGTGGCCACTTGCTTTAACTGGCCCTGATCCATCACCGCGACGCGGGTGGCAACTGTCATCGCCTCTTCCTGATCATGGGTGACGATGACAAAGGTGGTGCCGGTCTTTTCCTGGATATCCATCAATTCGAACTGGGTATCCTGACGCAGCTTCTTGTCCAACGCCCCCAGCGGTTCATCCAGCAGCAGAAGCTTGGGCGCTTTGGCCAACGAACGCGCCAGTGCGACGCGCTGCCTCTGACCGCCCGAGATCTGATGCGGTTTGCGACGGGCGAACTGTTCCAGCCGGGTCAGGCGCAGCATCTCCTCGACCCGGTCTTCCAGATCGTGCTTGGGCATGTTGTCTCGGCGCAGACCGAAAGCGATGTTTTCCCAGACACTCAGATGCGGGAACAAGGCATAGGACTGGAACATCATGTTCACGGCCCGCTTGTTCGGCGGGATGGGGTCGATATCCTGCCCGCCCAGCAGGATATGGCCTTCGGTCGGAGTCTCGAACCCGGCCAGCATCCGCATCATCGTTGTTTTGCCGCACCCTGAAGGGCCTAGCAGGGCAAAAAACTCACGTTCGAAAATATCCAGAGACAGGTTGTCGATCGCCGTGAACTCGCCAAAGCGCTTGGTCACGTTCTGGAACTGGATCAAGGGTTTCGCCTGTGGGTCATTCCACGGCGCAAAAACGTCAGAACTCAAAGCAGCCCCCGCATGGTCAGTTTGGACAATAGTGCGGCGGGGCGATCGCCAGACCGCCCCGCGCTTTTGACCGGATCAGGTGCCTGACTTGATCTTGGTCCAAAGACGGGTCACGACCCGCTGTGTCTTCGCGGGGTACGGAGTCGTGATGTACAGGTTCTGCATCGTGGCTTCATCCGGATAAATTGCCGGATCGCCGATCACGTCTTCCTCAAGAAATTCCTGAGACGCCTTGTTGCCGTTGGCGTAGTACACGTAGTTGGACGCAGCAGCCATGTTGTTGGCATCCAGAATGAAATTCAAGAATTTGTGCGCACCTTCCGGATTCGGCGCGTCGGCGGGAATTGCCATCTGGTCGAACCACATCAACGACCCTTCTGCGAACGGGTGGTATTCGATGTTCACACCGTTGTCGGCTTCGGCCGCGCGGTCCCGCGCCTGCAAAATATCACCGGACCAACCCACGGCTACGCAAATATCGCCATTGGCCAGCGCGTTGATGTATTCCGAACTGTGAAACTTCTGGATGTAGGGGCGAACGCTTGTCAGAACGTCTTCGACCTTCTTGATCACTTCCGGGTCATGGCTGTCGGGGTCTTCACCGATGTACTGCAAGGTCATCGGTATCATTTCGGCTGGCGCATCAAGGAAGTGAACGCCACACGAGGCCAGCTTTTCCATATTCTCCGGCTTCAGAACCAAATCCATGCTGTTCAGGGCCACATCGCCACCCAAGACTTCCCTGACCTTGTCGACGTTCACGCCGATGCCCGTCGTTCCCCACATGTAGTTGATCGAGTAGGCATTGTTCGGATCATACCCTGCGGTACGCTCCTGAATCACGTCCCACAGATTTACCGAATTCGGCATCTTGGCCATGTCCAGTTCCTGAAATGCGCCCGCCTGAATCTGGCGTTGCAGGAATGTGCCCGACGGCACCACCACATCGTATCCCGAACCACCGGCCAGCATCTTGGTTTCCAGAACCTCATTGCTGTCGAACACATCGTAAATCAGGGTCAGACCGGTTTCTTCCTCGAATTTGCTCAGCAAATCTTCGTCGATATAGTCGGACCAGTTGTAAACACGCACCTCTTCGGCGAATGCCGCCGAAGTCCCCAATGCGATGACCGCTGTCATGGTCAGCGTTTTGATTGTCATATTCTTCTCCCTGCAAGTGTACGGCTATTTTCCCGTTTTTTTGGATTTGATCAAGTTTTGCGTTTTTCCTCGATCCAGCGTATGGTTTCACGAGGTCTGTCACCTGACAAGTCAGGGTTAGTCGAAATGGGAAGAACCAATTGGATTTGATCAAAAATAAGGCATCTGCGTCGACAAACGACAAAGGGAAACAGCCCGCGCATGAGCAGGTTTATCAAACGCTCAGATCACAGATCCTGTTCGGCGAATTGGTTCCGGGCCAACCTGTCACGATCCAGGGCCTGACTGATTCGCTGGGTGTTGGCATGACACCGGTGCGCGAAGCCATCCGCCGGTTGATCTCGGACGGGGCATTGGTGTTCCAGGGCAATCGGCGCGTAAGCGTGCCGCTGCTGTCCCCGGGCGATATCCAGGAAATGATCTTTGCCAGAACCTCAATAGAATCAGAGCTTTCAAGGCGCGCGACGTCGAATTTGCAGGCCGAGGACATCGATCATCTCGAGCGACTCGATACGCATTTGGACCGTATGATCGCCGACGGGGACGTAGGCGGATATCTGCGTCTGAACCAGGCGTTTCACGAAACGCTGTACTCTCATGCAAACGCACCGATTCTCAGTGATCTCGCCGAAAGGCTTTGGTTGCGGTTCGGCCCTTCGCTGCGTGTCGTGTGTGGTCGATTCGGGACTCAAAGCCTGCCGGATCGACACAAGGATATCATTTCCGCTTTGCGCGAAGGAGACGCCGAAAAAGCGGCAAAGGCAACGGCTCAGGACATTGAGCAAGGCATGGAATTGATGTCGGACGCCCTGACTTCCGCTTAACTCAGTCTGATTCGATTGACAGCGATGAATTTGATCATATTGTGATCCGCAACTGCGTTCTTGTAGGAGATTCTCCGATGTCCACCATAACCAACCATATGCCGACCGCCGAATTGCAGGCGCTGGATGCGGCGCATCACATCCATCCTTTCTCGGCCAATGGTGCGCTGGGGCAGGAAGGGGCCCGCGTGATTACACGCGCCAGCGGGGTTTACCTGACCGACAGCGAAGGTGAGGAAATCCTGGACGCAATGGCAGGTCTTTGGTGCGTCAATATCGGTTATGGCCGCGATGAGCTGGCCGATGTCGCGGCGCGTCAGATGCGCGAACTGCCCTACTACAACACCTTCTTCAAGACGACCCATGTGCCGGCAATCGCACTGGCGGCCAAAATCGCCGAACTGGCACCAGGTGATCTGAACCATGTCTTTTTCGCAGCTGGCGGGTCCGAGGCAAACGACACCAATATCCGCCTCGTGCGCACATACTGGGCCGAGAAGGGGCAGCCGGACAAAAATACCATCATCAGCAGGAAAAACGCGTATCACGGGTCTTCCGTCGGGTCGGCTTCGCTGGGCGGTATGGCAGGCATGCACGCGCAGGGCGGCATTCCGATCCCGAACATTCACCACATCAACCAACCCAACTGGTGGGCCGAAGGCGGCGACATGTCGCCCGAGGAATTCGGCCTGGCCCGCGCGCGCGAGCTGGAAGAGGCCATACAGGAGCTGGGCGAGGACCGTGTCGCGGCCTTCATCGCCGAGCCGGTTCAGGGTGCAGGCGGCGTGATCGTGGCGCCCGATACCTACTGGCCGGAAATTCAGCGCATCTGCGACAAATACGATATCCTGTTGATTGCAGACGAGGTGATCTGTGGGTTCGGCCGAACCGGCAACTGGTTCGGATCGCAAACCGTGGGCATCAAACCGCATATCATGACCATCGCCAAGGGGCTCAGCTCGGGCTATGCGCCGATCGGCGGGTCCATAGTGAATGACGAGATCGCCGAAGTGATTGGCGGGACGGAATTCAACCACGGGTACACCTATTCCGGCCACCCCGTCGCCGCCGCCGTGGCGCTTGAGAACCTGCGCATTTTGGAAGAAGAGAAGATCGTCGAGCATGTGCGCGATGTTGCCGCCCCCTATCTGAAAGAGAAATGGGAGGCGCTGGCCGATCACCCGCTGGTGGGTGAGGCGAAGATTGTCGGAATGATGGCCTCCATCGCTCTGACACCCGACAAAGCCAGCCGCGCCAAGTTCGCGTCCGAGCCCGGCACGGTCGGTTATATCTGCCGTGACCGTTGCTTTGCCAACAATCTGATCATGCGCCATGTGGGCGACCGCATGATCATCTCGCCGCCGCTGATCCTGACCCCGGCGGATATCGACGAGATGTTCGTGCGGATTTACAAATCGCTGGACGAAGCGCAGGCCGAGATCATCGCTCAGGGGCTGATGAAAGCCGCATCCTGAGTTCAGAAAAAGGCTTCTATAAAGGGGCGGCCCGTCTGGGTCGCCTCTTATCGTTCACCTCAGCCGCTCCAAAAGTGTCGCAGTTGGATAGCCGTCCGGCACCAAACCCTGCGCCAGTTGGTAGGCGCGAACCGCATTGATGGTGTTCGGCCCGGTGCGCCCATCGATACCCTTTGTATCGAACCCTGCATCAGTCAGGCGGGTTTGCAGCTCTTTCTTCTCGGTGAAGCTCAGCGCCCGCTCACCTCGGGGCCAGTCGGACTGAAACGGTGTGCCACCCGCAAGCCGGTCGGAAAGGTGCCCGATACCGATCACATAAGCGTCGGCGCCGTTATAGGCCTCGATCACGCTGAAATTGTCGAAAATCATCAGCGCCACGCCCTGCCCCCCGGCGGGCAAAAGGATTGCGGCTTGCCCGTGATCCGGTACCGGTTTGCCGTCACGCCCCACCACGCCACGCGCCGCCCAATCTGACGGCAGCAGAGTGTAGTCCCGTTTGGCGATGGCATAGTCGAACCCTTCGGGCAAGCGCACCTCGACGCCCCAGGGCTGCCCCTTTTTCCAACCGTGCCGCGCCAGATAGGACGCGGCCGAGGCCAGCGCATCCGTCGGATCATCCGACCAGATGTCACGCCGACCATCGCCATCGAAATCAACTGCGTGATCCAGATACGAGGTTGGCATGAACTGCGTGTGCCCCATCGCACCTGCCCAGCTGCCCAGCATATTTTTGGCGCTGACATCACCTGCCTGCACGATCCTCAGGGCGGCGATTAACTGCGTTTCAAAGAACTGCGCCCGCCGTGCATCAAAGGCCAGTGTCGCCAAGGAACTCAGCGTCCGGTTGCTGCCACGATAAGAGCCGAATGATGTTTCCAGCCCCCAGATCGCCGTGACCACTTCTTTTTCAACGCCATATTCCGCCTCGATTTGCTGCAACACCTGCCGATATCGTTGCATCGCGGCACGACCATTGGAAACGCGCATGTCCGAGACGGCGGAATCCAGATACTCCCAGATCGGTTTCGAAAATTCAGCCTGATTGCGGTCTTTTTTCAGGATGTCCTCGTCAAAGATCATGTCCGAGAACACCCTGTTCAATGTTCTTTCCGATATACCCTGCTGCTTCGCGCGCTCCTGAAACGCGCCGAGCCAGGCCTGAAACCGTGCGGTCACGGCCGCGGACACCCGCAAAGCCTCAACCGCCGGGCGCGGGACCGGACGGATCGAAACCGCCACATCCGCCGAGGCCAGCTGTATCTTTTCGCCTGACACTGCACTGTCTGGCCAAGTCGTTTTTTCTGATATGTCCGCCTGCACCATGGATGCCCACAATGCGACGGTCATGACGCCGCCTACGCATTTTTGCATTCCGATTTTTCCTGATTACTGCTCGACCTCAGAGTAGCGCAAAATCGGCGAATCACAAAGTCTCAGGCACACTCATCGCGTTCTTGCGCGTAGTGCGCTGCGCGGATTTGCGCCAAAACTTCGCGCAGCATGGGCACCCGGTTCGGTCTAAAGCTTTGATCTGTCACGGACATGTCCTGCATGCGATCCAACCGGAAAACGCGAAAATCCTGTCTCAGGTGGCACCAGCCGAGCAACACATTTGATCGATCCATATAGACGATGCTAAGCGGGTTGACCCGTCTTTGTGTGGCATCGCCTTTTGCGTCCGTGTACGAGAACTCGACCGCGCGTTCGTCCCACGTCGCCTGCCGCAAAATGGCCACGTCGATGGTCGGCGCGGGCGGGCGATTGAACCGCGTTGCCGCCAGAACCGCGTGGCTCAGCCGATGGGACTGTCGCTGTGGCAATCGCCCCTGCAATTTCCGCAGGGCGGCGCTGGCTGCATCTGACAAGGCCGGGTCACCAATCACCTGAACTTCGCGCAGGCCAAGAACCAGGGCCTCAAGCTCGTCATCGGTGAAACCCAATGGCGGCAATGTGGCATCTTCGATCAGGGTGAACCCAAACCCTGCCTCACCGTCAATAACGGCCCCCAGACCACGCAGCGCATCAATATCCCTGTGTATCGTCCTGGCAGAAACACCCAGATCCTGCGCCAGTTGTTCAGACGTTCTGGGCGATGGGCCAGAACGCAGAGCTTGCATCAGTTGGAACAATCGGGCGGTGCGGGACATGATGAACCCTAGCCTATCCCTAATGACAAAAACTGTCATCAGGCCGGTTTACTCATCCGGCACATCAAAAACACGGAGCCATGCGATGCTGACCCTTCTCACCTATCCTTCCGCCTTCGGACTGTTCAGCGCCAGCCCGTTCTGCGTCAAGACAGCCTTGATGCTTCAGCACTCCGGTCAGGTCTGGCAGCGTTCGGACATGCTTGACCCGCGCAGGATGCCGCATCAAAAACTGCCAGTGCTGCGCACGCCAGAGCGGTTGATACCAGACAGCGATCTGATCCGCGATTGGCTGGAACAGAAGGGGGCGGAGTTCGATCAGGGGCTTTCGGATGTGGAAAAAGCGCAATCCCGCGCGCTGGTACGAATGGCCGAAGAGCATCTGTATTTCCACATCGTTCTGGACCGCTGGGGCAATGACGAGGTCTGGCCGATCCTTCGCGAAACCTTTTTCACTGGAATTCCGGCTCTGATCCGAAAGCCGGCGTCCAATGCGATCCGAAAATCCGTTCTGAAAGGGATCACGTCACAAGGGATCGGCCGGTTCTCGTTGCCCGAGCGCATGGACCGGGTCGAACGCGATCTCGAGGCGATCTCGGCCCATCTGTGGCAATCCCGCTTCCTGCTGGCGGATCAACCGACTTCAGCAGATATGAGCGTCGGCCCGATGCTCGCCGCCATGCGCGCAACGCCTGCCGATACCCCACTGACCCGCAGGATCAAACTGGATAATCTGTTGAACAGTTACGTAGACCGGATGGAACAGGCGATACCGATTGCATGAAACCTTTTGATGACCCTTCGGTCGCCTCGGCCTTTGAAGCCATGCCCCCGCAAGCACGCGCGGGGGCTCTGGCGCTTCGCGACCTGATACTGAACACAGCAGAGTCTCTGCCCGCCGCCAATCCATTGCGAGAAGAGCTGCGCTGGGGCCAGCCCGCCTATCTTGCCCCCAAAGGATCAACGATCCGGCTGGGGGCTCACAAATCTGCGGATTTCGCACTGTTCGTGCACTGCCAAAGCCGATTGATCGGTGATTTCACCACGGCCTTTCCGGGCGAGGACCGGATTGACGGAAACCGGGCCATCCTGTTCGATGACCCGCGCCAGATCGATGAAACCCGCCATGGCTGGCTGATTGCCCGGGCGCTGACCTATCACCTTTGACGGCGCTTGCGTTCGACCTTGCGCTTGATCTTGTCCTTCTTGCGCTTGGTGCTGGCGGCCTTGCGTCGCGTCGACCGCTTGGCGGGCCCGCGCCCGCGCGGCAGCGCCTGATCGTCGATGGACAGCAGCTCCAGCTCCAACCCGCCGGTCACAGGTGTCGCCTCGGTCAGCCGCACCGTGACCCGCTGGCCGATGGCGATGATCAGCCCGGAATCCGAGCCCATCAGCGTTCCGGCCTCTCGATCAAAATGAAAGAATTCGCGCCCCAAAGACCGCACCGGCACCAGGCCATCCGCGCCCGTTTCGTCCATTTTCACGAAGGCCCCGAACCGGGCAATGCCACTGATCCGACCGGTGAATTCGTTGCCCACACGTTCGCTGAGATAAGCCGCCAGATAGCGGTCGGTCGTATCGCGCTCGGCCATCATCGAGCGGCGTTCGGTATCTGAAATATGCGTGGCCGTTTCTTCGAGCCGGGCAATTTCGTCCTCGGTCAGCCCGTCCTTGCCCCAGCCATGGGCCGAGATCAGCGCCCGGTGCACGATCAGGTCGGCATAGCGCCGGATGGGCGAGGTGAAATGCGCGTAGTTGCGCAGCGCCAGCCCGAAATGGCCGAAGTTTTCCGGGCTGTAATAGGCCTGCGCCATCGACCGCAAGGTGCTGAGATTGATCAGCTCGGCATCCTCGGTGCCGGCGGCGGCATTCAGCAGCGCGTTCAGGTGACGGGTCTGGAGCACCTGCCCCTTGGCCAGATTCAGCCCGGCGGCCTGCGCCGTCTCGCGCAGGCTTTCCAGTTTTTCAGGCGCGGGTTCTTCGTGCACCCGGAACAGCAGCGGGCTGCGCTTGGCGATCAGCGTCTCGGCGGCGGCCACGTTGGCCAGGATCATGAATTCCTCGATCAGCCGGTGCGCGTCCAGCCGCTCGCGGAAGGCCACGCTTTCGACCTCGCCCTTGTCGTTCAGAACGATCTTGCGCTCCGGCAGGTCCAACTCCAGCGGCTGGCGATCAGCACGGGCCTTTTTCAGCGCGCCATAGGCGGCATAAAGCGGCTTCAGAACGCTCTCCAGCAGCGGGCCGGTCCGGTCATTGGGGGTGCCGTCAATGGCCTCTTGCACCTCGGCATAGTTCAGGGACGCGGCCGAGCGCATCAGACCGCGCACGAACCGGTGGTCGATCTTGTTGCCGTTTGCATCGATCCGCATCCGCACCGCGATACAGGCGCGCGGCACGCCTTCGTGCAGCGAACACAGATCACCCGACAGACGGTCGGGCAGCATCGGCACGACGCGGTCGGGGAAATAGCTGGAATTGCCGCGCTTGCGCGCCTCGCCGTCCAGCGCGGTGCCGGGCCGCACATAGGCGGCGACATCAGCAATGGCGACCCAGATGACGTGCCCTCCGGGGTTCTTGGGATCATCGTCTGCATGGGCATAACAGGCGTCGTCATGATCGCGCGCGTCCGAGGGATCGATCGTCAGCAAAGGCATATCCCGCAGATCCTCGCGGCCTTTCAGGCCGACAGGCTTGGCCTTGTCGGCCTCGGCAATCACCTTGTCGGGGAAATCATCCGGGATGCCGTGCTGATGGATCGCGATCAACGAAACGGCCTTGGGCGCAGTCGGGTCGCCCAGCCGTTCTACGATACGCGCGCGTGGCAGCCCCATGCGGTTTTTCGACCCGGCTTGTTCAGCCTCGACCAGTTCGCCATCCCTGGCGCTCAGCGCAGCGCCTTCGGCCACCAGCCATTCGGTCGATCCGGCCTTGTCGATCGGCACGATCCGCCCGCCTTCAGCCCCTTTGCGGAAGATACCCACGATTTTCCGAGGGTTCGTCCCGATACGGCGGATCAGGCGGGCTTCGTAATTGTGATCTTCCTCATGCACCACGGTCAGACGAGCCAGAATGCGATCACCTTCGCCCAGCGCCGGGTCGCTGGCGCGAGCAATGATCAGAACGATGGGCTCGACCCCCTCGCCATGCCATTCCAGCGGCCGCGCGAACAGGTCGCCATCGGCATTCGGCGCCTTTACCTGCAACACGCTGACCGGCGGCAGGCGATCCGGGTCGCGGTAACTGCGCTTGCGCTTCTCAAGATGGCCTTCGGCCTCAAGCTCTTTGAGGATACGTTTCAGATCAATCCGATCCGCGCCCTTGATGCCAAAGGCTTTGGCGATATCGCGTTTTGAGGTCAGGGTGGGGTTCGCCGAGATCCAGTCCAGGACCTCCTGCTTGGTAGGGATGCGAGTCATACGTCCGGCCTAGCACGCGTTTGCGACCGCGTCATGACCAAAAAGCCTCAGGGTTCAAGATCGGCAACCGTATCCACATCGCGCAGCTGATCAAGCAATGACACCCGACCGCCAGAAATCGAGGCCAGCGTGTCAGCCAATGCGTGTTCCGTCGACCAGCGCACGTTTTGGAACAGCCTTGCCGGCAAGGCTGCATATCGTTGTGCGCCGACCAGCCAATAGCCACCATCCGGGGCTGGCCCAAACACCATCTCAGAACGCCCCAATGCGTCGAAGGCACGGGCAATATGGCGGCGCGAAATGCCCGGAATATCCGCACCGATCAGGCAAACCGGCCCCTTGGGCATCCCGCGCAGCATCCGCCCCATGCGATCCCCCAGGTCCCCACGCCCCTGCGCGGCGCGCGGCAGGTCAGCGGGCCAAACCCGGCTGTTCAGACCCTGCTGATCGGGTGAGACGGCCAAAACGATTCGCCAACGGGGATCACGCAGCCGCCGGATCAAGGACCGGGTCTGGTGTCGAAACCACCACGCCGCCGCGACCATGCCGATTTCTCGTCCAAGCCGTGTTTTGACGCGGCCCGGTTGAGGTTCCTTCACCATGATCACCAATGTGCGCTGCATGGATCAGGCGAAATAGTCGGTCAGGATACGAGTATAAATCGATTTGAGTTGCTGGATCTGGGCCACCTCGACGCATTCGTCGACCTGATGCATCGTGCGACCGACCAGACCGAACTCTACAACCGGGCAATGGTTCTTGATGAAACGCGCATCCGACGTACCACCGGTCGTCGAAAGCTCGGGCGATGCGCCTGTTTCCGCCTCTACCGCTTTGGCCACCAGATCCGACAAGGGCCCCGGCGGGGTCAGAAAGCTTTCGCCTGAAATCTTGATTGTGACATCTATTTCAACGCCGAACTGAGCGGCCACCTCATCTGCTTCCGTCTTCAGCCAGTTACTCAGGCTGGCCCCGGAATGCAGATCATTGAAACGAATATTCACCGTTCCCTTGCACTGCGCCGGGATTACGTTGGTGGCCGCATTCCCGGTGTCGATTGTCACCACTGCCAATGTCGACGCATCGAAGTGGTCCGTGCCCTGATCCAGTTCGTGCCCCGCCAGCCGATCCATCAGCCGCGCCATGGCTGGCAAAGGGTTTTTGGCACGATGCGGATAAGCCGAATGCCCCTGAACACCAGTGATCGTAAACCATGCGGTCATCGACCCGCGACGGCCGATCTTCATCATTTCGCCCATCTTGTTCGGGCAGGTGGGCTCACCCACCAGACAGACAGACATATGTTCATTCGCGCCGTCCATGTAATCCAGCAAGGCGGTCGTGCCATCCAGCGCGTCGCCTTCCTCGTCGCCGGTGATCGTCAGGATGATGGCTCCGTCCGGTGGGGTGTCGCGCACGAAATCGATTGCCGCCGCCGCAAACGCCGCAACGCCGGATTTCATATCCGTTGCCCCACGCCCATACATCACACCATCGCGTATTTCGGCCCCGAAAGGCGGCATCGTCCACGCGGCCTCGTCGCCGACCGGCACAACATCAGTATGGCCGTTGAACCCGAAACTGCGCGGATGGCCTTTTTGACCCCATCGTGCGAACAGGTTGCTGACGCCACCACGGTCGACACGCGTGCATTCAAACCCCGCATCCGCCAGCACCGATCCCAGCAGAACCAGCGCGCCACCCTCGGCAGGTGTGACCGATGGGCAACGGATCAGATCGGCTGTCAATTGGACGGGGTCGGTCATGCAATGGCCTCTGGAACTGTATCTTTCGCGGGTTCGCGCACAGATTCAACGAATTGGCCGGTTTTCCAACCCCAATTCGCAAAAATATCATTTCACCCGACTGCTCAGATATCAAAGCGACACCCCAACAAATCATGGCGGTTTACCCGGCGACCATCTTGCCGCCCGCCGCACAATCGCGTTACAGGGCCGCGAAACAGGTGAATGAAAATGAAGCGCGCATTCTACGCACTGATCTGCCTGACTTTCGCCGTCCTAGCGCAGCAGAGCATGGCACAGTCTCTAACGGTTACGACGGTGACCCGCCCCCCGTTTTCTTATGTCGAAGACGGTGCGGAAACCGGCTTTTCAATGGATCTTCTCTCCGCGCTGGCAGAGGCGCTGAACTGGGACTATTCCATCAATCGGGTCGATTCATTCTCAGATATGCTGGAGGCGGTTCAGAACGGGTCCGCCGATCTTGCGGTCGCCAATATCTCGATAACCGCGCTGCGGGAAACGCAAATGGACTTCAGCCAGCCGATCTTTGAGGCGGGCCTACAGATCATGGTGCCATCGGAAGCCGCGCGCCAGCCTTCGCTGCTGCATGCGCTGCTCTCAAAAGAGCTGTTTATCGCCATCGGCCTGGCCTTCGCCATTCTGTTGGGCGGCGGCATGCTGATGTGGAGCTTTGAGCGTAGTGCTCAACCCTATTTCGATCGCAAGCTGAATGAGGCTTGGTTTCCCTCGTTCTGGTGGGCGCTGAACCTTGTCGTGAACGGCGGGTTCGAAGAGAGGATGCCGCGCACGCCGTTCGGCCGGCTTCTGGGTGTCGTTCTGGTTGTTTCGTCACTGTTCATCGTGTCCGTTTTCACGGCCCGCATCACCTCGGTCATGACCGTGGATGCGATCACAGGCAGCGTGAATTCGGTGAATGACCTGTATGGCAAAAGTGTCGGGACAATCACGGACTCGACCGCGGCAAGTTTTCTGAACCGGCGTGATATTGAATTCACCGGCTATCCCGGGCTGGAGCAGATGCTGGATGCGTTCCAGTCCAAACAACTGGATGCCGTTGTATTCGACGCGCCGATCCTTTCCTACTATGCGGCCCATGAAGGCCGGCGAACGGCGTCGATGACAGGCGGCGTCTTCCTGCGCGAGAACTATGGCATTGCTTTCCCGACCGGGTCGCCTCTGGTCGAGGATGTCAACCAGGCCCTGCTGTCATTGCGCGAAGACGGAACCTATGACGAAATCTATCGCAAGTGGTTCGGTATGCGGAACTAGGCCTGCGCCTCGTCTCCGAAGAACGGTGTCATCTGCGCGACGATCACGGCGTTTTCATCCAGAGCACGCTGCATCAGGGCACGTTCGTCAGGTTCGATTTCATGTCCCTGTGCCTCACGCTCGGCCAAGGTCCCGTACCCGGTGACATCCAAAGGCGCGGTGTCGGCCTGCTTCAGAATAGCCACCGTCTCGCGCACGGCCTCGGCTTCGTCCACGCCACTGGCATAGCAGATCAGTGCCGCCCCGGTCGCACCGTCCGGCAGCCCGTCGCCATCCTTACGGCCGATCTGGACCAGAAGGGTATAGACTTGCTGACGTGAGGGCTTCTTTCGCTTTTCCATGGGCCCTGCATTACGCGCGGCGTTTTGAAGGGTCAACTGCTTCCATCGATCCTGGCTTAAGTATGGGATCTTACACAGCCCCTTGCCCCGCCCATAGGCAGTGAGGACTTGCAGAAATGCGACTCAGCAAAGCCCTATTCCCGTTTTCGCCCAAAAATTGAGCAGCGTTTCAATTCCAATCCCTGAGTTGAAACGGGCACATTTTTGCCACATTTTGGCCTCAATTTTAGCCATTTCCTGCTGAGTTCGACGCGTTTCCTGCCTTTCACAACGGTGAAGAGAAGCCAACTCTAGGATGGTGCCACTGCGTAAGTCATTTTTTACAGGAGAATTAAAATGAGTGTTCTGTCCAAGTTAATGATGACAACTGCAAGTGTGATTGTGCTTTCCGGAGTACCTGCTGTCGCCGTGCTGTCTTTTGTGACGCCAAGTGCAGCTTACGCCCAAGACGGCGGCGGTGAAAGCGAAGGCGCTGGCGATAGCGAGAGCGGCGGCGACAACGAAAGCGGCGGCGATAACGAAGGCGGCGGCGACAGCGAAAGCGGCAGCGATAACGAAAGCGGCGGCGACAACGAAAGCGGCGGCGACAACGAAAGCGGCGGCGACAACGAAAGCGGCGGCGATAACGAAAGCGGCGGCGATAACGAAAGCGGCGGCGACAACGAAAGCGGCGGCGACAACGAAAGCGGCGGCGACAACGAAGGCGGCGGCGACAACGAAAGCGGCGGCGACAACGAAGGCGGCGGCGATAACGAAAGCGGCGGCGACAACGAAGGCGGCGGTGATAACGAAGGCGGCGGCGATAACGAAAGCGGCGGCGACAGCGAAAGCGAAGGCACGGAAACCAACGCAGGAAACTCAGAAGTCGACGCTATGCAGGGTGAAAATCGCTGACCCACACAGAGCGTTCGTCCGAGCCTGGACACAATCTCAGGACCGGCTCTGACCAAGGTTCGGTCACATACGCGTAACACCCCAAAAACTGGAAAGGCCGGAGCGGGTCAGCTCCGGCCTTTCTGTACAACCGGGGCGATCAGTCCCGCAGCAATTCGTTGATGCCGGTTTTCGACCGGGTCTTTTCATCCACCCGCTTCACAATCACCGCGCAATACAGGCTGGTGTTGTTCTTTGACGGCATCGAACCCGCAACGACCACGGAATAGGGCGGGACTTCGCCATATGTCACTTCGCCGGTTTCCCGATCCACGATCTTGGTAGATTTGCCGATGAACACGCCCATACCCAGAACCGAGCCTTCGCGGACGATGCAGCCCTCGACCACCTCGGAGCGCGCGCCGATAAAGCAGTTGTCCTCGATGATGGTCGGGCCGGCCTGCATCGGCTCCAGCACGCCGCCGATGCCTACACCGCCCGACAGGTGGACGTTTTTGCCGATCTGCGCGCATGAGCCGACGGTCGCCCAGGTGTCGACCATGGTGCCTTCATCCACATAGGCGCCAAGGTTGACGAAGGATGGCATCAGCACCACGCCCGGCGCGATATAGGCCGACTTGCGCACAACGCAGTTGGGAACCGCGCGGAACCCGGCCGAGCGCCATTGATCTTCACCCCAACCTGCGAACTTGCTGTCCACCTTGTCCCACCAACCGCCGTCCTGCGGACCGCCAGTCTGAATTTCCATGTCCTTGATGCGAAAGCCCAGCAGAACCGCCTTTTTGGCCCACTGGTTCACGTGCCAGTCGCCGTTTTCCAGCTTTTCGGCAACACGCAGCGACCCACTGTCCAGCGCGTCCAGCGTGTCTTCGATCGCTTCGCGTTGTTCACCTGCCGTGGCGGGTGTGATCGTGTCGCGTGCCTCCCAGGCGGCTTCGATGGCGGCTTCCAGTTGCGCGTTGGACATGGGGCGTCTCCCTACAGAATCTGTTCATGTTGGTTTGGCCTATACGCAAGCCGGGCCAATGGCGCAATGCGACGAACACGGGCCGTTTTGCGTCTGAAAGGCGCTATTTAGCTGGCGCGGCGTATATGTCGGGTCAGAATACCTTTTGCCGTGCTCAGGTCCTTCCGCCTGAGCGCCTGAACAAGTGCGGCGTGATCCTTGTCAGTTTGCTGCACCCATTTCGACCGCCAATGCGCAAACAAGTGGCGTGCGCTTGCGATATGCAGATCGTCGATGGTGTGCAACAGACGGGGCAGCCCGCAAGGTGTCAGGATGGCGCGATGGAATGCTCTGTTCAACGCTTCCCATTGGGGCATCGCCTGCGCCTCGTCACAGGCGATGCGTGCGCGATCGATCTTGTCCAATGCGACCGGAGACATGTTCTGCACCGATTGCTGCAACGCCAGTGTTTCCAGCGCCACGCGCATTTCGATGACCTCTCGCACCTCTGCCGGGTCCAGCGCCGTAACCCGCATGCCCCGGCGCGGCTCGTGCCGGGCCAATCCATGCGCCTCAAGCCGCAACAGAGCTTCCCGCACCGGAACATGGCTGGTGTCGAAGGTGCGGGCAATATGATCCTGCCGCAGCTTTTCCCCGGCGCTCAGCTCTCCGGTGATGATTTGCTGGCTGAGGTTCTGGTAAATCGTGTCCGAGATCGTAGCGGTCATAAATTATAGATAAAATTTGCGACAGCTATCCTCAACCAGATAATTCACCCCGCAAGCGGGTCCGGCGCGACATTCGCACCACACACCAGAACGGCCACGCGTTCGCCTGGTTCGGGCCGATACACGCCCGAGGTCAAGGCTGCCAACGCCGTAGCGCCCGCCGGTTCCACCAGAATACGATGCGCCTGCCACAACATCTTCTGAGCTGCCGCGATAGCGTCATCCGACACAAGGACCGAAGTCATCCCCTGCGCGAGATCAAAACAGATCCGCCCGATCCGGCGCGCGCCCAAGGCGTTCGCTGCAATCCCGGATACCGAGACATCCACCGGTTCACCGGCCTGCAACGCCGCATTTAGCGCGCACGAGGTTTCGGGCTCCACCGCGACGACCTTGCGCGCACCGTCGAACCACGCCAACGCCCCGGCGATCAGCCCACCGCCGCCCACAGCGACCAGCACCGTGTCTGCTTGTAGACCCTGCGCATCCCATTCCGCAAAGCAGGTCCCCTGCCCCGCCACGGTAGCCGGCGCATCATAGGCGTGTATCTGCATCGCTCCGGTTTCAGCTTCATGCGCCTGCGCCTGTGTCAGCGCATTGGCGTATTCGCCGGACACAACGCTCAGATCCGCTCCGGTTTGCCGGATCAATGCAATCTTGGATGGCCCTGCCAGTTCGGGCACGAAAATCTTGGCCGTATAACCAAGCGCCTGCGCCGCAAAGGCCGCCGCTGCACCATGATTGCCACCGGATGCAGCCACGACACCTGCATCGGGCACGTCGAGGCTCAACAACGTATTGAACGCACCGCGCGCCTTGAAACTGCCCGTGTGCTGCATGTGCTCCAGCTTCAGCTCAATGGGATGGCCCGGAATTCGGCTCTCGATGACCGGCGTCACCTGCGTATGTCCGGCGATACGATCACGCGCCGCTGATATTTCGCTCTTCCAATTCATTCTTGTCTTTCCGTGACTGGCACTCTGCCCGCGAACCCTATAGCTGTTTGGAAAACACGCAAGCAGGGATCGATCACCCATGAGAGAAGACCGCCACAATCCGTTTCGCGATGCGCAGACAGATCGCTCGACCGCGAGCGAAGTGCCGGACACGCCGCAAACGCGATCGTCCGCCTATCGCCTTGCCTTTGCCGATGACGAATTCCTGTGCCGGGACGAGCTGCGCCCGGTACGTCTGCAACTGGAATTGTTGAAACCCGAGATGATCATGAGCGAGCGCGA
Organism: Ruegeria sp. HKCCD6428; assembly: GCF_013110595.1. NCBI lineage: Bacteria > Pseudomonadati > Pseudomonadota > Alphaproteobacteria > Rhodobacterales > Roseobacteraceae > Ruegeria > Ruegeria sp. HKCCD6428. Next base: position 164,021 of record NZ_WVQX01000009.1, read on the forward strand.
GATCACCTCGACCATCGTGATGTTCGGCGGCGCGCGCATCCCTGAACCATCGCAGAAACACACCGCACGAACGGAAACGCTGGCTGGTCTGTCGGCCTATTATGACGAGGCGCGCGAGTTTGCGCGGCTGATGACCGTGAAATCGAACGAGACCGGCTGCCGTGAAAACGTGATTGTCACGGGCGGCGGTCCCGGTGTGATGGAGGCAGGCAACCGTGGGGCACAGGATGCGGGCGGATGTTCTATCGGGTTGAATATCGTTCTGCCGCACGAACAGGCCCCGAACCTTTATGTGACGCCGGATCTCAGCTTCAACTTCCACTATTTCGCCATCCGCAAGATGCACTTCCTGATGCGCGCCCGCGCCATCACGATTTTCCCCGGCGGTTTCGGAACCATGGACGAGCTGTTCGAATCCCTGACCCTGATTCAGACCGGCCGGATGGACCGCGTGCCCTTCCTGCTGTTTGGGCGCGAATTCTGGGAAAAGGTCATCAACTGGAAAGCGCTGGCCGATGCCGGAACCATCTCGGACGAGGATCTTGATCTGTTCCGCTTTGTGGACACGGCGCAGGAGGCGGTCGAGATCATCGAAAACTGGGAGCCCGCCCCGCCCCGCGACGAAATTCCGGGGCGCTGAACCATGGCGCCCAAGACCGGAGAGATGCTGCATCTGCGTGGAAATGCCCTGAGCAAGGGCGAACCCGTAGCGCTGCCACTGACCCAAAGCAGCATGTACCACCTGCCGGGCACCCCGGACGGGCAGGCGAGTTACGGTCGGGTGGACAACCCGACCTGGGTGCATCTGGAGCATGTTCTGTCGCATTTGGAAGACGCGCCCTGCCTCAGCTTTCCCTCGGGCATGGCGGCGATTTCCGCGGCACTGTTTGCCACCGTAAAGGCCGGATCACGCCTGCTGATCCCCTCCGACGGCTATTACGTGACGCGCCTTTTGGCCGATCGTTTCCTGTCGCGGCTGGGTGTGATCGTTGAAGAACGCCCCACCATCGCCTTTGCCGAAGGCGGTTTTGACGGGTTCGATGTGGTCTTTGCCGAAAGCCCTTCGAATCCGGGGTTGGACATGATCGATCTGACCGAGGTGGCGGATCGGGTGCGCGCTGCCGGGGGCATAACCATTGCCGACAATACGACGATGACTCCGCTGGGTCAGCGTCCTCTTGATCTGGGCATCGACGTGGTCGTCTCGTCCGATACCAAGGCGATGGGCGGGCATTCCGACATGCTGATGGGTCATGTGGCCAGCCGCAACGGCGACATCATGGAACGGGTCGGGGAATGGCGGAAAGTCTCTGGCTCGATACCGGGGCCACATGAAGCATGGCTGCTGCATCGCGGCCTTGAAACGCTGGACGTTCGGTTCGACCGGATGTGCAGCTCGGCCGAAGTATTGGCCGAACGCCTGGCGGCACATCCCGCAGTGAAACAGGTGCGCTATCCCGGGCTGGCCAACGACCCGTCGCATAAACTGGCGCAAGAACAGACCACACGTTTCGGCTTTCTTCTGTCCCTGACGCTGAACAGCGAAGAACAGGCCGAAGCCTTCATCAACAATTGCCCGCTTCTGCGCCCGGCCACGTCATTCGGGGGCGTCCACAGCTCGGCCGAGCGGCGCGCGCGATGGGGCGACGATGTCGATCCCGCCTTCATCCGCCTGTCCGTCGGATGCGAACCTGTAGAGGAACTGTGGCAAGCCATCGAGGCCAGCCTGAACGCGCTGTGATTACTTCTTGGCTTCGCGCAGTTCTTTGAACACGTAGATCGGCAGTACCACGCTGGCGATCAGCGCCCCCAGCCAGACCAGCAGCGTCGCAGCCAGCAGGTTCGAAACCCCGCCAACGGTCAGCCCGGCGGCAATCAGGTCGGTCACGAAAAGGCCCACGAAAGTCACGATCAAGGCGATACCGCCCTTCAGGGCGGGCGCTTTCTTTTCGCCCAGTTTCAGGATCACGGGTTCGGCCACAACCTGCACGACGGTGAAGACAATCACCACTACGATGAACGAGATCGGCTTGATCGCAAATCCAGACAAGATCAGAGAGGCAAGCAACAACCCAATGGCATTCCCGGCCAGCAAAGCCAGAGCGGATTTTATTCTGCGCGTCATGCGGCGATCTCCGTCAATCAACAATTAGAAACATGCAAATGTTAACAGACCTGCAGGATTTTACGAGGCAATTCAATCGCCTCTTCCTTTTGACCCGTTGAAATCGCATGGTAGAACACATTCATCAAGATCAGACCTGTCCCTGAGCCATGAGTGTGAGATGAGCGACGATCCCTATTCCGTTCTTGGCGTGGCCAAAGACGCCAGCGCCGCCGATATCAAGAAAGCCTATCGGCGCATCGCCAAGGAATGCCATCCGGACCTGAAGCCCGGCGATGCCGAGGCTGAGGCAAAGTTCAAAGCCGCCGCCGCCGCATACGATCTGCTGAAAGACCCGGAAACCCGTGCCCGGTATGACAATGGTGAGATCGACGCCTCGGGGCAGGAACGTCCGCAACAACAGTACTACCGTGAATATGCTGAAGCCGCTGGAAACCCCTATCGCGGACGTCAGGCAGACCCGGACGACATGTCCGACATCTTCGCCGAGTTCATGAGGGGCCGTGGCGGTTTTGGCGGCCAGCGCGGCCATGAGTTTCACGCGCCGGGGCACAACCTGAACTATTCGCTGCAGATCAGCTTTCTGGATGCCGTGTTCGGTGCCAGCCAGAAACTGACCTTGCCAGACGGCGACCGGATCGAAGTCAAAATCCCTGCAGGTATTACCGACGGCCAAACCATCCGCCTGCGGGGCAAAGGGGCCCCGGGATATGGCGAAGGCCCTCCTGGCGACGCTCTGGTAACTGTTTCGGTCGCCAGTCATCCGGTGTTTGATCGTCAGGGCGACGACATCCACATCACGCTGCCCATCAGCATTGATGAGGCGATTCTGGGCGGCAAAGTCCCCGCCCCTACGATTGATGGCGGCGTGAATGTCAGCGTACCGGCGGGCACCAGCAGTGGTAAAACCCTGCGATTGCGGGGCAAGGGTGTCAAAAAACGCGGCTCGTCCGAGCGTGGGGATCAGTTGATCGAACTGACCGTCTCGATGCCCAACAAAATCGATGACGATCTGAAACAGTTCATGGAGACCTGGCGCAAAACACACAGCTACGATCCGCGGAAAGGAATGCCGTCATGACCCTGACCGAAAAGGAACTGATCGAAACGGTCACCCGCCTGACCTCGGACCGCCTGACCGAATACCTGGCGGCGGAAATCGTGATTCCAGAACAGTCGGATCAAGGGCTGGTTTATCAAAATATCGACGTCGCCCGTCTGGAACTGGCCTGTGAGTTGCACGAACAGTACGACATGGAGGCCGATGCACTGTCGATGATGATCTCACTGATCGACCAGTTGCATGGGCTGCGGGCCGAACTGCGCGAAGTTCTGAACGCGATCGAGGCGCAACCCGAACCTGTGCGGCAGCAACTGGTCAAGGTCATCGGTAAAGCGCGATTCCGTCGCAGATAACGGGGTTTTGGACTCGAAACATTTGGATTAGAAGGCCGGCTTGATCCTTTGACAGGTGGCGCCATGACCCAGTCCAGATCCGAATTGCTGATGCCTGCGGGCAATCTGCGCAAGCTGAAACTCGCTGTCCTTTACGGGGCGGATGCGGTGTATCTGGGCACGCCCGATATGTCGCTGCGCACAAAATCCGAGTTCTCGCTGGAAGAGGTGATCGAAGGGGTCGAGTTCTGCCACAGCCATGGCCGGCGCGCCTATCTGACGCTGAACCTGTTCTCGCACAACAAGGACATCCCGAAGCTGGACGAATATATCGACACGGTCCGCAAAGTGCAGCCGGACGGGTTGATCATCGCCGACCCCGGCGTGTTTCAGTACGTGCGGGACCGCGCGCCGGAACTGCCGCTGCATATCTCGACCCAGGCCAATATCTGTTCGTGGCTGTCGGTGAAGTTCTGGCAGGATCAGGGCGCGGAACTGGTGGTTCTGGCGCGCGAGGTTTCCTACCCCGAACTGGTGGAGATCCGTGAAAAATGCCCCGACATCAAGCTCGAGGCCTTCGTCCATGGTGCCATGTGCATGACCTATTCGGGCCGTTGCCTGCTGTCGAACTTCATGGCGGAACGCGGCGCGAACCAGGGCAACTGCGCCAATTCCTGCCGCTGGAACTATGCGCTGAAACTGCGCCTGAAGGATGGCACCCATCAGGAGTTGCGCATTACCAAGGAAAACGCCGACCTGTTCGAATTCCTGCTGGAAGAAGGCTGCCGCCCCGGTGATCTGATGCCGATCGAGGAAGACGACCGCGGTTCCTACATCCTCAATTCGCGCGATCTGTGCATCTTGCCCAAGCTGGACGAATACCTGAAGATCGGTGTCGACAGCCTCAAGGTCGAGGGGCGCGGCAAGTCGGAATACTACGCCGCCATCGTCGCGCGGGCCTATCGCATGGCCATCGACGATTACTATGCCGACCCCCAGAACTGGGACCCGAAACCCTATATGCGCGAGTTGGAGACCGTGGGAAACCGCGGTTATACGCTGGCCTTCCACGAGGGGCGGCTGACCAACTACGCCCATGATTACGAGCACACGGCGTCCATCGCGCAGTGGGAATATGCCGGGATCGTCACCGAAGTGACCGAGGATGCCTTTCTGGTCGAGGTAAAGAACAAGCTGGAACCGGGCGATGTGCTGGATTTCGTCTCGCCCATCTCGCGCGAGACGGTTCTGCTGCGGGTCTATGATTTCGAACGTGCATCCGATGGCGCGCGGATGGACGTGGTGCATGGCAGCACCAAAACAGTGATCCGCCTGCCCTTCACCCTGTTCGACCACGAGGATATCGACGATCTGCGCGCCCGGTTCCCCGCCTATTCCGTTCTGCGCAAGGAACGCGCCCTGACCGACGAACACTGGAGCCGCATCCGCTTTGACAAGCTGGTGCAGGGGTTGGAAACCTCGGGCCGTGACAACCCTGGCGCCTATGCCCGCCGTCGCGACGCCTTGGTTGAAAAGATCGGCGAAGACGGCAACGAACGCCGTTTCAAAACCAACCGCATCGGCACCGAGGGTTGCTGTGGCAAAGGTTGCAACGGCTGCTTGATTTTCTGGCAGGACGACAAATACGCGCTGGCCCGTGAAGTTCTGTCAAAGCGCAAGCAGGGCGAACAACTCAGCCGCCGCGAGGCGACGGAACTGAAACTGCCGGGCGCACAACAAGCCTGAGCCTGCTCAGTCGCGTGTTCGATACTCTTCCGGCACGTAAAACGTGTAGTCCCGATCTGCCACCTGTTCATGGCAGACATGGCAATAGGCCACGGCACCGGCGCGGTCGCCCATAGTGTCCCCAAAGACCGAGCCGTCCGGCAAGACCATGATGTAACGCCAATCCGCCGTGTCCGGGCTGGCATCTTCTGCCAGTTTCTCCATTACGAACATGGCACCGGGATGCACGTGACCTTCATCCGTCACGGTCATGCTGTCCTTGGCAAGAACCGACCCCATGGGAAGTTCTTCACCTTCCTGCAATGTCGCGTAGTTATGCGCCATGCGATTGGCATAGCTGTTCACATACCTTTGCCCGTGGGTTGCCGAAATATAGGGCGCATCGTTGAAAAGCGGCCAGCTTTGATAGTTGAGGATCAGGTCCAGTTGCGCCACGGCGTAGCCACGCGCCATGCGGCGATTGAGGGATCGGTAGTGTTCCAAAGCCTCTTGTTTGCTCAACTCGGCAGGGTTTTCGATTGCGATATGAGCGTCCTGGCCGTCAGCAAAGGCCAAGCCTAAACCCGAGACGATAGCAAACGCAGCGGCACCAAAACGGATGATCGAAAAAGAACTTGCATTCATAATCGTGGCCCACCTGAAATTCAGTTCACCTGAGCGCTTTCTGCACCACTTGGAACAGTCTAGCGGAATCGCAAAAACTCGCCATCTCTGACCCGGACACCTCACCGGCTTGTGCATCGAATTGAAGAGGCAAATTCAGCGACGGGCACGAGAAATATAGCAAATTATGCATGTGGTTTCAGCATCTGAAACATTAAGTTTGAACAAAACAATTGTGACGTGCAGACAGAGCCAGAAAACACTTAAGGCGCGATCCGATCAAGCCTGGCCCAGATGGACCAAACCCTATCGGCTCAGACCTGTTTCGGCCTCGATTTGTTTGCGTGATTTGCGCGCCCGCTCGGTGGCCGACTTCAACTGACCGCAAGCCGCCATGATGTCCTCACCGCGTGTCTTGCGGATGGGCGAGGCATAGCCGGCCTGATAGATGATGTTGGCGAAGGCGCGGATGCGGTTGTTCGAGCTGCGCTTGTACGGTGCGCCGGGCCATTCGTTGAACGGGATCAGGTTGATCTTGGCCGGAATGTTGTGTCGCTTGATGTGATCGATCAGACGATGCGCATCTTCGTCACTGTCATTCACACCATCCAGCATCACATATTCAAACGTGATCCGTTCGGAATTCGAAGCATTGGGATAGCTGGCCAAAGCGGTCAGCAGTTCCTCGATATTCCAACGTTTGTTGATGGGCACCAGAACGTCGCGGGTTTCATCGGTGGTGGCGTGGAACGAGATCGCCAGCAGGCACCCGATTTCCTCGGCCGTGCGCGCGATCTCGGGCACCACGCCCGAGGTCGACAGGGTAATCCGCCGGCGCGACAGAGAAATGCCCTCGGGGTCCATGGCGATCTTCATCGCATCGCGCACGTTTTCGAAATTGTAAAGCGGCTCGCCCATGCCCATCAGAACGATGTTCGACAGCAGGCGGGTTTCGTCCTTGGGTGCGCCGGGGGTTGGCCATTCTTCAAGATCGTCGCGCGCCATCATGATCTGGCCGACGATTTCTGCTGATGTCAGGTTTCGTACAAGTTTTTGGGTTCCGGTGTGACAGAACGAACAGGTCAGCGTACAGCCCACCTGAGACGAGATGCACAGGGTTCCGCGATCTTCTTCGGGGATATAGACCACCTCGACCTCATGCCCGCCGGCGATGCGGCACAGATACTTTCGGGTACCATCCTCGGACACCTGACGCGTCACCACTTCGGGGATTTCGATCACGAAATGCTCGGCCAGTTGTGCGCGATAGGCTTTGGCGAGATTGGTCATCTGGGCAAAATCGCGTACACCCCATTGATAGATCCACTGCCAGATCTGGCCGGTGCGCATCTTGGCCTGTTTCTCGGGCGTGCCGTGTTCAATCAAGGTGTCGCGCAACCTCTCGCGCGTAAGACCGACAAGGTTGATCTTCCCGTCGGGCAGTTTGCGCGGGATGGTCATGACGTCTTGGGTGATCGGCGCTTTGGGCGACATTGGCGTATCTCAAAGGAATCGGGCTTGGGATGCGCCTCTATATAGGAACCTGTGCAAAGATCAAAAGGTTTCCTAAGCTGGCAGGCCCGGCACGATGCACATGCCGGGCCTTTTTGATCAGTTTACCGGCGGCGGTGTGTAGCAATCACTGGCGTCCAGGGTCTGAACCGGATCTTCCGGGCCACATTGCTCGCCCGATATCGGATAGGAATCAGCGGTCTTCTCGCAAGCGCTCAGCACGGCGACGGATGCGGCAAGAACCAGAGTGATCCAAGTTTTCTGTTTCATCACGATGTCCTCTCTAGGTGGCTGAACCACTTAGTTCACATTGCCGAGTGCGAAACTTTGATACGGATCAAAACTGGCAGATGACCAGACGTCAAAAGCCCCGCTACGAGGCGGGGCCTTTTCAACACTCGACGCGACAAGATCAGTTGGTGCAGCGCTTCTCAGCGTCTTCAATCGCTGCGGTAAAGCCCAGCAGCGAGAAGGTGTCTTTCGTCTGCGTCCCGCGCTCGGACCGGGCGGTCAGTACCGCCTCGGTTCCGCGTTTCAGTGCGGTGATGATCTTTGCATCATCCGCATCCGATGCGGCCCAGGCCCATTCGCCTTCTGTGAACAGTTCGAACTCGGTCCCGTCCACATTCAGGTTCACCGTCGAACCCGCGGCAAACGGGTAGCCGCCAGTAAAGGTCAATTGGCCTTTCACCTCGGCATTCGGACGATAGAACACAAACAGAAGGATATCGCTGCGCCGTACGGAAACCACACGTCCTCCGCGGGTGTTTACGGTTTCCTTGGGTGCCGAGACGCTCCAGCATTCGGTGGGATCGTCTTCGACAAAAACGCTCCAATCCGTTTTTGCAGCAACGCGGTTGGTGCTTGTCGCCTGTTGGGCGATTGCAGATGTTGCTGCGATGCCTGCCACACACAGGCCCGCTATTATGCGAACGAGCATTGATCCCATTTGTCCAGCCTCCTAGCTCGACCCTTACCTCATACCCATCGGACACGTCTGCGAACCCTGCCGGTTCGTCTATTAGTTTGCGTCTTCCGATGATTGCCGACATACACACACTAACGCAGATTTCGCCACAGGCGAAAGGGCGATTGGCAGAATTTTGCGCATAAATTTCGGAGGTCCAGATGACGCAGCCCGTACCCATGACAGAACTTTGGCGCGGCTCTCTGCTGGAAAGCCTGCATCTAGGTCATGCGGTTATTTGCGATGACACGGGCCAGATCGTGCGCAGTTGGGGCGACCCGCAATCCGTCATATACCCGCGGTCATCCGCCAAGATGATTCAAGCGCTTCCGCTGGTCACATCAGGGGCGGCGGCGAAATACGGGCTGACCAGCGAACACCTCGCGTTGGCCTGCGCCTCGCATAACGGGGCGGCGATCCATACAGATCGCGTGACGGCGTGGCTGGACCATCTGGGGTTGAACGAGCACGATCTGCGGTGCGGCCCACAGGAGCCCGCCGACACCGCCGCGCGCGACCGGCTGATTTTGGCGGACGACACGCCTTGCCAGATCCACAACAATTGTTCAGGCAAACATTGCGGCTTTCTGACTCTGGCACAGCATATGGGTGCCGGGCCGGAATACCTTGAAATTGATCATCCGGTGCAACAAGCCTGCCTGTCTGCCGTCGAAGAAACAACGGGCGAGACCAGCCCGGCATACGGCATCGATGGCTGTTCCGCCCCGAATTTCGCCACATCTCTTTTCGGTTTGGCACGTTCGATGGCTTGGTTTGCTTCAGCCGCAGACCGGTCCGACCGTTCCAGCGATGCAGCGATGCAGCTGGTGGCCGCGATGGTCAAACACCCGGAACTTGTTGCCGGTGAGAACCGGGCCTGCACCGAACTGATGCTCGCGATGAACGGACGTGTGGCCATCAAAACCGGGGCCGAGGCCGTGTTCGTGGCCATCATTCCGGAAAAACGCATGGGCGTTGCGCTGAAGATCACCGATGGCACCACCCGCGCCAGTGAATGCGCGATTGCCGCCATTCTTGTCAGCCTTGGCGTGCTGGAGGCCGAACACCCGGCCACCCGCAAATTCATGAACGCCACGCAATATAGCCGTCGCGGGCTGGAATGCGGCGTGATCAAGCCTGCGACGGGTTTCCCCGACTAAGACCCTCACATCTCGATTTCGTGGATTTCGGCCACTTCAACCGAGCCTGTGCCGTTGACGACCATCGGACAGCCCTTGGCCATCTCGGTCGCAGCGTCGATATTGTCAGCCTTGATCACCGTGAAGCCCGAGGCCGGGTTTGCGCCGCCGTTATCGACCACTCCGTTGCTGCTGACGGTGTAAGACTGCCCCACTGGGTTTCCGGGGATATCGAGGGCGTCGCCCATATCCTGAAACCAGGCGCCCCAGGCCGCCATGGTCGACTCGATCTCGGCGGGGTCGGTCGGGGTGTGACCCCCGTGATAGACAAACAGAAACTTGGGCATATCGCTCCTCCGTGACAAAAAACCTAAGTGCAAAGTGCTTCGAGTTTGCGCAGCGAAGACGTCCAACCCTGAGTGTGGTTCGCAGCTGCTTCGGCATCGGCCAGCTCACGGTGGTCCAGCACAAGGCGGGCACCGTTTTCGGTTGCGGAAACGGAAAGGGTCACGTGGCTTTCGGCACCGCGTTGATCCTTATCGTCATGCCAACCCCATGTAAAACCCACCGATTTAGGCGGGTCGACATGCGTCACGTGGCCCGAAACCTTGTATTGCTGGCCCTCGCCGTTCTCCATCACCGAGTACCAAGGACCGGTGCGCGAGAAATCCAGGTTGTGGTCCGGCACGTGCATCCCTTCGGGCCCCCACCATTGCAACAGCTTGGCACCATCGCTGATCCATGCAAACAGTTCTTCGGGACTGACGGGGAATTCCCGTTCCAGTTTCAGGTCGGCCATGAATTCTCCCTTTCAATTATTTCACTCAGACGATCCAGGCTGCCTTCCCAGAATTGCCGCTTGGAAATCGTCCAGTCGGCAATCGCCCGCAATCCTTCGGATCGGATGGAATACATGCGCTGGGTTCCCTGCACGCGTTGCTGCACCAACCCGGCCTCGCGCAACACCTTGAGGTGGCGCGAAATCGCGGCGCCGGACATGCCGCGCCCGTCGATCAGATCACCGGCAGGCAGTTCGCCCTGCTCCATCAGTTGCTCGACAATCGAGAACCGGGTGGCATCGGACAAAGCGGAAAACGTGGTCAGAAGTGTATTCACACCCCTTATTTAACACAAATGTTAAATAAAAGATAGTCCTGATCAGCCGCCTACGAAATCGGCGCGGCAATAGCCTTGCAGGTAAAGCAGCGCCGTCAGGTCGCCGTGATTCACCCGCACATCACATTGTGCGGCCACCGACGGTTTGGCATGAAGGGCAACCCCGGTCCCGGCCCGGCCAAGCATTCCAAGGTCATTGGCCCCGTCACCCACGGCGATCACGTCACTTTCCGACAGACCCCGACGCGTTGAAATCTGCGCCAGCGCTTCGACCTTGGCCTGACGCCCCAGAATAGGACGCGCGACGTCTCCGGTCAGCTTGCCATCTTCCGCCAGCAAAGTGTTGGCCCGGTTTTCATCAAACCCCAAAAGCTCTGCCACCCGCGCGGTAAAGGCCGTAAAGCCACCGGATACCAATGCTGTATAGGCCCCGTTGGCCCGCATCGTCGCCAGCAATTCCCTGCCTCCGGGCATCAGGGTGATCCGTTCCTGCAGAACTTTGCCGATGACGCTTTCATCCAGATTTTTCAGCAAACCAACCCGCTCGATCAGGGCGCCTTCGAAATCAAGCTCTCCGTTCATGGCGCGGGCCGTTATGTCCTTGACCCGGTCGCCGACGCCGGCCTCATCCGCCAGTTCATCGATACATTCCTGCTGGATCATCGTGCTGTCCATATCGGCCAGCAGCATCTGTTTGCGCCGTCCTTGCGCAGGTTGCACGATCAGGTCCACCCCCATCCCTTGCAGGTCTGCCCAAACGTCCCAGCGATTGTCGGGGATGGCGTTCAACTCGAACTCTGCCGCCTCATCCGGGTTGAGCCAGAGGATGTCCCCGCCACCCCACGCATTGCGCAATGACTCGGGCAATGCGCTGTCCAGCGAAGGCGCTGCCGGATTGGTCAGCAAAGTGGCGACATACATATTCAATCTCCAAATTTCTTGGCCGGGCGAGGTGATCTAGGGGGTCAAAGGCAAACGCCCCTGATCGGTCAATTCCCAGCAGGTCTGCCCTTCGAACACCGCGACACCCACCGGGCGCCCATATCCGGCACCTGTGTCCAGATTGACGCGATTTCCATAATGCGTTGCCCGGTCTACCGGAGTATGGCCATGCACGATCAGCTTGGGATGCGGGCCCCGATGAGCATGAAAGTCCTGCCTGATCCAGACCAGGTCGTTGTCCCGCTGCGCGTTGAGCGGCACGCCCGGGCGAATGCCTGCGTGAACAAAGGCAAGCTCGGGCGTCTGATGCATCAGAACCAGATCTCGCAAAAAGGTCAGGTGCGATTTCGGCACCGCCGCCTGCGCCATCTGATGCAGATCTTCCAGACGAATCTGGCCTTCGAATTCCAAGCCATAACTGCGCAGGGTCTCGACCCCACCCAGCCTTTCATGCAGCCAATGATAACCGACAAGCAAATGCGGATCGTGACGCGGCGTATCCTCCATGAACCAGGCGAACATGCGATCATGATTGCCCAGCAGAGTGATCCAGTTCAGGCCCGCATCGCGCCCGGCAATCAGACGCTCGATCAGCCCGCGGCTGTCAGGGCCGCGATCCACGTAATCACCCAGAAACACGATCTGGGCGTCCGGGCCGCCATCGCCCCGGATCCGAGACAGCGCGCGTTCCAGCTCGGCCACCTGCCCGTGCAGATCACCAATAACGTAGACAGGCTGTGTCATAGATCCTCCGACGGTAGGGTCAGCTCGCTTGTGCCGCATATTACGGCCTGAGAAAACACAGGACCCGGGTATTCGATCATCCGGGTCCTGCACTGTTTCTCAAACTCAACAGACCATGTCAGGTGACATCAAACTCCAACGGCTTGATCTGTGTGAACAGACCCGTTTCCGCCAGCTTGGCGCGTGCCTCAGCCGGAACCGGTTCGTCAACATAAAGCAACGCAATCGCTTCACCGCCGGCCTCGGATCGACCCAGGGTAAAGTTCGCGATGTTGACGTTGCTCTCACCCATGGTCTGCCCCAAAGCACCGATGATGCCCGGCACGTCTTCGTTGGTGGTGTAGAGCATATGGGCACCGACCTCGGCGTCGATATTGATGCCCTTGATCTGGATGAACCGCGGTTTGCCGTCGCTGAACACGGTGCCACCGATGGAACGCTCGCGCTTGTCGGTCACAACGGTGACTTTGATATAGCCTTCGAATGCACCCGATTTGTCCTGATTGGTGGTCGAGATCTTGATCCCTCGTTCCTTGGCAACAACCGGGGCCGACACCATGTTCACCTCGGGGTTGAACTTCTTCATGATCCCGGCAACCACCGAGCAGTTCAACGCCGCCAGATTCATTTCAGCGGCCACACCGTCATACAGGATATTGATCGCCTTGACCGGCTCATCCGTCATCTGGCCGATGAAGCTGCCCAGATGGCCGGCCAGCTTGATCCACGGCCCCATCACCTTGGCTTCTTCCGCCGTCACACTGGGCATGTTCAAAGCGTTCTCGACCGCACCTGTCAGAAGATAGTTCGAGATCTGCTCGGCCACTTGCAGCGCCACATTCTCCTGCGCTTCAGTCGTTGCTGCACCAAGATGCGGCGTGCAGACCACGTTGGGCAGATTGAACAGGGGATTGTCCTTGGCGGGTTCTTCACTGAACACGTCAAACGCGGCTCCCGCAACGTGACCGGATTGCAGCGCCTCGGCCAAAGCCTCCTCATCCACCAGACCACCCCTAGCACAGTTGATAATGCGCACGCCTTTCTTGGTTTTGGCAAGGTTCTCACGGCTCAGAATATTGCGGGTCTGATCCGTCAGCGGCACGTGCAGGGTGATGAAGTCGGCGCGGGACAGCAACTCGTCCAGCTCTACCTTTTCCACGCCCATCTTGGCGGCTTTCTCTTCGCCCAGATAGGGATCATAGGCGATGACTTTCATCTTCAGGCCAAGCGCGCGCTCGCACACGATGCCACCGATGTTCCCCGCACCAATGACGCCGAGCGTCTTGTTCGTCAGCTCGATCCCCATGAATTTGGACTTTTCCCACTTGCCCGCATGGGTCGAAGTCGAGGCCTCGGGGATCTGCCGCGCCACGGCAAACATCATCGCAATGGCGTGTTCGGCAGTGGTGATCATGTTGCCGAATGGCGTGTTCATCACGATCACACCTTTTTTCGACGCCGCTTCCTTGTCGATATTGTCAGTGCCGATTCCGGCGCGGCCGATCACCTTCAGCTTGTCGGCTTTTTCCAGAATGGTCGGCGTGACCTTGGTGGCCGAGCGGATGGCAAGACCGTCATACTGGCCGATCACCTCGGCCAACTTGTCCTTGTCCTTTCCCAGATCGGGCATGAAATCCACGTCGATGCCGCGATCACGGAAAATCTGAACGGCGGTTTCGCTGAGTTTGTCGGAAACGAGTACTTTGGGAGCCATGTTTGTGGTCCTTGAATGTATTGAGAGGTCCGGGCCGATGCTGCCCGGTGAAGATGGGATGCGATCAGGCGGCTTCTGTTTGCGCCGCGATTTCGGCCTCGAAGGCCCATGCCAGCCAAGGCAGCATCGCTTCGATATCCGAGGTCTCGACCGTACCGCCGCACCAGATCCGCAAGCCCGCAGGCGCGTCGCGATAGGCACCGATGTCCAGCGCGACATTCTCGGACTCCAGCCGTTTGGCCACAGCCTTGGCAAAGCTTGCGCCGTCCTGAATTCGGGCGTCGGTGAATTTCAGACAGACGGATGTGTTCGACCGCGTCGCAGCGTCTTCGGCCAGGTTTTCGATCCAGTCGTTCCGATCGCAGAACGCATGCACGGCATCGGCATTGGCGTTCGCGCGGGCAATAAGGCCCTTCAGACCGCCCACCGAACGGGCCCAATCCAGTGCAAACAGATAATCCTCAACCGCCAGCATTGACGGCGTGTTGATCGTCGCCCCCGTGAAGATGCCTTCGATCAGCTTGCCACCCTTGGTCAGGCGGAAAATCTTCGGCAGCGGCCATGCAGGGGTGTAGCTCTCCAGACGTTCAACGGCGCGCGGCGACAGGATCAGCATCCCATGCGCGGCTTCACCGCCCAGAACCTTCTGCCAGCTGAAGGTGGTCACATCCAGCTTGTCCCAGGGCAGGTCCATCGCAAAGGCAGCCGAGGTCGCATCACAGATCGTCAGACCCTGACGATCATCGGCGATCCAATCACCGTTCGGCACGCGCACGCCCGAGGTGGTGCCATTCCAGGTAAATACAACGTCATTGGCGAAATCGACCGATGCCAGATCCACGATCTGTCCGTAATCGGCAGTCTTCACCTCGGCGTCGATCTTAAGCTGCTTGACCACATCGGTCACCCAACCGGACCCAAAGCTTTCCCACGCCAGCATCTCGACCTTGCGTTCGCCCAATAGCGACCAAAGAGCCATCTCAACCGCGCCCGTGTCCGAGGCGGGAACAATGCCGATCCTGTAATCTGCCGGAATGCCAAGCACCTCGCGCGTGCCTTCGATGGCCGCTTTCAGCTTGTCCTTGCCAACGGCGGCACGGTGCGAGCGTCCCAAGGCCGCATCGGCCAGTTTGGTCAGATCAAATGTGGGGGGTTTGGCGCAAGGGCCCGAGGAAAAACGCGGATTGGCCGGCCGCGTCGCCGGTTTTTGAGTGCTCATCTGTATTACCCTTCCAGATACACGCCCCTCGTTGGGGAGGGGTGTCCCACGCACAGAGCTATGAGCCCTTCGCACGCGCAGCAAGCGAAAAAGACGCTTCGCTGGGTAAAAACGACATCCCAAAAGGGCTCAAATCAGAACATGAGTTTCCGATTGGCGAAAAAACCCCGCCGAAACTCGGCGGGGTTTTTGATGCTACTCCGCGGCGTCTGCGTATGCGTCCATTGGGGGGCATGTGCAGACGAGGTTTCTGT